>CAZVCG010000069.1:0-2901 GCA_964626265.1 uncultured Rhodospirillaceae bacterium | reverse complement strand
TGTGCGCGCTATCGGCCAGATTCACAGCGACATTGTCATCACCGTGGCGTGTTACGAGATCATGCCCGCGCCATCGCGCGCGGAGGGATTGGCGGCGGGGTTGGATAAACTGGCGAGGTGGTATGGAAGAGAGAGATGAAAGGAAGTAAATTCCGTCATCCCTGCGAAGGCAGGGATCCCATTTCGTTTATAGCCGTTTATCTTTTTATTGAATCAACAAGCAGGCGACGAGAAGCAATGGGGACACAATAAAAAAGGCAACAGAAGGCCGTTCAAAAGCCAAATGATTGGCGGAGCCTTTTTTATTGTGTCCCCCTCGCTGCGGCAGTTCGGCTCAATGAAAGGTTAAATGGCTATATTAAAAAAAGACATGGGATGCCAGCCGGAGTATATCCTCGCGAAGGCTGGGCTGGCATGACGATATAAATATTTGTTCGTTAACACTGCTCTTCAATGCCGAGGACGGCGTTTTTGAGATAGTTCATGCCGGGCAGCGTGTTCCAATCGCGGCGCAGGTTGTGGCGAACGCCGGAAACCTTGCCGTCGAAGCCGAAAAATATCAGATCGCCGCTCGGCCCGACGCCATCGGCATATAAGACAGTAGCGCCAACGGAAGACTCGAAATACGGAGCGTACGAGTCATGATTGGGAGAGCTGAACTTTATGCGGTAACGGCATTCCTGATTGAAGGGGGTTGTTCCGTCCATGGGCAGGGTATTCCAAAGGCTCGCGGCCTTCTTATTCTTTCCGTCGGGTTTCGTTTTCGGGCCGCAAAGAGGTTCGCCCTGGTCGGCGTCATGCAGGGCCATGCCCTGGGGACAGGGCGAGCCTGCGAAAGGCATGAGCTGAACGCAGACAAACTTGCCGTGTACCGTCTCAAAACTTCTTTGGCCTTCGGGGCAGAGAGGACGTTCCGGGACGCCGTCAGTTTGCCCCTGGAATGCGGAAAAAAAATCCGTTTGCGCGTATGTCGAATTCGGGGCGGCCAATGAAAACGCCAGAAGCAAAACAGTCAACGTGCGCATGGAATATCCTTGATCGCCAGAAATTACGCGAGAATATCGACGAGGCTGCCGCGGGGAAGGGACGTATTCGTCGGGGGCGGGTTTTTAATGTTTTGCGCGACCATGGCTTTGCCTTGGTCGGCCGATTGTTGGAGAGCGTTGATGATCGCCTGTTGCGCCTGCTGGTTGCTTTTCAGCGCGGCTATGCCAGCCGCCGCCCCGACCGTTTGCGCGCGGAGCAGGGAAGAAATGGCGGAATTGTTGATGCGATCGACCATGAAACGTCCTTTGTTGGGCGGTCCGAAGGCTTGCAGAGCTTATCAGACGCGAATCGTACCATATGCAATTGAGTCTCGAAACTTATGGTTAACATGTGGTTAATCAATGGGGAAGGGGAGGATTCGTTTTGGAATTGGCAAACGTTAATTGTCATTCCGGGGCCGCCGCACAGCGGCGGAACCCGGAATCCCGTTTGTTGATGGTCCGTAAGCCAAACGGGATTCCGCATCTTTGCGCTCGGCTACAGCCTCGCGCTTCGTGCGGAATGACACCCCCTTAAAATAGAGGAGGGTTCCAGCGGAGTCTGAACATAAGAAAAAAAGGAAAACATAAGAAAATAGTACTTGACTTTGAGTCCGGTTTGGGGTATTGACAATACCACGGCGCATTGCGTCCGGATGGCGCGGCAATCAGAACCGGAACCAGAACCAGCATAAAATCGACGTGGAAAAGAATTTCTGGGCAAGGCGGCATTCGCTTCCTGCGGCCATCGACCATTGTCTTAGAAAGAAACTTCCGTTGCCCAAACACATTCCGCCTGAGGCTTGCGAGCAGGAGACGATACTCGCTCTGCGCGCGATTATGGCCAACGAGGAAGCAAAACTAGAGCTGCGTTTCAATGCGGCGAAAGCAATTTTAGTGCACTTGCGATCCAAGCAACAAGCAGAGTTCAACACCCGCCGCCTTGCGGCAGTATTACAGTGCAGCGACAACGTTCAAAACCGCGATGATGAAATTCAGGCGCTTATCGACGAAGCCACAAACCTCATTGACGATGTCACCCGCGCTAAGATTGGCGGCGATATGCCGCTTATTGAAATGGAGGTTCACCGCCCGGAAGAAACAGATAACCCCAACGGGTGAATGGCGCGTATGGCTCGTGATGGCAGGGCGAGGGTGGGGAAAAACACGCACAGGCGCGGAAGACATTGCGCATTACGCTTTAAACCATAAAGACGCGCGGATTGCCGTTATTGCGCCGACCTTCGGCTCTGCGCGAAACGTTTGCGTGGAAGGCGAGAGCGGGCTGATGAGCGTTTTGCCTTCCAAGTGCGTGCAGCAATGGCGGCGCAGCGAGGGCGAGTTGATATTGACGAACGGCAGCAGGATCAAATGCTATTCAGCCGACGAGCCGGAACGCTTGCGCGGGCCGCAGCATCACCGCGCGTGGTGCGATGAGCTGGGCGCATGGCCAAACCGCAAGGCTTTCGACCAAATGTGGTTCGGGTTGAGGCTCGGCGACGATCCGCGCGTCGTGGTGACGACAACGCCGCGCAACACCGAGGTTATACGCGATTTGGTCGCGCGGTCAGGCGCAGGCGGCGACGTGAAATTGACTCGCGGAAGCACTTATGAGAATGCCGCGCATCTCGCGCCGCAGGTATTGAGGCATTTCAGGAAAAGATACGAAGGAACGCGGCTCGGGCGGCAGGAACTGGACGCCGAATTGTTGGAAGATACGCAAGGCGCGTTGTGGACCCGGGAAATTATCGACGCGAACCGCGTGAAACGCGCGCCGAACCTTGCGCGCATCGTGGTGGCTATCGACCCCGCCATGAGCAGCAATGAAGGGAGCGACGAAACGGGCATCGTCGCCGCAGGTCTTGGCGTTGACGGT
>CAZVCG010000068.1:0-3693 GCA_964626265.1 uncultured Rhodospirillaceae bacterium | reverse complement strand
CAGTCTGCTTAATCTCAACCGTCTACTGGTGGCTTAATTGAGTCTGGACCCTAGGGATGAGCCCTAATGAAACTGGAAAGCTTAACACGTTATCATCTGCGTGACCTGACCTCTCATGAAATCAAGATGGGAATAAAAATCGGCGCTTGTCTTGCAAGAAGGCGACGGCATAAAGACGTCGAACGCAATGATCGGGCCGCCGTGATCACCTTTTTTTCGATGTGCTTTCCGCCGAACGATAACGGGAAACCGAACGAAGAACTCATCGATCATTATGTCCGCATTAAACGCAAATTGAGCCTAATGGAAGATTGGAGTATTTACAGGGTTATGGCCGCGCGAAGAATGGCCTATTTGGGCAATTTAAGCCCAAGCCCCGATGAAATTGAAGCGATAGCCCTTGAATTCGCGCGGGAAGACAAAGGGGTTCGAAAAGTGATCGACCGGATGAAGGCATCGGACGAAATCCGTGAAACCCGCCTTGTCTGGTTCCCCGCAAAAAGAATTCCCGTAAAATTGCAAAGGCCGGCGCCGTAAGGGAACATCCGCAAACCTCGCCGCGAGTGGCTCGGTCATCGCGCCAAATTTCCTCTCCCCCTGCGGGAGAGGATAGAAAACCTTAGCGAACATCGTGAGCTTAGGTTTTCTTGGTGAGGGGTCCTACTACACACATCCGAACACAACCCCTCTCCTGCGAAAACTAAGGCTTGCTTACTCAAACCTAAGTTTTCGCTTCCTCTCCCGCAAGGGGAGAGGAAAAATCACTCCTCCTCAAACAACGCAGCGAGTTGTTCGGTCATCGCGCCGGTAAGCTGGTCAACATCCTGTATCGTCACCGCGCGGCGGTAATAGCGCGTCACGTCGTGACCGATGCCAATCGCCACGAGTTCCACTTCGGACTTGCGCTCGATCCATTCGATCACCGCGCGCAAATGCTCCTCAAGGTAATTCGACGGGTTCAGCGAGAGCGTGGAATCGTCCACCGGCGCGCCGTCGGAAATCACCATCATAATACGCCGCTGCTCGGGCCTGCGCAAAAGCCGCCCGTGCGCCCACAACAGAGCCTCGCCGTCGATGTTTTCCTTGAGCAGCCCCTCACGCAGCATGAGGCCGAGGTTCCGCCGCACGCGCCGCCACGGCGCATCAGCCGACTTGTAAACAATGTGCCGCAAGTCGTTTAAACGCCCCGGCAAAGGCGGCTTGTCCGCCTTGATCCATGCTTCGCGCGATTGCCCGCCTTTCCACGCCCGCGTGGATCTCCACCTTCACGCCGCAGCGTTCCAAAGTCCGCGCCAGAATGTCCGTGCTGATCGCGGCCAACGTAATCGGCCTGCCCCGCATTGAGCCGGAATTGTCGAGCAACAGCGTCACCACCGTATCGCGGAAATCCATCTCTTTTTCTTGTTTGAACGAGAGCGGCTGCATCGGGTTTGTGATCACGCGCGCCAGCCGTCCGGCATCCAAAAGCCCCTCTTCCAAATCAAAATCCCACGCCCGCGTCTGCTGGGCCATCAGGCGGCGTTGCAGACGGTTGGCCAACCGCACAATCATATTCTGGTACGCGCGCACCTGTTGATCCAAAAGCTTGCGCAACCGCATTAACTCCTCGGACGGGCATAGTTCTTCCGCTGCAATCACTTCATCGAATTTTGTCGTGTACGCGCGGTAGGTCGTGCGCGGCGCGTAGTCGAAAACTTCCTCTTCCGGCAGTTCTCTCTGCCCATCCACGATAACCTGACCGTCTTCTTCATCCGCGCCGCCGGACTCGCCCGCCGTTTCCTGCTCCTGCGTCGTTTCGCTTTGCGACGCATCGCGGTCTTCTTCTCCCTCGCTGGCCGATTGCTCTTTTTTCGCTTCTTCGGGTTGCGGCGCAGATTGCTGATCGGTGTCGCTTGGACGTTCTTCCTCTTTCGGCTTTTCCGTGATATCGACCTCAAGCGCAGTCAGTAAGTTTATCACCTCGGCGGCGAACGCATTTTGATCGTCGAGCAATTCCGGCAAACGGCCAAGGTTTTTGCCGATCCGCGCTTCGATGGTTGGCCGCCACAGATTGACTGCCGCCGCGCATGTTTCCGGAATTGCCGCGCCGCTCAAAGCCTCATGCGCCAGCGCATGCATAACCTCGGCCAACGGCACGTCAGCTTGCGACGACGCATAGGCGATGTGCTTACGGCGAAATCCTTCCTCCAGCCACGCGCCTATGTTCCGCGCAACGCCTGGCATATTCTGCGCTCCCAACGCCTCGCACCGCGCCTGTTCCAACGCATCGAACACCGCGCCCGCAACGCCTGTTGGATGCCTTTGCTCCGCCGCCGCGGCTGGATCGTGATAACGCAAACGCAACGCCGCCGCATCCGCCGCGCCGCGCACTAACGCTACATCAGTCGCGGAAAGTTTTTGATCGATGTCGGGTACGCTCACGCGCGCGATACTCACTTGCGGCGCGCCGGACGTAAACGCGACTTCCAATTCGGCCTTATGCCCAAGCGCCTTGATCGCTACGGCCGTGGCGCGTTTGAAAAGCTCAACTGGTGGTTCGCCGGTTGAGTTCATTGAACAACCTCACATGTGATGTCCGCTTTCGTTGGCCAACTCCCCATCCATGCACCGCTGATAAAACTCGCCGATGGCGGCACGTTCGGCCTCGTCGCGCTAGCCCAAACAATATTACGCCCGCGCGCGAGGCTCCTTCTTTTTCGGTTCAAATGCAATTCTGAGGCGCGTACCCGTTGCCTTGGCAAAACGCTCCAGCGTGCGTGTGGAAGGCTTAAAACGTCCGCTCTCCAAACGCGCGATAACGGCCTGGGTCGTGCGCATACGTCTGGCAACCTGCTGCTGCGTTAAATCGGCATAAGCCCGCGCCTTGATGAACGCTTCAGCCAAGGCGAATTCTTCTTCGAGAGCATTATACGCTTTGACATATTCAGGATCCTTGCGCCATTTAGCAAAAGAATCTTCGACAGGAATCATGGTTCTCTTCTTCATGCGATCTCCTTCGCGCGCTTATGCGCAATTTCGATTTCTTTCCTTGGCGTTTTCTCAGTCTTCTTGATAAACGTGCGCAACACGACAACGCGCCGACCCACGGCAGTTATATAAACAGAACGCGCTATGCCGTCCCTTCCTTTAAGTCGCATTTCCCATAAAGGCCCCTCAAGATGCTTGACATAAGGTTCACGCATGCGCTCAAGGCCATAGGATTGAATAAGACCGACAATTCGCTCAAAACTTCCTCGCATATCGCGAGGCAGACTTTCGACCTCTTGGCGAGCAATCTCATTTACGTAATTTACTGTCCACATGCCGCATTATGCCTTTTTTGCAATATTCTGTCAATCGTAAACCGCTTCTTTGAGTTCGCCATCCATGCACCGCTGATAAAACTCGCCGATGGCAGCGCGTTCGGCTTCGTCGCACTTGTTCAAAAAGCTGAACTTGAACGCCGTGCCGATGTCGCCGAAGATGTCAGCGTTCTCGGCCCACGTGATGACCGTGCGCGGCGACATGACGGTGGAGATGTCGCCCTGCATGAACGCTTGCCGCGTGAGGTTGGCCAACGCAACCATCTGCTGCACTTTCTTGCGGCCTTCCTTCGTGGCGAACGACGGCGCTTTGGCTAGAACGATTTCTTCTTCCTCTTTTTCAGGCAAATAGTTCAACGTCGCCACGATGTTCCAGCGGTCCATCTGGCCC
>CAZVCG010000067.1:0-4617 GCA_964626265.1 uncultured Rhodospirillaceae bacterium | reverse complement strand
CTCAGGGTTGCAGACTCTACCAAAAAGTGACTCAGTTTACGGGGAGAACGTCAGCGTGAAGCCGATTGGCGAGGGGAATTTGAAAAAAAAATATTTGGAAAACAGGTGATAACAGGCGAATAACAGGTGAAAACAGGCCATTAACAGGAAAAAGCAGGGGATCGACAGAACGGCCAAGCTATCTCACCGTCTCTCCTCCTCCTTCATGGCTTGCCACAAATGCTCCATCTCGTCGAGCGAGCTGTGTTCGGGCTTTCCGCCATTGGCAGCCAAACGCTCCTCGATGCCACGGAACCGCCGTTCCACTTTGCGGTTGCAGTGGCGAAGGGCTTTCTCAGGATCGATCTTGAAATGCCGCGCAAGGTTCACGAGAGCGAACATAACGTCGCCCAACTCCTCCTGTATGCGCTCTGCAGGGGCGCCAGAGTTGATCTCGGCTTCAAGTTCCGCCGTTTCTTCATGGAATTTCGCCAATACGTCCTCTTTGTTCTGCCAGTCAAATCCCACGTGCGCCATGCGCTGCGACATTTTGAGGGCGCGGGTCATGGAGGGGAGGGCGGCGCTCAAGCCGTCGAGAACGCTCGGCGTACGGTTCTTCTCTCTGGCTTTTTTTTCGCGCTTGGCGGCTTTGTCTGCCTCCCAATTCTTCAAAACGTCGTCGCCCGTTTTAACTCCTGTGCGATCGCCGAAAACATGTGGATGCCGTTCAATTAACTTGTTTGAAATGGTTTGCGTGACATCATCAAAATTGAAGAAACCTTTCTCGCTAGCCATTTGGGCATGGAAGACTACCTGGAGGAGGAGGTCCCCCAGCTCTTCGCGCAGGGCATCCATATCGCCGGTTTCGATCGTTTCGACGACTTCGTACGCTTCCTCGATGGTGCACTGGGCAATGGATTTGAAGTCTTGCTTGATATCCCAAGGACAGCCATTAGGGCTGCGAAGGGTTTTCATAATCCCGACTAGGCGGTCGGTTGCGGCTGACATGGGGCTGGCTCTCCTTGCTGTATATGTCGCATAAGTTATATTATGTTAAATGGATTGGGCTTTTATTCCAAGCGCGTATCAGGCTCCGGTTTATAATCCGGCATTCGGCGCAGATCCTTGATGATTGCCAACGGTGCACCCATGCGTTCGACGCGGATGATTTCTTTCCCTGGACGCATGTTCTGGCATTTCCAGCGCGTCGTTGACAAAAAGAACTCTGCCGTCTCGTTGGCGACAACGGCTTCATAGTCAGGCGGCAGATAGATCATGGCCGATGACCATGGGCCACAAATTGCAACCCTGTAAAGTTTTCCCGGAGGTACCCCGCCTTCTCTATCTACGAACTCTTTTAACTTTTCGGCAGCTTCTTTGAACGAGCTGCCCCAATAATCGAGTTCATAATTTCCATAAGCTCCCTTTACGCCCCCTTCGAGGGGATTGACGTAAATATATTCGTACGGATGCAAACGGATCATGGCAACCGCTTGCGGCACGAGCGAAGCGCAAAGGATGGAAGCCAGTATATATTTGGCCTTATTTGTCGATCCCAAGGATGTAATAAGGTGGCGGAAAGCCAAAGCCGACAAGACGCTGATCGGCGGCAGAATAAAGATGAAGTGCCGGACCGCGTCATAAAGCGCGGAATGATCGAGAATAACGAAAGCAATAGGCGCGATAACTGTCAAGATAATGAGAAGTAAGGAAAATCTGTTCGCTTGATGCGGCATTTTGCGTAAAATGAACGGTAATAACAGCAGCCCGGACAGCGTCAGAAAAAGCTGCGGAAGCGGAAGCTGCACAGCAAAATATTGTGGCGCATAAAACCAAGGCAGCTCGGTTGAGCGGTAAATTTCGCCTCCCAACAAGACCTCAACGTCTTGGGGAAAATTACTAAATTGTATCAATGCCTTGATAGGATTTTCGACAGGCGCTTCCTGCGCCCACGGCCAACAAAGCAGCATGACCGCATAGGCAATCACTGCTACCGATACAGTCATTTTAGCTAAAGCCCATATTATTTCTTCTAAGTAATAGACTTTAACTCTAAAAGGTACGTTAACTCTTTGATGTAATTGAGTTATGGCTAAAATGAGCAGGCTCAATCCCCAATAACCGAGGAGCATGATGCCCCCTACCCTGATTCCGAGCGTCAATCCCAACATAACCCCCAGATATAAAACGGATTTCCATTGAACATACGGGAACGAGCGCAGGCATTTTGTCATGTAGTAGAGCGACCAAACCGCGCCTGCGGCGAAAGGTATGTCCTTTGGGTTATTGAACATATGGCCGTAGTACATGGGCGTGAGCGCAAGAAGAATCATAGCCACAAGGCCAACCATCCCCCCCCCAAGCAACCGCCCAAGCCTCCAAGCGCCCCACAAGCCTACCAGACCCATGATCGCGTTCAGCAAATGCCTCGTTTCATAAATGTTGATGGGTGTATAGGCATTGATGAAAGCCGCCAAGCCGTCGAACATGCCGCCATAAAGGTATAGATTGAAGATTTCACGGTAACGGTCATCGTGAAAACCGGAAATGTAATAATCGAAGACAGCCTGGCCGTATTGGCTCTGGATTTCCTCGTCCCATGTGACGCCGTAATGCCGGAACGTGAAAAGGACGATAATGCCAATGATTGCCATGCTAAGTTGTGCTGCGTAATGCCACGATTTTTCACGGACGAGGCTTAGCATGTGACGACAAGACCATCGTAGGCAGGCTCGACCCCATTGGGCAATTTGCCCATCAGACTGTCATAGTCCATGCTGTGATCCATGTGCGTAAGATAGGCGCGTTCGGGCTTGAGGCGTTCAACCCATTCCAGAACGGTGTCCAACGACGCATGAGTGGGATGTTGCCTCTCGCGGACGCACCCGACGATCCAGACTTTTAGGTTTTTAAGTTTAGTGAAATTTTCGTCGTCGATGGCGGAGACATCCGTCGAATAGGCAAAATCGTTGATGCGGTAGCCCGTAGAGTGGCTATTTCCATGCGTCTGGGGAATGGGCGTTACGTCCAATCCTTTGAACGAAATCGCCCCCTCTACGACATGCGGTTCGAGAAACGGGCGAGTCATGCGCTTATCGCCCGGCGCGCGGCCGAAGATGTAATTGAAGCGGAATTGGATTTCTTCCATGGCCTGCGGGTCGGCGAATATCGGAATTTTCCTGCCGACAAGCCAATTCACGCTGCGTAGGTCGTCTATGCCGTGGCAATGGTCGGCGTGGCCATGCGTATATAAAACTGCAGTTAAATGCTTGAGATTACAGTTCAATAGTTGTTGCCGCATGTCAGGCGACGTATCGATGAGTAGTGTCGTTTCGCCTTCTTCCACCAGTACGGACGGCCGCGTACGGCGGTTCTTAGGGTTGTTAGGATCGCAGTTGCCCCAGACGTTGCCGATGAGAGGCACCCCGCCTGCGCTGCCACACCCAAGTACGGTGACCTTCATGGCGGCGGCACCTTGTTGAATAAGCTGAAGAAATTGGCGGTCGTGGCGTGGCATATCTCATCGAATGAAACGCCCTTGACCTCGGCCAGAACGCGCGCGGTATTTGTCACATAGGCCGGTTCACACAGCTTGCCGCGATAGGGTTCCGGCGCCAGATAGGGCGCATCCGTCTCGACCAACAGCCTGTCGAGCGGCACGTCGCGGGCTATCTCGCGCAGTTCTTCGGATTTCTTGAACGTCAGGATGCCGGAAAAAGATATGTAAAATCCAAGCTTTAAGGCTTCCTCGGCCAAAACGCGCTTTGAGCTGAAGCAGTGCATCACGCCTCGCAACTCACCCCCCTGCCCCTCCCGTCCTTCCTTTAATAAATTGATAGTATCTTCCTCGGCGTCGCGGCTGTGGACGATAAGCGGAAGGCCAGATTTCCGAGCGGCAGCGATATGGTCGCGGAAGTTGCGCTGTTGCGCGTCACGCGGCGCAAAATCATAGAAATAGTCCAGACCCGTTTCGCCGATGGCGGCGACTTTTGGATGGCCCGTTAACTTTAGAAGGTCTTGCTCTGTAACTGTTTCTCCCTCTTCCGCGCAGTGATGCGGATGAACGCCGACGCTGCAAAAGACATCGTCGAAGGCGTTGGCCGTCGCGAGCGTTTCGGGGAAGAAGCGCATTTTTGTCGCGGCGTTGAGCATACGCACGACTCCTGACTCGCGGGCGCGCGTGACGACGGCATCGGCCTGTTTTTTGAGGGCGGGATAATCAAGATGGCAATGGCTGTCGATAAGCATGATTTCAGGAGCCTAGAACCAAACAAATAGAAGGGCAAATTTGCCCCCGAATTCGGGGGCGGAAACGCACAATTATGCGCATCGAAAAAGGCCTCTTATGCGCCCCGTTTTTGCGCCCTTTTTTCGGGCAATAATGCCAATATCCTCCTTTATTCACGCCATAAATGCCAAATTCTTCCTTAAAACAGTCCCTATAATGCCGGAAACCGTGGCGCAGAAATTTGTTGAATCAGGAATACGTGGTTAACAAGCGCGGTAAAATATTAATGCGATACGCTGTTTCGATGATCGCCTTTAACTATATTCACGGAATTGGCTCGATGTGATTATAACCCTTTAACCTTTCATGGGGCCAAACTGCCGCAGCGAGGGGGACACAATAAAAAAGGC
>CAZVCG010000066.1:0-5588 GCA_964626265.1 uncultured Rhodospirillaceae bacterium | reverse complement strand
CGGGCGCGCACACGATCGGTTCGCCGCGCACGTCGACACTCGTGTTGACCACGACGCCGCAGCCCGTTTTTTCCTTAAAACGCGAAATCAGCGCGTGATAGCGCGGGTTGGTGTCGGCGTGCACCGTCTGGATGCGCGCGGAATAGTCGATATGCGTTACGGCAGGAATGCTTGAGCGCGGAACGTTCAACTTGTCGATGCCGAACAGTGATTTTTCCTGCTCGGTCATCGCGCGGCGGTGTTCTTCCTTTACGGGCGCGACGAGCAGCATGTAGGGCGAATCGGCGTCCAAATCGAACCACGCGACAACATCCTCGCGCAGAACGGACGGCGCAAAGGGCCGGAAGCTTTCGCGGTATTTCACCTTAAGATTCAGCATCTTTTGCATCGTGGGCGAGCGCGGATCGCCGAGAAGCGACCGGCCGCCGAGCGCGCGCGGCCCGAACTCCATGCGGCCGTTCATCCAGCCAACGGCTTTGCCGTCGGCCAGCGCTTGGGCGGTGGATTCGAGAATTTCCTCATCGCCCAGCGTAACGAATTTTGCGCCCGAGGCCTTTAACCGCGCCTCGCAATCCGCTTGGGAGAATTCGGGGCCAAGATAGGCGCCGCGCATCGCATCGCGTTTTTGCGTCACGGCGCGGGGCTGGTTCTGGAAAAGATAGTTGCCAGCAAGGGCCGCGCCCAACGCGCCGCCAGCATCGCCAGCTGCAGGCTGAATCCAGATATTCTCAAATATGTTTTCGCGATGAACCTTGCCGTTAGCGACGCAATTCAACGCAACGCCGCCTGCGAGGCACAAATTTTTCGCGCCCGTTTCCTTGTGGATCGAGCGTGCGAGTTTCATCACGACGTGTTCCGTCACGGCCTGTATCGACGCGGCGATGTCCATGTGGAATTGAGTCAGCTGATCTTTTTTGGGATCGCGCACGGGCTGGCCGAACAAATCGGCAAACTTCCCGTTCGTCATCGTCAGACCGGTGCAATAATTGAAATATGATTGGTCGAGATGGAAGCTTCCGTCCTCTTTTACGTCGATGATCTTGTCGAGGATGACCTGCGCATACTTTGGATCGCCATAGGGCGCGAGACCCATGACCTTGTACTCGCCCGAGTTGACCTTGAAGCCCGTGTAATAGGTGAAAGCCGAATAAAGGAGGCCCAGCGAATGCGGGAAATGAATTTCCTTATGGATGTGGAGCCTGTTGCCTTGACCCATGGCCAGCGAAGTCGTCGTCCATTCGCCCACGCCGTCCATGGTGAGAACGGCGGACTCTTGATAAGGCGATGGGAAAAAGGCCGAAGCCGCGTGCGACAAATGATGCTCGGCGAACAACAGCCGCGTCGTCCAGTCGGCCTTATCCGAAAAGACCTTTAATTCCTTGCGTAGCAAGTCTTTTTGAAACAGCTTTTCCTTGATCCAGACAGGCATCGCCGTCTTGAACGACATGAAGCCTTTCGGCGCGAAGGACATATAGGTCTCAAGAAGACGCTCGAACTTCAGAAACGGCTTGTCATAGAAAACGACGTAATCGACGTCGTCCATGGAACATTTCGCTTCTTCAAGACAGTAAGTGATGGCGTTTTTGGGAAAACGCGAGTCGTGTTTTTTGCGCGTAAAGCGTTCTTCCTGCGCAGCGGCTTTGATTTCGCCGTCCTGAACAAGCGCGGCCGCGCTGTCGTGGTAATAGGCCGATATGCCGAGTATGCGCACGCGCCTCTCTCCCTATTAGAACAACGTGTAAATAAAGGGAGCCACAGCCGACCCTTGGCTCAGGACGATCAGGCCGCCCAAAAGAACCATCATGACCAACACAGGGATCAGCCAGTATTTTCTTCGGGCGCGGAGGAAAGACCAAAGCTCGTAAAGAAAAGACATGATGGGTTCCTAAAACTGATTTTTCATGGTTGAGGGTTCCGGGCCGGGCGGCGCGCGTTGGATCCAGTAAGTTTTCGCGTCGTGTGGTCTTTTTAGCCGCATAGGGTCATTTCCGGAAGCGCGCATTAACAGTCCGATAGGCGTGACGACGCCGAAAAACAGTATACCCATGACCAGTGGCGTGACAATGTGATGCAGCAACATGCCGAACTTGTGCCAGGCCAGATTGAGCGGACGGAGCGTTCGAGGCGCGGCGAAAACAAGCAGAAGAAACAATGCTGCGAGAGCAAGCGCCCAGCCGCGAATAGGGTTGTCGTAAAGAACTGGAAAAACGCCGACGATGAGAAAGACGATGGCGAATACGCTTCCAAACGACTTTTCCGAACCGGCTTGCACTGGATCGGTATGCGATCCGCCTTCAAATGTTGTCGATGTTTTTTCGCTCATGGGGTTAACCCGTTTTCCTGATTCTGCGGGATTTTAGAGGCGTTCCTTCCGTTTGTCACAGACTTCCGGATGAGCCTTAAGATATTGGAAAACGGCCTCCGCTGCCGTTCTGTGGCCCAGAGCGTCCCAATGACCGTCAGATTTGAAGTTGGCGTCGGCGATGGGAATGCCGCGATCCTTGAGATATGCTCCTTGATCGATGAAAGGAACGCCCTCGTTCTCGAACAATTTTTTTATGCGGTCGCGGTATAGGGCGTCGCTCAATTTTCTTTCCTTATGTTTTTCGCTCCATCCTTCATAGCGGAGAAGAGAGTGGGTGCCGAGAGCCAGAAGCTTAATCCCATCGCGTCGAGTTCTCGTCATGAAGCGCTTGATAGCTTCTTTTGACATTTCCATCGCTTCTTGAAAAACCGGCGGCAAGTCTTGCGCCAGAAACATCGTGTCGGGATCGAGGTCGTCGGGATAATTCCACCCGTTATAACGGTCTGAACCGCCGGGCAAACTCCTTGCCCATGCAAGACGTTCTGCTAATTGGTTTTCGTAAGAGGTCGTACCCGACAAGCGAGCCGCCCATTCCGGCTTGTGGACCTGAATTAGGGAAAATAGCCAATTATAAAAATATGACTTTTCATAGAGTTTCGAATGCAATTCTGAAGAAGCGGGGGCAGAGCTTTTAAACGTATGAGCAATCCATTCCGGATCTGGCTTTGTTTCTGTCCAACTGTTTTTTTCCATTACGGTATAACTATAAGGCATATGCTCTGGGTTCCATCCGCTACGGACGGCTTCGAGATAAGGAGAATTGTTGGAGAAATCATTGGCTACGGCTACAAGTACAACGGCATCGGGGCGAAGCGCAGGAATATATTTATCATAAAAAGCCAATTGGTTGGCTTGACCTGTTCCCGAATAGCCGATAGCGATAGTTTCCAGTGGATATCCAAGACCGCTCGTTTTGGCAATATCTTCAAGCAAAACGTGGAATTTTTCCTTGATCGGCATTTGGACGGCTTCGACGAAGCTGTCGCCGAGGAATACGATACGGCAAGCGTTTTTTGGCGGTGATGAAGGCGGTTCGCGGTCGATAAATCCTAGGGAATTCGTTTTTTCCCTGATCCAGTAATCGTGTTGGTTAGTCCACTGCACGGGTTCGTTGGGCTTTAGCTGAGGGCCAACGCCGTCAATATTCGTCACCGGATAAATGTTGTTATTAAATTGCCTCGTCGAGCGAAGCCAGAGTTCGCCAAAGACAAGCGAAAACGACAACATGATCGTCAAACCGATCAACGGTGGTATAATATGTTCCTTAATCAGAGCATATGTGACTTTAAGAAAGTTCAAGATCGGCTTGGACATGGGCGTGGCTCATATTTTGCCATTCAAGCGCAAGAGGGCGAGAATGCTTTCCGCCGCGTCTTCCGGCTTAGTGGCGATGGTTTTGATGGCGAGATCCGGGCTTTGGGGCGGCTCATACGGGGAATCGACGCCCGTGAAATTGGCGATTTTCCCTTCACGCGCCTTCTTATACAGATTTTTGGGGTCGCGCCGTTCGCATTCCTCGAGCGGCGTGTCGATGAAGATTTCAAAGAATTCGTCATCTTTCATGCGTTCGCGTGCCAACAGACGATCTTTGGCGAAAGGAGAGATGAAAGAAACGAGAACGATCAATCCGGCGTCGACAAACAGTTTAGCCGTCTCGGCGACGCGACGAATGTTTTCAACGCGGTCTTCCTCCGTGAATCCAAGGTCCTTGTTCAATCCATGCCGCACGTTGTCGCCGTCGAGCAGGTAGGTGTGGCGGCCAAGCGCGTGCAATTTTTGCTCCACGATGTCAGCGATGGTTGATTTGCCCGACCCGGATAAGCCCGTGAACCATAATACGCACGGCCTTTGACCTTTTAACCGCGCGCGGGATTCCTTGTTGACGGTAAGCGGCTGCCAAACGATGTTAGCGGCGCGGCGAAGCGGGAAGAGAATCATGCCCGCGCCCGCCGTCGCGTTCGTCGTTCGGTCGATCAGGATAAAGCCGCCAGTATCGCGGTTGTCTTCATAACGATCAATGGCGATGGAGCGGTCAAGAGCCAGATTGCACAAACCGATTTCGTTCAACTCCAGACGTTTTGCCGCTTCATGAGCTTGCGTTTCGATGTTGATGCGGTGCTTCAGGCCGGTTACCTCGGCCATGACCGTTTGCGTTCCAATGCGCAGGATATAGGAACGCCCGGGGATCATAGGCGTTTCGTTCATCCATATGAGGTGGGCCGCGAATTGATCTGCCAACGCGGGCGGTTCGCGAACGCATGTTAAAATATCGCCTCGAGCGATATCGATATTGTCGGTCAAGGTAACGGTAACGGCTTGTCCAACGGATGCTTCGTCGAGATCCCCTCCGTGCGTAACGATGCGCTCAATTTTTGACTGTAAACCTGAGGGCATGGCAATGATGGAGTCACCTCGCCGCATCGAACCCCCGACGATTGTGCCGCAATATCCCCGAAAACCCGCAATTGAACGGTTGATCCACTGCACGGGGAAACGGAAGGGCTTGTTTTTTTCGCTCGTCGATGCAGAGAGGCTTTCCAGAAGATTCATCAAAGTCGGGCCGGAGTACCAAGGCATGTTATTGCTACGGCGAATTATGTTGTCGCCATTTAGTGCGGATAGGGGGATGGGTATGATGGAGGCAAACTTCAGGTTGCTTGCAAAAGCCGCAAAGTCTTGCAGAATGTTATCGAAACGCTCCTTGTTCCAGTCCGGCAAATGCATTTTATTGACGGCCAACACAACTTGGCGAATGCCCATAAGGGAAAGGATAAGACTATGCCGCTTGGTTTGGGGAAGAAGGCCTTTTCCGGCGTCTACCAAGATGACGGCGGCGTCTGCTGTCGATGCGCCTGTGGCCATGTTGCGCGTATATTGCTCATGGCCGGGCGTATCGGCGACGATGAACTTGCGCTTATCGGTTTCGAAATATCGATAGGCGACGTCGATCGTGATGCCTTGTTCGCGTTCGGCCTGAAGTCCGTCCACCAAGAGCGCAAGATCGGGGGCGTGGCCTGTGGTTCCGTATCGGCGGCTGTCGTTTTCGACGGCGGCCAGTTGGTCGTCCATGATTTGACGGGAATCGTGAAGCAGTCGGCCTAACAGCGTGCTTTTACCGTCGTCGACGCTGCCGCAAACTACGAAGCGCAGCATGTCTTTGCTTCGCTGGGCGGCGACAAGGCGTTCGAATTCCGCAGTCAACGCTCCCGATCTTGCGCTCTTG
>CAZVCG010000065.1:1894-5655 GCA_964626265.1 uncultured Rhodospirillaceae bacterium | reverse complement strand
CCCGAAAACAGCGGCGTGCCGTCGGCGCAACGGCTCTGCGCGATCTCGTTTTCGTGGTGCGGGAAGATGAGGTCAAGCCCGCCCGCGTGAATGTCGAACATGTCGCCCAAATGTTTCTTGGACATCGCCGAGCATTCGAGGTGCCAGCCGGGGCGGCCGCGTCCCCATGGGCTTTCCCAGCCGGGTTGATCCGGCGTGCTGGGCTTCCACAAGACGAAATCAGCCGGGTCTTTTTTATAGGGCGCGACTTCAACGCGCGCGCCCGCGATGAGTTCGTCGTGCGACAGGCGCGACAGTTGCCCGTAGTCCTTCATCGACGGGACATGGAACAGCACGTGGCCTTCGGCCACATACGCGTGGCCCTTGTCAATCAGCGTTTGCGTCATCGCGATCATTTCCGGAACCGTTTCTGTGCAGCGCGGCTCGAAATCCGGTTGCAGCGTGTTCAGGTGCGCGAGGTCGTCGTGAAAGCCCTGCGTCGTTTTCTTGGTGATGACGTCGATGGTCTCGCCGGACTCTTTGGCCTTGGCGATGATCTTGTCGTCGATGTCCGTGATGTTGCGGCAGTAGCTGACCTTGGGGTAGTGGCGTTTGAGCAGGCGGTAAAGCGTGTCGAACACGACCATGGGCCGTGCGTTGCCGATGTGCGCGAAGTCGTACACGGTGGGGCCGCACACGTACATTTTCACATGGCCGGGGTCGAGCGGCACGAATTCCTCTTTTTGCCGCGACATGGTGTTGTGAAGGTGAAGGGTGGTCATAGTATGTTCCTCGATGAATTGTTAATGCAAACGATTGCCCGGCTCTAACGCCGCCGGCGCGTCAACGACATCGAGAAAAAAGGACTAAACCAACCATCATGCCTGTTTCCCTTTAAGCCTAGCATCGGCGCGTTCTCGGCCGATCAACGGGAGCAAATCGCGCATCTCGGGTCCGTGATCGACGCCCGTCAGCGCGAGGCGCAAGGGCATGAACAATTCCTTGCCCTTGCGGCCTGTCTTGACCTTAACCGCTTCCGTCCATTGTGTCCATGTGTTCTTGTCCCATGGGGCGTCGGGCAAGACGGTTTCGGCTTCGCGGATAAAGGCATGGTCGGCGATGGTAGGGGTAATCGTGCCGTGCGCGACGTTCCACCAATCCTTGATGTCGGCCAGTTTAGTTAAGTTGGCGCGGACGGCGTTCCAGAAAGTTTCGTCTGCTTCGGCAAGTCCAAAGTCTTTCAGGCGCGGCGCGATGGCGGCGAACGGAGTCATGTGCAGGATCTTGGCGTTCAACGCCTTAAGTTCTTCGAGGTCGAATTTGGCCGTCGCGCGCGAGATTTTATTCAGATCGAATTCGGCCGCGAGTTCGTCGAGCGTCAGGCGCGGCGCGACGGGATCGGACGTGCCGAGCTTGGCGAGCAAGGCGTTTATCGCCATGGGTTCGATGCCCATTTCGTCGCGGATGCTGGCGATGCTGAGCGTGCCGAGGCGTTTGCTCATCTCGACGCCTGTCGCGCTGACGAGAAGCGGAAAATGCGCGAACTGTGGAACGGGCTTGTCCGTTACTGCTTTCCAGATCTGGATTTGAACGGCGGTGTTCGTTACGTGGTCTTCGCCGCGGATGACGTGCGTCACGCCGAAGTCGGCATCATCGACAACCGAGCAGAACGTGTAAAGTGGCACACCGTCCTCGCGTACCAGAACGGGATCGGATAGCGACGAAGCGGGAAAGCTTTTTCGTTTCTGGATGCCGTCGTCCCACACGACATCGGTATAGTCGAGCTTGAAGCGCCAATGCGGCTTGCGTCCTTCGGCAATTAGTTTGGTGCGTTCGGCGTTGGAAAGTTTCAACGCGGCGCGGTCATAGACGGGCGGCAATCCGCGACCCAACTGTGTTTTGCGTTTCAGGTCGAGTTCGCCCTGCGTTTCGAAACAGGGATAGACGCGGCCCGAGGCTTTCAGCTTTTCCAGTTCTTCGGTGTAACGGTGCGCGCGGTCGGACTGACGCGCGAACGTGTCCCATGTCAGGCCGAGCCATTTCAAATCGCGTTCGATGGCTTGGGCAAATTCTTGCGTGGAGCGTTCCTGATCGGTGTCGTCAAGGCGCAGCAGGAACGTGCCGCCGTGGCGGCGGGCGAACAAATAATTAAACAGCACCGCGCGGATATTGCCGATGTGCAAAAGGCCGGTGGGCGAAGGGGCAAAGCGTACAAACGGTTTCATGGCGCCGTTCTAGCAGGGATCAAAGGCGCAGGTAAATGGGCGTAGGGCTTTCTGGCGGGCCGATATAACGCAGGAAGGGAGACAACGCGTTGATATATATAGATATATGCGACAATGAAAGGTTTATTATTTGAAGGGTCATGCTGTAATATAGAGGGCATAATTGATAGATATTTACGCTTGGGAGAGAGACTTTGGAACCGTGCGGATCGAAAGAACAATTGAATATCTTGGTCGTCGATGACGATCACTTTATTAGGGAAATTTATGAAGAATTGCTCCGCGGCATCGGTCACCGCGTCAGCACGGCTGAAAATTATGCCACGGGCGAAAAAAGCATCAATGACTCGATCGCAACCGGCGCGCCTTATGACGTTCTTGTCGTGGACAATCACATGCCTTGTCAGGGAGACCCTTTAGGGCGTATGGGGCCTGAGTTGGCGGAATATGCGTGGAAAAAAGTCCCGGATATTACGATTGTCATGACTACAGGAGATGACATTAACCATCTTAGGCGTAAACACCCGCTTTTAAATAATATAGTCATTCTTCAAAAACCAGTCATTCCGATAACAAAGCTGCTGGACGCCATCCACGATGCTCGTATGAATCAGACCGAGGCTGTCGCGAAATATGCGATTCCTTCGGATTACGGTTCCCGAAGCCATTCGCCTAACGTCATGCGCACACTTTCGCTAAGCTAATTCCGGAAAAACTCTTTATTTATAAATACCCGCAACGTTGAGTTAACGTGATCTTTTCGGCTTGCTTTACGCTTTCTCGGAGGCATAAATTTGGACATTATTGACGCGAAATTTCGTTCGTTGGAGTATCTTCAACAAGGCGGGAGGATTTCATGAAACAAGTTTTACTTGCGGACGATGAGGAGATGACGCTTGACGTAACAGAGCAGATGTTGAGCAAGATAAAAATCGGCGAAGAACCCCTTCATGTGACGTTAAGCGATAGTGTCGATAAATTTTTTGTAAAAATGGAAACTGCACAACTACCCATCGATCTTATCGTAATCGATGATACGCTTAAGGGAGGCCGCGGCGGCGGCGCGCTTGAGGTTATTCAATCGCTACGCGGGAAAAACGTCCAAACGCCTGTCATCGTCATAGGGGGCAGAGATCTTGCGGGGATGCAGGAGCGTTATGAGGGCATTCCCGACGTTCACGTCGCGCAGAAGCCAGTGCGGCTTGGCGATCTTATGCAAATGGTTCAAGGCCTTTTGGGCGGCGCGCGAGACATTAAAAGGGGATTTTCACCCAAGGGTCCCGCCAACGACTAACCGCAGGAAACGGGCTTCTTTCGACGGGATTTAATCTTAACGAAAAAAGCTGGTAATCTGGCCGTGACATTGACGTAACCGAGCGGCCATAAGAATAGACATGACATGATTTTTCCCGTTTTTGCCGATGTGAAAAAGCCGGACGTGCGGCCCGAGGCCGGAAAGAAATTCGTCCTGAAATCGGACTACAAACCTGCAGGCGATCAGCCCGAGGCTATTGCGCAACTATGCGAAGGTCTGCAGCGCGGTGACAAGGATCAAGT
>CAZVCG010000065.1:0-1784 GCA_964626265.1 uncultured Rhodospirillaceae bacterium | reverse complement strand
AACGTTGGCGGCGCAGCTTTATGGCGAAATGAAATCCTATTTTCCCGATAACGCGGTGGAATATTTTGTCAGTTATTACGATTATTACCAGCCTGAAGCGTACGTGCCGCGCACCGACACGTACATCGAAAAAGAGTCCATGATCAACGAGCAGATCGACCGCATGCGCCATGCGGCGACGCGCGCGCTGTTGGAACGCGACGACGTAATCATCGTGGCGTCGGTGTCGTGCATCTATGGCATCGGGTCGGTGGAAACGTATCAGGATATGGTGCTGACGCTCACGAAAGGGCAGTCGATCGAGCGCAAGCTATTGCTGTCAGGGCTTGTCGAGTTGCAATACCGCCGGAACGACATGGCTTTCGGGCGCGGCGATTTTCGCGTGCGCGGCGATACGGTCGAAGTTTTTCCTGCTCACTTGGAGGACCGCGCGTGGCGCATCGCGCTGTTCGGCGACGAGATCGAGAACATCGTGGAGTTTGATCCGCTCACGGGCGAAAAGGGCAAAACGCTGGATGTCGTGAAGGTTTATGCCAACAGCCATTATGTCACCCCAAAGCCGACGTTGGAGCAGGCGGTTGAAAAGATCAAAGTCGAATTGAAAGAAACGTTGGCGAGGTTTGTCGCAGAAGGCCGTTTGCTGGAGGAGCAACGCTTGCGCGAGCGCACGACGTTCGACATCGAAATGATGCTGGCCACGGGCAGTTGCGCGGGCATCGAAAACTATTCGCGTTTTCTGACGGGCCGCAATCCAGGCGAGCCGCCGCCGACGTTGTTCGAATACCTGCCCGACAACACGATGCTTTTCGTCGACGAAAGCCATGTAATGGTGCCGCAACTGAACGCCATGTACAACGGCGACTTTAAGCGCAAATCGACGCTGGCGCAGTACGGGTTTCGTTTGCCGTCGTGCGTGGATAACCGGCCCTTGAAGTTCGAGGAATGGAACGTCATGCGGCCCCAAACGGTGTTCACGTCGGCCACGCCCGGCCCATGGGAGCTTGAACAGACGCAAGGCGTGTTCGTCGAGCAAGTGGTGCGGCCCACGGGGCTGACCGATCCGCCCGTTATCGTGCGCCCGACCGAAAAACAAGTGGACGATCTGTTGTTCGAAGTGCGCGAAACGACGAAGCGCGGGCAGCGCGTTCTGGTGACGACGCTCACGAAAAAAATGGCCGAGGCTTTGACGCAATATATGAGCGAAGCTGGCGTCAAGGTGCGCTATATTCACTCGGACGTGGAAACGCTGGAGCGTATCGAGATTATCCGCGATCTGCGTCTCGGCGTTTACGATGTGTTGGTGGGGATCAACTTGTTGCGCGAGGGGCTGGACATTCCCGAATGCGGTCTGGTCGCTATTTTGGACGCGGACAAGGAAGGTTATTTGCGTTCGCGCACGTCGTTGATCCAAACGATAGGACGCGCGGCGCGCAACGTGGACGGCAAGGCGATTTTATACGCCGACCGTGTCACGGGCAGCATGAAAATCGCCATGGAGGAGACGGCGCGCCGCCGCGAGAAACAGCAAGCCTATAACGCAGCGCACGGCATCACGCCCGAAAGCATCAAGAAAAACATCGGCGACATTCTGTCATCGGTTTATGAGCGCGACCATGTGACCGTTACGCCGGGCTTTGCTGATGACGCGACACTAAGCGGAAAAAATCTGCGCGCGCATATCCGCGATCTCGACAAACGCATGAAACAGGCTGCGAGCGATCTGGAATTCGAAGAAGCCGCCCGCCTGCGCGACGAAATCCGCCGCCTCGAACAGGCGGAGCTGG
>CAZVCG010000064.1:1019-5821 GCA_964626265.1 uncultured Rhodospirillaceae bacterium | reverse complement strand
TGCCATCTTGAATCACACCATTCCTTAAGCCATTCTTAAATTTGCGTAAGTCCTAGTTTGATGAAAGCTACTCCGTCGCCAGAGCGACGACGGGGTCGAGATGCGCGGCCTTGCGCGCGGGCAGATAGCCGAACAAAACGCCCGTCGACACGGCGCACAAAAAGGCCATCAGGATTGGCGGTGCGCTGATAATCGCGCGCACGTTGAAAAAGCCGAGAGCGACGGAAATCGCAACGCCTAAACCCACGCCGATCAGGCCTCCCGCCAGACAGACGACGATGGCTTCGGTAATGAATTGCAGCAGGATGTCGCGTGTGCGCGCTCCCGTCGCCATGCGGATGCCGATCTCGCGCGTGCGCTCGGTTACGCTGACCAGCATGATGTTCATGACTCCGATACCGCCGACCAAAAGCGATATAGCCGCTACGGCCCCCAGCAGGATTTTCAGCGTGTTCTGGGTTTCCAACGCCATTTGAATGAACGACGCCATGTTGCGCACGTTGTAATCCACGATCCTGTGGCGTTCCTTTAACAACGCATCGATGGCGTTCTGGGTATCTTCAATTTTTGAGAGATCTTCGGCCTGCACGATGATCGTGTTCACGTGGGACTTGCCGAAAAGCCGGACCAGACCGGTCGTCAACGGCACGAATACGACAGAGTCCTGATCGCTGCCGAACATCGATGAGCCTTTGGCGGCCATCAGCCCGATGATTTCGAACGGAATATTTTTGATCAAAATAATTTTCCCGATGGGGTCTTCGCTACCGGGGAACAATGCCTTGGCGACCGTTTGGCCAATCATGGCAACGGGCGCCATGCTGCGGTAATCTTGTTCCGACATGAAACTGCCGCGCACGACAGGCCAATCGTTGACGATCGGTTTTTCGGGGCTGGTTCCCAAAACGGAAGTGGCGTAGTCGATATGGCCGTATCTGACCGTGAACGAACTGTTGCGCTCAGGCACGACGGCGGCGACGTTGGGCAAGTCTTTGATGGCCTCTGAGTCGTCGGTCGTTAACGTCGAGACGTCGCCGGATGGCCGGATTCCCGGTGCGCCGGGGCGAACGATTAAAAGATTCGTGCCCATGGCCGTGATTTGATCGAGCACATTTTGCTTGCTGCCGTCGCCGACCGCCAGCATGACGATGACGGAAGCCACGCCGATGATGATGCCGAGCAGCGTCAAAAACGTGCGGAACTTGTTCACGCGCAAGGCGCGTAAAGCCATTTTTAGGGATTCCTGAGCCTCAGCCAAGGAGCCGTTTTTATCGTCGGCGAATTTGAGCTCGCGAGATTTTGGGGGCGCATCCGCAACGCCCGTATCCGCTACGATTTTCCCGTCGGCCAAACGAATCTGGCGTTTGGCGTAGCTCGCGACTTTTTCGTCGTGCGTGATAATGACGATTGTGCGGCCTTCGGCGTTCAGACGAGCCAGTAAGTCCATAACGTCCTGTCCGCTGCGGCTATCAAGCGCGCCTGTGGGTTCGTCCGCCAGTATGATGGCGGGATCGTTGACAAGCGCGCGGGCGATAGCCACGCGTTGCTGCTGGCCGCCCGATAAGGCGTTGGGGCGGTTGTCGCCTCGGTCGCCCATGCCGAGTTTGTCCAATAGCCGTTGGGCGCGCTCTTGCCGTTCTTCTTTGGCTACGCCCGCATAGATGGCCGGCATTTCCACGTTTTCGGCGGCGTTGGCCGTTTCCAGCAAGTTGTAGCGTTGAAAGATGAAGCCGAACGCGCGGCCGCGCAGGCGCGCTTGTTCGTCGCGTCCGAGCATAGCGACTTCTTCGCCGTTCAACGCGTAGCTGCCTTCCGTCGGCTTGTCGAGACAGCCGAGAATATTCATCAGCGTGGTTTTGCCGGAGCCCGACTGGCCCATGATGGCGACGAACTCGCCCGCGTGAATGTCCAGAGATACGTTATCGAGCGCGCGAAGCACGTCATCGCCCGAAGGATAATGTCGCGCGATGTTAGTTAAGCGAATAAGGGGTTCACCCATAACGCTCATAAACGCGCTCCGCCGGGTGGCATTCGTGGCGCGCGGATACCGCCGTTTGTCGTATCCAAACGGTTGTCCAATTGCACTGCGTCGTTTTCCTGTAGGCCGTCGCGGATCTCGGCCTGCGAGCGCGTCGTTAACCCAACATAAACGACGCGGTCTTCGGGTTTGCCGCCGTTCATGACCTTCACCTGATAGGCGCGGCCTTTGTCGCTGTCGCGGTCGGCCACGCGGCGGCCCAGGGCGCGCATTGGGATCGTCAGCGCGTTTTCGGCGCGGCCAAGCTCGAAGAAGACCTGCGCGCTCATACCGTTCATCAATTGACGGTCGTTGTTCTCCACGTCGATCAATGCGTCATACAGCACAACGTCGTTGACGATTTGCGGCGTGGGAAGGATTTGCCGGATAACGCCCTTCCACCTCCTGTCCTGCGCGCCGAGCGGCGCGAACTGAGCTTCCATGCCGGGTTTGAGGCGCATGACATCGGCCTCGGCGACTTGCGCGCGCACCGTCATGATATTTAGGTCGGCGAGAGTCAGGATTTTCGGCGTCGTCTGGTTGGCGTTCAACGTCTGGCCTTCGCGCGCGGTACGGTCGGCGACGATGCCGTCCATCGGCGCATAGACTTTCGTATAGCCGAGGTTGATCTTGTCGCTTTCCAGATTGGCTTCGGCCTCCTTGGATTGAGCCTCAAGCGATTGAATGTTGGCTTGCGTGACCTTTAGGGCTGTGGCCTTCGTTTCCAGTTCATCTTGGCTTACGGCCTTGATTTTCATCAATTCCTGGGCGCGTTTCAACTGGGACTTGTCGAGAGCTTCCTGGGCTTTTTGTTGCTCGATTTGGGCCCTCAGCGAAGCAAGTTTGGCTTCATCACCCGCGACCTTGGCCTGATAGGGCAGGGGGTCGAGTTCGGCGAGCAGGTCGCTTTTTTTTACGACATCGCCGATCTCGACATGAAGTTTTTTCAGCTGCCCCGATACTTGTACGCCGACATCGACGTAGTCTTTGGGCTCCAGCTTGCCCTGCGCTGTGACCGTTTCCTGTATTGTAGAGCGCGTAACCGCGGCGGTTTCGATGGATTCTTTATCCTTGCCGTTTTTTTGAGCCAACAACGCCCAGCCGCCTCCTGCGAGCGCAAGCAAGATAACGGCTAGGGAGACTGGTTTAGTAAAACGCGAAAGCATAGGCATATACACGCATAAGAAAGGGCTATCTTTCTTACGCTACAGCTGTTTGTGGGCGAAATAAAGGCCAGGAGGCAGGTCAAACCCCATAACTTATGGGAAGGGAAATTAGTTAAGGCAATTTTAACGTTTATTAAGCCTATATATCTCAAATCTTGTCGTATTTCGAACAAAAGGAGAGGACGCATGTCCAAGCTTTTATCGCGCTTTCGGTTCTCGTTAGGGCTGTGGGCGTTGTTGGCTGTTTTTATTGCCGCTGCGCCGGTTATCGCCGGTCAACTGTTTCCTCCCAGTAACTCTAATGGCACACCCACTTGCGCAAACGACATGGTTCTAAAATGGGTAAACAACGAAGTTCAATGCGTCGATCCGTCGAAGGGTGTGACGGTTCCATCATGTCCTCCTGGCCAAGTGATGGCAGGCATAAACAGGGGCCAGCCAATATGTGTAGTCGATAGCACCGCTGCCAATGTAGGATGTCCCGCCGGTCAGGTGCTTTCGGCCATAAACAACGGCACGGCCACGTGCGTCGTCAAGGACGCGACATATAATTGTCCGGCGGATAAGGTTCTTTTCGCGATTCAAGACGGTTCACCGGTTTGCGTTAACAGGGACGCAACGTATTCATGCCCGGCGGGAGAAGTTTTGTCTGCGGTCAACAACGGCGCCGTTATGTGCGTTGCTCAAGACAAGAACTATTCCTGTCCGGCAGGCCAAGCCATGGTCGGCGTGATCAACGGCGTGGCAACGTGCGCTACATTGGGATTGACGACAGCATGTCCCGCCGGACAGGTGATGTCGGGGCTGAACAACGGGGTGGCCACATGCACTACTGTTACTGTTCCGGCTCCAGTAGACGGTGGCAGTTATACGCATTGGTGCGGAGCTGGCCGCACGACGTGCAATCCCTGCCCTGTCCCCGCCAATTGTTTGGTGCCTAACCCCAAGACCGGCGGCTGTTCATGTCCTACGGGCACGTCCCCCACTTTGACAGGCTGTCAAATCAATCCGGGCTGCGCCAGTCAGGATTCTGGTTGTAATTTCAAAGGAACGTTCCTTTGCAAATAACAACGACATAGTTGCCTTTGATGCAATAAAGCCCGCTGGGAAACCCGCGGGCTTTTTTTTTGCGGGCGTTTTGGTGGCGCGGCTTTCCATGGCCGCGCCAAACAAAGGCGCGGGGACGAATCCCCGCGCTAACGTTTTAAAAGTCCATATCGCCCATGCCGCCCATGCCGCCGTGGCCGCCGCCTGCCGGCGCTTTCTTTTCCGGCTTGTCGGCGATCATGGCTTCGGTCGTGATCAACAGGCCCGCGACCGACGCGGCGTTTTCAAGCGCCGTGCGCACGACTTTCGTCGGATCGATGATGCCCGCCTTGACCATGTCGACGTATTCGCCCTTCTGGGCGTCGAAGCCGTGGTTGGAATCCTTCTGGTCGAGCAATTTGCCGACGACGACGGAGCCGTCCATACCGGCGTTGTTGACGATCTGGCGGATAGGCGCTTGCAGCGCATGGCGAATTATGTCCACGCCGCGGCGCTGGTCATCGTTGGCCACGCGGACTTTTTCGATCGCTCGGACAGCGTACAGCAGAGCCGCGCCGCCGCCCGCGACGAGG
>CAZVCG010000064.1:653-984 GCA_964626265.1 uncultured Rhodospirillaceae bacterium | reverse complement strand
GCATGGCGTCATCAACGCGATCCTTGCGTTCCTTAACCTCGACTTCCGTCGCGCCGCCGACGCGGATGACGGCCACGCCGCCAGCGAGTTTGGCAAGACGTTCCTGCAGCTTTTCGCGGTCGTAATCGGAAGACGTGTCCTCGATCTGTTGACGAATCTGGGCGCAACGGACTTCGATGTCCTTCTTCTTGCCTGCGCCGTCGATAATCGTGGTGTTGTCCTTGTCGATGCGGACCTTCTTGGCCGTGCCGAGCATGTCGAGCGTGACGTTTTCCAATTTAATGCCAAGGTCTTCGCTGATGACCTGACCGCCCGTCAGGATCGCCATATC
>CAZVCG010000064.1:0-630 GCA_964626265.1 uncultured Rhodospirillaceae bacterium | reverse complement strand
CTTGCGGCGGTCGCCGAAGCCAGGAGCCTTGACGGCAGCGACCTTCAGGCCACCACGCAGCTTGTTGACGACGAGCGTCGCCAAAGCTTCGCCTTCGACTTCTTCCGCTACGATGAGCAGCGGCTTGCCCGACTGAACCACGGCTTCAAGCACCGGCAACAACGGCTGCAATCCCGCCAGCTTCTTTTCGTGGAAGAGGATGAAGGGATTTTCCAACTCGCACACCATCTTTTCGGCGTTCGTGACGAAATAGGGCGAGAGATAGCCGCGGTCGAACTGCATGCCTTCGACGACGTCGAGTTCGGTCTCGAGGCTCTTGTTCTCTTCGATCGTGATGGGCGATTCGTGGCCGACCTTGTCCATCGCCTTGGCGATCATATCGCCGATTTCCTTGTCGCCGTTGGCCGAGATCGTGCCTACTTGCGCGATTTCCGCATTGCCGGAGACTTTCTTGGAGCGGGACTTGAGGTCTTCGACGACCTTTTCGACGGCGGCATCGATGCCGCGCTTCAGGTCCATCGGGTTCATTCCGGCGGCAACCGCCTTCACGCCTTCCATCGCAATTGCGCGAGCTAGAACCGTGGCCGTCGTCGTGCCGTCACCGGCCTTGTCGACGGTCTTGCTGGCGAC
>CAZVCG010000063.1:0-6153 GCA_964626265.1 uncultured Rhodospirillaceae bacterium | reverse complement strand
GTCTGCTTAATCTCAACCGTCTACTGGTGGCTTAATTGAGTCTGGACCCTAAAACCCTGTCGTTTAGGTGCGTTTCCGTTAGCGGCAACGCTTTGGCTGCGGATAATAGAAATCGAGCGTTCGCGGTGTTCCCTTGTTCGCATTCCTTGAAGATTTGCCGGATTTTTCCGCACAAGGCTGCGGCATACTTTTCCTGCTTTTCATCAAAGTTTTCAAAGGTAATTTGCATAATAGTGAACTCAAAAACCAGGCTTGATGAGATTAAGTTTGTGCGAAGTCTCTTTTGGCTTTGTCAATCGGTGCGGCTCAAGCCTAAGTATGGACTTGTTTTCCCTGTGAAGCCTGCTTTCCGCGATTTTTTGCCGCGTTTCGAGATGCAAATAGGCCTGGATGTCTTTGATCCGCTCATAAAGAACATGTTCTTTCGGGCATCGTGAAGATGCGAACCAATAGAGGCGGCAGCAATCGCGCAGCGAAAGATTGCCGTTGTCGAAATGAGTTTTAAGCGCCGATTTCCACCTGTTCGCAAACCTGAATTGCGTGGGAAGGTCGCAGTGCGCGTTGAGCGCGGCTATAGCGCACGCGTTGATGCGCAGGTTCAGATCGGTCAGCGATCTTTCCATCTGTCCGATTAACGAAACGGCTTGCACCGTTTTTTCAGGATCTTCGAATCCCCTTTCGAGGGATTTCACGATTTCACGGACGATTTGTTCTTCTTTTTCTCCAAGATTGCCGCTCGTAATCAGAAGAGTTTGTGGTGTTGTCATAATCTTCCCGTATATATAAAACAGTATATATTACATGTACTTAAAGAATGTACGCTTGTCCAGTTTTCTGGTCTCGCCTTCACAGTGATTTATGAGCCGGCCATTAACCATAAAACATGAAGAGCCAAAGCAAGGGACAAGTTTGAATATTTTTAGGAATTTGTGCAAAACTGATTTAGAGGCGGCAGTCTGGTTTGCTGCCGTCATGCGCCTTGCCATCATATTAGGGAACAACGGAACAGGTTAATTCGTGTCTTTAAAGCAGTTATTGCCGACTCCAGAGAACGTCCGGCTTTTCCGCAACGCCAGCGATGCCGTGACCTATATTCAGAAGATTTACGACGATAACAGGGCTTTTCTGAGGGAATCGTGGTTGCGATTTGCGGAGGGCAAAGGCAAACAAGAAAAAATATCCGCGCATTATCCTTATGTCGCCATCACCGTCGAAAGAGAACATCTGGGAAAACACCCGAAACGCCTGTCGCATGGGTTTGTCAGCGATCCTGGCCGTCATATCGCCACGCTGACCCGACCGCATTTTTTTGAACGCTATTACACGACGCAAATAGGCCTTTTGTTGAAACACCACAAGGTTCCGGTCGAGGTCGGCGTAAGCACGTGTCCGATTCCGATTCAATTCGCCTATATGAACGGTCTGCCAAAAGAAGGAGAAATTTCCGTCGAGAGGCATAAGCAAATTAATTGGTATTTCGACGTTCCCAACCTCTATCATATGGGCGACGACGCAAACGCGCCGCACATGCTCGAGTTCGCCAATGGCGATTATTCGTTATCGCTGTTTTCCGCGCCGCGCGTCGATTCGTCGCTTAGGCGCCTGGTCCATTATACCGGCACCAATCCGGAAGATTTTCAACGCTTTATCATCTTTACCAACTATGACGATTACGTGGATGATTTCAGGAAAACGGCCTTTGAGATCATGCGCCGGACCGACAACCCGTCGGAACGCGCCTATAGAAAACAATACGTCCGTTTCGTCGAGTCGGGCGGTTGCGTATACGTCAACGAAAATCTTGATCATGGGGATACCGCAAAGCCCCAATATTGTCGCAGATCCCAAATGCCGGCATTCCATCTGGTGCGCGAGGACGGTAGCGGCATCTCGTTGATCAATATCGGAGTAGGACCGAGCAATGCCAAGAACATCACGGATCATGTCGCCGTCTTGAGGCCGGACGCGTGGATAATGCTTGGCCATTGCGCAGGTTTAAGCCCCGACCTTGAAATAGGCGATTTTATCTTGCCGCACGCCTATCTGCGCAAAGACAATATCATGGACGATAAAGTCGCCACCTACATTCCTGTGCCTGCTCTTTATGAAGAACAAAGAGCTCTTGAAACGGCGGTGCGCCAGATAACTGGGCGCAACAGACGAACCGTTAAGGACATCCTGCGAACGGGCACTGTCATGACGGTGCAAGACCGCAACTGGGAACAGGACGATTTTGTGGCGACGCTTGAGGAAATATGCGCCAGCCGGGCCATAGCGCTTGAGATGGAATCCGGCACCATAGCCGCAAACGGATTTCGATGGAGCGTTCCTTATACGGCTTTGCTGATCAACTCGGACATGCCCTTGCATGGGCAGATCAAGCTTCCCGATTCAGCCAACGATTTCTATCGTACGCAGACAAGCCGTCATTTGCATATCGGTATGCGTGCCATGGAATTGCTCAGAAAAGACCCGAACCTGCACAGCCGCAAGTTGAAGCCTCTCTATGGCCGCGCGTTTCTCTGATAAGGCTACACATCTACATCCTTCACGAAACGCGCGTTCTCTTGGATGAACTGGAAGCGCAGTTCGGCTTTGCGGCCCATGAGGCTTTCGACGAGTTCCTCGGTTTCCTTGACGGCTTCGAGCCTGTCTTCGGCGTGAGCGGGCGCGACGAGCACGCGCAGCAACGAACGCTTGCGAGGGTCCATCGTCGTTTCGCGCAATTGGGCGGGCATCATTTCGCCAAGGCCTTTGAAGCGGCTGATCTCAACCTTGCGGCCGCCGAACTCGGTCGCGATCAATTCGTCGCGGTGGGCTTCGTCGCGCGCATACATGGTTTTGCCCCCATGCGCGAGGCGGTAAAGCGGCGGTTGCGCAAGGTAGAGCTTGCCCGCGTTGATCAGGCCCGGCGTCTCGCGATAGAAGAATGTCATCAGCAACGAGGCGATATGCGCGCCGTCCACGTCAGCGTCGGTCATGATGATGATACGCTCATAACGCAATTTCTTGAGGTCAAAGTTGCTGCCCGTGCCGCAGCCAAGCGCCTGCATAAGGTCGGCGAGTTCCTGATTTCCGCGCAATTTGTCCGCGCTGGCGCTGGCCACGTTCAGGATTTTACCGCGTAGCGGCAGGATGGCTTGCGTATCGCGGTTGCGCGCTTGTTTTGCCGAACCGCCGGCGGAGTCGCCTTCTACGAGGAAAAGTTCCGTGCCCTCGGCCTGGCTTTGTGTGCAATCGGCCAGCTTGCCGGGCAGGCGCACCTTGCGCGTGGCGGTCTTGCGGGCCATGTCGCGGGCTTGGCTCTGTCGCGCGCGGTCTTCGGCGCGGAAGATGAGTTGATCGAGCAGCGTTTTGCTGCTGACCGGATCGCTGGTGAGCCAGTGATCGAAGTGATCCTTCACTACCTGATCGACAAGGCGCATTGCTTCGACCGTGGCGAGCTTGTCCTTGGTTTGTCCTTGAAACTGCGGATCGCGGATGAAGAGCGAGAGCAGAACCACGGCGTCACTGAAAGCTTCGTCGCCGGTGATGGCGGTCGCGCGGCGGTTGCCGATCATCTCGCCGTAGGAGCGCAGGCCGCGAAGCAAAGCCGAACGCATGCCGGACTCGTGCGTGCCGCCTTGTGGCGTGGGGATGGTGTTGCAATAAGAATGGCAAAAGCCTTCGCCGTGTTCGGGCCACGCCACGGCCCATTCGACCTTACCCTTGCCGTCTGGCAGTTCGGCTTCGCCCGAGAAAATCTGTGGCGTGATCGTGGGGCGTTTTTCAAGCGAAAGTTCAAGATAATCCGCAAGTCCGCCCGGAAAATGCAACACGGCTTCTTTTGGCGTTGTGTCGTCGTCCTTGATGAGCGAAGAATCGCACGACCAGCGGATTTCGACGCCACGGAACAAATAAGCTTTCGATCGCGCAAGACGAAAGAGGGCGGAAGGCTTGTACTTTGCGCGCGTGCCGAAAATGGTTTGATCGGGGCAAAACGTCACCGTCGTACCGCGCCTGTTGACGGTTCCGCCTTTCTTGAGCTTGCTTGTCGTCTTGCCGCGGCTGTAGGTTTGCACATAAAGCTGTTTGTCGCGGGCGACTTCGACCGTCATGTCCTCGGATAGCGCGTTGACGACCGAGATGCCCACGCCGTGCAAGCCACCGGAAGTTTGATAAACTTTGTCTGAGAACTTGCCGCCGGAGTGCAGCGTGGTGAGGATGACTTCCAAAGCGGACTTGCCGGGAAACTTGGGATGATTGTCCACGGGAATGCCGCGCCCGTTGTCGCGCACGGTCACGCGGTTATCGGGGGCGAGATGCAGGCCGATCTTGTCGGCATAACCGGCCACGGCCTCGTCCATCGCGTTGTCGAGCACCTCGGCCACAAGATGGTGCATGGCCGCTTCGTCCGTGCCGCCGATGTACATGCCAGGGCGGCGGCGCACGGGCTCAAGCCCCTCTAAAACCTCGATGTCTTGGGCGCTATAGGAATCTTTCTTGCGGCCACCGTTGCTCGGAAACAGATCTGACATGTCCTGATTTTACTCAACTCTATGATTCGACGCGGAAAAGGGGGCTATAGCACGTTCGCGGGGCGGGTGGGAAGTTATGTGAAAAGTCCAGATAAAGTGTAGAGCGGCAAAGTAGCTAAGCGAAAAGGCTCACTATGATGTTTAACTGTTAAGTCTAAATTATCCGGTTTTTCGGAATATTTACGCTGACAATGGGTGCCATTGGGCATTTTACCGTAAAAAGCTTGAGGAAACTCTAGTCTACGTCGTCCCCGTTCATATTTTTGCGGATTTTTCAAGTAATCATTGGCATAATTTGTTTGAAGTTCGAGAAGCTCAGGCGCCCGAAACCCTGCCGCTTTGATAAGCTTCTGGCTGTTGAGGGCGAAGATGCAGGCTATGTCGTTAACGAGTCTGAGGCAATCGAATTTCTCGGAGTTCATGTATTCGTCATTACGGATTTCTATTAACCGTCCCACCATAAGCTGGTTGAATACAAATCTCTCTTTCAGGTTTCGCCTTAACCATTCACGTGAAAAGACGGGGATTTCGCCTTGTAGCTTTGTGTTTTTGTCAATATCCGCGACGTATATTCTGCCGTCCCTGATTTCGCGGTAATAGGAATCGATAATGTCGATGCCGTCCCAGAACTTGGTAAGAATGTTGATGAAAGAATACGAAGGTGCACTGTACATCTTGTAAAGATGCTTGAGCGTAGCTTTCTTTTTTTGCTCGTCTATTGTCCACTTGGCGACCACGTTAGGAAAAAGTTTTTCGAGTTCGTCGTTTTCGGGAATTGTAACCGGATGAACGTTACGCGCCACCCCTTGACCGCAGAAAAGCCGGATTTGATCGAGCGTCGTCCTGAAATCCTCCTTGTTGTCATGGAGGAGGATGGAAATAATATAGCGAATGGGCAAAAGCCTATGAAAGGCGATAATGCTATGGGCCTGAGCGTTATTTGTTACACGATATGAGTGATGAACGGCGCGGTTCCCCGTGTGTTTGCGAACTTTGCCTTCCCCCGCCATTTCATGGAAGATGCCGGTTTGGCGCAAGAGAAGGCTTTCTTTGCGCGAATAGTTAATGCCATAATTTGTTTCGAAAAATATTTCGTACAGATGAGGGTAGTTTTTGAGCGTTCTGACAAGGTGGTTGATGGCGTCACGGGCCTTGGCTTTGTCCGGCACAAGAGATCGTTGTATGTGGCTTAGCTCTTGATAGGCATTCCATAACATGGTCGCGCGCGGCGCCGATTGGAGAAGCTCGTCGGAGACATGCCGGTACATTTCGTGGTTGTGATCATCGAACGGGCGTGAAAGGATGATTTTTCCCCTTGATGCCCGCTCATTGCCGTAGCGTACTTTAAAATAGGATTCCACGGGATGGATGCGATCTTTGCCGTCTCGCTCTGTGGCGGCGGAATTCGAGGTAACAATAGTCATTACGTAAAGCGTCCGCCCCGGTAATTTTTGTATGCAGGGTCTCAAATAGCCGCCTGCAATAATGCTGGGGTCTCATTACACATTTTTGGGCGTTTTAGTAGAAAAAAGTAATAAAAGGAAGTTGTGGGCAAATATTACATAACGCTATGAATTATAATTAGGACTTACGCAAATTTAAGAATGGCTTAAGGAATGGTGTGATTCAAGATGGC
>CAZVCG010000062.1:0-6262 GCA_964626265.1 uncultured Rhodospirillaceae bacterium | reverse complement strand
ATTCCCTTGAATCATCAATCGCTTAACGCTAGGTTAATTGGGTCTGGACCCTAGCTTCCATTTTCTTAACCATTGCCTGCTGTTATACTCCTGCTACCGCATTGTTGATGGGAGATAGTCCATGCTCGCCGCTTTCAAAAGCATCCCGCTTACGTTCTATTCGCGCCAGTTTTATGCCGACCTGATCCTGCGCGGCAAGGGCATCGGCCTTGGGCTGATGTTCGTTTTCGTGCTGTTGAATTATGCCGGCCCCATGTTGGCGTGGACGCCCACCTTGCCGAAAACGCAAAAAAGCATCGTAGCTTTCTTTGAGCAGTTACCGGACATCACGGTCAAAGACAAAAAACTCAGCCTCGACCGCAGTTCGCCTTATGCCGTGGACTTAAAGTTCGAAAATGAGGAGCCGTTCGTCCTTATGTTCGACACAAATTATCAAATCACGGACGTCGCTACGCTGGAAAGCTATATGAAAAGCAAAAACATCGCCGTGTTGGCGACCGCCGAATATCTTGTCGTGCGCAAGAACAACGACAAATCCGGGATCGAGATTCACGATTACAGCAATGTGGACAAGAAAGGCGTCGAGATCCGCCATGATCAATGGACGACCATCGGCCAAAACGTCGCGCGCTATTTTCCCTTGATCTTCGTCGTGGCCTTGATCCCGCTTTATCTTTTGACGCTCGTCGGCGCGTTTTTCAAAGGCCTTGCGGCAAAATTGCTGTCCTTGTTCTTCAAGATTGAACCAGACGTGGCGTCTTGTATGCGGCTGGCTGTCGCCGCGTCGCTACCGCCCGCGACGCTTGGCTTCTTTCTCGCTATCGTGAAAAGCGCGACAGGCCATCATGCGCTGCCCGCGCAAGGCTTTGCAGGTTTCGTCATCTGGTTTGGACTGGTGATTTTCGGGCTTGTCTGCGCGGATAAGGAAGCGAAAGGCGCTTCAGGTATCTAAGAATTACCACCGAATGAGCGCGGCGGCCCATGTAAATCCGCCGCCCATAACGTCGAGCAACAGCAATTGCCCGCGCTTGATGCGCCCGTCGGCAACCGCCGCCGATAAAGCCAAAGGTATCGATGCCGCCGAGGTATTCGCGTGCTGATCAATAGTCACAACGACGCGCTCCGGTGGCAATCCCAATTTCTTTGCTGTACCGTCGATGATGCGCTTGTTCGCCTGATGCGGCACAAGCCAGTCGATAGCATCGGGTTTAAGGCCGTTCGCCTCCAACGCTTCGTCCACCACATCGGCCAGTTTCGTCACCGCGTGGCGGAAAACTTCGCCGCCGTTCATTTTCATGTGGCCGGTCGTCGCCGTGCTGCCCGGCCCGCCGTCGACGTAAAGCTTGTCGTAATGCTGACCATCGGCGTGCAGATGCGTGGACAAAATGCCGCGATCCGACGCGTCGCCTTTGCCCTCTGCAGCCTGAAGAACAACCGCACCCGCCCCGTCGCCGAACAGAATGCACGTCGTGCGATCATCCCAGTCGACAAGGCGTGATAGCGTCTCCGCGCCGATGACCAAGGCCGTTTTGGCCTGGCCCAAACGGATGAAATTATCGGCCACCGCCAGCGCATACACAAAACCGGAACACACCGCCTGCACATCGAGCGCAAAACCTTTTTTGATGCCGAGCCTGCCTTGCACACGCGCCGCCGTGGATGGGAACGTGTTGTCGGGCGTCGTGGTAGCGACGACGACGGCGTCAATGTCGCCGACGCTCACTCCGGCGTTTTGCAGCGCTTTTTCCGCCGCTTTCACTGCGAGATCGGACGTCGTTTCATTTTCAGCCGCGATGTGACGCGCCTTGATGCCTGTGCGCTGGACAATCCACGCGTCGTCTGTCGCAACACGACGGGCGATTTCCTCGTTGGTTACGATGCGTTCGGGCAAAACGCCGCCGCAGCCGAGTATAACCGAGCGGCGTGTCATGAATCCCCGTTTTCGATAAAATTCTGTTCTTCCCCATTTGCCGAAGGCGGCAGGTCTTCGCCATAGTGGCGCGCCAACTCCATTTTAATGCGTTCGTTGAAGCGGTGCTCGACAAGATCGTACGCCACGCCGATGGCGTTGGCGAAACCTTCATGATCCGTGCCGCCATGGCTCTTGACGCATACGCCTTGCAAGCCGAGAAACATCGCGCCGTTATGACGGCGCGGATCGGCGCGCATTTGAAGCTTGTTTAACGCGCTACGGGCCAGCAAATAACCCAGCCGCGCCATCAACGAGGACGTAAACGCGCCCTTCAGGAAATGCGAGATCAGGACTGCCGTTCCTTCGGCGGTTTTCAGCGCGATATTGCCGCTGAAACCGTCCGTGACGACAACGTCCACGGTGCCCGCCGTAATGTCGTTGCCCTCGATGAAACCATGGAAACGGCCCGGCACGGGACGCTCGCGCAAAATGCTGGCGGCGGTGCGAACTTCATCATGGCCCTTCATCTCCTCGACGCCGATGTTGAGCAATCCGATGGAAGGCTCGCTGATTCCCAAGACGGCGGAACAAAAAATGGCGCCCATCATAGCGAATTGCACAAGGTTTTCGGCGTCGCATTCAAGGTTCGCGCCCAGATCGAGCATCACGCATTCGCCCGTTTGGGTCGGGATGAGCGTCGCGATGGCGGGACGGTCGATTCCCGGCATCGTTTTCAGCACGAATTTGGCCATCGCCATGAGCGCGCCGGTGTTTCCGGCCGACACGATGCTGGCCGCCTCGCCTTGCGCCACCGCGTTGATGGCGTGGCGCATACTGGAGTTGCGGCCTTGGCGCAAAGCCACCGAGGGTTTCATCTCGTTGGGAATAACGTCCGGCGCATGACGAATATCGGATATGCCGCGCAGATTGGCATGCTTGCCAATCAACGGCTTAAGGCGCGCTTCATCGCCGAAGAACATAAAGCCGAGCTTGGGATAGCGCGCGCGCGCCATAGCCGCTCCGGCCACGACCGCTTCCGGCGCGTTGTCACCGCCCATCGCATCCAGTGCGATTACGGTCAATTTCGTCATGGCCTAATCCACCGGCTGTGGAGGTTACTTTTTGGACTTCGACTTAACGACCGAACGGCCATCGTAATGGCCGCAGGCTTTGCACACGTGGTGCGGACGCTTGGGTTCGCCGCAATTCTTGCATTCCGGCGTGTTGGTGGCCTTCAGCGCATGGTGAGAACGTCGCATGTTGCGCACGGATTTCGAGGTTTTTCTCTTAGGTACTGCCATAGCAAACACTCACAAAAAAATAGGGCGCGGCCCGAAAGACCGCGCATCAGCCCTCTTTTTAAGGATTGCCGCCAAAAATGCAAGGGGAAAGAACGGCCCAACACTAGCTCTTAGCCCTTGGTTTATCATACCTTTTCGGATATTCTCAAACGAAATTAAGCCTTAGAGGGCTTTTTCTTCATTTCCTTCAGCTTCGCAAACGGCGTGACGGGCTTGCCTTCATCCATTGAGCCAGCCGATCCGTTTTCCAGCATCGCCCCTTCTTTGCGGGGGTAGGGATCAAGCGCAACAGCCAAATGCTGGGACACCAACTCTCCTAAATCTATCGTTCCATTGACGATTGGCTCAGGCGCGTCGTTGTCAAGTTCATCCGAATGAGGCGGGTTCGCGCCAACATCCAGCATACCAGCAGGCGCATACAAAATATCGATCGTATCCGTGATGTGCGCCGGAACAGGATCAAGCGTCACAACGCATTGCTGAACCACGTCGGCGGTTATCGTGCCCGTCACGGCTATCATCCGTCCTTCGGCATGATCGATATTGAGATCTGCTTCCAGCCGCGGCAATTCGATCAAACCGAAGCGTTTAGCCAAGGCTTCACGTTCGGAAGGACGCGCGACGACATGCTCTGCCATGCCCCCGGCAGATATTCTATCGACTTGCAGGGGCCGCGACAGCTCAGGCTCGATTTTTACGTTGTTTTTCATAATTTGCTCACAATTCGGATACAGTCTGATTCATGCGTACCAAATCCGAGGGGACGGAACAACCGTTGACAGCAGCCCTGACACGTGGAATTTGTTACCCATGACTTTGACCACTCTGCGTTTACCCTTATTCGCCCTATGCGCACTGCTCCTTATTGCGGGATGCACGCCGAAAGTCGCGACTCGCGGCCATTTGCTCGACCCCGAAAAAATGGCCGAGATCAAAGTCGGCGAAAGCACGCGCGAAGACGTGATGAACAAGATCGGATCGCCGACGCAAGTCAGCACGTTCGACGAAAACACATGGCTTTATTTCGGGCGCAGCACTGAACAATATTCCTTCCTCGATCCAAAAATCACCGCCAGCAAGGCGGTCGAGATCAAATTTAACGATATTGGCATCGTCACGGCCATAAACGAGCTTGACCCCAAAGCCGCGCAGGATGTCTCCCCCGTCAGCCGCAGTACGCCCACCTACGGGCACGACATGACGTTCGTCGAACAGCTGGTCGGCAATCTCGGCAGCCGCGTCGGGAAAGAAAGCAAAAAGAAGTAAATCAAAGCGTTATCCCTCATGGGGCGAAGACCTTTTTTGAAAACAATAAAGGCCCTTGACGTACAACCTTAAGTGATATATTGTACTATCTTGTTAATACGTTCGTACTTAGGAGACTTGTTATGTACATGATGGAACCCGCTGCCGCCGCATATGCCACCCTCCGACAGGATGAGGCGCGGAGGGGTCTTCATTGTCCAAGTCCAGAAACCGGGCGGCGCTCTGGCTAAGGCTTCGCAAGCGGCCCTCGCCGCATGCGGATATGCCCCCATCACCTCCCCTTATAAAGATAAGCAATATTGGAACTTGCAAAACGATGTTAACGGCAATGACAGCATAACTATCGTCTATAGCCGTCTTGGCGACGCCATAAGCAACGTCAAAGACGGCTTTACCGATGTTGCCATCGTAAGCACGGACGCGCTGGAACGCTGGCAGGCCTGCGCCAAGGAAACGTGCCGAAACAAAATCAAAGTCGTCTCCGATCTTGGCCTTTCGGGTTGCTGCGCTATGCTGATGCTGCCGCAGGAATTCGCCGGGCAAGACTGGCGCAAGCTGTTGAACGGCAGCAAAGTCGTCACCTCGGATAGTCAGGCTTTCTGGCGTTTCAAAAAGAGCAATGACGTTTCCTACATGACCTTGACGGAAGTCATAGAGCGTCAGGGCGGAACCGAAACGCTGGCCCGCGCGCTTCAGGACATCCGCAAATTCCCCGTGATGATCTTCGATCTGGTCGCGACGGGCAAGTCGGCGTTCGATAACGGATTCTTTCCTGTCGCACGAGGCGATGAAAGCAAAATGCTTCTTATTGCCAATCGCTGGAACGACGACCCAGAATTGGAGGCGTTCTGCAATACGGTCCAGAAAAACGTCGAAAGCATCCGCGATGCCTCACGCGAAATCTTCCTTGAAACGCTGAACAATGCTTACAAGAAAGAAACGCGCCCAAAGCCACGCGCATTTTTGGCAAGCCGCATACTCGAGCTGCGCGGGGGCCAGAGATGACTATGGAAAACGAAGCCTTTGACGATCCTTTGCTGTTCTTAAGGAAACTCGAAGCCACGATCTGCGCGCGGCGCAACGATCCGCCGGAAGAAAGCTATACGGCAAGACTCTTTGCCAAAGGCATCCCGCGCATGGCGCAAAAAGTCGGCGAGGAAGGCGTAGAAGTCGCCCTAGCCGCCGCGACGGGCAGCCCCAAGCTCAATGAGGAAGCCGCCGACCTTTTGTATCACACGATGGTCTTGCTCGAAGCCTGCGGGAGCAATCTGAACAAAGTCATTGCTGTTCTGGAAACCCGCGCGAGGGTGGGACAGAGGAAGCGGGGAAAACTGCAAACTACCTCACAACCAAATGTAACTTAACTGACTGCCAACAAGGAGAACGATCATGACTATATATCTGGATTTCAACGATCCCAAAATATACGAATTGCGCCAAAACAGGTATTCATTTGATCGCGCCATGAGCCTTTTTGCGGTGGAGCGGAGGTATCTTCATTAATGGTCAATGGTATAAACGCAACCTGGATAATAGAGCTGTTGCCGATCTCAAAGCAAAACCCGATAAAATAGAGATCGTTTTTAATAGTCTGGTCGATTATAAAAATGCTTCTACCATATGTTCGATCTGGTCGTTCTTGCAATCAAACTCCATTGAACGCATCGTCAATCCCGATAAGGCCTTCGACCGTATTGCGCTTGCCTGCAGTAACAAAAAAGAAGTTTCTTAGGACTTACGCAAACTGAATGGTAGGGCAAGCGAGTTCGCGGGCCAAGAAGGA
>CAZVCG010000061.1:1311-6796 GCA_964626265.1 uncultured Rhodospirillaceae bacterium | reverse complement strand
CGAAACGACGATCTTCGGCAACCTGAACCTGAACGACATCACCAACGCGCTCTACATCGCGGGAACGAAAATCCTCCACCAGCCCGCGAGCGATACCACGAGCATCGGACTAGGCCTTGGATCTCTGTCATCTCAAACAGCGACTAATCTTAGCAACGTCGCTGTTGGTAATGAGGCGCTGTCGTCAACGACTACGGGACAATACAACACTGCTTTAGGCTCTGGCGCGCTGCGGGCCCTTACGACAGGTACCGGGAGCGTTGCAATCGGATACAATGCGCTTAGAGCATTTAATAGTGTTATCGGCCAGAACGTTGCAGTTGGCGTGGAATCGCAAGCATCGGCCACAGGTGGATTTAGCAATACTTCGCTGGGCTATCGTACTCTATATTCGAATATCAATGCCAGCTATAATACGGCAGTCGGCCAAGAATCTATGCTTTACGTCTCAGGATGTGCGAACACTGGAGTAGGTTTTCGGACGCTTTCTATGTCTAATGGGGCCGCCAATAACACTGCGATAGGCTATTATGCAGGCCAAAATAACAGAACGGGAAATAACAACGTATTCATCGGGTACGGCGTTGGCAGTACGACTATATACAGCGGCTCCGCCAACATCCTGATCGGCACGTCGGGCGCGGTCGACACGCCCACGGCAAGCACCAGCAACTGGCTGAATATCGGGAACACGATTTTTGGCGATCTTTCAAGCCGCCGCGTTATGCTGATCGGCGCCACGGCGACTGATGCGGGCTACACGCCGACGGACGGCGCGATCCTCGATCTTTCAAAAGCTACCGGCACGGCTTACAGCAGTTTACTGTTGCCAACGGGCACAACGGGCACAAGACCTACAGGCGTTCCGGGCATGATCCGTTACAACAGCACCACGCCCACGGTCGAGGCGTATGTGGGCAGCTCATGGGTATCGCTGACGGCTACGGGCAGCGGTTCCTCAGTTCTCGGCTCGAACACCGCGACGCCGAGTCCGTATTCATCCTTGGCCGCGAACACGGGCCTTGTGAGCCTGACGGCGACGAGCGTGGGCACGGTGATTACAGGCACCGAGCAGATGCGCGTTACGTCCAGCGGCGTCGGCATCGGAACGACAAGCCCGGCGACGAATCTGGAGGTTGTGGGCGCGTTGAGGCTATCCGGCGCGGGCACGGATACGTTTGTGACACCGCAAGGGTCTAGCGTACCCACAAAGATAAACATTCCGCTGTTAAATCCTGGTACATATGGCCAAATCATGATGATGGGCCTTCCTGCGACTGCAGACTGGACCAACCGCGCCATTACGTTTGTCGATGCCCGTGGCGGCACACACCAGCCAACGGTCGCGGTATTGTCTCCGCTTGAAAATCAAATCATGGGCTTTAGTTTTGAGGGATTAGAAACCGCAGGCTACGTTAAATCTTCCGTTGCCCTTGGGTTCAAGGTAGGAGCAGACCTTCCTGCTCTGTACATTTCTTCGACAGGAAGGGTCGGCATAGGAACGGCGGACCCACGATCTTCCCTAGATGTCGGCGCCTATTCAGACGCGTTGCTCCTCCCCACGGGTACGACGGGGCAGCGGCCGGGCACGCCTGTGGCAGGCATGATCCGGTATAACAGCACGGTGCCGCAGATAGAGGGCTACGTCAGCGGCGCGTGGGTGTCTCTGACGGCGTCCGGCGGCGCGGCTTCGTCGATTTTGGGCTCCTCGACGGCGACAACCAGTCCCTATCGCTCCGGCGACGTGACGACCGGCCTCGCCAGCCTGACGGCCACGAGCGTCGAAACGGTGATCGGCGGCGTCCAGCGCATGAAGGTGACGTCGACAGGCGTTGGGATCGGTACGTCGAATCCCGCGATGGCCCTTCATGTGAGCGAGACCACCGCCGGCGCGACAATCGGCTTCTTTAGAAATGAAACGAACTTTGCCGATTTGGAAATCAAGGACATAGGCACCCACACGATGCTGATCAAGTCTGGCGGCTCCGATACCCTAAACCTTGCCGCCAACAGTTCCGATACACCTCATATGACAATTTCTACGACAGGCAACGTCGGCATCGGGACGACGGGTCCCGCCGCGCCCTTGCACGTTGTTGCGCCCAGCACGAGCACAGGGGCGGTCGATACGACCATAATACAATCCAATCCCGGCAGTGGCGGATATAACATTTTAGTGCTGAACAACACATATGGAGCTGGAAACTTTAAGAGCCAGATTTCTTTCGCTTCGAACGGAACGAAAAAATGGGCTCTTGGCAACGACGCGTTTGCAACGGGGGCGCAAGACTTCTTCCTGTATGACACGGCCGCAGCGGCGCACAGACTCTACGTTTCCTCCACAGGCAGCGTGGGCGTGGGCACGACCGCGCCTGCGCAGACGTTGCATGCGTACCACGCGACGAACGACAGTCTCGCGCAGTTTGAATCGGGCGACGCGCTGGCCCAGATATTGACGAAGGACAACGCGGCGACGGCGTACTTCGGGAACCAGGGGACGACGACGTTCATGGGCCAGACCTCGGGCGTGAGCGCGAATAACCTGAACGTGACGAGCGCGGGCGCCGTGGGCGTGGGCACGACGACGATCGGGCACAAGCTGTCGGTTTACGATACGGATACGACGGCGAGCCGCGCGGGCGTTTATGTGGAGCAGAGCGGGGCGATCACGGGCACGGGCTACGGCGTGTATGCAACCAAAACCGGCGCATCGACGACGAACGTGGGCGGCTACTTCTCGGCCAGTGGCGCGACGAACAACTATGGCTTGATCGTGGCGGCGGGGAACGTTGGCATCGGCACGACGACGCCTAACGCAAACTCTATACTCGATCTTAGCGGCGCGACGAACGCGTTGCTCCTCCCCACGGGCACGACAGGCAACCGCCCGACGGCCACAGCAGGCATGATCCGTTACAACAGCACGGTGCCGCAGATAGAGGGCTACGTCAGCGGCGCGTGGGTGTCGTTAGGCGGCGGCGCGGCATCATCAACTTTGGGTGCGTCAACAGCAACAACAAGCCCCTATCGCTCCGGCGACGTGACGACCGGCCTCGCCAGTTTAACGGCGACAAGCGTCGAAACTGTTATTGCGGGCACGACACGGTTTAAGGCTTCTTCCGTTGGCGTCGATGTCCCCAGTATTACAAACGCCTACTACCTCGCAGGGAATAAAACGCTGCATCAGCCTGCAAGCGACACGCAAAGTCTTGGCGTTGGCAGCGGATCGTTGGCCTCGCAAACCGCTACAAATCTGAGAAATACAGGCGTGGGCATTGGAGCATTGTACAGCGTAACGACTGGATCAAGAAACACGGGCGTTGGCTATTATGCTCTTAACCAGAATACAGGCAGTTCGAATACGGCTTTGGGCGTATGGGCTTTGGGTACGGCTTCGTCCGCCTCATACAACACAGCAATCGGCGATAATGCTTTACAGGCAACAACCACCGGCGCAAGCAACACCGCCTTGGGAGAAAGTTCTCTATATACGAATACCACCGGCTCTTATAACGTCGGTTTGGGAGGCCAGACCCTTAATCAAAACATTGCCGGTACATTGAACACGGCGGTTGGCTATCAGGCTCTTTACACGGCGACCGCCGATAGAAATACAGGCGTCGGTAGCCAGGCGTTGGCGTTAGTCCAGAGTGGCGGGTACAACACAGCGTTGGGTCACTATGCAGGACACAGCATTACAACAGGCAGTAGCAACGTTGTCATGGGGCCGAACGTCGCCAGCACGACGCTAACAACTGGCTCCTCGAACATCCTGATCGGCACGTCGAGCGCGGTAGACACGCCCGCGGCGGGGACGAGCAACTTCCTCAACATCGGCGGTGTCATCAATGCCGATATGGCGGCTGGCCGTGTCGGCATCAACATGGGCACTACTGTGCCGACATCCTATCCGTTCCAGGTCGGCACGTCGTCCAGCAATGGTAATGGCGCTTATTTGGCTGCGGCGGGCGTATGGACGAACGCTTCGGATGCGCGCTTGAAAGAAAACGTGCGTAAAATTCATTACGGCATAGAAGATCTCATGAAGCTGAAGCCCGTGGCTTACGAAATGAAGGGTACGCACGAGAAACAGGTCGGCTTCATTGCGCAAGACGTTGAAAAAGTCGTGCCCGAAGTCGTCTCGGTCAGCAAAGAAGGCCGCTATGGCCTGAGCTACGGCAACATGGTGGCGGTGGCGGTCAAGGCCATTCAGGAATTGAAGACATCAACCGACGGCCAGCAAGCCAAGCTCGACAGGCTGATTGAGGAAAACAAGAAGCTGCGAGAAGAACTCAATGCTGTACGCAAGTCGATAAACAACAACAAAACATCCGCAAACGATGGCGCGGATACCTCGCTTGCCGAAGTATCTAAAGAACCGGCCTTGCCGCGCGCGTTGATCTTCATGATTACTGGCATGGGTATCCTTATGGTCGGCGGCTTCGCGACCTGCGGCGTGATGTTGATGCGAACGCGGCGTGAAATGCAGCGTTTAAGGTTGAGATAAGTTACATCGAAGGTGCGCCCAACGTACAAAGAGCGCGGTAAAATTCCCTCCCCCTCGAGGGGAGGGTTAGGGAGGGGGGAGTTCGACTTGGGAGAGAGTCTGGTTATTAATCCTACTCTCACTACCAAGCGGATGGCCCCCACCCCTAACCTCTCCTACGGAGGGGGATGCGGCTTCCCTTTCGGCGAGTCAATTTATGCACGCGTTGGTGTAAGCTGTATGGGAGCCCTACTTAAGCCAATTTCCGTGCTCATCATGGCGCCATGACTGTGGAATTTTGCGCGAAATCTGCTAAACCGTAACGGCGGCAAGAGGCGTTCTGGCTCTTGATGCGGCCATTGTTGAGGCTATAACATGCTGAAGAACAACATAATTATTGGAATCGCTAGCGCGGCGTTGTTGACCTCTGCGGTCGCCCAAGCGCAAGACTACGCTCCAACCCCCCGCAAAATGCCTCGCGCTCCCGTCGCTCGTGAATCCTTGGCTGTCAACAAACCTGTCCTGCCCCCCTCCCGCACCGTTACAGGGGCGGCAACAATCGTCGATACGGAACGCTTAAAAATCGGCGATGTTGAAATGCGTTTGTTCGGCGTTGTGCCGCCGCAATTGTCCGCCACTTTCGGCCCCCAAGCGCGCGCCGTTCTCGACTCGTTGACTGCGGTAGGCGCGGTAAGCTGCGTCATTCGCGATCGCGACCGCGACGGTCGGTTTTTGGCGACATGTAAATCCGCTGCAGGCGCTGACCTGGCTCTGGAATTGCTTCGCCGCGGCTTGGCTGTTTCCGCGCGCGGCTCTTTGCGGCCTACCGAATTGGCAACGCCTTATTTAGCTACTGAACAAGCCGCGCAAGCGGCTCGCCTCGGCCTTTGGTCGGTGAATCCGCCTCCTGCCGCGTCCGAAAACGCCATCCGTGAAGCCGCTGCGCGCAATGAAGCCGCAAAAGCGGCGGCTCTTGCAGCAGCGCAAGCCGCAACCGCA
>CAZVCG010000061.1:0-1224 GCA_964626265.1 uncultured Rhodospirillaceae bacterium | reverse complement strand
CACTAGTTCCCGTTACGATCTCCGCTGCGCCCAAAGAAGAAAAACAGGCGACGGCACCGCAAGTCGAGAGCGTTATTCCTTACGTCATGCCGCTTGAAAACATGCAAGCCGCCCCCCACGCGGTGGCGGCCATGGGCTTTTTCGAGCGTTACCAGCTTTTGGTGACGGGACTTCTTATGCTGTTCACGATCATGGGCATTATTGGCGCTGTATTGTTTCAGCGATGGATCGATAAAAAGGAAGAACTGCGCTCTATCGCGGCGGCTTTGCGGGGGGAGCTGATGGCCGCGCGGGCGGTGTGCCTAGCGCGGCTGGGGGGAGGAGAGGGGGAGGAGAGGAATTTCACGTGGCCCCGGATTAGGACCCTGGTTTTTCAAGCGTATGTCGGGCGTTTGGGCATGTTGGGCGCGGTTTTGTCGCGGCAAATCGCCTCGATTTACGGCCAGGCCAGTGATTATTCGGCTTATTTCGAAGGGCCGCGCAAGGGCGACGCCAAGAACGCGGTCGTATCAAAACGGCAAGCCCTTCAAACGCTTATGAACCACATCGAGGAAGTACTACCCAAACTGGCCCGTGTTGAACAGGCCAAGCCCCACCAAATGCGTCTTGCCTTGCCTCAACCGGAAACCCACGTCGCAGCTTTGCCGCCGCCGACCCAACCGCCTGAAAAACCACCGCATCAGTCCGAGTTTAAGTCTGATTCAGAAACGGCTTTCGCGATGCCCGAGACGCCGGACAATGATTTGGAAATCGAAGTTGGCGACGAAAAAACAGAAAATAAGGGCGGTTTGGATGCCGAAAAAGAGACTTCCAAAAAACTTTCCACGCCCCCCCTTCCCCCCAAGCTAAAGAAAAAAGCTCTTAAGTCTGAAAAACAGGTTTTGGCCGCCACCGCCGCCAAGACCACCGCGACTGTCGCTGCGGTCACCGAAGCCGTTAAAGAGACGGTAACGGAAAAAGCCGCGCCTTTGTGGGATTCGATCCGCAAATTCACGACGGAGCGTCCTTCCAAAGACAAGACCTTTTCTATGGAAGATCACGTTCCGGACTATGCAGCCCTTAGCGAAGAAGAGGCGATGGAGGCACTGGCCTATGGCGGCGACCTCGACGATATCGAAATTTTCCTGCCAGAAAAAAAAACGAAAGTGAGTAAGGCGGGGTAATGGAAAAACCAAACAAAGCAATGCTTCTATGGAAGCCGTACCCCTATGCTTAAGCCCGAGG
>CAZVCG010000060.1:0-7060 GCA_964626265.1 uncultured Rhodospirillaceae bacterium | reverse complement strand
ATTCCCTTGAATCATCAATCGCTTAACGCTAGGTTAATTGGGTCTGGACCCTAGGGTGCTCGCAGGCGTAACGCCATTTCCGCGACGCGCTTGCCAAGATGTTCGGCGGTTCTTCGATCGGCTTCGGGCGGCGCGACATCAGGCCCTTGATCGGCGTTGGATTGCGCCATCGCGCCGGAAAAGCTTCCAAGCCGATTAAGGTCGTTCACCGACCCTTTGCTGTCATGGTTGCCTGGCAGTAAATCCAGACCGATCCAGATCATCGCGTGCTGCATCGCGAAGACGAACATCGTTACAAGCGTATTGAGCTTGTCGCCGCTTTGGCTGGCCGAATTCGTGAATCCCGCCGCGATTTTGTTTTTCCATTTTTGTTCCATCCATAGTTTGGACGTGGCGTCCATGAACGCTTTGAACGGGGCGGATACCGTTCCCATGTACGTGGGCGAGCCGAAGATGATGGCGTCGGCTTTGTCGAACATAGCCAAATCCCTCTCGACGTCTTCGGCTTTGACGAGTTCTACGATTGTTCCGGCAACGCTGGCCGCGCCTTTTCTGACGGCCTCGGCCTGCGCGGCCGTATGGCCATAACCGGAATGATAAACGATGACGACATTTGCCATGATAACCCCCTCGCGCCGCGTTAAGGTTAATTTGTTTCCGTAACAGTTCCACAGCAGCTCTATAATATCACTATTTTTCCCCCTTCTATTCTAAAATTTCTCTGATAACGTCCTTGACTTGAACAATGTTATTTAAGGGGGAGAAAAATGAGCGTTGAAAAGAAACCTGCTTCATCAGTGAGCGTTACCGATTTCTGCACACAGCTATCGGATGCCGGATATCTCGTATCGGTTAAAACGTCGGATGTTTTAGGAAAATTTACAACCGTCAATTTGGAAATTTTGAGTCCCAACGGCGAACACACGACGGATGTGAAGGTTACAGGGAAGAATAATGGGTTGCATCTCGACAGGCCTACAATCATCAATGCGCTGACGGCCCTTGGCTTTTTTGGCCCAACATCTTCTCTTGGTTCGGGCAGATAAACCCTATCCCCGCAGAACCGCTCCCGTCGCCTTCGTCACCGCTGCGGTGATGCGAGCGGCGATGTCTTCAAGTTCCCTGTCCGTCAGTGTTTGATCGACGGGCTGCAGCGTCACGCTCAATGCTACGGATTTCTTGCCCGGCTCGATCCCTTTGCCTTCGTAAACGTCGAAAACGCTGACGTCGCGGATCAGGTTTTTGTCCGCGCCCTTAACGGCTTTGATCATTTTTTCCGCCGTTACGTCATTAGCGACGACGAAAGCGAAATCGCGCAATACGGGTTGCAAAGCTTCAAGCTTCAACAGGGGACGCGCCGTGCCATTGCTGCGCGGTTCAGGAATCGCGGCGAGGAACAGTTCGCACCCCACCATCGGCCCCTCGGCTCCGCAGGCTTCGATCAACGCCGGATGCAATTCGCCGAAATAACCGAGCAATGTTGCGCCCAAACGCAGGCTGCCCGAACGGCCCGGATGATACCAAGCAGGCGCATCGGCCAATACCTGAACCGAGGCCACAGGCGCGCCGCAAGCGGCAAGAGCCGCAAAAGCATCGGCCTTGGCGTCGAAAGCATCGACAGCACGCTGTTTGACCGCCCAGTGGCGCGGCATCGTTCCGGCGCGCATGGCGCACGCGATCATGTCCTGCCCTTCCGGCGACGTGTCGCGATAAGCGGGGCCGACTTCGAACAAACCGACATCCGCAAAACCGCGATCGGCGTTGCGCTTGGCCGCCAGCACAAGATTGCCAAGGATCGAAGGGCGCATGACGTCAAGATCCGCGCTGATCGGGTTCGACAGCCGCAATGACGGGTTGTTTTGGCCGAACACCGCCGCGATAGCGCTTGGCATAAACGACCACGTCACAGCTTCCATCAAGCCTTGAGCCGCCATGGCGCGACGCGCTTTGCTGGCGCGCTGATCGAGTCTGTCCACCGCCGTGGCCGTCACGACATGCGTACGCGGCATGGAAACAGGCGTGATGTGATCGAATCCCTTGATGCGCGTTATTTCCTCGACCAGATCGACATCGCCATGAACATCGCCGCGCCATGACGGGGCGGTGACTTTCAGTTTCGCGCCGCTATTTTCAATCTTGAAACCGAGCGTCGTAAGAATGGCAATTTGTTCCTCCACCGGAACGTCGATCCCTGCGTGCCTCAGGCACTTTTTCGGATCGTAATTCACCGTCACGCCGACGTGCGGCACTTCGCCTGCGATATAAAGCTCGCTCACCACGGTATCCTTGGTGCCGCAAAGCTCGACAATCAATTGCGTGGCCAGTTCCGCGCCGGGGATCGTGAACGCGGGATCGATGCCGCGCTCGAAACGGTAGCGCGCATCGGAAACGATTTGCAACGCGCGGCCCGTTTTGGCAATCGTCGCCGGATCGAAATAGGCGGATTCAAGAAATACGTTCGTCGTTTTTTCGTCGCAGCCCGATGACACGCCGCCGACGATGCCCGCAATGCTGAGCAGACCCGTATCGTCGCCGATGGCCGTCATGCCGGCTTCGAGCGTGTAGGTTTTGTCGTTCAAGGCGTCGAGCTTTTCGCCGCCTTTGGCAGGACGCACCCATAAATCGCCCTTGACCTTGTCGGCGTCGAACACGTGCAACGGGCGCGCGGCGTCCATCGTCAGCAGGTTCGTGATATCGACGAGCGCAGAAATGGGGCGCAAACCTATCGCACGTAAACGGCGTTGCAGCCATTCGGGACTGGGGCCGTTCTTGATGTTGCGGATCGTGCGGCCCACAAACAGCGGGCACGCTTTCGGTTCGGTTGAAAACTCAAGCTTGACCTTAATTTTGGAAGGCTCCGCGCCTTTGACGGGCTTGATCTCTTTCGTGATCAGCTTGCCCATGCCCGCAGCGGCTAAATCGCGCGCAACGCCGCGTACGCCCGCGCAATCGGCGCGGTTCGGCGTGAGGTTGATCTCAATGACAGGATCGCCAAGCCCGGCGTATTTCGCGTAGTTTTCGCCCACTGGCGCATCGGCAGGCAGTTCGATGATGCCTTTGGAATCCTCGCCGAGTTTTAATTCATCCGCCGAGCACATCATGCCTTGCGATTCCACGCCGCGGATTTTGGTGAGCTTGAGCGCTTCGCCCTCACGAGGGATCACATCGCCCGGACGCGCGAGAACGCCCTTGAGTCCCGCACGCGCGTTCGGCGCGCCGCAAACGACCTGCAGCTTTTCCTTGCCCGTGGTGACCGTAAGAAGTTGGAGCTTGTCGGCGTTCGGGTGTTTGTCCGCCGTCAGCACTTCGGCGATGATAAACGGGGCTAGCGCCTTGGCGCGGTCTTCTATGTTTTCGATCTCAAGCCCTATAGCCGTGAGCTTGTCGCAAAGCTCTTCCAGCGACGCTTTCGTATCAAGATGCTCTTTGAGCCAGGAGAGAGTGAATTTCATTTAGGTCTCCATTTTGCAAATGGGTCAAAAACTTTAACGCCACGTGGAACAATTGCGTTCGTTCGTTGTGGCATAAGCATGAAAATCTCTTCGGCGTTTTCTAACTGGCGCTGCGTAGCCATTGGATCGTGTAAAGGGGCTCCATCACCAAAGATATACCCCTTATCCGTATAGCCTGTTTTGCTATTGCCATGTATTTGTCGAATCCAACAATTTCCGGGGTTTTTTTCTGCATCGAACCACTCGGAACAATAACGCATCCAGCCCATCAAAAAGGCCCGTTCGGTTACACCATGACAAACGACAATAACATTACGGATGTTGTGTTTTTCAAAATCGCGAGCAATGCTGCCAAAATGATGTTTGACGCTTTTTGTCACATCAAGACGGCTGTCTCCCATCGGCGATTGAGCATATGTCCGGCCATTGAATCGAATGTGCTTTTCGTAATCTTGCGCGGCTTCGGGATATGTAGTTTTGAACTCTTTGTCCGTCATCCCATCAAAAAGGCCCGCTTTTTGCTCAATCAGAAATGGTTCATCATGATAAGTAAGGACACCGGAAAAAGGATCGAAGCGCTCAGCTAATTGTTGAAGTATATGTCCTGCAGTTTCGCGCGCTCTGTAATAAGAGCTGTGCCAAACGCGAATTCTACCGAAACTGCGGCCCTCTTGTTGTTGCCGCTCCTTGAGATGACGCATAAGAAACCGCCCTGCATCATCGGCTTGTTGTACGCCTTTGGGCGTTAGACGAATGGCGTGATCGGCTTTGACTTTATAAAGCGTACGATCGACGTTGCCTTCCGTCTCTCCGTGACGAACAAGGTAGATATTCAAATACTTTTCTGCGAATGGCCACCACCAATACATGGTTGAACCCATCAATTCCCAAACGCCGGGTTGGGTTGATCGAGCACCGAGAATCCGTAGTGCTTGAGCCACCGGACATCCGCTTCGAAGAACGTGCGTAGATCTGGAATGCCGTATTTCAGCATCGCGAGACGCTCGATGCCCGTGCCGAACGCGAAGCCCTGATACTTTTCGGGATCAACGCCGCAGTTTTTCAAAACATTCGGATGCACCATGCCCGCGCCTGCGATTTCCAGCCAATCGCCGTAGTTGCCGAGCTTGAGTTCGCCGCCTTTGCGCGAACAGCCTATGTCGATTTCCGCGCTCGGTTCCGTGAACGGGAAGTGCGAGGGGCGGAAGCGCAACGGCAAGTCGTCAATGCCGAAAAACGCTCTCAAAAAGTCGATCATGCAGCCTTTGAGATGTCCCATGTGCGTACTCTCGTCGATTACCAGGCCTTCGAATTGGTGGAACATGGGCGTGTGCGTCATGTCGTAGTCGCAGCGAAACGTACGGCCCGGCGCGATGATGCGGATCGGCGGCTTTTGGTTCAGCATCGTGCGGATTTGCACCGGCGACGTGTGCGTGCGGAGTACCGTAGGATGCTCGCCCGTTTGCGGCAGATAGAACGTGTCTTGCATTTGCCGCGCCGGGTGGTTGGGTGGCATGTTCAACGCCGTGAAGTTGTGCCAGTCGTTTTCGATGTCCGGCCCTTTGGCAAGATTGAAGCCCATACTTGCAAAGATCGTGATGATTTCGTCCACAGTTTGCGAAATGGGATGGATGCGGCCATCGGGCATTGGGCGCGCGGAAAGCGTCACGTCGATGCGCTCTTGCTCGAGCCGCTTTTGCAAACCCGCCGAAGCAAGTTGTTTTTGCCGCGCTTCGAGCTGTTCGGTGATTTCGTTCTTGAGAACGTTCAGCGCCGCACCGAAGTTTTTGCGTTCATCCGGCGGCAATGTGCCGAGCGTTTTCATCAGCTCGGTCAGCTTGCCCTTTTTGCCGAGCGCATCGACACGCACCGCTTCAAGCGCGGACGTATCCGTTGCCGCGCCGATGGAAGCGAGCAGTTCCGATTTGAGAGCCTTAAGATCCGTAGACATTCGCTTAATCCTAACCGTTTGCGTGATCCCGCGCGCGCGGGGAACTCGCTGGCCGGAGGATTAGGCGGCTTTTTTCAACGCCGCCTGAGCCTGATCGACCAGCGCCTTGAAGGCTGCGGGCTCAGTGGCCGCGAGATCCGAAAGCTGTTTGCGATCCAGCTCGATGCCCGCGCGCTTGAGCCCGTTCATAAATCGGGCATAGGTCAGGCCATGCTCGCGCACGCCGGCATTGATGCGAACGATCCACAAAGCGCGCATATCGCGCTTTTTCGCTTTGCGATCGCGATAGGCGTAACGCAGGCCCTTTTCGACCTTTTCGATCGCGACGCGGAAACATGATTTGGCGCGGCCGCGGTAGCCTTTCGCCAGTTTGACAACTTTTTTGTGACGGGCGTGAGCCGCAACGCCTCTTTTTACGCGTGCCATAGTCGTTCCCCTTAGTGCTGACGCAGGAAATGTTTCTTGACGTTTTCGCCATCGGCCTTGAAAAGGATCAAGCCCTGACGCGCTTCACGTTTCATTTTCTGGGGGCGCTTGCGCATGTTGTGACGCTTGCGGGTGGCTCCAGCCTTGACTTTGCCGCTTCCGGTGACGCGGAAACGCTTTTTGGACCCGCTATGGGTCTTGAGCTTAGACATTTCGTTCTCCCTAAGTTATTAATTTTGCACGGTTTTTAATAACCGCCGTGGCTGGGCATGTCTAGGGCCCAAGCGCACCGAAGGGGTGTTTGTAGCGAAATGAATTCGGAAAAGCAAGATGCTGTAAAAAATCGTTAACATTCACTTGAAACCCTTATCCAAAACGCCTATGTGTCTAGCACTCGCGGGCGGTGAGTGCTAAAAAGTGTTGGCCCGCGAGACCATTGTTTGTTTCCTTATCGAAACGTAGATGGTTAATAGAATGTCGTTGTTAATTCGGAACGTTTGTTCCCTTAACCCTAAGGAGCGAGACTAATGAAATTCCGTCCCCTTCATGACCGCGTGGTCGTGCGCCGCCTTGAGAGCGAAGAACGCACCGCCGGCGGCATCATCATCCCCGACACCGCCAAGGAAAAGCCGCAGGAAGGCGAAGTGGTCGCCGTCGGCCCCGGCGCACGTGACGAATCTGGCAAGATCGTCGCGCTCGACGTCAAGAAGGGCGACCGCGTTCTTTTCGGCAAATGGTCGGGCACGGAAGTCAAGATCGACGGCAAGGAACTCCTTATTATGAAGGAGTCCGACATCATGGGCATCGTCGAAGAAAAAAAGAAATAAGCGAACACATTTTTCACAGGAAAGGAATATCCAATGGCTGCTAAAGAAATTCGCTCAGGCGTTGACGCCCGCGACCGCATGATGCGCGGCATCAACACGTTGGCCGACGCCGTGTCTGTCACGCTCGGCCCCAAGGGACGCAACGTCGTCATCCAGAAAAGCTTCGGCGCGCCCCGCATCACCAAGGACGGCGTTACGGTCGCGAAGGAAATCGAACTCGCCGACAATTTTGAAAACATGGGCGCCCAGATGGTGCGCGAAGTCGCCAGCAAGACCAGCGACGCCGCCGGCGACGGCACCACCACCGCCACCGTGCTCGCCGAGGCGATCTACCGCGAGGGCCTCAAGCACGTCACCTCCGGCGCCAACCCCATCGGCATCCAGCGCGGCATCCAGAAGGCCGT
>CAZVCG010000059.1:0-7078 GCA_964626265.1 uncultured Rhodospirillaceae bacterium | reverse complement strand
CGGCATCCATCGCGCCATCGGTCTTGCCCGCGCCGACCAGCAGATGGAGCTCGTCAATAAACACGACGATCTCGCCCGAAGCCGCCGCGATTTCCTGCAACACGGCCTTTAGGCGTTCTTCGAACTCGCCACGATATTTCGCGCCCGCAACCAATGAGCCGAGATCGAGCGCAAGGACGCGTTTGTCCTTCAAGCCCTCCGGCACGTCGCCCTTCACGATGCGCTGGGCCAGACCTTCGACGATGGCCGTCTTGCCCACGCCCGGCTCGCCGATCAAAACCGGATTGTTTTTCGTGCGCCGCGCCAGAACCTGAATCGTTCGGCGAATTTCCTCGTCACGCCCGATGACGGGATCTAGCTTGCCTTCTTTTGCCGCTTGGGTGAGATCGCGCGCGTATTTCTTGAGTGCGTCATAGCCTTGCTCAGCTCCGGCGGTGTCGGCGGTGCGCCCACGGCGCAGATTGTTGATCGCTTCGTTCAGGGATTGCGGCGTGACGCCCGCGCTGGTTAACGCCTTATGCGCCGCCGTGCCGGGCATCATGACAAGAGCCTGTAACATGCGCTCCGCCGTTACGTAGCTGTCGCCAGCTTTTTTGGCGATGTCTTCTGCTTGCCCCATCAGGCGCGCGAAATCGGGCGTCAGCAACAACTGATCGGCGTTGCCGGACGCGAAAACCTTGGGCGCTTTATCAAGCTCGGCATCGACGGCCTGCGTGGCCTTTTGCGGATCGCCGCCCGCCGCTTTGATCAGGTTGGCCGCCAGCCCTTCCCGATCTTCCAGAAGAGCCTTGAGCAAATGCTCGGGCTGTAGCCGCTGATGCTGCATTTTTACGGCGGTCATCTGCGCGTTCTGGAGAAAACCTTGGGCGCGGTCGGTATAGCGGTCGAGGTTAATCATGGAGCCTTAGGGGTCGTAGTGTTACGCTATCCCCAAAATGTAAGCGTTCAGTTCCGAATTACAAGTATTAACGGAAAACCAGACGTTTCGACGCGAAAAAGTTAAAGAACATCCCCGCCGCCGTGCCGATCAAAAGGCCGATGAAGGGATAGTCATAGACGAAAGGTATCGTGCTGACGCTCAGGCTGTAGGCGCCGCGGTTGAAGACAATCCCCACGGCGCAGACGGCCACAAATTTCGTCCATTGCTTGGCCATCGGTTCGTGTTCCGCATCACGGAAAGTATACAAGCGGTTGCCGATCCACGTTACGGTAACGGCGAACGGAAACGAGAACAGGCCCGCCGCGATGCGGCTCAGGCCAAGAGCGTGAATGCCGATATAGAGAAATATCGTGTCAACGGCGAAGCCGACGACGCCGACAGCGCCGAATTTGAGGAATTCGCTTATGACTTCCTTCCGCTTTTCAATCTTGATCGTCACTTTCCCATCGAGCCTTTCAAAGAGACGATCTCGGCGCTTGTGACGTACAGCGTATCGCACGTCGTCATGTGGCTGGACGTTCGACCATCGCCCCACCGGTTGCCTTTGTTAGCGTCTTCCCGCGCATAATCGCTGGTTTTCCATTCCCATTCCGGCGAATCGGGACGGGATACGTTCACCAGATGGCCTTTGAGGCGGACGATGTCCCCGGCCTTCATGTCCTCAAGCGTTTCGAAAACCGCGCGATTGGCAGGAATAACGTGATTGTTCGAATAATGCTTGCCGCTCCGGAGTTCTTCAAGATAGGCCATGGGGATTTTTTGACAGTCCGTTTTCAGTTCGGCCCTCAGATAACGTCCCCACGTGTTGCGATGATGAAAAACGAAATATTTTCCCAAGGCTTCGGCATCGGACATCAATCTCCAGCCAAGGCCTATGTCGAACGGCAACAAATCGGCGCTGTTCCGGTCGTCGGAATAACGCCGCACATGCAAAACGCGCGCCTCGATCTCGTAGTCCGCAACCGGCTTGATCAGATAAACGTGTTTACTGGTCAACCGGCCGTAGGAACCGGACATGACGAAAGGCTCGGCCTTCGAGGGGACGTTTCGGGGATCCTTGTCCACGACGCCGGGCGGCGCAAACATGAAAGCCGTGTAATCCGCAATTTCGGGGATTATCCATCCAAAAAGCAGAAATCCTGCAAACGTAGCGATAAGGGCCAACGGCAAGACGACGCCAGGGGTCAGATACCCCTTGATTTTCTCGATGGCGTCGATCTGTTCCTGCTGAAGTTCTATGCCAAACATTTTCAATCGCGAATTTGCGTCACGGGAATGTTGAGATAGCGCATCCGTTTCAACTCACGCCGCGCTCGCGTAACGGTTTCAAGAATGAGCCCGCACGATAGGCTGAGGAATGAGAGTAAATACATGCCCATTGCCAGCACGGCCGTTGGCAAGCGAGGCACGAGTCCGGTTTCGAAAAATTCGATCACTATAGGCACGGCCAATGCGGTTCCGAACAACAGCAGAAACGCCGCGAATAAAGAAAAGAACTGCATCGGGCGTTCTTCCTTGATCAACACCGTGATCATCCAAAGGATACGGAAGCCGTCACGGAAGGTGCTGAGCTTGCTGACCGAGCCTGCGGGACGGTCTTAGGGCGTTTCGACTTCCGCCGTCGGCATACGCAGTTCCAGCGCGTGGACCGTGAGCTCCGTTTCAGTTTCAAAGCCCGCGGCCAACGCGGGAAAGCTTTTCACATAACGGCGCGAGAATACGCGGTAGCCCGACAGCATGTCCTTGAACCGGTTGCCGAAGGTCCATGCGACGAGACTGGTGAGAAGCCAGTTGCCAAAGCGGTGACCGGGGCGGTACGCTTCTTCGATTTGCGTGACTCGCGCGCCGTTCACCATGTCGAGGCGTTCGTCGAGCAATTTTTGCACCATCATAGGCGCGGAATTGGCGTCATACGTAGCGTCGCCGTCGACCAGCACATAAACGTCGGCTTCGATGTCGGCGAACATGCGGCGCACGACGTTGCCTTTGCCTTGCAACGGTTCGCGGCGGACTATGGCTCCCGCCTTGCGCGCGACTTCGACCGTCCGGTCTTTCGAGTTGTTGTCGTACACGTAGATTTTCGCGTCGGGCAACGCGAGACGGAAATCGTTCACGACCTGCGCGATGGCTGCTTCTTCGTTATAACAGGGAATGAGAACGGCGGTGCGGAGAGCTTCAGTCATTGTGGGCCTTCAGCGGTAAGCGCATTACATGGCATAAAACAAGCTTTGTATCAAAGAGACGGTCAACAACCTTTTGGCAAGTCTGCGGCAAAAAGGCGAGGTTAAAGTGGGCCAGCGCATCTTTGGCCAACTGGAACTGCCAATCCGGAATCAGCAGCATAAACATGCCCTTATGGGCTTCCAAGCGCTCCCGCAGCATGCCGTTAATGCCTTTGTTCTGGTCGGGACTGGCGAAATTGCTCTGAATACGGATAAAGGGGATTTCAGGCGGGAATGCGCTCACGACGTGGGAATAGGGCTCGAATCCGGCCATCAGGATCATCAGGTCAGTCCCCTCCGGCAAAACTGGAAGATCGACGGGCACAGCCGTATCGAACCAATGATTTGTGCGACCCCAATTGCCGGGTTGAACTGTCGCAGCAAGGACGGCTAGCGCGAAAGCCACCATGTGCCCGCGCGTTTGCACCCTTAGAGGCAACATGCCAATCGCGAAGACTATCAAGAGAGGCGCAAGCATCTCAAGCGGCACGAGGTAGCGGTAAATCGCGAACATCGCCACCCACACCGCATAAGTGATTACGGCCGCCCACAGCAGATAACGCGCCGCATAAGGCGCAGCGATTTGTTCGGACGATTGTACTTTACGGCCATAAAAAAGACGAGCGGCCAAAGCCAACGGCAGCAAGACATAGAGAACGGGAATCTTCAGATCGCGCCACGGAATCTCGCCGACCCGCGTGGGATATTCGGTAAAGATAAACGGAAACAGCAGGCGATCTTGCCAACTCTGTGGAACAAACTGTATGTCTCGCGCGCTCGTCAGCGGCGCGAGCGGCGATTGGAAAAAGTTGTTGAAATAGGGAAACAGCGGGCTGCCGAAATGCGTTTGCAAGAAAACGGCCCAATGCCCCAGCGACACGGCAAGACCCGCCAGCACGCCGAAGCCAAACATAAAACAAATCAACAAGCGGCGGCGCAGGGAGCCAGTAACGAGCAAAAGCGCGAAACACAGTCCCATGCAAAAAATGACGCTCGGCAGCTTGAGGCCCATCATAAGGCCAGCCGGGAAACCGGCCATCAAGGCAACGCCAGCCGCGCGCCGTTCCGCGCCATGAATGAGTATTTCCAGATGACGCACGACGATCAACGCCGACAGGAACAACCCGAGGCTCGTGACGTTGTCATAAAACGTCGTACCGATTTGCGCGATGCCGCCGCCGCCTAGCATACCGATGGCCGCCAATGCCGCACACGCCAGAACTTTATGGCGCGGATTGGGAATGATCAGGCTGACATGCGCCAGCATGAAGAGAAGAACGAAATTCAACCCCTGAACCGCGCCGAGAACAAAGCCCGCTAGGCGAGCGGGAACGTGCGAGGCCAAGAGATAAAACGGTACATCGAGCGTCGGGTTGTAAAAGAACGGCGTTTGCGATGGCAACAGATCGAACGTGTAACGGCCCGTCACGAAAGCGTAGGCATTGTACCAATGATAATTACGAAAATCCCAATTGGAATCCTGCCCCAGAAAAAGCGCAAGCACACCAAAGAGCAGCGGCGCGATTATCAAAATTGCAATGGCAAGCTTTCTTGCGCGATGCCCACGCGGGGGGAGGCAGTGGTTTTCAGGCGAAGCGGGCGAAAGGGGCATGCGTTGGTTCCCTGTCACCCTTGTTCGGACACTTACTTGCCTTTAAGCGCACGGGGTGGCCCTAATGTTGCGGGCGGCAAGGGTTCGGGTTCTTCGTTCCCCGAATAGCTGACCGGCCCCGATCCCGAGGAAGATTGAGGCAAAGTTGGCGCGGCAGGAGCCGTCATCGCCGTCGGCATGGCGGCTGCGCCGCCGAGAAACGGCGCCATATGCTGTTGAATGGCTTGTTCCAGCTTCCTGTTCAAATCACGCATGATGCCTTCAAGCACCTCTCTATAGGCTTGGTACTTTTCGGCTTCCGTCGGTTTCTCCGGCAGCGTCGTCGCGAAAGTCGCGTGCGCCGTCGCCGTGCCGATCGTGCTGTTCACTGGACTTTGCGCGTCAAGCTGGACTTCAAGACGGCCAACGTATTTGCTGCCTTGCTGGCGCGTGAACCAACTGTCAATGCCTTCCGCCATGCGCAAAGGTTGTTCCACAACGCTGGCCTCCTTGATAATGAACGTGGCGTGGCCTTCTGTGCCTGTCGCCTGCAAACGGTCCAAAGCCCAGCGGTTGGCGGCCTCCGCCAACCGCGGCTGGAACATGTGACCCACCTGCGGCGGACGTGTCGGCGTTCCTCCCGTCCGGTCAATGACTCGAATATCCTGAGTGTTCAGGTAAATTTTTCCAAGATTGCTGTAGTTAAGCTGTAGGGGGCGTACGAACCGGCTCGGACGAACAGGCCGCAAGCACAACGCCGCAAGCGGCGATAAGGAGGAATTTTTTCATGATTCGCATATTAGAAAGCCTGGTCGCGCAAGTAAAGACCCGCAAATCAAGATAAACGGCAAGCGGTTGTATTATGGCCTTGTTTTATCGGCCCCGACCCGATCCGCCATGGCTTTCAAACTCGCCGGAATGCACGCCGCTGCGATGCGTTTCAATTTCGAACTCATGATGGCGACGGCCCCGCGACCGCGATCCGTGCAAGGAACCATCGGTGCCGGTTCGAAGTAACGCGCCCGAGTGCGAGCCGGTATCCTCGAACAAATGGCTGCGGGACAAATGATCGTCGCTGCCCCTTCCTCTCCCCCGGCCTTTTGCGTCAACGTCGGCGGAGGACATCAGGATAATCGCGATAACAGCCATCCCTGCGAACAATGCTTTATTCATGATACCCTCCGCGCAACCGTTATCAGGTGTTTACACCAAAACACTAATATAATCAGTCATAATCGCTGTATCTGAACGGCACTTTTACGGATACTTCAGCGCCGGATTCGCTCGTACCCGTAGCAGAAGCCTTGCCTGACCCGCTAACATGGCTGCTTGTCGTCGTGCTTGCGGTCGTTCCCGTTTTTGCCGACACTACGCTGGGCACTTCGGCGCTGGCGGAGCTTCTCACGTTAGCCCCGCTTTGCGCGGAGCCTGACCTATTAAGGAAAGTCGAACTGGTCGCCCCCGCTGCGCTGCCAGCAAAAAGAGATGCGTGGCCTGTATTTGACCGCGCCAATGCGGAGCCTGAAGACAGCAAGACAATGGACGATATAGCTACAAAGGCGATCAATGGTTTTTTCATGGTCAGCCTCCTTTGTTTAAGGTTTATATCCGTAACTCCCTCCTGCCCCGTTAAAAGACCGGAGAGCACGCTATAGTAGCATAAAGAGGCGGACTCGTCTCAATCATAATCCGTAAATCTGAAAGGGCGGTCATCGCGCTTGTTGTCATGTCGACCGGCGTTGTGATGAGCGCGCTTGTCATCCTTCTTGTCTTCGAATTTGCCCATTTGCGCATAATGTCGATCATCGTCCTTTTTGTCGCGAGCATCGCGCTTATGTTCCTCTCGACCGTCGGGTTTTCCATGGATGCGGTCATCGTGCTTTTTGCCGTGATCGCGCGTCACGATTTTGCCGTGATCTCTATTAAACGACATCATAGAACTCGATTTTCCGCCATCCCGACTCACGAAAGATCCTGATCGGTCTTTGCCTGAGGCGGCATAAGCGGCTTCAGCCGCTATTAGCGCGGTAACGCATAAAGCGACTGCGATAAAAAGGCTTTTTTTCATGGCTGCCTCCTTGTCTGGGGTTTTCCATATCGATTCTTTAAGCGGCGCAGTCGGCTACGAAAGGATACGCCCCAAGAAGCTACTAAAGAACGAGCTTAATTGGTACCGTGTTTATACCATTTAAGCGTCTCTAGGTCAATTTGTCTTGATTTTGCCGCGCTTGAGCTTCCTTGATCACCAAGTGATCGCGCTAAGCCAAAAAAACTAGGGTCCAGACTCAATTAAGCCACCAGTAGACGGTTGAGATTAAGCAGACT
>CAZVCG010000058.1:0-7106 GCA_964626265.1 uncultured Rhodospirillaceae bacterium | reverse complement strand
AAACTTTCTTCTGACCATGCGCGAGATCGGGCCGGTTGCGGTTTGACGCCGCTATTAAATCAGCTAAACTTGATGACCTTGCCGGATTTGGGCTGTAGATGTTGCGGTTTGACGCCGCTATTAAATCAGCTAAACTAATGACGTTTCAATACCTCTATGGGTCGTGGTTGCGGTTTGACGCCGCTATTAAATCAGCTAAACTCCAACATGGTGTCAGTTGTGCATTATTAATGTTGCGGTTTGACGCCGCTATTAAATCAGCTAAACTTTTTCGCCTCCACAATGACGCTCGGTGCCGTTGCGGTTTGACGCCGCTATTAAATCAGCTAAACTATTTGAAGTGTCGGGGAACCTTGGGAGATCGTTGCGGTTTGACGCCGCTATTAAATCAGCTAAACTACAAAACTTCCAAGCCCCTGTTTTTAGGGGCTTTTTCTTTAATAAGGATTGCTAAAAACACTCGGTTTATGGTCATAAAAGCACCAATTGATCAGGGTTTTTTGCGGGTGGTTGCGTAGCTCTGCTTTGTATGTTGATGATTTCAGAGAACTGTTTGTCCGTAAAAAACAGGATGCTGATTCGCCCGCCTTTGGGAGCTTTTTTCTTGATTTGCTTAATATACGGGGCCGTGTTGCTGCGGTCCCCGCAGAACCGGAAATACACGGAAAACTGTGACATTTCAAACCCTTGGTCAAGCAAAAAGCTCCTGAACTTTGACGCGATCTTGCGCTCTTCGGATGTCATGACTGGCAAATCGAACATTACCATCATCCACATGAGACGCAATCCGCTGTAGGGAACCGTGGCCATGTCAGGACGAGTCCAGCCATAACGGTGGTTGGGGTTGTGGAAACTCAAGCGCTGCTTTCTGGCCTGCATAAACGAGCGCTAAACTTGTCGCGGCGTTTTGAATGGCGGCCCGTAATGCCGTCATTCCCGCATATGTGGCAACTTCCATATCCAGAAGGCCCGCCAATTTTTTCTTGGCCTCCGGCGTGACGTCTTCCTGTTTGTTTTTTCGCATGTTCCATACGGCAAAATCGACATATGGCCTGAAAGGTTCCATAACGTCGTCGACAAGACGCATCGGATTTCCGGCATTGCGATGATGAATGCCGATCGAAGGATGAAGTCCCGCCCCCATAATAGCTCGCGCAACGGCGGAACGGATGATCATATAGCCATAATTCAGCAAGGCGTTGATGCCGCCCGATTCACGATCACGGCGGAATTGTTCGCCAAAAACCAGAGGCCAATAGCGGCGGGCGGCTTGAGCTTCAATGTTTTCCGGATCGCCCGATCTCACGTTTTGAATAAGCGCGCTGACCGGTATGGGATTAGCCCCTATGCCTTCCAGAATAGCCGCTTGTTGCGCGATTTTTGCCCTGACTATTTGTTTCCAAAGCTGTTTACACTTGGGCGCCGTCGCCTCGATTTGCGCATCCATGCGGGAAGATTGCGTATAATTTCCTTCAAGCGCCCATAGAAAGGCGGCGGGAACGAAATTGGGGCCGCAGACAACGAACAGCGCGTTGCGGCGGGCGAGTTGTATCAACAAATTGTTGGAGTAGGTCAGGCCGTGGGCGCAGGCGATGACCGCCGCAATATCGTCGAGAGGGATGCGGGCGATTTCCTGGCCCTGTTCGCCGACCGTCATAAATCCACGTTCGACCGCCAGATGGCGGCCATCGTTTGCGATCTCGACGATCCGGGTGGACATATTGTCCTCCTTAGCGCGTTATTTCTTCACCATTTTGTGCGGGTCTTTGACTCGTCCTGTTATATCGACAGAAACTTTTCTTGCTTCTGCTTCTTGAAGTCCTGAAGGGAATGCCCCCCAGCTTAGTTCATCGGCTTCTTCTTTCGCTATAAGATGCGGTCTTAAAAATATTCGTCCGCTGTTTTCTTTTTTCGTGATCTTTTTAACGCGGCAGATAATAGACGCGCCATTCAGTTCGTATGCCACCATGTCGTTGATCTGCAGCCGCATTACAAGCTTTGCCGTCGGGTGTTCCTTGCGCCATTTGGGCGTAAAGTTTTTCTGGTGCGCATCATAGTTAGAGATAACTTCGCATTGCCATTTTCCGGCTTGTTTGCCTTTGCTGGGGCAAAAGATTTCCGCGCAATAATTGCCGCCCGTTTCATAAAACTTATAGGGGTTCTTTTCGTGTTTGGGCGACGACATGCCGACCAATTTGTCTCGTCCGGTTTCAAAATGGACGCGGACGCGGCGCGTTCCGGTTTGTTCTGTGAAGGCGGCGAGAGCTTGTTTCCATTCCTTGCTTTCTTCCTTCAACCCGTTAACGGAGGCCAAAAGGCTTGCTTTAATGACGGGATCGGCAACTTCGCCGATATGCTTGACGCTTTCCAGCGATTCAACGGGCACGCGCACGGCCAGTTTGACCGTTCCCTTTTTTTCGCCTTCGCCGATCAATCCATAGGCCTTTTGTTTGTGCAGCGGCGCGACGGTATAGGGCTTTTTGGAATGAATGGCTTTCCGCGCATTGCCATGATCCGGTTTGTAGGAAACGACGATTTTTCCGAGGCTTTCCTTTAACCTTTCGCGGAATTCCGCAAAAGGTTCGGGCATTTCCGTCACAAGCTTGCGCCGTTTGTCCCACAGCGCGGGCGTGGTTTCGATCTTTTTGGCGGCATCCGCGACGTTCTTGATCATGCCGCGATCCGTGATTCCGATCACAAAACTGTCGATGGCGTGGTGGCGATGATCGGCGCGTTCCTTGACATTGTCTTCTTCGCCGAGAAGCGCGTTGAGGCCGAGCTTGTCGCGCAACAACGCCGTCATTTGGCCGGGCGTCGACCAAACCTTGCTTTTGCCCTTTTCGATGTCAAAGACCGCCGAAAGGTATTGCCGCGTAAGCCTGGCCATATAACGCGTATCGTTCAAAAGGCGGGCGATGACGCCGTCCTTGCCTTCCATTTGCTTCCACGCGTCTTCTTTGAAGCGCCATTGCTTATTGGAGGGCAGATTCTGAACGCGCGCCAGAATATCGTTCCAGAAAGGTTCGTGGCTGAACGCTTCAAAGGGCGAGCGATTGCCTTTTGCGCGGTTCCAATCAATGTGCGACAGCACTTTATTCGCGCGGCCATCGTTAAAGCTGCGCGAAAACGGGAGCAGGTGTTCTTCCTCGAATTGGCCGGAAAAAATGTCCGTCATCGAAATCTGCTTGCCGCTGAACGGGCAACAGCGTTTTTCGGGTTCCTTGGCTAAATCTTCCCATAGCTTGAACAACATGCGGTTGCGGTAGTTTTGCTTAACGCCGAGTTTTTCGAGTTCCGCGTTAATGCGATCGTTGTCTTTCTTGTTTTTGGTTTGCTCTTTGCTGATGTCTTCAACGGGCTCCTTGAGATCGCGCGCCATCTCGATGACGATTTCCTCCGGTTTGCCGTGGATTTCAATAAGCGCATTGACAAGCTTGCGCACCTGATTAAGCGCGATATGGACAGACGGGTTGTTGACCTTGCCGTAATATTTTTCCGGCTTATCCTTATCGGCTTCGTCATACGTTCCGCCGATGACGTTTCCTTGCAAGACCTCGCCATAATAAGGGAGGGCGTCGAAAACCTCTCCCGTGCGGAAATCTGAATGATGATAGCCCGCTTTTTTCGCCGCGTCCGCGTAACGATAGCCTTGCTCAAGCCATGGCAGCATGTTGAGAATGGCTTTCTTGCTGACGCTTCCATAGCCGTCCGTCAGGGATATATTGGCGGCATATTCCGCTTTTTCTAAATTAAGGCCGAAGTCTTCCATGAGTTTGCGGACAAGTTCATCAGGGTCTTGTTCATCGAATAGTAGATTGACGGCTTCTTCCTGTTTTTCGGGCGATAATTTATGCCATTCATCGCCGAAAGCTTTTTCGTTTGACAAGAGCGAGGCCGTTTCATCGCCTTTTAATTCCTTGCGGGCATCCGTTTCGAGGTTAAAGCGGAATCCGCGGCCAATGCGTAAAAGTGCGCGTATTTGCGCGAACGTTTTTTTGTTGTTCGCAAGCAAGGCATCGACGACCTTGCGTTTATCTTCGATGCTCAAAACCGGATCGGCGTCGGCAAACCGTTCGATTTCAAGATTGTTGACTTCTTGAAGTATGCGGAACTTTTGAAAGAGGGGCAGGGCTTTTCTGGCGCGTTTTTCCTTGTTCTCGAACACGCAGTTGCCGACGGGTTGCGGTTTCAAGGGCCTTTGAAAGAAAATGATGTCATGGATTTCCTTGCAGGCCTTTTCCGTGAGTTGGGGGTGGTGTTTCTTTTGGCATTCAAGAATTTTGCCAATTTCAGCCTCGTACATTTCCCGGCCAGGATAAAAGTTGTATTGCGTTTCCTTGCCCGTTACGCGGCGGCGGACTCTTACCGCGATCTTTTTTTCGTGAAGTTTGCGCAGGTATTCGCCTAACGTCCTGCTGTTCGTTTGCATGAGCTTGGCATCCAGGTCCTTGATGGCGTTTTTCATCACGCCTGCGTCGTTTTCCCGCTTGTCCGTTTTCCGGTTGCTTTTGAAGCCTCGACGCTGGTTGATGTGGAATAAGGCGCGGCCAAGGCAATAGGCAGGAATTGCGCCATCCAGAGCTTTTACGCGAAGTTCATAGGGATCGAGATTTTCGAGGGCTTTTCGTTCCCTTTCGTTCTCAGGCATGAGGCCAAGCCGTATTAGGCAAGACATAAGTTGCTTTTGACGAAGATCACGCCTGTCCAGATTGCGCCGTATGCCTCGCGCTTTACGGCGTGAAACGGCCAAGGGTTTCGATTTGTTGTCACGCCCATCGGGAAAGATGCGTACGCCCATATCGCGTATGCCAATGGGCTTGCCCTTTTCCGTATCGAGAAGGCACCAACCCAACGAAGTTGAGCCAAGGTCTAATGCAAGGCGGTACGTCATAAATTTCCCCTTAGCAAGAATGGTCTTGACACAATATAATCTTCCACTTAATGTTTCAATCAGCTGATTTAATAGCGGCGTCTTTCCGTTAACAAGACGTTGTTCACAAAATGAAACGGCGAACTCCGGTTCGCCGTTTTTGTTTTTGGCATCATGTTATGTCGTTTTCCGCAAGGGGTTGGGCGTATCTTTTTGCGGGGCTACTAAATGTTGTCATTGCATATTATCGCATGATGATTTTTTGGATGGCGGGTTTCGGCGTGTCGACGCCATCCGCTATCTGGATCCCGGCCTGTGCTTCGTTTGTCTGGCAAACGAAGCTTCCTGCTTCGCACCATGTGCTTCGCAGGACAGGTGTCCGGAATGACGTTAGTATTAAGTGGGCTCCTGAGCGCCGACGACGGCGTGGATGGTGGCGATGTCCGCCATCGGGATGGTGAAGTCGCGCAAGTTTGGCGCGTATTCGCGGACGACGAGGCCTGTCGCTTTTTGTTTCACAAACTCCTTGATCAGAACCGCGCCGTTGGTTTTGGTGATGACGACGCCTGAGCCGGGCGAGGGCGGCTTGTAAGGATTCACGAACAGTAGTTGGCGCGGGCGGTACATCGGGATCATCGAATTGCCGATGACGTAGATCGCGTAGGCGTCTTTGGTTTGCGCGAGATAGTGCGGGCGCGGCACCTGGTCGATGGGGCCGTCGGCGAGGAACATTTCCTGATCCTTGCCGCCACGGGCTGCGGAGAGGACGGGGAGGGTGTGTAAGAATAACGCTGAAGATTTAAAATACCCCTCCCCTAACCCCTCCCGCAAGGGGAGGGGGACTTTTTTGTCCTTTCGTCTATTGCCGTATTCTTTTTTTGAAGGCGTGTTCGATATTTCTATCGGCAGCAGATCGCGCGGGTCGCAGGCGAGGGGCTTGGCAAGGCGCACCATCCAATCCACCGTTAGGCGGCGTTCGCCGCGCTCGAGCTTGTCGATCTGGCTTTTGCTCGTGCCCGTGCCGTCGGCCAGTTGCTGAAGGCTCAGGCCGCGCATCTGGCGCCAGTAGCGAAGGCGGTTGGGAGCGTTTGTTTGTTTCATAACGTCTATTCAGTTTCTTGATGTCATTCCGGACAGTTGGCGAGGGCAACGCCCGAGGCAACTGATCCGGAAGCCCTTTTGGTTCTTATGATATAGCCATTTAACCTTTCATTGAGCCAAACTGCCGCAGCGAGGGGGACACAATAAAAAAGGCTCCGGCAATCATTTGGCTTTTGAACGGCCTTCTGTTGCCTTTTTTATTGTGTCCCCATTGCTTCCCTTCACCTGCTTGTTGATTCAATAAAAAGATAAACTGGAATATATAAAAACCAAAAGGGATTCCGGGTTCTCGCCATCTCTTGCGTTCGGGCTCGCCCCGGAGACAGCCGCCCATAATACCACGGCGCAAAGCGCAATCATAGTACAAAACGGTTACTTATTTCTTGACAACCGTAACCGAAATGGATACGGTGCGGGAGTTGGCAGGGCGCGGGGCTGGCTTGACGCCACCTCACCCGGAAAAACTAATGTTTAGCTTAAGCTAAGCCTGAGATTTTCCGCCCTCTCCTTCCTTAGGGACGAGAGGTTTTCAGCCCATATTCTTTGTTAATGAGGGCGCGGATGAGCGAGCGGCGGGCACAGGTTTCATCGGATAAACGAACGAAGGCCAACCGCTCGGAAAAGTACCCCAACTGGCAAAGGCCCGAAGGGAATGGCGGCGCCGAGCTGGGCACGCCGGAACGCTGGCAGCACTCGCGCCGTGCGATGGAATTGACCGAAAGGGCCGGGGTTACGGCCGCCCGCGCCCTCGAAGAAAGCATTCTGGACATCCTTGTGGCGCGGCGATGGATCACGCTTGCGCAACGCGAGGCGGCTTTGCGGTTGAAGCTTGATTTTCATCGTGCAGGATTGGAGGCGCATTTGAGCGGCAGTTACAACCCGCTACGCACGGCGTTCACGCCATTCGGTCCGTGGGACGAGCGCACCGACGCGCAGGAGGCAGCCTATCAACGCTGGCGGCAGGCTGTGCGCGCTATCGGCCAGGTTCACGGCGACATTGTCATCCCCGTGGCGTGTTACGAGCGCAGGCCCGCGCCATCGCGGAGAGCGTCTCCGGCCCTGTGATCGTGGAGCTGATCGAGGCCGCGGGCGACCGTGATGCGCTGCTCGCGGCGCTCGACACGGTGCGGGCGCG
>CAZVCG010000057.1:0-7137 GCA_964626265.1 uncultured Rhodospirillaceae bacterium | reverse complement strand
CTTCTTGGCCCGCGAACTCGCTTGCCCTACCATTCAGTTTGCGTAAGTCCTATTATAGAAAGACCGGTGGGCGTTGGCGACACAGTTAAAGCCGGACAAATCGTTGCCAAGCTCGATTCCGAAAACGAGAAGAACGCTCGAAACGCGGCGCAAGCGGATTACGTTGCGGCGCAAGCGGTTCTTGAACAAGCTAGTGCTGCCGAAAAACGACTGGGGGGTCTCCTCCAAGAAAATGCCATTTCCAGAGCAGAGTATGAGGCGGCGCTGCGCCAGCTTAAAACGGCACAAGCGCAGGTCAACGCCGCCAAAGCGAAACTAAGCTCCGCCCAAGATCAGCTAGGCTATACGGAACTGAAATCCGAGGCCGACGGCGTGATTACCGCAAAGGGCGCGGAACCCGGCGAAGTTGTGCGAGCGGGACAGATGATCTTGCTTCTTGCACAACAGGAAGGCAGAGATGCCGTGTTCGATATGCCAGCCCAAGTTATCCGCAACGGCATATCCCAAAAACAGAAAGTCGGAGTCTGGCTAGCTGACAATCCCGACATTAAAACATCCGGGCAAATCCGCGAAGTTTCTCCCCAAGCTGATCCTGCGACCCGTACCTATCAAGTTAAAGTTGGCCTCAAAGATGTGCCTTCCGGCATGTTCCTTGGATCGACGGTTGTCGGTCGCTTGATCTTGCAGGCAACGATGCAAATCGAAATCCCGTCCGCAGCGCTGTCTATGTCGCAAAATAAACCCGCCGTTTGGATCGTCGATACAAAAAACATGACTGTACATATGAGGCCGGTCACCGTCGCGCAGTATGCTCAGGATACGGTCGTTATAGGGGATGGATTGAAAACGGGTGAGCGTGTGGTCACGGCAGGTGTTCAAGCGCTTCATGAGGGGCAAAAAGTCAAATTGCTGGAGGACGTGCAATGACCTCCCTCAATTTGTCCGAATGGGCCATTCGACATAAATCGCTTGTGATTTATTTCATGTTGATGGGCATTGTAGCCGGGGTCTGGAGCTATCTCCACCTTGGACGCAACGAAGACCCCGAATTTACGATCAAAACGATGGTTGTGCAGACTGTTTGGCCGGGTGCGACGCAGGACGAAACGATGCGTCAAGTGACAGACCGCATCGAAAAAAAGCTTCAGGAAACGCCCTATTTGGATTACCTGAAAAGCTATACGAAGGCAGGGGAATCGACCGTGTTTGTGACTTTACGCGGCGACATTCCCAAAAAAGAAGTTCCGGATATCTGGTATCAGGTGCGCAAAAAAGTCGGGGACATCAAGCAAACATTGCCTCAAGGCATTGTGGGGCCTTTCTTCAATGACGAATTCGGCGATACCTACGGTATTATCTATGCCTTTACGGCGGATGGCTTTACGCGCAGAGAATTGAGGGATTACGTCGAAAAAGCCCGTTCGCGCATTCTTGAGGTTCCGGATGTCTCAAAGGTCGAAATCATCGGCGCACAGGACGAGCGTATTTATGTCGAGTTTTCAACGCATCGTTTAGCACAAATGGGGCTGGACCGTCTGGCGCTACTAAAAGCGCTTGCTGAACAAAATGCGGTTATTCCGTCCGGCATTCTTCAGACACAGAACGACAAAATGCTGGTTCAGGTCTCCGGTAAGCTGCAATCTGAAGCAGATTTGAAACAAATCAACTTTTCTGTCGGATCGCGCATGCTGCGGCTTAGCGATATCGCCACAATCAAGCGCGGCTATGCTGATCCGCCGCAGCCAATTTTCCGCGTGAACGGGAAAAACGCCATCGCTCTTGCGACCTCCATGAAAAAAGGCGGCGATATTCTCGCGCTTGAAAAAAACCTGAGTAACGCATTCGCTCAAATTAAAGCGGATTTACCCATCGGCATAGAAACGTACCTTGTCGCCAACCAGCCCAAGGTCGTTCATGATGCCGTGGATGATTTTATGGAAGCGTTGTGGGAAGCCATTGCAATTGTTCTCGGCATCAGTTTTTTGAGCTTAGGCGTGAGAGCAGGCATGGTCGTTGCCGCGTCGATACCGCTTGTATTGGCTTTCGTCTTTGTCGCGATGGAATTGGCGGGAATCGATCTTCAACGTATTTCTCTCGGTGCGCTTATCATCGCCTTGGGGCTTCTTGTCGATGACGCCATGATTACCGTCGAAAGCATGGTAACGAAACTTGAAGAGGGATGGGATACCACAAAGGCTGCGACCTTCGCTTATACATCGACCGCTTTCCCGATGCTGACCGGAACCTTGGTCACGATGTTCGGATTTGTGCCAGTCGGCTTTGCTAAAAGCTCGGCGGGTGAATACACGTTCTCGCTGTTCGCCGTGGTTGCTATTGCCTTGCTTCTCTCGTGGTTTGTCGCGGTGATCTTCGCGCCTGTTATCGGAACGATGATCCTTAAGCCCAAAAAGCATGAACATAAAGAAGAAGGTGGAAAACTCATGGCCAAATTTCGGCGGTTTCTGCTTTTCACCATGCACCATCCCAAAACGACACTCGCGGTTACGTTCGGGATATTCGGCATTTCCCTTTTGCTCTTTCCGTTGGTGCCACAGCAGTTTTTCCCTTCTTCGGATCGCCCGGAACTCATCGTCGATATGAATTTAATGCAAGGCTCGTCGATCTATGCCACAAATCGTGATGCCAAAAAGCTTGACGCTATTCTCAAAGACGATCCGGATATCGACCATTGGAGTTCCTATGTCGGCCAAGGCGCCATCCGTTTTTATTTGCCGCTCGACTTGCAATTGCAGAACGATTTTTTTACGGAAACGGTCATTGTCACAAAAAGCCTTGAGGCGCGTGAACGGGTTTATAAACGCCTTGAAAAAGCTCTGAAGGAGCAGTTTCCTGAAACTGTCAGCCGTATTTTCCCGCTCGAACTTGGGCCCCCTGTCGGCTGGCCGGTTCAATATCGCGTCAGCGGCAACGATCCGGTCAAAGTCCGCGAATACGGTTACAAAGTCGCACAAATGATGGGCAACAGTCCCAACCTTCAAAAAGTCAATTTTAACTGGATGGAACCGGTCCGCAAGCTACGCATTAAAGTCAATCAGGATCATGCCCGCATTTTGGGCATGAGTTCTGCCGCTGTTGCGCAATCGATCTATGCCGTCATCTCCGGCATTACAGCCACACAAGTGAGGGACGACATCTATCTTGTAGACGTTCTTGTAAGGGCTCAGGAAACTGAACGCATGTCGCTTGAGAGCCTTCGTGGGCTGGAGGTTCCCTTGCCCAGCGGCAAGACAGTGCCTTTGACTGAACTGGCCTCCGTCGATTACGAGCAGGATTTACCGCTCATCTGGCGTCGCGACAGGTTGCCGACGCTGACGGTTCAAGCCGATGTAACAAATGGCGTTATGCCCGCCACGGCTGTCGATCACCTGAAGAACAAGATTGATGAGATGCGGAAAGAACTGCCCCCCGGCTATAAAATCATCGACGGCGGTTCCGTTGAGGAAAGCGCGAAATCCCAAGCCTCGGTTGTCGCCGTCTTTCCGCTCATGTTCATCTTGATGATGACCGTACTGATGATTCAGATGCAAAAATTCAGTCATCTGTTTCTGGTGATGAGCGTGGCGCCTCTTGCCGTTATCGGTGTGGTTATGGGATTGCTCATAACTGGTCAACCCATGGGCTTTGTTGCGCTTCTTGGCGTTGTCGCCCTGATTGGCATGATTGTGCGCAATTCCGTCATCCTCGTGCACCAGATCGAAGAGGAGAAAAAGGAAGGGCGCGGCGATTGGGACTCTGTCGTCAAGGCAACCCTTCTCCGTTTCCGCCCGATTATGCTCACCGCCGCCGCCGCTATTCTTGGCATGGTTCCTATTGCCCCGACGGTCTTCTGGGGCCCCATGGCAACAGCCATAATGGGTGGTCTTGCCATTGCAACCATGCTTACGCTCATTTTCCTCCCCTCGCTTTACATCACTTGGTTCAGGATCAAGGAAGAACCGGCGAACTTAACGCACGAGGCCGTGTCATGAAAAACAGAATTGTCATCGCTCCCGTTCTCCTGCTTTTCCTTTCCGGCTGTGCATGGCTTGCGCCTGACTATAATCGCCCTTCTGTGGTCATGCCGGAAAAATGGGCGGCGGAAAAACAAAATGCAGGAAAAGAAGAATCGCTCAAAGAATGGTGGAAAGGATACAACGATCCTATATTGCGAAAACTGATTGAAGAGGCTCTTGCCAACAATGGCGATCTTTCAATTGCTGCCGCACGTGTGCAGGAGGCGGAGGCGCAATACAATTATGTATTTGCCAACCGGCTTCCCTTGCTTTCCGCCACAGGACTCGCAACACGTTCAAAACTCGATTTTCAGAACAACCCATTGCTATCGAACAAACCCTCCAATTTGGGTTTCTTCGGCGGTATGTTGTCTTGGGAACTCGATCTTTGGGGAAAGCTGGCTAGCGCAAGCGAAGCGAACAAAGCTGCTTTCTTGGCGACCGGATACAATCGTGATGCCGTGAAGCTTGCGGTCGCGTCTTCGGCGGCGCGGCTTTATTTTAACATCCTCGCGCTCGATGCGAACATCAAAATCACGCAGGATACGATTCATTCACGCGAGGAATCCTATAACATCATCAAAAAGCAATTCGAGAGCGAAGCTACGAACGAACTTGTTCTAAAGCAGTCAGAGGCGGAAATGGAGGCAACACGTGCCCAGCTTTCTAAATTGCTGGAGCAGAAAGACAAGGCAGAAAGCTCACTTGCCGTTTTGCTTGGGCGCTCGCCCAAGGACATCATCGAAGGCCGCATTGCGCGCGGGGCCGAAATAGACGCGCTGCCCGTTCCGCCTCTCACGCCGGGCGATTTGCCTTCGACTTTGCTCGAACGTAGGCCGGATATTGCAGCCGCCGAGCAAGCGCTAATCGCAAGCAACTTCAATATCGGTGTCGCGCGTGCCGCCTATTTCCCAACTATTTCGTTGTCCAGCTTGCTAGGCATATCCAGCATTGATGTCGCAAACCTCTACAACGGTACGATGCGCGCATGGTCGATGGGGGCTACACTGGCAGGCCCTGTTATAGACTTCGGAAGAGTCGACAGCGGTGTCGATATGGCACTTGCAAAAAATCAAGAGCTTTTGGCTTCTTATAAAAACGCCGTTCGCTCGGCATTCAAGGATGTGAAAGACGCTCTCTCTGAGCAAACACATTCCGCGACCGAAGAACAGGCGCAGGCGAAGAACGAAAAAGCAGTTAAAGAAGCCCTGCGCCTTGCCAATCTCCGCTACTCCTCAGGCTATTCGAGCTATATCGAAGTGCTCGACGCCGAGCGCAACCTCTACAGCGCTCAAATCGCCCTCATCGCCTCAAAACTGAACAGGCTCAACGCTTCCGTCGATCTCTATAAGGCATTAGGCGGTGGGTAAATAATGCCGGGATCATAATCATTATAACAACGGAATTCGCTATGCTTAGTCCTGAATACATTCCTGGTTTTTCTGCCCTTGCCGGTACGTTAATCGGCGGATTTACTTCCATGGCAACAACTTGGCTTGGGCAAAAACATAAAAGCAGGGAAGAGGAACGCATCCGAAACAAAACGGAACGGCAGGAGTTGTATAAGCAGTTTATTCAGGAAGCATCTGGTTTGTATGCTGATGCGCTTGAACACGAACAAACAGAAATTCCCCAATTTATTGGTATTTATGCTCTTCTCAACCTTATCTACATATCATCCTCTCCAAGGGTTTTTGAGGAAGCCGACAACGTCCTGCGCGTGATTATTGAAACTTATCCCAAGGAAAGAAAAACCTTTCAAGACCTGTTGACCTTGAAGAATAGGGATGTTTTCGATCTGCTACACCCGTTTAGCGAAGCTTGTCGCGATGATTTAGGGTGAGTTTTTCAAGCAAACCCCTTCCGTCAGCGAGCCGAACTTTATTCCAAAAAATATTTCTGATGCCACAAGATCCAGCAGCGTCCACAGAGGTTCAATGAGAGACAAAGAAGTCTTTCTTGTTTGCATCTGCCGTTAAACTATCGGCAAGCATAGCGTGATATTCTGATGGTGTTCTTGGACATCGTGAATATGACGTTCTTTTTTTACTGGAGCGGTTATTTGCCGGTTGCCTTCTTGCTCGTCGGCTTCATCTCAACAACCTTGCCCTCGGTCTGAGGCTGCTGGCAATGCCGCGCCCATTTTTCCATCAACAGGCGGCGTTTCTCAAATAGGTCGCTACGACGATAAGCAGCCTCAACGCGGTTCTGAATAGCGTGAGCAAGAGCAGCTTCACATACTTCACGTGGAAAGTTGGTTTGTTCCGCGGCCCAGTCGCGGAAAGATGAGCGGAAGCCATGAACGGTTATGTCACGGCGGTTCATGCGTTTCAGCAGAGCAAGCATCACGACATTGGAAAGCGGAGTAACGCCTTTAGGACTTGGAAAAACGTAAGGGCTCGGCTCCTTGTCGGGTTCGACAAGGCTGTCCCGTTCCTTTTTCAGGCTCTTGATGATAGCAAGTGCCGGAGCCGTTAAGGGAACACGGTGTTCCTTGCCGGATTTCATGCGCTCGCCGGGGATGATCCAAACCTTGTTTTCAAGGGCGAACTCGTCCCATGTGGCCTCAAGCACTTCGCGACTGCGGCAAGCCGTGTAAATGACCAGTTTTAGCGCTAGTGCCCCAAGGCCAGCCTGTTTGTCCAAGGTTTGTAGGAAGACATTGACCTTGGTGTAGGGCAGAGCGGCAAAGTGCTCAACCTTGATGAGCTTGGAGGGTCTGGCTAAAAGGTTTTCAAGATGGCCTCGCCAACGGGCCGGATTCTCGCCTTGACGGTATTCCCTGACCTTAGCCCAATCAAGAATGCACTCGATACGGCCCCGTAGCCGCTTGGCGGTTTCGGTTTTCTTCTGCCAGATAGGTTCCAGTGCTTTGACCACCAAAGACGTGTCCACGGCCTGAACAGGCAGTTTGCCAAAGACTGAAAAAGCGTGTTTTTCGAGGGCTTGTGTCCATTGCTTGGCATGGCGTTCTTGCCGCCAGCTTGCCTTATGGGCCTCAATATAGGCTTTGGCGCAAGCCTCAAAGGTTGTCCCTTTGGCTGCTGCAAGCCTCACTGCTGTTTGTTGGCTGACGTTCTCCCCGTAAACTGAGTCACTTTTTGGTAGAGTCTGCAACCCTGAG
>CAZVCG010000056.1:0-7391 GCA_964626265.1 uncultured Rhodospirillaceae bacterium | reverse complement strand
TTACCTCACCAACTAGCTAATCTAACGCGGGCCCATCTAATGGCGATAAATCTTTCCCCCGAAGGGCGTATCCGGTATTAGCGTCAGTTTCCCGACGTTATTCCGAACCAAAAGGTAGGTTCCCACGTGTTACTCTCCCGTGCGCCGCTCACGTATTGCTACGTTCGCTCGACTTGCATGTGTTAGGCCTGCTGCCAGCGTTCGTTCTGAGCCATGATCAAACTCTCAAGTTGAATTTGGTTTACGTTGTACTCGTAAAACCACTTAGTTTTGCCGTGCAAAACCTTATTCGAGGGTTATCATTACTCTCTTTTCCTTCAACTGCTTGAAAGAAAAGGCATAACTCTGTTCCACTCGCGTGAAACAGATAACATGTTCATTTAAGAACATGTCGAACTTGTCGACTAAGAATGCGTAACAGCAAAACCGAAAACCACATTTTAACTAATGAAAGCTAAAACAGTGGCTGTTGAAATATCTCTGGCCAGTTTTTGCCCCGGTTAAGGGGGCAAATTCCCACCACGGATCGCCGTCTGCGCATCCCTTCTCATCTTGTTTACGATGTCCAAGAACGAAAAAGTTAACTTTCGGGGTTAACTTGTTCTAACCCAATGAAAAAGCGACAACATCAAGAACGTCAAATTGTCCTATAGCTAGGTTTTGACGACCAGACATGCCGCAGTGTCAATGTGATAGCTACCGGCGATCTGGTATCGACCGCCAGTCCGATCAAATTAGCCCGTTTTGGGGGGCGTGTCTATAGGAAAATTTAATTTTCTGTGGATAGAATCACTATCCCCGAAAAGGCTAGATTTTCAGCCCTTTTTGACGCACGAATTCCTTCAAATTCTTCTGCGGACGGGGCCCGTAATGCGAAATAATTTCAGCCGCGCAAGCCGCCCCCAAACGCCCGCAAGCCGCTAGATCATGGCCATTTGTGAGGCCGTATAAGAATCCAGCCGCATATAAATCGCCAGCGCCCGTCGTATCGATGACTTTTTCCACGGGTTCCGCAGAAATTTTCACGAGTTCCTTGTTGTGCGCGATCAGCGAACCCGATTCGCTGCGCGTGCCGATGACAAGCGGGCATTCCGTATCCGCCATCGCCATCGCTTCCTCGAACGACGACGTTTGATAAAGCGACATGAGCTCGTGCTCGTTCGCGAAAAGAATATCGACGTCGTTCTTCACCAGCACGCGAAACGCGTCGCGATGACGATCGACGCAGAAGGGATCGGACAATGTCAAAGCGACATGACGGTTTGCCGTATGCGCCGCGCGCGCAGCTTTGACAAAAGCGATTTGAGCGGTCGGTTTGTCGAACAGATAGCCTTCGAGATAAGTGATTTTGCTTTGCCGGATGACGGATTCGTCGACATCGGCCTCCGTCAGCTCGACGCAAGCGCCGAGATACGTGTTCATGCTGCGGAGCGCGTCGGGCGTAACGAGAATGAGACAGCGCGCGCTCGAAGGTCCGTCGGTCAAAGGCGGCGTCGCGAAATGCACGCCGAGCGCGCGCAAGTCATGACGGAAAATCGCGCCGAGCTGGTCGTTGCGGAGTTTGCCTATATAGGCCGGCTTGCCGCCGAGCGCGGCGATTCCGGCGACGGTGTTCGCCGCCGAGCCGCCCGACATTTCGATCGCGGGACCGATTCGGCTGTAAAGATAATCCGCGCGCGCTTCGTCCACGAGAGTCATAACGCCCTTGGCGATATGATGGGTTTTTAGGAAAGCCTCGTCGCTTTCCGCGATAATGTCGACGATGGCGTTGCCGATGGCGCATACGTCGAAAAGCGAGGAGGTTGTGGATAACTCTGTAAGGCTCAGCGGCATGGAAATCCCTGCAAATTGCGGATGTTTCTGACGTTATGAAGCGGCCTGCTTTCTATCACAAGACGGAAAAGGGCGCTTGAGAAATCGCTTTAACAAAGATCCCGATTCGTTTGAGTTTTATAGGGCGCATTATAAAGTTATCCAGAACTTCTTCATTCGTTCCATGTGCAAAATGCTTGCCCGGCGCAGGGCATCATGGTAGAGCCTGAGTCGTGCTTTGCGCGCCATATTTCTTCGTAATGCCATTGTTACGGTTGTTGACCGAATCGCCGCGCTAAGACATCTCTTATCTATATCGTTTCGGAGGAGAAACGCATGTTTGGACGAAAGGATTCACCGGAAGCCATGTCACAAGAAAACCCCACGCAAAGCCCTGTCGCCGGACGCGTTGTCGCTCCAGCCGCCGAAGCCACACGCGCCAGCGCGCAAGCCAGTCCGGTTCCGGCCACGACGCGCCGCTCCATCGATTTGCCGCACGGCAACAGCCGCCGCGGCGAACGCATCGGCGAACATGGCGAACGCAAGCTGATCGTCGGCAAGGGCTTGTCGTTGTCGGGCGAAATCACCGCATGCGACGTTCTGGTCGTCGAAGGCAAGGTCGAAGCCAAGTTGACCGACGGCAAAATGCTTGAGATCACCGAAAGCGGCCAGTTCCGCGGCAGCGTCGAAATCGAAAACGCCGACATCGCGGGCCGTTACGACGGCGAACTCACGGTTCACGGACGCCTCACGGTGCGCGGCACGGGACGCGTCAGCGGCATCATCAAGTACGGCGAGCTTGAAGTGAACGCCGGCGGCCAGATCATCGGCGAAATGCAAGTCGCCGGCGAAGGCGCAGCCGCGCAGCAACAAAAGGGCGGCTTTGCCCGCGCTGCGAAGTTCACGTCGCTCGTCGAAGAAGACGAAGAAGCGGCAGGCATTCAACGCCGCGCCGGAAACGGCTAAGACTGTTTCGGCGGATTGATTTTCGAACGGCATGTCCGGTAACGGACATGCCGTTTTACTTTCAGGGCGTTTTTGCCCCCGAATCCGGGGGCGCGGCGCGCGCCGGAAAAGCGGCGATAATGAATGCTTCTTTCGCCCCGTTTACGGCGACTTTTTTGGGCCGACCATGCCAAATTCTTCCTTTTTTCGGGCCGATCATGCCAAATTCCTCCTTCGAAAACCCCCTATAATGCCGGAAACCGTGGCGCAGAATTCCTACGCAAAGATTAATCAAGCGATCAAAACCCCCAAACAGGGTTAAGATCATTACCCGCGTTAAGAAACAATCCTGGCCCATGTTAAGGATTTCGGTTTTCGTCATAGGAATATAATCCTTTACATTGCGGGAGCCGCGTGGTATTGACAATGCCACGGCGCACTGCGCCCGCAAGTTCCCAACAACTGAAATCAGATAGCCCCTCTCCCCTTGCGGGAGAGGAAGCAAAAACTTGGCGTTACATAGTAACGCCTTAGTTTTTGCAGGTGAGGGGTCGTCTTTTTATATACCCCTCCCTCAAGGGGAGGGGGACTTTATAGCCCTCTTTTGAAAGGCCACTAACATGAACGAAGAAGCAATCGCCCGCATGAAGCGGCGCGAGATGGATGAGCAACTCAAGAAATTGAAAAAAAGCTTGCGCGAGATGCCCGAAGGCGGATGGATCCACGCCGTGCGTCTTGCGCTGGGCATGACGACGCGGCAACTGGGCAAACGCATGGGCAACAGCGGCCATCATGTCGCCGACATTGAAAGGGCGGAAAAGAGCGGGACCATTCGTGTCAAAAAACTCCATGAAATCGCCAAGGCCATGGAATGCAGGTTCGTTTACGCCTTTGTGCCGGTTAGTTCGCTCGAGGAGATATATCAAGACCGAAAAATGGAAAAAGCGCGGCGGCAACTTGAGCCTGTGATGGGCAAGCGCCGCGCGAAGAGTGGAGCTATGCGATCCGTCGTCAAGTCTTTGGCGGACAGCATCCCGCCGCATGAGGTTTGGGACGACGCGCCGACGTTCGACAGCCTTATCGCCGAAGCGGCGAAAATGGCGGAATGTGGGGGTGAGAGCCGAAAAGCGTGAAAACAATTGAGTAAGAATTTATTCACCAAGAATTTCGCATTCACGTTACCCAAAAGAAGCAAGTTATTACCCAAAACAGGCAATTAACACACTATAAACTATTGATTTTGCTGATTACTTTCGTGGCCGTGCTGTAAAATGGCTTCATATTTGATTTCATTTTATAGGTGGGAATTATGACCGATATTCAGAAAAGGCTTGCGGAACTTGACGCGCTCATTGACGAAAAGAAGATAGAGCTTTTGAACGAACAGAACGAAGTTCATGTTTTTGTCGGCGAGGATCATAAAGCAAAAGCTACAAAAGAATATCTGGGAGAATTTCGTCAAACGGCGGTTGAAATAAACAGATTTAATATGTCGCTTATCAACGCCAAGAAGAATGCGGATAAATTTAAAGAAGATTTTGAGGCGTTATGCGCGAAAGGCATGGAGCTTAATGCTTTGGTTCGCGATATTCGGCAAGAACTGGTCGATGATCTGAAGGAAAGGCGGCACAACGAAGCAGTAGATATGATAAATGTTACCCGTGTAGTGGCCAGCTTGGCTGTTACAGCAATCGTGGTATCGAAAGCCACATTCGATCCTGACTCTACACACGTGGTAGCCGAAGCCTCCACAGGAGCGGCATCTGGTCTCCTCGTGTCATTTTATAAACAAACATATAAGGGCATTAAGGGCGCGGCAAACGCACTTTGCGGGGTTCCCCGCAAGATAAAAAGACGCATAGCCCCATATAATCTGAAAGAGCGAGCAAAAGAGGTCGGAAAACAAATGCTTTGCCCGGTGACGAACGAAAAGTCGTTTGTGCTAGTGATAAGCCGCCCCGGACGGGGAAGTACAAGAAAGACGGATATACTACCGCCACCTAAAGTCTAAGCTCATCAACGGACTGTGGTAATTTTACTTTTTTAATATCGGCAAAAGGCTTTGGCTCCGGTTCGCAATATTTGACTTTGTGTTTTTTGTAGAGGTTTTTCACGCCATAGCCTATTCCCAAGAGCGTGGGGCCAACAACGAAAAGACCTATAGCTCCCCCTACGCCGATCTCGGTGGCCAGCTTTTTAAATTGAATGGCGATTTCTGCGTAATCCATAAATACTTCCTAGCGACGGATTCCCCAATTATGCGCCATGCTACTCGAATTCTCAATAACCCTGACCGTTAATGCTTTCACGAATGCAAAGTAAGGTTAATGGAGAAAATATGTATTTTAATGCACCGTCTTGTCCTTGTACGCGCACAGGTCGCGGACGGGACAGATGGGGCATTTAGGTTTGCGCGCGATGCACGTATAGCGTCCGTGCAGCACGAGCCAATGGTGCGCGTTCATGAGCCATTTGTCAGGCACGACCCTCATCAATTTCTCCTCGATCTTTTCCGGCGTGTCGGCGTGGGCGAGGCCCGTGCGGTTCGCGACGCGGAACACGTGCGTGTCCACCGCGATGACAGGCTGATGAAAGATCGTGTTCAGAATGACGTTCGCCGTTTTGGGGCCGACGCCCGCGAGCGTTACAAGTTCTTCACGCGTTTGAGGAACTTCGCCGCCGAATTTTTCGACAAGATCGCGCGACAGGGCCATGACGCTTTTCGCTTTGGCGTTAAAGAAGCCCGTGCTCTTGATGTAGTCCTTGAGTTTCTCTTCGCCGAGTTTCAGCATCTTTTGCGGCGTGTCGGCGATTTTGAAAAGCGGCTCGGTCGCCTTGTTCACGCCCTTGTCGGTGGATTGCGCGGCCAGCACCGTGGCTACGAGCAAAGTGTAGGCGTTCGTGTAGTTCAATTCGATTTGCGGTTTCGGTCTTTCCTTTTGCAGACGGCGGAAAAATTCATCGACGTTCGCGGGGGTCATGGGGAATGGTCCCTATCAATTACATGTTTAAAGTAGTGGTATAATCAGGAAAAACCTATACCATTTGTCATCCCGGCGGAAGCCGGGATCCAGAGGGCCTGTCAATTGATAACAAGAGTTAATTTGTGAAGCACGGCTTCGTTTATATTCTCGCCAGCCAAAAAGTTGGAACGCTTTATATAGGCGTTACATCGAACCTGATGAAACGCATCTATGAACATAAGAATAACTTAATCCCAGGATTTACCGCGAAACATAAAGTGCATTGTCTGGTTTATTATGAATCGCACTCAAACATTGAAGATGCCATCCGCCGTGAAAAACAGATGAAAGAATGGAAGCGAGCGTGGAAGATTCAGTTGATTGAAAAGGATAATCCATATTGGGACGATCTTTATGATACGCTGACACCTTAAATTATCGCCACGCGCTCATACGACTAACGTCCTCTGGATCCCGACTTTCGTCGGGATGACATTAGAGTATAAACTGCGTCAAAAAATGACACATGGCTTTCGCCGAGATGACAGTGGGTGTAATATACACATCAGTCACGAAAGACCGAAAGGGGGCTGTTATGACGAAGAAGATAACAGTGACGTTCGCCAGCAATCCGCCGTGTTGCGTGTGCTGGGGCGTGGCGAAGACGCCGTATGGCCTGATGTTAGTCGGCGTGACGGAAGAGGGCGCGTTGTGCCAGTTTCATTTTCTCGGCAAGCAAAAACCTTCGGCGGTCGTGAGGGCATGGCAACGCGCTTGGAAGAAAACGGAATTCTGCGAGGACAAAAAACTCGCCGCACAAATGGCGAAGCGAATTTTCGGAAAAGCAAATAAGAGCGTGAAAGTCAGTTTGTCCGGCACGCCGTTTCAGCAAAGCGTTTGGAAAGCGTTGCTCGGCATTCCTTCGGGAAAGGTCGTGAGCTATGCCGATATTGCGCGTAAGGTTAAGAAGCCGAAAGCGGTGAGGGCTGTTGGAACCGCGCTTGGCGCGAATCCCGTGCCGATTCTCGTGCCATGCCATCGCGTGATTGCGAGCGGCGGAAAGACGGGGGGCTATACGGGCGGACTGGCGATCAAGAGGCGGCTTTTGAAAGCGGAAAACGCAAAAATTTCAGGCGGTTAGGCGGCGGACAGCCAAGGGCGCGGCGGGTCGTTTCGAAGCGCCAAAGAAACGCTTGGCCGTAAGTATTTGATTGTGCTATTGAGCGGCACTCAAGATTCGTTGGGTTAACTCTTTTTCCCTTAAGGAGGGGCGGTTTACGTGCAGGTTTTGGTTCGTGATAACAATGTCGATCAGGCGCTCCGCGTTCTAAAGAAAAAATTACAGCGTGAAGGCGTCTTTCGCGAAATGAAACTGCGCCGCAACTTCGAAAAGCCCTCTGAAAAGCGCGCCCGTGAAAAAGCCGAAGCCATCCGCCGCGCCCGTAAAGTTGAGCGGAAGCGCAAGGAACGCGAAGGGTTTTAGGCGTATCCTCAATTGAATTATATCGGCCTGCAAACCGGGGTTTTCTCCGCTTCCGGCGCTCACGTACTCTTACGTACGCTGCGCTCCGGTTCTCGAAAACCCCAATTTTCGGCTCGATCTATAGCCGTTTATCTTCTTTAGGACTTACGCAAATTTAAGAATGGCTTAAGGAATGGTGTGATTCAAGA
>CAZVCG010000055.1:0-8100 GCA_964626265.1 uncultured Rhodospirillaceae bacterium | reverse complement strand
TGCCATCTTGAATCACACCATTCCTTAAGCCATTCTTAAATTTGCGTAAGTCCTACAAGTGATGCCTACGCTATCCGTTTAACATTTCATACCGCTCAACTTTTCATTGAGCCGAGACGCCGCCGTGGAAGAAAACGGTTGAATGCGGCAAAACCTCGTAGGGTTTTAGCGCTCATGTTCTCCGATGCCTTGGCGAAGGAGGAACGCGAAGACGACGCGCGGATATCATCCTTTCCTCTTCCCGCCCTGGATCGAGCTGAGGCGCGGGGGTTCCTTGTGTTCAATCGCAGGCTTGGCGGCAAGCTCGCGGATTTCGGCCTTATATTCGTCCCGCGACGTGCCCATGACGTAGTGATAGAGCTTCAACGGATCGTCCACATGGTCGATTTCGGGCAAATCGCCGCCCGAGGCCAGAACCGTCACGTTGCCGTAGCCCTGGATGCGGCCCATCACCGATTGCTCTATGTTCACGCTGGTCACTTTCTTGACCATCGTTTGATATACGCGCACGGCCACGACGCCGCTTTTGGCTATCACACGCTGGTTGGTGACGACGATTTCCGTAGAGGCGCGGCGCAACAAGGCGAAAAACAACTGCATCGCGCCTGCGAGGATCAACAGGTTGCCGAACAATTCCACCGGCAAGGAAACCCACCTCGCCACCGCCGCACCCCAAACAGTCGTGATGACGGGATCGGCATATATCTCGATGAGCGCTCCATAGAGCAGTAGCGAAAGCCCATAACGGTAAACGACCCAATGCAGGCCCGTCGTATAGATGACGTGTTCGTCCGGCAAGAGCATGCGGTCGGCATAACGGGCCATGGAACACCCCCTTTGTTCTTTATATAGGGATCTCCCTTTATATCACAAGATGGCGGCGACGAGAAAGACAGCTCTCATTCCCGGCCTAACGATGGGGAAACAACAAAAAGGCTAAATAATCATTTGCGCATTACAGGACCTTTTTATTGTGTCCGCCCTTTGCTCTATCTCTACCCCGGCCAGCAGGCGTCCACACCCTGCAACGTGACTCGGCGTTCGGACTTGTTCGTCTCGACTTCGCCGATGCGATAGATTTTTTCTCCAGCATCTATCCAGACTTTCATGACCGCATCGGCGTTTTCACGCGCGACAATCAGAACGAATCCGATACCGCAGTTGAAGGTCCGCGCCATTTCATGCCCGTCGATGTTGGCTTGCTTGGCCATCCATGTGAACACCGGCGGCACAGGCCACGTTTTCGTGCTTAGCCATACGCCGAGGCCATCCGGCAAAACGCGCGGAATGTTCTCAATCAAGCCGCCGCCCGTGATGTGCGCCATGGCTTTCACGTGCCCCGTGCGCACGGCTTCCAAAGCCGGTTTAACGTAAATGCGCGTCGGCTCCAGCAAGGCGTCGCCGAGTTTTTGGGTTGGGTCGAACGGCGCGGGGTCGTCGTAGCCAAGGTTTTCGTCTTTTACGATTTTACGCACGAGCGAAAAACCGTTGCTGTGCACGCCGCTCGAAGCCACGCCGAGGACGATGTCGCCCTCCTTCACGTCGCCGCGCGGCAAGACGTTGCCGCGCTCGACCGCGCCCAATGAGAAGCCCGCAAGATCGTAATCGCCGCCCGCATACATGCCGGGCATTTCAGCCGTTTCGCCGCCAACCAATGCGCAGCCAGCGATCTTGCAGCCTTCGGCAATGCCTGCGATCACGTCGCGCGCTGCCGTAACATCCAGTTTGCCTGACGCGAAATAATCGAGAAACAAAAGCGGCTCCGCACCCTGAACGACAAGGTCGTTCACGCACATCGCGACAAGGTCAATGCCGACCGTCGTGTGGCGTTTGCTTTCGATGGCGACGCGCAGCTTTGTGCCGACGCCGTCCGTCGTGGAGACCAGAATGGGGTCTTTGAAGCCCGCCGCCTTAAGGTCGAACAACGCCCCGAAGCCGCCCAAACCGGCCTCGGCCCCTTTACGGGCCGTCGCCTTGGCCAAAGGCTTGATGGCCTCAACAAGGGCGTTTCCGGCATCTATATCAACGCCTGCAGCGGCATAGGCGCCTTGTGATTTGTCAGAATTCGGCATTGAGCTTTCAGGGATCAAGGGTCAGCATTCAGGGATCAGTAACACAAAAACTATTCCCAAAAAAGACCAAGCTTATTAAGCTTCTTCCGCTTGGCTTCGACCCCTGACCCCTGATCCCTCATGCGTCATATTTTGCCTTTTTTTCTCGTTCTGTTGCTCTTTGCCATGCCCGCGCAGGCTCAGGAGGGCGACGATGCCACGCTGTATCAAGTTTCGGACGTGGCCGTGGACGTCACCGCCGACAGCGCAGCCCATGCACGTGATCAGGCCGTCATGAAAGCCCAACATCAGGCGTTCGGGCAACTGTTGGCCCGATTGGGAGCCGACAGCGCGCTCGAGCAAAAGCTCGACGACGACAGTCTTGCCGCGATGGTTCAAGCGTTCGAGGTTCAAAACGAAAAAAGCTCAGCCGTGCGATATATCGGCGCGTTCACCGTGCGCTTTAAACCCGCCGCCGTGCGTGCGTTTCTCGACAAGCGCGGCGCGGTTATCGCCGATGTACGCAGCACGCCAGCCGTCGTTCTTCCCGTAATGAATACGGGTTCGCGTCCCGTTCTTTGGGAGGAACGCACGCCATGGCGCGCCGCGTGGGAAAGCGCCGTGGGCAAAGGCGGCCTTGTTCCCATCATCGTGCCTTCGGGCGATTTGAACGACATCGCCATGATCTCGGGCGCGGAAGCCGTAAGCGGCAAGGCGGAAGCCCTTCGTAACCTCATGGCCAAGTATCAGGCCAGTATGGCGATCGTAGCGGTTCTGAATGCGGACCCTGATAAAATCGACCCCAAGCAACCCGTGAAGATCGACATCCATCGCTATGATATTGAAGGCAAAAGCAGCGAGACCGCGAGCATGGACTTAGCCCCTGTCGCCGATGCCAAGGCTTTAACCGCGGCCATGCCCGAGAGCGTCAAACAGGCGCGCGCGACCATCGAGAGCACATCGAAGCAAGTCGCGTCGGCTCCAAAAGGCTCACTCGGACATTTGCCGGCGTCCGTGCCCATCGACTCGCTGGCCGTGTGGAATGACATCAAAACAAAGCTGAACGGCGTTAACGGCATTGCGCGAACGAATGTTGTCGCGCTCAAGCGTGGAATGGCCGATATCGAGCTCGAATTTTACGGCGACATCCCGCAACTTCAGGCCGCGTTGGCCGGAAAAAGCCTTCATCTTGAACTCGCCCCCGGCACCAACGTTTGGATGTTACGGGAAGGCTATGGAGACATCGAACAATGACAGCGAAAAAAGACACCGCCAGGCATCACCTGCCGCATGGCTTATACTGGGCCTCGGCGTTCGCCGTCTTTTTCGGCATCGTATGGCTGCTGAGGCCCATGTTGCTGCCGTTCGTCATGGCGATGGTGATCGCCTATTTCCTGAATCCCGTCGTCGACTCGCTCACGAAGCATAAAGTGCCCCGGTGGCTCGGCACGTTTGGCGTTTTGCTTTCATTCGTTCTCCTTGTCGTTTTGCTCCTTGTGCTGATCGTGCCGCTGCTGCAAAGCCAAATCGTGGCGTTGATTGGGACCTTGCCGGGCATCGTCGATAAAATCCGCGAGCACGTCATACCATGGATCGAGCAATGGACGGAGCGCCTGTCGCCTGAGGATATCGCGCGGCTGCAGGACGCCGCCGGGCAACTGGCCGGAAGCGCGACGACGTGGGCAGGCAAAATCGTCAAGGAAATCATCAGCGAAGGCGCGGCCCTGTTCAATCTTTTCGCTCTCGCCATCATCACGCCCGTGGTAGCTTTCTATCTGTTGCGCGACTGGCCCCTCGTCACGCGCGCCATCGACACCTATTTGCCGCGCAAGTACCACATGGACATTCGCCAGATATTGAAAGACATCGACCGCGCACTTTCCGGCTTTCTGCGCGGGCAGGCGCTCGTGTGCCTGTGCCTCGGCGCGGTGTACAGCATCGGGCTGTCGCTCACGGGCCTGAAATACGGCGTGGCCATCGGCATCATTGGAGGACTGCTATCGTTCGTGCCCTATGTCGGCTCGACGTTCGTGCTGGTGACCAGCCTCATTCTCGGCTTCATCCAGTTCGACAATTACATGGATCTCGGCTGGGTCGTTCTGGTGTTTGTGATCGGGCAAACACTGGAAGGTTATGTGCTCACGCCCAAATTGGTCGGCGACCGTGTGGGTTTGCATCCTGTGTGGATTTTGTTCGCATTGTTCGCGGGCGGCGCGTTGTTCGGTTTCGTCGGCCTTATCATCGCCGTGCCAGTGGCGGCGATCATCGGCGTATTGGCGCGCTTTGCCCTGCGCCAATACCGCAACAGTCGTTTTTATCATCATGATTGAACGCGCGGCGCCATGAGCCTTCAGTATCATTTACCGCTGCCCCAGCGCGAGGCGATGCTGGCCGAAGATTTTATGGTGACGGCCAGCAACCGCGAAGCCGCAACGTGGCTTTTAAAGCTCGCGACCTCATCCTGGCCGAGCCATTGCCTGATCCTTTACGGCCCGCACGGCTGCGGCAAAACGCATTTGCTGACGGCTTGGTGCGACAAGCATAAAGCGCGGCAACTTGAAATCGGCGAGGATGTTCTTTCTGAAATTTTAGGCGGAAATGCACACGAAGCGCAATGCTGTCCCTCCCCCCTTGCGGGGGAGGTTAGGTGGGGGGGATATCCGCTTGGCAAAGAGTCGATTGCGCAAAACAGTCCCCAGTCGTTCCCCCCCCTCCCCATCCCTCCCCGCGAGGGGAAGGGGGCTACTCCGTGCTCTCGGTTAGTTCGAGCCCTCGCTATCGACGGCGCGGACAAGATCGCCGGAAATATAGAACACGAAGAATGGCTTCAACATCTTTACAACGCGACAAAGGCTGCAGACGTGCCGTTACTACTCACGGCCATGACGCCGCCTGCGGCGTGGGGACTGGGGCTGAAAGACATCTTATCGCGATTGAATAGCTGTGCCGTGGCGGAAATCCATGAGCCGGACGACGAGTTGATGCGCGGGATGTTGATGAAGCAGTTCAGCGACCGGCAACTGATGGTGGAGCCGGACGTGATCGATTATCTCGCGCCGCGATTAGAGCGAACCGGCGTGGCGATCCGTGAGGCGGTCACGGCGCTGGATCAAAAAGCGCTGGAGCAAAAACGCAAAATCACTGTGCCGTTCGCGCAGCAAACGTTTAAACTCGCGGATCGTGCTCCCCCGGACTACAGCATGACGCAAACGTTTCATAAAACGGAAACTTCTTGAGAAATCCGTTGAGTTTGTTTGGTTTTTCTTTCGAATTTCAATATGTTATTGCCTCGAACTCCAACTCCGCCTCAATCTATGCGTTCAACGCCATTAACGTTAAAGGGCCTTAAAAGAGAGCCGAAAAGCGGTTTTTTACGGCTTTTTGAACGCTTGTTTTTTTATTGCGTCCACATCGCCGATAATCGGCTTTCAGGTCACTTTACCCCTTGGGGCTTCGGTGCTTATATGCCCCGTACATCACAAATCGGGGTTTTTCCATGAAAAACGTTGTGGTCGTCGGCGCCCAGTGGGGCGACGAAGGTAAGGGCAAGGTCGTCGATTGGCTTTCAAGCCGCGCCGATGTGGTTATCAGGTTTCAAGGCGGACATAATGCCGGCCACACGCTGGTCATCAACGGCGTGACGTATAAATTAAACCTGCTTCCATCAGGAATTGTGCGTTCCGGCAAGTTGTCGGTGATCGGCAACGGCGTCGTCGTCGATCCATGGGCTTTGCTGAAAGAGATCGACGCCATCGCCGAAAAGGGCGTGAAGGTCACGCCCGATAATCTCATCGTCGCAGAAAATTGCACGCTCATTCTGCCTATGCACGGCGCGGTGGACCGCGCGCGCGAGGAAGCCAGCGGCCCCAGCAAGATCGGCACGACGGGACGCGGCATCGGCCCGGCCTATGAAGACAAGGTGGCGCGCCGCGCCATTCGTCTTTGCGATTTGGCGGAACCCGATTTGCTGCGCGCGAAGATCGACCGCCTTTTGGTGCATCACAACGCATTGTTGCGCGGCCTGAACGCCGAGGAAATTGACGGCGAAAAACTTTATAACGATTTGATGGCGATTGCTCCGCGCTTATTGCCGTTTTCGGCGGTGGTGTGGCAACGGCTGGAAAAAGAACGCAAGGATGGCTCACTGATGCTGTTCGAGGGCGCGCAAGGCGCGATGCTCGACATCGATCACGGCACATATCCGTTCGTCACATCGAGCAACACGGCGGCAGGACAAGCGGCGGCGGGTTCGGGCGTAGGGCCGAAAGTTTTGGGCCGCATTTTGGGCATTGCCAAGGCTTACACGACGCGCGTTGGCGCAGGCCCCTTCCCCACTGAGGACACGGGCGAGATCGGCGAGCGTTTGGGCACAGTAGGCAAGGAGTTCGGCACGGTGACGGGGCGCAAACGCCGCTGCGGCTGGTTCGACGCGGTTTTGGTGCGCCAGACGGTGAAGGTAAGCGGCATCGACGGCATCGCGCTGACGAAGCTCGACGTGCTGGATGGGTTGAAGGAACTCAAAATCTGCACGGGGTATAAACTGAACGGCAAGATCATCGACCACCTGCCCGCCAATCCGCTGGCGCAAGCGGCGGTGGAGCCGGTTTACGAAGTCATGGAAGGCTGGAGCGAAAGCACCAACGGTGCGCGCACGTGGGCCCAGTTGCCCGCGCAAGCGATCAAATACGTGCGGCGTTTGGAAGAGCTGACCGAAGCGCCGGTGACGTTGCTCTCCACCAGCCCTGAGCGGGATGATACGATTGTGGTGCGCGATCCGTTTGCGGATTAAAGGTCAGGAACAAGGAATACCTTTACCTCTGAATGTTGTTCCCTGCTCACTTATACCTTAATATCCCCTCATACAGCCCGATCATCCTTTTCGTCACCGCATCGCGGGTGTAGGTGCCGATGTAGGTGGCGTAGCCTTCGGCGACGAGGCGGCGGCGGAGTTCGACATCATCGCGGATGCGCGCGATGGCCTTGGCTAAACCATCATGATCGTCGATGTCCACCAACAGACCATTGCGTCCATCGGCTACGGTGGCTTTTGGCCCCGCGCTTTTGCAAGCGATGAAGGGCGTTCCTGCCGCCCAAGCCTCAAGAATAACGGTGCCGAAAGGCTCGTAGCGCGAAGGCAATGCGCAGACGTTGGCCGCGCGGAGCAGCGCGCCTCGATCCGTGCGCCAGCCGAGGAAACGCACACGATCGGCAATACCGAGTTTTTGCGCCAGTTTTTCGAGGTCTTTTTTCAAAGGCCCCTCGCCCGCCAGCCATAGCACGACATCCGGCAATTTATGCGCGGCCATCATCAGCGTATCGAGGCCTTTTTTCGGATGCAGGCGCGAAAGAGCGAGCACGACGAACGCCTCTTTTGACGTATTTAACGTAGCGCGGTCGATGGCGGCTTCGTCTTTCACGTCGGGGAACGTCGGCACGAAATGCGCGCGTTCGCGCGGCACGCCGTTCTTGATCTGGTGCTCGACGATATCCTGCGTCACGCCAACGAAATGGCCGCAACGCCTGAAATGCTTTGGCTTGTAATAGCCGCCGAACCAGCCGATGGTGCGTTCTTTGTTCCAATCCGGCATTAAGGACGCCGCGCGTCGCATCCAGCAATGCACGATGTCGGGCTTTTCGCGTTCTATGACGCGACGTAAGGCGCGGCGTTGGAGGAAGCGTGAATGTGCCGTAAGTAAACCAATCAACCCCTCCCCGAAATCGCCTTGCGATTTCGACCCTCCCGCAAGGGGAGGGTTATTCTTTCCGTACCTTGAACATCCCAACACTTCCGGCGCGGTACGGATGCCAGCGGCTACGATTTCCTGATAGCGCGATGCGTCTTCGGCCATCACAACACACTGATCCACGCCTTGTTCGTGAAGGCTGAGCATGATGTCGGTGGAGTAGGTTTCGGCGCCGCCGAGGCCCCGGCCAGCCATGATGTGGAGGATGCGCATGAATAAGGGGTTAGGGTTCAGGGGTAAGGGATCAAGATTTAGGGTCCAGACCCAATTAACCTAGCGTTAAGCGATTGATGATTCAAGGGAAT
>CAZVCG010000054.1:0-8542 GCA_964626265.1 uncultured Rhodospirillaceae bacterium | reverse complement strand
ATTCCCTTGAATCATCAATCGCTTAACGCTAGGTTAATTGGGTCTGGACCCTAGGACTAAGTTGGCTCTGCGTGATAGCGGAGTGAGCCGCTTTGTCAGCAAGGAAGTACATGTTGAGTTCGTTGCTAGCGCGGGAACGTACGCCTAGAAAAACAAGAACAGCCAGTGTTGCGGCTACGCTGCAAAACACGATATCAGTTTTCGCTGTTGCACACAGCTTACCGGCAGCGTATCGTGCCTGCCGCGTCAGGAGACGGATGGACCTAAGGTGGTTTGAGAAGCTGGAGGCATATAGTCGGCTTGATGATCCACCCGAAGATACGATATATAATCTGGTTTTTTTGCTCATCTTTTAACCCCATTTATTCAGAATTTTAAATTTGCCATCAATTCTTTGAGGTTTGCAAAGCAATAGCGCAAAAAAAACAACGTGGCCTGCCCGTCACTATAACCAGCGTCACGGAACCTCCTTTAATATACTGAATTAAAAAGGATTTTACAGCATTTTACCTTTGCTCTTCGGCCTGTCTGATGGTAGGCTTCCAACATAATATAACCCCCTGATTCCAGAGAAAAAAACAGGTATTTCCCTTGACCGACACAACGACAATTCCGGCGCCTCCGACCGACGTTACGCAAATCACCATCGAAGACGAGATGCGGCAATCCTATCTCGCTTATGCGATGAGCGTGATCGTTTCGCGCGCGCTGCCGGATGTGCGCGATGGCCTCAAGCCCGTGCATCGCCGCATTCTGTACGCGATGAAGGAAGGCGGGTATGACAGCAGCAAGCCTTACAAAAAATCGGCGCGCATTGTCGGCGACGTCATCGGTAAATATCACCCGCACGGCGACGCTGCGATTTACGACGCCATGGTGCGCATGGCGCAGGATTTTTCCATGCGCCTGCCGCTTATCGACGGACAGGGCAACTTCGGTTCGATGGACGGCGATCCTCCGGCGGCCATGCGTTACACCGAAGCGCGTCTGGCTAAATCCGCCGAGACGGCGCTGGAGGACATCGACAAGGAAACCGTCGATTTCCAGCCGAACTATGACGAATCCACGCTGGAGCCTGTCGTTCTTCCGGCGCGTTTTCCTAACCTTCTCGTTAACGGCGCGGGCGGCATTGCGGTCGGCATGGCGACGAACATCGCGCCGCACAACCTCGGCGAAGTCATCGACGGCTGTATCGCGTACATCGACAACCCCGACATCACGATCGACGAACTGATCGAAATCATTCCTGCACCCGATTTTCCGACGGGCGGCATCATCCTGGGCCGCACCGGCTCGCGCGCGGCGTTCCATACGGGCCGTGGCAGCGTCATCATGCGCGCGCGCACGGAAATCGAGGAAATCCGCAAGGACCGTCAAGCGATCATCGTTTCGGAAATCCCGTATCAAGTGAACAAAGTCCGGTTGATCGAGCGCATCGCCGAATGCGTACAGGAAAAGATTATCGAAGGCATTTCCGATCTACGCGACGAATCCGACCGCGACGGCGTGCGCGTTGTGATCGAACTTAAGCGCGACGCGATGGCCGACATCGTGTTGAACCAGCTTTACAAGCATACACCGCTGCAAACCAGTTTCGGCGTGAATATGCTGGCGCTGAACGGCGGAAGGCCGGAGTTAATGAACCTGCGCGGCGTAATTGCCGCATTCGTGGATTTCCGCGAAAAGGTCATCACGCGTCGCACGGAATACGAACTGGGCAAAGCCCGCGAACGCGCCCACATCTTGGTTGGCTTGGCCGTCGCCGTGGCGAATATCGACGAGGTGATCGCGCTGATCCGCAAGGCGGCTGATCCTGCTATTGCTAAGGCCGAATTGATGGCGCGGGCGTGGCCCGCCGCCGATGTCGCGCCGTTGATTGCGCTGGTGGATGAAGAGGGCGCGGTCAAAGACGGCACCTATAAGATGACCGAAACGCAGGCCAAGGCCATTTTGGACCTGCGCTTGCACCGCCTGACAGGCCTTGAGCGCGACAAGATCGGCGAGGATTTGCGCGGCGTGGTCGAGCAGATCAAGGATTATCTGGATATTCTGGCAAACCGCGCGCGCATATTCGGCATCATGAAGGAAGAGCTGGCTTTCATCCGCGAAAAGTTCGCTACGCCGCGCAAAACGACGATTCAGGAACAGGAATTCGAAGAAGATATCGAGGATCTGATCCAACGCGAGGATATGGTCGTCACGGTCAGCCACGCAGGTTACATCAAGCGCGTGCCCCTGTCGGCCTATCGGGCGCAAAAGCGGGGCGGCAAAGGCCGCACCGGCATGGCGACGAAGGATGAGGATTTCGTCAACGACATCTTTATCGCCAACACCCATACGCCGATGTTGTTCTTCTCGTCGCTGGGTCGTGTGTACAAGATGAAGGTGTACAAGCTGCCGCTTGGCAACCCTCAGGCCAAGGGCAAGGCTCTTGTGAACCTGTTGCCGCTGGAGCAGGGCGAGACGATCACCACCGTGATGCATTTGCCTGAAGACGAAAGCGCGTGGGACAAGCTGAACGTGATGTTTGCCACCTCGGCGGGCACTGTGCGCCGGAATATGCTGTCGGATTTCAGCAACGTGCGCCCCAGCGGCATCATCGCGATGAAGCTGGAGGAAGGCGATCATCTCATCGCCGTGAAAACGTGTACGGAACGTGATGACGTTTTGCTGGCCACGCATCAAGGAAAGGCGATCCGTTTTCCCGTCAACGATGTGCGCGTGTTTATGGGACGCACGTCGATGGGCGTACGCGGCATCAAGCTGGCCAATAACGATACCGTCATTTCCATGTCGATTTTGAGCCATGTTGAGGCTTCTGCAGAGGAACGCGTGGCCTATATCCGCCAGGCCAACGCGCAACGCCGCGCCGCGAACGGCGAGGATGAGAACGTTGTTTCAACGGGTGGCGACGATGAGGAAACGTCGACGGATTTGACGTTGTCGCCCGAACGCTTCGCGGAACTTGCCAGACAGGAAGAGTTCCTGTTGACGGTTTCGGAACGCGGCTTCGGCAAGCGCACGTCGTCCTATGAGTACCGCATCGCGGGCCGCGGCGGGCAAGGCATCTGGAACATGGAGATGTCGGAACGCAACGGCGCGATCGTCGCGACATTCCCCGTCAAGGACGGGCAGGATATCATGCTGGTCTCGGACGGCGGACAGGTCATCCGCATGTCGGCGGGCGACATTCGCGTGGCAGGACGCCGGACGCAGGGCGTGACGGTTTTCCGTATCGACGAGACAGAAAAGGTCGTTTCCGTGGCGGCGCTTGAGGATACGAGCGGGGAAAACGAGGAAGGGGCCGATGGCTAGAATTTCAAAACCACAACGCATCGGGGTCTATCCGGGCACCTTCGATCCCATGACCTTAGGGCATCTGGAGATCATTTACCGCGCCGTCAAGGTGGTGGACAAGCTGATCATCGCCGTGGCCAAGAACGCGGGGAAGGGGCCTCTGTTCGATTGCAAAACGCGCGTGAAAATCGTCGAGCACGAAATCGGGCCGTTGATCAAGCGCGGCGCGAAGATCGAGGTGGTGGAGTTCGACAAATTGTTGATGCATTTCGCCGTGGATGTCGAGGCTAGCGTTATCATTCGCGGCCTGCGCGCCGTGTCGGATTTCGAATATGAGATCCAGATGGCGGCCATGAACCACCGCATGAACAACGATATCGAAACGGTGTTTTTGATGACATCTGACCGCCACCAGTTCATATCATCGAGCATGGTCAAGGAAATCGCCCGATTGGGCGGCGATGTGCATCCTTTCGTCAGCTCGACCGTGGCCAAGAGGCTTGCTCAGCAATTTTCCAAGGAAAACGGCAAGAAAAAAGGGCCCGGCAAAAAGAAAAATTAACCAGAAAATTCAGAAGAATATCGGGGATTTTTGTTGTTTTTGGCCAGCAAAGGTTTGCAGTCCGCCCTAATATCTGATACCAGTTGCCTGTTTTTCATGGGACTCCGTAGCTCAGCCGGTAGAGCATCTGACTTTTAATCAGGGGGTCGCGGGTTCGAATCCCGCCGGGGTCACCAGCCTTTGCTCGCTACGCGAGCTACGGCTCGGCAAGCCAGTCCTATCCAACAAAAAAGTGGTCTACCCCAAAGGTTGGGGCACTGAGGTGTTTTAAAAAGCCACCTACGGGTGGCTTTTTTTATTGTGTGAATAATTCAAGCCTGTGATCTGAGAATTGCTAAAAAAAGGCCTGCCACCGAAGTGGCAGGCCTGACTTTTGTTACGCTATCCAAATCTTAGAACGGCGAGTAGCGGAACGCCGTGAACACCATGTGCGTGTAGGCATGGGGGTTCACGCCGTTGCTGTCGGTGAACGAGTTGCGGCGCGTAAACGAGTACTGCGCGCCGACTTTCAGGTTGCCGTAATCGCCCTTATACAGATCTTTCCATGCGCCAGGCGTGACCTGCCAGATGCTGGACGTCTGAGCAAAGCACGATGAACTGTTGGCAACATAGCAGTTCGCGTTGTTGGACGCTGTATAGGAACCATATCCATAACGGTTCGTGGTCGTCGCGTCCTCTTGGTTTTCACGCTCAATCGACTCAAGACCGCCATAGAGGAACAATTCCCATGTCGGCGTCGGCTTGGCCACAAGGCCGGCCAACGTCGTGTACTGGAAGAGCGGATGGACCCCGCCCAGCGAGTCAAACGCCACGTCGGGCAGGCCCGCCGCGCCGTAACGGCCAATGCCTTGGCCCATCATGAACTGCGCGCGGAAGTCCAGTTTCTTGTCGATAACCGGCAAGATCATGCCCGCGCCGCCGCCGCCGCCAACAACGATATTGTTGTGGAAGGGACCAGATGCGGTCGTTCCATTCAAGTTGTTGTGGAAGAAGCGCGTTACGCCGAAGACTTCAAAGTGGCCCCAGCCGGGATCAAAGCCGACTTTGGCGACGACGTCTGGCGCCTGATCGGTCGAGAAGTTTGTTCCGGGGTTAAGCGTAGAGCCGCTCGCGTTTTGGACTTGCACTCCTGTCGGGACAAAAGTTTGGCCAAGGCTGATCTGCGGATTTTCGACGGAGAGAGCCACGCCGACTTTATTGTCGAAGAGGTCTTTTACGATACGCGCTTGCGGCAAGCGGGCATAGGTAAAGCCGGGCACGACGCCGCTATCCATAACGTTGGGCACGGAAACCGCGCGCGGATCCATATTTGCCTTGGTTGACATCGTGAGCAAGCTCCACGTCTGACCTGCCGTGAAATGCAGACCCCAATCGTTGCGATCGACCTGCGCGAAAGCTTGACGCAGACGCGGGACATAACTGTTCGTGGCGACAGAGTTTGAAGTATTGCCGGCGCCCGCGAAGTCCGACTCGATATACGCGGTCAACTTCATGTCCTTGTCGACTTCGCCTTCGGTGAGGAGGCTCAAGCGCGTGTTGCGCGCGCTGCCGCGGAACTCGGACTGGTGATAGTTCGGAGCGTTATAAAAGGGAATGCTCGTCGTGTTCGTCGAATTGCTGTTGAAGGTTGAACCAATATCGTTGGACTGGTTCTTGGAGCGATAGACTGTGTCTGCAGCGATAAACCCGCCTACCTTGACTTTCACGCCCGGCAGAATTTCCTTTTTGCTTTCGGCGCTGGCGGCCGGTTTTGCGGCGGCTTCGGCTTGCGCCTTCGCTGTCGCTTTTTGCTGAGCCTGAAGCTCGTTCAGTTGCTTTTGCAAGGCTTGCATCTGCGCTTGAAGGGCTTTGACGGTCGCATCGTCGGCAGCTCGGGCTGGTCCCACCATCATGAGGCCGATGGCCATCGAGGCGAGAAGGAAATTCCGCACGTTCTTTGTCATGTATGTCTCCGAAAGATCGAGAAATGGCGAGAGGACATACTTTTAACCGCGATCTTAAAAACCCACAATGAGGAAGAGGCAAATTCGATTCCTAAAGCTATGGAACGTTCCGGCATGTGCTATTTTTGCAAGAGGCCATGATTGGGGTTTGCAATAAAATTACATACAAATCGTTCTTGTGTCGAAACAAAAAGGCTTCGATACGTTTTAAAACAATATCACCTTCTCATTGCGTCAATCCGAACTCTGTCGAGATGTGGTTGCGAAGCCAAGATGGAAATAGTTCCTAGTGAATTTTTTTGAAAGCTCATGAATTTGCCCCCTGGGCCGTGTCCTGCCTTGCTATGCCCGTCTTCGGTGGCTGCGGCTTTAAAGTAGGCCATGATGAATACGCGAATGGCAGCGGTGAGCGAGCTGTTCGCAGGTTTTTGAGCGGCTATTGCCGTGCAAACATTGTGCAGCGAAGCGTGTTCACGGCGGCAAATATCGCGCAAGGCGTTCCACATATCCGGTTCCAAGCGGATGCTGGTGCGGTGGGAACCGATGGTTACGTTGCGGGAGAGGAGGGAGGAGGGGGCTTTGTTGGCTGGCATGTGGGCTCTCTCGATGCGGGAAAACAAACGGAAAACACAAGTGCAGGTTGCACATAATGATATGCAATCACAGGTTTATCAACCTTTTTTGTTATGATTTGCGTTATTATTATAAAACAACGACAAATATGGCCTTTTTGACACATGTACGTCATCCACTATAAAACGAAACACAACCTTTGGTAGAGTCCTGAAACTTTAGGGGGCGCCAAAAACAGGAGAAAAGCTGAATACTTTTCCCTTAATGTTGTCCATGCAGTCTGTTTTAATGCGGGTTTCACCGCGTTTGGACCGCTTATTCGAGACTTAAAAATGCGTAATTCACGGCAAAATAACGCCTATTGGGCGACGTTGAATCGTCCGGTGAAGCAGCGGCCTTGTGACTGCCCGGGCTGCGCGGAGAGAGGCGATTACCGCGCCCCTCGCAGCCGTGAGCGCTTGCACGATTATTACTGGTTCTGCCTTGCGCATGTCCGCGACTACAACGAACGATGGGATTTCCTGAAAGGTTTGACGCCAGAAGAGATCGAGGAACAGATTCGCGACGCGGCAGTGTGGGAGCGCCCGACGTGGCCGCCCGGCGGGGGTCCGAAAAGCGAAAGCCAGTTGCACGAAGCGCTCAAGCGTGCATTCGAAGGCAACGGGCAGGATGAAACGGAGCCCAAAACGCAACATGCGCCAAAGTCGCCATCCGAATTCGTGGGAGAGCGCGAGGCGCTGGCTCTGCTAGGGTTGGAACCACCTACCGATTTGAAAAAGATCAAGGCGCGTTATAAGCAGCTTGTAAAAAAACATCATCCCGACGCCAACGGCGGCAGCAAGGAAGCCGAGGACAAAATCAAAATGATCAATCAGGCCTTCACGGCGTTGAAGGGGATGTACAATGAAGATAGTTGAGAGCTAAGATTTTCTCAAGTTTTGCTTTTCGCTCCTATGGGAGGACAAATGAGCCAATATATACTTGATAACATTCAGTGGATTTTTAGCGGCATCGGGGTACTGGCGATAAGTGCTGTTTTTTGGTTTTTTAAGCATGAAAAGAAAGGCGCAATAATCCCGACAAATGAATTAAATCAAACCATTTCCGCTAGCCCTTCATCCACAAACATTCAAACAGGTCACGATTCAACTGTTCAAATAATAACCAATCATACGGTGAAGGAGCCAGAAAATCACAACCCAATACCCATAACTATTAATACGGAAGGAGCATACATATATAAAACCCGAATTCTTGAAGGGGAGTACCAAGAAATCGTTTGGGGCGAGAGAACGGTTAGAATTTCTATTGTGAAAATAATGAAATCTGAACACTCTTCATATCGTGGAAACTCAAATTGTGCTGAGATTCGATTTGATACTGGCGGAGGATTGGTGTACGGCGGCGAGGGGTGCAAAAAGACAGACGTGAATTGCTACATAATTTCTGAAAAATATTCCAATTACGAGGAAGAATTTTCTGCTTATGCATTTCGTGTAGACCCGACATTAAGATTATTTTCTTTTTTTAGAATATTTGTTGATCATATTAACGAACTCAATCGCCAAGTTTGCCTAAATTTGTTTTTTACAGGCGTGAGAGATGTAAAGGCGGTCTAATTATAAAATTTTATTGAAAGTCGGAGGCTACCTTTAGCGATTCGGAAAAAGCCTTTCTATTAAGCAACCCAAGAAAACAGCGAATGCGAAAATCTGAAATGACAAAACAAAACGTCACCGAAACCGGATTGCCGGACATCAAAGTCTCCGTGCGGCAGACGTTCGGGATCGATTCCGATTTGCAGGTTCCCGCGTTTTCCGTGGCGGGGGAGCATGTGCCCGTCATCGACGAGGCTTACCGCTTTGACCGCGACACGACGCTCGCGATCCTCGCGGGGTTCGCGCATAACCGCCGCGTGATCATTCAAGGCTATCACGGCACGGGCAAATCGACGCACATCGAGCAGGTGGCGGCGCGGCTCAACTGGCCGTGCATTCGCATCAACCTTGACAGCCACATCAGCCGCATCGATCTCATCGGCAAGGACGCCATTGTTCTGAAAGACGGCAAACAGGTCACCGAATACCGCGAGGGCATTTTGCCGTGGGCACTTCAGCACGCGTGCGCCATCGTTTTCGACGAATACGACGCGGGGCGGCCCGATGTG
>CAZVCG010000053.1:0-10254 GCA_964626265.1 uncultured Rhodospirillaceae bacterium | reverse complement strand
ATCCTCGGGTAATTGGATCACTACAAAGAAGGGCGGTGGAATACCACCGCCCTTTTTGTGTCATGCCAAACAAAAACTTCGACGAATAAAATAAGGAAAAAACAGGCAATAATAAACCCCCGGACGTGTAAGCGCTCCGGGGGTTTATGGAAATAATATAAATGTTAAGCGGCTTTTGTGCGCGAAAACTTCACAATCGTCGCGTTCATGTTTTGCGTTACAGGCTCAACGCATTCTTGGGCGATGCGCGAACTCATTTGCATCATGCGGTTGACTTCGTTCATGACGCTGTCAAAACCTCCACGTACCAATGTGGATTGCACATCAACCAGATCATGCATATTTTTCACGTTTAACAGGGCGCGCCCGGCGGCGGCGTTGTTTTCAAGCGACTTTTGAAACAAAGCATTCATGCTGTCGCAAATATCTTCGCAGCCTTTCGTTAAAATGGTTACCGATTGGAGGGCGGCGTTCAGCGAATCCCGCACCATGATGTTAATGTCGGAGCTGGTTTTAAGGAGAGTGTCCGTCACCTTATCGATTTGATCGGAAGAAATTTGCATTTAGGGCTCCCTGTAAGAGAAAGAGGAAAACAGATGGGACAACCGATTGTAATCCCAGAAAAAAAGGAGGCTTGCGACTGACGTCCAAAGCGATGTTGCAGTGCAACATTATCGTTAACCTATTAACATTATGTTCGAATGTCAAGAGAACTTAAAGAAAAAAAGAGTATTAAGTTTCTTGCGTTTTAAAAATGAGACAACGATTCTTTCGCGTCATAATACTACACCGAATCAGAGAGACCTTCGCATGCTGATCGCTCGTCTATGGCAGAAAAAAGTTCATATTTTCCTTGTGATAATGGCATTTGTCTCCTGTTTTTCCGGCGCAGACGTTGAGGCCAAGCCCCGGAAAACAAAGAGGCAAGTCAAACAACACAAGTCATTACCTGTCGAAAGCACGGCGCTTTATGCGGACATAGTTATTGAAGCGCGTACGGGCCGCGTTATTCATGCGACAAACGCAAGCAGCTTGAGGCATCCGGCATCGTTGACCAAAATGATGACCTTGTACCTGACGTTTCAGGCGCTTGAATCAGGAAACCTTCAACCAAATCAAAGCTTAAGCGTTTCCCTGCACGCCGCGGCGCAATCTCCTTCAAAACTCGGCCTAAGAAAAGGGCAAACCATCCGCGCGCAAGATGCGGTTATGGCCTTGGTGACGCAATCGGCTAACGATGCCGCAGTCGTGCTAGCCGAGGCTCTCGGAGGAACCGAGCAGCGATTTGCCGAAATGATGACGCAACAAGCCCGCGCTTTGGGTATGCGCCAAACAGTTTTCAAAAACGCTTCAGGGTTGCCCGACCCCGATCAGGTAACGACTGCGCGCGATATGGCGATGCTTGGCCATGCCTTGATTTATCATTACCCGAAATATTATGACTATTTCGGACGCAGCAGTTTTTCATATGCAGGGCGCGTTTATCATAACCACAACCGTCTAATGGAAAGATACGAAGGCATGGACGGGATCAAAACCGGCTATGTTCGCGCCTCGGGGTTTAATCTTGTGGCTTCGGCGGTTCGCGGGGACAAAAGGCTTATAGGCGTGGTGTTTGGCGGAAAATCGACGTTGTCGAGGGACAACCAAATGGCGCAGCTGCTTGATCAAAGCTTTGCTGCTAATTTATCCGACCAACGAACCGCTCAAAAAGAGGGCGACGTTGAAGCTCAAGGCGACAGCTCCGACGTTATAGATAACCAATATATCGCCTTGCCCCCGAAGACTTCCTCGCAATATGCCTATAACAGTGTCCTTGATAGGCATGGAGAAACAGCGCAAAACTCAAAGGACAGGCATGCATACAGATATACTGCTTCAAATTGGGGAATCCAGATTGGCGCTTACAGCGACTTAAGCGCGGGACAACAGGTTCTGTTCAATATAACGCGAGAAATGAACCCGTTGCTCAATCGGTCAGACGCGGTCCTCCAAAAGGTTCAGACGGAAGAGGGCGGCATAGTCTACCGCGCCCGGTTTGTCGGTATGGAACAAGCTACGGCGCGATCCGTTTGCGCCTACATCGTAAAAAAGGGACACGGTTGTCTGGTCGTTGCGCCGGAACAAACAGATGGATCGTCGTAATAAGCCTTTAACTATCGTAAGTTACGAGACTTGTAACCGGAACATCCAGTTTGTCGCGTCCGCCTAAAAACGACAGCTCAATAATGAAAGCCGCGCCGATTATTTCGGCCCCCATTTGACGGGCGAGAGAAACCGCGGCCGAAGCCGTGCCCCCCGTGGCCAACAAATCGTCGACAATTAAGGCGCGTTGTCCCGGTTTTAGAACACCTTCTTGTATTTCTATGGTGTCAGTGCCGTATTCCAGAGCGTAACTATAGGAAGCGGTTTTTCCGGGCAGCTTGCCTTTTTTGCGCACCATAACGACGCCCAGACCTAGTTCCGCCGCCAAAGGCGAAGCCACTAAAAACCCTCTGGATTCAATGCCCAGCAGGACATCCGGTTTATTTGAGCCAACGGCGTTTTTCATCTGCGAAACGGCTTCACGCCAAGCCTGACCATGCGCCAAAAGAGTTCCGATATCGTAAAAGAGTATTCCTGGTTTGGGGAAATCCGGAACGCTTCGAATGTGATTTTTCAGGTTCATTTTTTCCATGGGCAAGAATCCTGTTAAAGGTTTCAATAATCAAAAGACTTGGCCGATTTGTGCGGAAGGCGCAAAAAAAAGCAAGATGAAAAAAGCAAGTGGCGGGGAGGAGGTTCCCCCGCTAAAATGACTTGGAATGAAGAAAAAAGTATATAAACCTAGGTTAATCTACGCGGCCTTGTAATCAAAGCGCTCTCCAGCATGTATCGGGAAAGAGGGACGGGGAAAGACCATGACATCGCATTTGTCCAATGACGACGTTGTTAGGCTCTTAAAGGAACCGTCGCCTCACGTTCGCGCCGAAATTGCGGGAAAGCTGGCGCAGGAAATCGACAGTCCGCGCCTGACCGAAAGCGAGTTTCAGCTTGCTCAGGAAATCATTCGTTTGATGGCCAAGGACGTTGAAGCTGTCGTACGTCAATCGTTGGCCCAAAGCCTAAGGCATGCCGTCAAGCTCCCCCATGATGTCGCCCTGAAATTAGCCAAAGACGTAGAGCAGGTGGCCCTGCCCATTCTGGAAAACTCCACGGTTCTTACTGATGACGATCTCATCGGCATCATCAAAGAGGGATCGGCATCTAAACAGGAGGCTATCGCCGGACGTCCCAACGTTTCCTTGCAGGTTTCCGATGCTATTATCACCTCGGCGGGTGAAAAAGCCGTTGCGTTGTTAATGAGCAACATTACCGCTCAAATTTCCGAACAAAGTCTTGGCAAGGCCGTAGACCGGTTTCAAGGCAGCGATTGCGTGAAGGAAGCAATGGTCAAGCGCGCCATTTTACCTGTTACGGTTGCGGAAAGGCTGGCGACGATCGTAACGGACAAATTGCGCGATTACCTAGTCGCTCATCACGACTTGTCGCCTTCCGTAGCCGCCGATTTGGTTATGCAAAGCCGCGAACACAGCGTTGTCGGCATGGTCGCGGGACGCGGCGAGCAAGATATAGAAAAGCTTGTCGCGCAAATGTACAACAACAAGAGACTAACGCCCTCGATCGTGTTGCGCGCTTTGTGCATGGGCGAGGTCGGTTTTTTCGAATCGGCCCTAGCGATTATGGCTAACGTTCCCCTGCTGAATGCGCGAATATTAATTCACGACGCGGGACAATTAGGCATGAAGACGCTCTATGAAAAAGCGGGAATGCCGCCAGGGCTGTTTAATATCGTTCGCGTTGCCTTGGATGTCGTGCACGAAACCGAACTTGATGGCGGCGAGCAAGACATGGAGCGTTACCGCGCGCGTGTTATCGAACGCGTTGTCACGCAATTTGAAGACACCGATTCCGAGGATGTAGATTACCTGTTGGCGAAGCTCGGCGATATCATGGTGGCCCCCAGCGTTCACACGGCCTAAATTTTTCCCGGCGATCTTTTCGTTTTCGATTCTTTTTAGGGATTCCGTAACAACGGTTTCCTTCTTCTTAATCCGTATGAACCAATTATTAACGATTCGCCGCCACATTCGATGCGTGGTTTCAGCGAATTCATGCCCTGCGTGTGTGTGCACAGGGTGTGGCGTTGTGCCACGCTGTGTGTAGCGCCGGATTCTTATCCGGCACGTGGGGTTTGGATGAGCGAGGAGAATGGGGCGGAGCCGGAGGCTCTGCGCCAATCATCGTCGTTTGGGGTGGCGTTGCCGGAAAAAAGATCCCGGCGCGAAGCCCTTCTGCGCCTCCCAAGTATCAGAAAACACGCAGGTTTTGCCATTGGGCCCATACTTTATGTCTTGGCTCTCGTGGGTATCGGCTCGGCTGTACTTTTTAGCGGTTATGGCCAAATTCTTAAAAGCAACGTTCAGGTCTCGAACAACGTTGCGGCGAAAAACGAACTCAGCACGTCATCCCAAACACTATCTGCCACAGCCGAACTCAGCACCGACGCAACGCTGTTTTGCCCCCCGCGCAGCGTTCACGAATCAGTTGGGGCCCCATGTACAAACGCGCCTATAAAGCTCGTTCAGTTTGCGGACGTTCCTGCGGGCGATGCATCAAAACTGCCGGCTGGATATTCCGACGCTGATAATACAGGCAGCCCAGTCGAAGTGGGCGTTTTTGCGGCGGGGGCAGGCGTCAAGCAGCTCGATCCTTGGGGGCGATTTTATATATATTGTCGTTGGGAAAATCCGCGCGCGCCAGCCAATGCCGGCGATCCGGCCATCCTATTGATTTCGGCCGGACAAGACGGTTCTTTAAGTACGCAATGCGGCGACGCCGGGCCCAAGGGGGACGATCAAATGGTCCTCCTTTCTGTGGGAGGAGCGATTCAGCGTTCTGCGCTTTGGTCCGCCACCGGAACGGCCGATGTGCGCTATGGGCAAACCGGCTCACAGGTTTTGGTCACGGCAACCGGTGGGGTCGATGCCTTAAGCATCACGGCAAGCGCGGCTACGCTAAATTCATTAATCTTGTCAACGCCTTTGCCCGTGAATAGCGGCGGCACCGGAGCCAACAATGCGGCAACGGCCCGCGTTAATTTGGGAGCCGGAACGATTGGCGACGCTTTGTTTCAGGCCAACACGGCATCGGGCGCGCGCGGTACATTGGGCTCGACGCTTGTCGGCGATGCCCTGTTTATTACCGCAAGCGCCGGAGCTGCCCGCTTGACACTGGAAGCCAGCATCGTAGGCGATGCCGTGTTTACGGGCGATGCGCCGACAGGTCGCGCCGCCTTAGGCTCGGGCGCTGTAGGCGACGTCCTTTTTCAGGCAACGACCACTCCTGGCGCGCGAACGACATTGGGCGCGGGGACGATAGGCGATGCGCTGTTCATCGAAGGAACGGCAACAGGCGCGCGAAACACATTGGGCGCGACGGATATCGGGCATGCCTTGTTCACGGCGCCGACGGCTCCCAACGCCAGAGCGTCTCTTGGAGCCGGCGCGGAAGGCGACATTTTGTTCACGGCGACAAGCCAGGCACACGCCTGGGAAATACTGGGCCTCACGGGAACGCTGATACCGACTTTGGATGCGAACATCTCCGGCATAGCGCAATATGTTCCGGCGGCAGGCATTCAGGGCGTTGTTACGATCAGCCAAGGCGGCACCGGCGCGTCCAATGCTGCTGACGCGCGCAGCAATCTTGGGGCCGATAATGCGTCAAACCTGACGCTTGGAACTTTAAGCGTCGCGCGGCTTGCCGATTCAGGCGTTGCCGCAGGGGCCTACAACTGGGGCACGGTTGATGAAAAGGGCCGGGTTACCTATGCGCAAAACGTCGTGGAGGCCAGCGGCATAACCGATGGAGTCGGCGATGCCATCTGGGCGACGGGATCGCCGGGCGAAGGCTGGCTTTATTTCATGACCAGCAGCGGCCTTCACATGGCGCTCGATCCGCAAGGGCGGCTCGGCGTCGGCACGGCCACGCCCTTGGAACGCTTGCATGTCAATAACGGCAACATTCGCATTTCCGGCCCGGCCGCTTCGGACCGCGAGATCCAGTTCACGACAGACCAGTCAAGCAAGCGTTGGACTTTGACAACAAGCAGCGCGGCTGAGGGCGGCGGCAACACAGGATCCAACTTCTCGATCAACATGTATTCCGACGCCGGCACATTGATCGGATCGGCGCTTACGATTTCACGAGCCACGGCCAACGCTACGTTCGGCGGCAACGTTACCGCGCCCAACTTCATCGGCAACCTGACCGGCAACGTCACGGGCGACGTAACGGGAAATATCTCCGGCTCCATATCTCTTCAGGACGGTACCGTAACCACCCCCGGCCTTCACTTCACGAACGACACCAATGTCGGCATCTATCGGCCCGGCGAAGACCAAATGGGAATTGTCACCGGCGGCGTCGAGGCTATACGCCTTACGGCGACGCAAAGCGTCGGCATCGGCAATGTGGCCCCTTCCCAAAAACTCGATGTCGCCGGAAACATCAATGTCAGCGCCATCACGAACGGTTATTACATCGCGAACACGAAAATCCTTCACCAGCCCGCAGGCGACACGACAAGTATCGCAGTGGGCGCGCTAACGTCGGCGTCTCAAGGGGCGGGCAATCTATATAATACGGCAATGGGTTATCAAGCGCTGAACGCCGACACGTCGGGTTACGGAAATGCTGCGTTTGGGTGGGCGGCCTTGTACGCAAACAATACGGGTGCTGATAATACGGCGGTTGGTGAAAGGGCTCTATATTCTCAACAAAGCAACGACAACAACACGGGGTTTGGAGCAGAGACGCTATATAGAAATATTAGCGGCGGGAACAACACGGCCGTGGGCGCGGCCGCGCTTTTCAACACGCTCAACAACAACAATACGGCACTGGGATATCACGCCGGATATACTATTACATCCGGAGCCAGCAATGTGGTTATCGGCCCTTATGTCGCTTCCACGACGTTGACGACCGGCTCCAACAACATCCTTATCGGCACATCATCGCTGGTCGACACAACAGCAAGCGGCGACAATGATCGCCTGAACATCGGCAACACGATCTTCGGCAATTTGTCTTCCGGCTCTATAGCCATAGGACGCGCCGATATTCAACCCGGCGCTTCGTTGGACATGGGCATACGCACGGACAGCGTGTTGCTTCCGCAAGGCTCGGTGGCGCAACGCCCAGGCTCTCCCGCCGTCGGCATGTTGCGCTATAACTCGGAAGCGCACACGATCGAAGTTTATCAAGGCAATCCTCCGTCATGGGAGGTGCTCGGAAGCTCAGCCACGGTTTCCGGCGGCGTTTTATTGGGGACATCGGCCACAGTCACCAACCCGCAAAGCGCGCACGCGGCAACGACGGGTCTTTACAGCGACACCGCAACAAGCGTGAGCGTTTCGATTTCAGGAACCGAACGCCACCGCGTCACGAACACGGAAACGACGATATTTGGAAACTTAAACCTCAATGCGATAACAAATGCGCTGTATATTGCCGGAAGCAAGCTGCTTCACCAGCCTGCGAGCGATAATACGAGCATAGGGCTTGGCACAAATGCCCTTGCCGTTCAGTCGGCGACAGGAAGGCACAACGTTGCCGTGGGATGGTCGGCCCTTGGAGCAACGACAACCGGAAACTACGCCACCGCCGTTGGCTCTCAAGCCCTCCAATCAAACACAAGCGGCAACTGGATTACGGCCATTGGATACAGGGCGTTGGCTTCGAACACGACAGGGATGCAAAACGTAGCGGTGGGAACCGCCGCGCTTGAAAACAGCACAACAGGAAACGACAACACGGCCGTTGGCCACGGCGCGTTGTGGTCGTTAACGTCAGGGTCAGGAAACACGGCGGTTGGCTTGCGCGCGGGCCGCGTTCTTACATCGGGAAGCAATAACGTTATCATCGGCAACGAGGTGGCGCGTTATACTTTTTCATCGGGATCAAACAACATCCTTATCGGCAACTCCAGCGCGGTCGATACGCCCGCGGCGGGAACGAGCAACTACCTCAATATAGGCAACACAATCTATGGCGAATTGCTGAACAGGCGCCTTTTGATCGGCTCGACGGCGACGACAACGCCAAGCACGGCTCCACTTGCGGGAACCATCATCGACATGTCGCAAGCCACCGGCGCGGGCTACAGCAGCATACTTCTGCCGAAAGACACCATTGCCAACCGCCCCACGGTTCCAGTCGAGGGCATGATACGCTACAACACGGAAACCCATGCGTTCGAAGGCTATTCGGGCGCGACGCCAAAGTGGGATTCGCTCGCTGGAAGCACGGCGACGATTACTTCCGGCATCATTCTCGGCGCGGACGCGACGCACGCCAACCCGCAACGTGAAGGCGATCCGACGACGGGCCTGTTCAGCGATACAGCCTCGACGGTTTCCATCACGACCGCGGGCGTTGAACGCTTGCGAGTCACGGCGACTGGCAGCATCGGCATCGGAACGAACGCGCCGTCCAGCAAAATGCACATAGTGGCCTCAGATTGGGACGGTACGGCTGGAGGCAACGTCCGTATAGAGGGATTAGCTCACCCTGGCGCTAGCATAACGCTTAATTCAACCAACGTCGGCGGGTCTACCTATTCGATAATTTCTACAAGCACTTCAGAGGCCGGATACCAAAATAAATTGGCATTCTTTAACAATACGACAGGCCAATATTCCGCCGCAATTACTGGAAGCGGCGACATCATTGCCTATGGTTCGCCGTCTTCCGCGAATGGAGACATTCTGTTGGGCGGCGCGGGGCTGGGCGACGTCAACTATGGAGGCATGTGGGTCGGCCAATCCTCGCCAAGCTACTCGAACTATGTCTTTTTGGCTTCCGGCAACGATCCTTCCATCGGCGGCGCTGCCGACATTTTCTTCAATGCGCCGGGCGCAAACGGCATGATGTTCTTCCGACACAACAACAACACGGTTGCTCAGGTCTCAAGCGGCAGGTTCGTGTTTGTGAAGGCTGGACTAAGCTTTACCGACTATGGCACGGCAGGCGCGTTGGCCAGCATTGATTTCAACGGCGGCGCAGGACAGGTATCCGACATCGGCCTGGCCATCAGCGGCATCGCTGGCCAAACCGGCAATTACGTGCAAATTACGAAAGGCGGCGGAGCGGCCGGCGATGTGTTCGTCATCCAGAGCAACGGCAACGTCGGCATAGGCAGCGCAACGCCGACGGCGGGCACGCGGCTCGACATTACGGGCACCGGGCCAAACTACAGCAGCATCATCATCCCGCGCGACACCACGGGTCAGAGGCCTGCGGGCGTCGAGGGCATGATCCGGTACAACACGGATACGCACGCGCTCGAAGCCTATCAGGGCGCGGTTCCCGCATGGCAAACGCTGAACGCCACGGCCACGGCGGGCAGCACGATGTATCTCGGCTCCTCGGCGACGACGACCAGCCCCTCGCGGCCTGACGACGCGACGACGGGTCTTTACAGCGACACGGCGACGAACGTAAGCGTGAGCATCGCTGGCACGCAACGCCACCGCGTGACGAACACCGAAACGACGATATTCGGCAACCTGAACCTGAACGACATCACCAACGCGCTCTACATCTCCGCAACGAAAGTATTGCACCAACCTGCGGGCGATACGACAAGCTATGCTTACGGTATTGGAGCATTGACGTCCCAAACAGGAACAGGCCTTACTAACGTAGCGATAGGTCAGAATGCTTTAACCGCATTGGCGACAGGCCAAGCTAATGTTGCGATCGGAACATACGCAATGATGTATAGTGGCAATGGTTTTGGTAATGTTGCTGTGGGAAGAATGGCCCTAGCATGTGGAGGATCGCAAAACACAGCGGTTGGATATGATGCTGGGAATGGAGGATCGGCCAATGTGGCTATTGGATACAGTGCGCTGGATGTATCTTCAGGATCATATAATACCGCAGTCGGGCGTAGCGCATTGGCTACAACAGGCACTGCTTTTTACAACGTTGGTATAGGTCAATCGGCAGGATCATCTATTACGACAGGCAGCAACAATGTCGTGATCGGCTCGCGTGTAGCCAGCACAACGCTTTCCACCGGCTCGAACAACATCCTGATCGGCACGTCGAGCGCGGTTGACACACCCGCGGCGGGGACGAGCAATCACCTCAACATCGGCAACACGCTGTACGGCGATTTGGTGAGCGGTTCGCTCGCCATCG
>CAZVCG010000052.1:0-10476 GCA_964626265.1 uncultured Rhodospirillaceae bacterium | reverse complement strand
TCCTTCTTGGCCCGCGAACTCGCTTGCCCTACCATTCAGTTTGCGTAAGTCCTATATAAAAGAGTCGGCAAGGACATGAATCTTATGCTCGACGAAAATACGGTGAACGTCGGCGCGGCAAAGTATTTCTTTGAGAACATCGCCGGTTTGGGCAGTCCGTGCGTTCAGCCGACACTGGAGCGTTATTTACGGGCCGCAGGCGAAAAGACCATGAATGCGGTTCTGGGCGTGAAGGCGGAGCCTCAACCGGTTCACCCTTCAAGCGGGACTGCTCCAGCCTCTACGACACTTACGCTTCAATGAAGGTTCATCTTATTAATTATTAATTTAATGAGGTATAACATGACAGCATATGTTCCTAAATCGGAAGTTCTTCTTGCCTTGGCTGAAGTCGGGCGAACCGGAAGACCGGCGGCGCGTAAGGCCGCAATCCTGAAATTGGGCAGATGCCCCTCAATTACGAAGGCCATGGAATATGTAACGGAGAGCGCGTTGTGGCCGAAAGGCAGACACACGGCGCTCACAAGAACTCAATTGCTGCACATGGCTCAAAACGCGGACGAACGAGGTTTAGATAAAAAACTTTGCGCTGCGGCAGTGATCAGTGGCATCGAGCTTGGCAGGCCTCATGATAAAACGATTGTCGCCAGCATGCAAAGGTTCATGGAAGGCGCGCGCGGCGTTAAGCAGACCTACCGCTCGCGACTGAGCGCAAATGGGCCGCGATGCTAAGTTAAGGTGAAAATATTGGCATTCGATAATCCGGTTGCCATAATCACATGGGCCTGCTAAAACAGGCCCATGCTTGTTGATATAGCCACATCCTCCCATAAGGCTTACGCCCCCATCGGCGGCGCGTTTAGCTATGGCTATTTCTATTGGTTCCGGTAAAACCGGATCATACGCGCGCTTTTCCCCCTTATTGTTGAACTTAACGCCCCCGCCGCCCACAGGACGGCATCAATGCCCGTAAAGGTTGATAACCATGACACAAGACAATTGGACGCCCGAAAGCTGGAAATCGAAAAAGGCCTGGCAGCAGCCCACATATCCCGATGAGGCCGTGTTGCGCGAAACGGAAGAAAGGCTTGCCAAACAGCCGCCGCTCGTTTTTGCCGGCGAAGCGCGCAAGCTGAAAAAAGCCTTGGCTAAAGTTGAATCTGGCGACGCCTTTTTGTTTCAGGGCGGGGATTGCGCCGAAAGCTTCGCCGAGTTCAGCGCGAACAACATCCGCGACACGTTCCGCATCATCCTGCAGATCGCCGTGGTGCTGACTTACGGCGGCGCGACGCCGGTCGTGAAGCTCGGTCGCATCGCGGGCCAGTTCGCCAAGCCACGTTCCGACGATATGGAAACGCGCGGCGGCGTGTCGTTGCCCAGCTATCGCGGCGACATCATCAACGGACTGGACTTCACGGTGGAAGCGCGGGTGCCCGATCCCAAACGCATGTTGCGCGTCTATAACCAGTCGGCATCGACGCTCAACCTGTTGCGCGCGTTCGCGCAAGGCGGCTATGCCGACCTGAACAAGGTGCATCAATGGAACCTAGGTTTCGTCGAACGCAGCTTGCAAGCCGAGCGTTTCAACGACATGGCGAAGCGCATCAGCGAATCGCTTGAGTTCATGGCGGCTTGCGGCATCACGGGCGAAACGACCCGCGCCATCCGCGAGACGGAGTTCTACACCTCGCACGAAGCGTTGCTGCTGCCGTACGAACAGGCGCTCACGCGCGTCGACAGCACGACGGGCGACTGGTACGACGTGTCGGCGCATTTGCTCTGGATCGGCGACCGCACAAGGCAACTGGACGGCGCTCATGTCGAGTTTCTGCGCGGCGTGAAGAATCCGCTGGGCCTCAAGTGCGGGCCTTCGCTCGATCCGGATGAACTGATCAAGCTGATCGACGTTCTGAATCCCGCCAACGAACCTGGACGCATCACGCTGATCGCGCGCATGGGCGACGAGAAAATCAAAAAGTATTTTCCTCCGCTGTTGCGCAAGGTCAAAACCGAGGGCCGTCGCGTCGTGTGGTGTTCCGACCCGATGCACGGCAACACGCAAAAAGCCGAATGCGGTTACAAAACGCGCGAATTCGAGCGCGTTATGGCCGAGGTGAGGGCGTTCTTCGCCATTTGCGACAGCGAAGATGTCTGGCCCGGCGGCATCCACCTTGAGATGACGGGGCAGGACGTGACGGAATGCGTCGGCGGCATGGCGGCGGTGACAGAGGAGGATCTCGGAGAGCGTTACGAAACGCACTGCGACCCGCGCCTCAACGCGACGCAAGCGCTGGAACTCGCATTCCTCGTTGCTGATGCTCTCAAAAAAGGCCGCGCGAAGAAGCCTGTTGAGGGGTGATCGGTAGCGACGGGTTCCATCCCGGCGCTGTCATCCGCATGTCACAAACGCGGGGATGGAACCCCGCGCTACCAATAAGCACAATTAATCCCCGCCGCCGCTGTAATGCCGCTCCAGATTGCTAAAGCGCGTGTATTGGCCGTCGAAGTGCAGTGGCACGTTGCCGATGGGGCCGTGGCGTTGCTTGGCGATCATCACTTCCGCGATGTTGTGAACTTCCTCGCCGTGGCGTTGCCAGCGTTCATAGCGTGCGTTGAACTTTTCGTCGCTTTCGTCCTGACGGCGCGAAGGTTCGCTGCGCGCGTGATAATATTCTTCGCGATAAACGAACATCACCACGTCGGCGTCTTGCTCGATGGATCCTGACTCGCGCAAGTCGGCGAGTTGGGGCCGTTTGTCCTCGCGGTTTTCGACGGCGCGCGAAAGCTGGGACAGCGCAAGCACAGGCACTTCAAGTTCTTTCGCCAAGCCTTTCAGTCCGCGCGTGATTTCCGAGACTTCCTGCACGCGGTTGTCGTCGCGCCGCGAACTGCCGCGCAAAAGCTGCAAATAGTCGATGACGATGAGGCCCAGCGACGGCACGAGCCTTTTCAAGCGGCGAGCACGGGTGCGCAATGCCGCGACCGTTAGCCCGGGGGTGTCGTCGATGTAAAGCGGCGCGCGGGATAAAATCTTGGTGGCTTCGAGGAATTTCGAAAAATCGTCCTGCTTGATTTCGCCGCGGCGGATTTTGTCCGAAGGCACGTTCGAATGCTCGCCGAGCAAACGCGTGGCCAGCTGTTCATTCGACATTTCGAGCGAGAAGAACGCCACGGCCGCGCCTTCCTTGCCGCCGGATTCAAAATGCGCGCGCGCTGCATTAAACGCGATGTTCGTCGCCAGAGCCGTTTTACCCATAGAGGGCCGCCCAGCCAGAATGACGAGATCGGACTTCTGCAAACCTCCAAGCTTCCGGTCGAGATCGCGCAGGCCGGTGGTGATGCCCGTAACATGGCTGTCGCGTTTGTAAGCGTCCTCAGCCAAGCGGATGGACGCAGTCAGCGAACGTTCCAATTTCACGAATCCGCGGTTCATCTCGCCCGATTGCGCCAGCTCGAACAGCCGCGCTTCGGTCGATTCGATCTGGTTCATCGCCGAGATGTCGAGATCCTGCGCATAGGCTTCGTTGACCATATTTTCGCCGAGCGCGATCAATTGGCGACGGATATGCAGATCGTAGATCAGCTGGCCGTAGTCCAGAACGTTGATAATGGTGATGACGCTTGCGGCAAGGTCGCCGAGATACTGCGCGCCGCCCACGGGCGCGAACGCGGGGTCGTTCTCGAACACGCCGCGAAGCGTTTTGGGATCGGCGATCTGCCCGCGGTTGATGAGCGTGACGATGGCGGCGAAAATGCGCTCATGCACCGGATCGTAGAAATGTTCCGGTTTCAAAAAATCGCCGACTTTTTCATACGCGTTGTTGTTGACGAGAATCGCGCCCAGCAAAGCTTGCTCAGCCTCCATGTTATGCGGCGGCGTGCGTACAGGCGTTAGCTCCGCCGATGTCACGGAGCGGATCGCTGGGTAATTGATTGCGGGTTCTGCCATGGGTTTAATGTAGCAAAGGATGTTAGGCGAATCATCTCTTATTCGAGAAAATTTTGTTTCCAAGGGCTGTGGATAACGGGGATAGCCATATGGTTTAATCAGGTTTATGATGCCGCCACTTATCAGAGACATTAGGAGCGGTTATGGATAGTATTTGGGGCAAGGCGATCAGCACTTTGTTTGTGCTCGTGGCGGGATTTCTTCTTGGCCACCATGTAGGTTCCACAACGCCGGCCCGTGCGCCGATAATCACCGTCAAGTTCGTGAACGATTCGGGCAAAGGCATATCCCATTTGAAGTTGATCCATAATGAAGGATCGGCGGATGTCAGCGAGCTGGCGGATGGCGGCAGCTATACCGTTCGTTTTTACGCGCCCAAGGAAACCAGCTATAAAATTGAAGTTACGTTCGACGACGGCAAATTGATTGAAGCCGGGCCGCGTTATGTCGAATCCGGGCTTGTCGCGACCGAAACGGTAAAGGAGCTGGACATCATTCCGGATTTCAAGGTTAAAGGCCTGCCGTTGGGCTGATGGCCGTCATTTCGATAAATGGCCCGGTTATATAATCGGCGTGCTGGCGTCGCTTATCATCCAGCGGCTGCGCAGGCCCGTATGTTGAAACGCGAACCACTGCATGGCGATGATCGACGATGCGTCACGCAGTTTGCCGGAATATAGATAGCTGATGGCGATGGCGGCATCGATAACGTGCACGCGGATGTCTTCATTTTCGGCTTTCACGCCGAACACGCTGCCGTCCACGGGCGCTGTGCACTTTCCTACATACAATGTCAGTTGTTCCGACATGCATCCGGGACTCGTATAATAGGTGAACAGTTTTTGAAGCTCGGTCACATGGCATCCGGCTTCTTCCAAGGCTTCGCGTTTCGCGGCGGCCTCGGGCGTTTCGCCGGGATCGACGACTCCAGCCACAAGCTCTAGCAAAAACGGGTCGTCGTTCTTGGACATCAGCGCGGCGCGGAACTGTTCGACCATCACGACCTTGTCATGTTGCGGATCGAACAGCAAAATGCCGACGACCTTGTTGCCTCTATCCAGTACTTCGCGGGTGAACGAATTCGACCAGCCGCCATCGAACTTTTCAGTGCGGACGTGAAAGCGGTCGAGCCTGAAATAGCCCTGAAAGAGCGTTTCGCGATCGAGAAGGTCGAACTTTTTGTCGGACATGGCTTAAGGGATTGCACACAAGCCAGGAAATAAAAATGGCTCCCTGGGACGGGCTCGAACCGCCGACCCGGTGATTAACAGTCACCTGCTCTACCTGCTGAGCTACCAGGGAATAGGGGGGCAATGTAGTCAAGCCGCGCCTAGAGTGCAAGCCAGAAGTCAGAGGGCAAAAAACAGGCATCAGAAGCCTGTTTTCAATGCCTTAAACCCATTGGTGGCGATAATTTCTATTTATCTAAAGTCTGTCTTCTGATACCTGTTTTCTGTCTTCTGAAGTGCGGGTATGGCGGAATTGGTAGACGCATCGGACTTAAAATCCGAAGCTGGTAACAGCGTGCCGGTTCAAGTCCGGCTACCCGCACCACTTTTCGCGCAAAGCGCGAAAAGTGCCGCGCCGTAGCCCTTTGGGCGAAGGCGGGCTGGTTCTAGTTAATACATCCTGCTAAAGAAAATTGATGAACAAAATCCTCATCCTCGATTTCGGCTCACAGGTTACTCAACTCATCGCGCGGCGCGTGCGTGAGGCCGGTGTGTATTGCGAGATTTATCCTTTCAACCGCACGGATGAGCAGGTCAAAGAATTCAACCCCAAAGGCATCATCCTTTCCGGTGGCCCAGCCTCGACGACCGAAACCGACAGCCCGCGCGCGCCGGAAATCGTCTGGAAGCTTGGAGTGCCCGTTCTTGGCATCTGCTATGGCCAGCAAACGATGTGCATGCAACTCGGCGGCCATGTGGAAAGCGGCCATCACCGCGAGTTTGGCCGCGCCGATTTGGAAGTCACGGACGATTGCGCTATGTTCGCCGATGTTTGGCCGCGCGGTTCGAAACATCAGGTTTGGATGAGCCACGGCGATCGCGTCACGAAAATTCCAGAAGGTTTCAAAGTCGTTGGCACGAGCGTCGGCGCGCCGTTTGCGTTCATCGCTGACGAGATGCGCCAATTCTACGCGACGCAATTCCATCCCGAGGTCGTGCACACGCCCGATGGCGCCAAGCTGATCAACAACTTCGTGCATAAAATCTGCGGCATCGGCTCCGATTGGAGCATGAAGGCTTTCCGCGAGACGGAAATCGCCAAGATCCGCGCGCAAGTCGGCAAGGGTAAGGTCATCTGCGGTCTGTCCGGTGGCGTGGACAGCGCGGTGGCCGCCGTTCTCATCCACGAAGCCATCGGCGACCAGCTCACGTGCATATTCGTCGATACGGGCCTGATGCGTCAGGACGAAGGCGACGAAGTCGTCAACCTGTTCCGCAAGCACTACAACATTCCGCTGGTGGCGGTGGACGCTGGGCCGATGTTCCTCGAAGCTCTCAAGGGCGTCACCGACCCTGAAGTCAAACGTAAAACCATCGGTAAGCTGTTCATCGACGTTTTCGAGGCCGAAGCGCACAAAATATCCGGCGTCGAATTCCTCGCCCAAGGTACGCTTTATCCGGACGTCATCGAAAGCGTATCGTTCACGGGCGGGCCAAGCGTTACGATCAAATCGCACCATAATGTCGGCGGTTTGCCGGAGCGCATGAATCTCAAGCTTATCGAGCCCTTACGTGAACTTTTTAAAGATGAAGTTCGGGCTTTGGGCCGTGAATTGGGCTTGCCGGAATCCTTCGTGGGTCGTCATCCGTTCCCGGGTCCGGGCCTCGCCATCCGCATTCTTGACGACATCAACGAGAAAAATCTCGAAGTTCTGCGGAAAGCCGACGTGATTTATCTCGACGAAATCCGCAAAGCGGGCCTCTACGACAAAATCTGGCAGGCTTTCGCCGTGCTTCTGCCTGTGAAATCGGTCGGCGTGATGGGAGATGGCCGCAGTTACGACAACGTGCTGGCTTTGCGCGCTGTGACGTCCGTGGACGGCATGACGGCGGAGTCTTTCGCATTTGATCACGCTTTTCTGGCTCGCGTGGCCACGCGCCTCATCAACGAAGTGCGCGGCATCAACCGTGTCGTCTACGACGTGACCAGCAAACCCCCCGGCACCATAGAGTGGGAATAGGGCTGATACTAAAGTAAGACGTATCCCCCAAACGTCATCCCGTACAGCTTCGCTTTCAGCGAAAGCGAAGCGTGATACGGGATCCAGCGAAAAATTCCATAAGAACGTCTTTCGTCAATGTTTACTGGATCCCGACTTGCATCGGGATGACGATATTTGTAGGTTTTCTGGGCCAAAAACAATGTATATACGTAAAATATATTTATGTGTATACATAAGCGAATCATCCCGCCTCAGGAGTCATCATGACATCAAAAACCAAAAAACCGGCCCGCAAATCCGCCAAAACGTCGCGCAGCCGCGCACGCAAGGGCGAGCCGAAGAAGAAAGCGGTGTCGATCCGCTTGTCGAAAAGCGTTCTTTCGTTCTTTAAGTCGAAAGGCCCCGGTTGGCAGACTCGCATCGATAAGGCTCTGAAAGCCTTCGCCGACGCGTTTAAGTAAAAAAAACGCGATTAAACGATCTCAAAATCGATATACACTTCTTTGCCGAATGTCGGTTCGTCTAGCATCTTGCCGCTTTTCACGGTGAACTCGAAAAAACGGTCTTCGAAGTGTTTGAAGGCCGCCTGAACGTCGGCGGCATAGCGCAAGAGTTCCGGAAACCGTTTCGTATAGACCGAAAACGCGTGAACGGATTCGGTGATTGAAAGTTGCCGAGCCGTTCCGAAAAGTTGCAACCCGCGTAGCTCCGTACCGAATTTTTGTATCGAATCGAACAATGTCAAAGCCGCCGCCGGATTGCGCACAAGGTTTTTGGCATGAGAAGATTTCGGGCTGGATAGAAAAAAATGGTCCAGTTTTTGTCCGGAGCGCAATAACACGTGTTGATATGGGGGGATGCGTCCGGGTTGGTTGTGGCCAGGCTGCCAAGAGTTACTTCATTGAAAAGATTGAGAATGGCAGGCTGAACGAGTCCCTTTTCATCGCGGCCTGTTTTCACGACAAGGTTTTTGGACATTGCTCTCCCCGGCAAAGTGTGTTTTCGTTCGCGCGGCATTTACGTTAAGACATTTTTACGCCTTTGCGCTAGGGTCTGAATGCCGCCTCCGGAACCTTCACAGGGAGATTCCATGAAATCCGCTATTTTTTTGACCTTGGCTTTGCTTTTTGGGGCCGTCCCGGCTCAAGCTGCCCAAAAGTGCTATTCCCCGGAAGAGATTCAGGCCGAGCAGTCTCTGAGGCTCCATTCTGAGCTGATGGTCATCACAGTGACTTGCAAACGCGGGTCGATGGGCGAGGATTTGGTTAAGGCCTATACGGGGTTCACCCGCGACAACGTCGATATGTTGCGCGAATCCGAGGCGACGATGACTAAATATTATAAAAAGGTCTATGGCGGTAAGGGAGTAGATCAACTTGACCGTCTTCGGACTCTTCTGGCCAACGAATATGGCCAGAGGATCGCCGATATGTCCGCTCCTGCCTTCTGCGCCAAATACAGGGATAAAGTCCTCGTTCTCTACGGCTCCAATTCAAAGGCCGTACAGGGCGAAATTCTGCAGGTTTCGGGCCGTACTTACGATCCTCCCTGCAGCAGCCTGACAAAGGTCGCCAGCAAGGACCTCAAGAAGGGTAAATAAGGCCAGAATCCTACTTGACCGCAGGCCGTTAATGGGCCAAAAAGCCCACGATTTTTACTTTTCCTGACAATATACGGCTATGCCCAGTCTCAAGGACCTAAAAAACCGCATCGTCAGCGTCAAATCGACGCGCAAGATTACGTCGGCCATGAAGATGGTCGCGGCCAGCAAGCTTCGCCGCGCCGAAGATCAAGCGAAAGCGGCCCGCCCTTACGCCGAGCGCATGGCCCGCATGATGAGCACGCTGGCCGGCAAGCTCGAAATCAACGAAAGCACGCCCAGGCTGATCACCGGCTCCGGCAAGGAAGATTCCGTCCTGCTGGTCGTCGTGACGTCCGATCGCGGCCTATGCGGCTTTTTCAACGGCTCCATCGTCCGTGAAGCGCGCAACCTCATCCGCCAGCTTGAAGGCGAGGGAAAAACGGTGAAAGTCATTTGCGTTGGCCGCAAGGGCCGCGACCTTTTGCGCCGCGATCATGCCGACAAGATTCTGATGACTATCGAAGACATGCCCAAGAAATTGGTCAACCTCGATATGGTCAACATGCTGAACGCCAAGATTTTGGAAATGTTCGAGGCGGGTGAAGTAGATGTGGTCCGCATAGTGTTCAACAAATACCGTTCGGCCATTTCACAGGTGGTAACCGTCAAGCAGATCGTGCCTATCGAGTTGCCCAAGGCGGACGAAAGCGAAGCCGCAAAAGCCGCCACCGGCGTTCAAGCGCTTTATGAATTGTTCGAGCCGAGCCGCGACGTGATTTTGGAAAAATTGCTGCCGCGCAGCTTGGCGGTTTCCGTCTATGGCGCATTCCTCGAAAGCTCGGCGGGCGAGCAGGGCGCGCGCATGACGGCGATGGACAATGCGACGCGCAACGCGGGCGAGATGATCGACAAGCTGACGCTGAACTACAATCGCAGCCGTCAGGCCTACATCACGAAAGAACTCATCGAAATCATATCAGGCGCGGAGGCGGTTTAACATGGCATTACCGAACCCATCAACCGATCCCAGAGTTGCGGAGATTGCGGCTTTTCTGCTTGCGAAATACGCAAAGTGCGAAGAGAAAGAGATGACTCCGAAAATTGCCCAGAAATTCGCCCAGATGGCTATTGCCGTCACGAGGAGCGGCGAGGGAATTCCTGGTTTTATTCCTAAACACGACCGTCCGGTTGATATTCAATATGCCGAACGGTTGGCGGGAGAGAGATGCACTTGCCATCCTAACTAAACGGCGGCGGGCAAGGAATAATAACGAATAAGATTGCTGAAGAGGAAAAGAAAATGAAAGACATCGGTCAAGGTCGCATTACGCAGGTTATGGGCGCCGTCGTCGACGTGCAGTTCGAAAAGGGACTACCGCCGATCCTGAACGCGCTGACCACCGAAATCGAAGGCCGCAAGCTCGTTCTCGAGGTTGCGCAGCACCTCGGTGAAAATACCGTCCGCGCCATCGCTATGGACTCGACCGACGGCATGGTGCGCGGCCAGAAAGTCGAAGACACGGGCGCCCCGATTACCATTCCCGTAGGCCCCGAAACGCTGGGCCGCATCATGAACGTGATCGGCGAAGCCGTTGATGAACGCGGCCCCGTCAAGAGCAAGCGCATGGCTCCCATCCACCGCGACGCGCCGGAATTCGTCGATCAATCGACCGAAAAGCAGATTCTCGTCACGGGCATCAAGGTCGTCGATTTGCTCGCGCCTTACTCGCGCGGCGGCAAGATCGGCCTGTTCGGCGGCGCGGGCGTCGGCAA
>CAZVCG010000051.1:0-10905 GCA_964626265.1 uncultured Rhodospirillaceae bacterium | reverse complement strand
GGACCCTAATACGATAGTATTGTTCTAAGATTTAAAGACATTTATATTAATAAGAATCAATAAGGAAAATATCTTTCATCTTCTTACGCCATTCTAGAGGATGCCCATCCCATGGAAATAAAGCGCTTAATGAATAGCTTATCGTTCAGGCTGCAGTCTGTCGCGATCTTTTTATCGTTCGTAGGTTTTGCTTTCGGCATCAAAAGTTACATACACATTCGAAGCAAATTCGGCGTTGAAGCAAGCGATGTATTTTACGATGATTTGCTTTGGCAACTTGTCGTTGCCATTTTGCTCAACGCAATTGTTGCTGTAATTCTCTACCGCATTGCCACAAAACCTATCCGTGTGCTCGGCGAGGTAATGCGATCGCTTACGCAAGGCGTCTTGACGGTTGAAGTGCCTTATACTGATAAGCCGACAGAAATCGGCAGTATGGCGCGAAAAGTGGCAGTATTTAAACAAAACGCTATCGATAAACGCAAACTCGAAGAAGAGCAGGCCGCGCTTGAGGAAAAAAACCGCGAAGAAAAAAAACAGGCCATGCGAGAACTCTCCCAAAGATTTCAGAGCAAGGTTCAGGGTATAGTTTCTTCCGTCGTTGAGCAGGCCACCCAGCTTAACAAACTTTCGAAGTCGTTGAACGACAACGTGGTAGGCGTCAGCAAGCAGGCCGAACAGGCCACGGAAGCGGCATCGGAGACATTGAAAAATATCCAATCTGTTTCGGCGGCGACACAGCAAATGAACGCGTCCGTGGTCGATATTACGAACCAGATGAATGACTCCGCTTCTGTGATAGGCGATACGGTGTCGACCACGAACAAAACGGACGAAATATCACGCAATCTCGAACAAGCATCAGCAAAAATTTCAGAGATAATCGTCATCATTCAAGAGATAGCCGATCAGATTAATCTTCTTGCGCTTAACGCAACGATTGAGGCCTCGCGCGCAGGAGAGGCTGGCAAGGGGTTTGCCGTAGTGGCGGGAGAAGTTAAATCGCTAGCCCATCAAACGAAAAACGCGACCGTAAACATTACCGAACACATCGGAAACATAAGAAATGTGTCCGAAGAAGTCATAAGCGCCATGACGGCAATCAAAACGTCGATCCAGCAGGTGGAAACCTCGGCGGCTTCGGTCAATGGGGCGTTGACTCAGCAAAAAGCAACAACGATGGAAATCGCTAAGAGCATGGAAAGCGCTTCTTCCCAGACTGCATCAATTGTTGAAAATATTTCGCAGGTCAGGTCATCTTCGGAAGACGCCAAGATGTCTTCCGAACAATTGCAGCGCGCCGTTGGGATATTATCCGAGCAGGGAGGGCATCTTGAACGCGAGGTTGCCGTATTCCTGAAAGAAATCGTGAACGGGTAGACCAATTTTGGCGCGCCACACGAAGCTACGTGGCAACGTAGGTTGGCGGATGGGGTGGGATTCGAACCCACGGTACCCTTGCGGGCACGCCGGTTTTCAAGACCGGTGTATTCAACCACTCTACCACCCATCCGTAAGCGGCTCTTATAAAGACTGATTTAGAGGAAATCCAGCAGCTTGATTATATCGCGGATGACAGGTCGGTTAATTTCTGCAATCTGTAAGCCCATGTCCGAGTCGCCCCTGGAATTATCCATAGTGCTTCCGTGCCTGAACGAAGTCAGGACGCTTCCCAAGTGCCTGAATAAGGCACTGGAATTTTTGTCCAAAAACGCCATACGCGGAGAAGTGATAGTCGCCGATAACGGCAGCGACGACGGTTCCGTTCAATTGGCCAAGGCCATGGGAGCGCGCGTCGCGCATGTAGAGGAGAGGGGGTACGGCGCGGCGCTTGCCGGCGGAATAGCCGCCGCCAAAGGACAATACGTTATCATCGCCGACGCCGACGATAGCTATGACCTTTCGGCCCTTATGCCAATCTACGCCAAGCTTCAAGCAGGTTATGAAATGGTCGTCGGCAACCGTTTTCAGGGAGGAATTCAAAAAGGCGCAATGCCGTTTTTGAACCGATATCTTGGAAATCCCGTTCTGTCGGCTCTTGGAAAGTTATTCTTCCGCATTCCCATCAACGATTTTCATTGCGGCATGCGCGGCTTTTCACGCGAAGCCGTACAAAAACTAGATTTGCGGACGACAGGCATGGAATATGCGAGCGAGATGATCGTTCGCGCCTCGCTGCATAATCTGCGCATGACAGAAGTGCCGGTAAAGCTATGGCCGGACGGACGCAACCGGAAACCTCATTTACAGCCTTGGCGCGATGGCTGGCGGCATTTACGCTTTATGCTGCTCTATTCGCCGCGTTGGCTCTACCTCTATCCGGGATTGGCCATGATCGTGATCGGATTGATCATTGCTGCTCTATTGCTTCCTGGTCCCATGCAAATAGCCGATGGCGTAGGGCTTGATGTCCACACGTTGCTCGTTGGCGCAATGGGAATACTTGTAGGGGTGCAAAGCATCACCTTTGGCGCAATTGCGCGGACTTTCGCCATGCACAACGGGATTATTCCGCGTTCGTCACGATATGATAAATGGCTTTCAGGTTTAACGCTTGAGAGAATGTTATTATTGGGCGGATTCTTAATTATGCTGGGCGTAATTGCCGTTCTTTGGGCCGCCAAAAGATGGACGGCGGTCAATTTCGGCGCTCTCGACTACCGCGACGTCATGAGAATATTGATAGCGGCCGTCACTTTGATAGTCGGCGGGATACAACTTGGCTTCGCCGCCTTTTTGTTGGGAGTCATGCAAATAAAGCATAAATAGGTAAAAACAGCGTATTAACAGTTCATTAGCCGATCATTACTTAAAATACCGCTCTCATGCCTGATTTAGACAAAATACGCGAACGCCTCGTCGGAACGAACATCGACCCAAGGTCGTTCTTGTCCACGGATTATTTCAATCACTTCAACGAAGTTATCATGATGCTCAACATGCTCAACGACGCGCCGGAATTGCTCGACGAGATCGACAAGTGGTCTTACAAAACGTACCGTGAGCATTTCATGACCAGCGAGCTGGGCTTCGCGCCGCTTGCCATCGAGGTTTACGACTATTCGCCAACCGATCTACGCGAACGGTTTGACAAACTGACCGTGCAGATGAGCATGTTGGTGGTTGAAATGCGTCTAAAGTTGCGTCGCGCATTAGAGGAAGGCCAAAAGGAAAAGTTCGCCGAAATGGCCTATTTGGCGTCGATGGAACTGCAGGGCATGATCGATGACGGCGGCGCTATCGTCCATGGATACGGAAAGTCGCTCGACCAGTCGGCCGTCGACGCAATGTTCTAAATTCCGAGCGTGGCCACGACCGGCGTATGGTCGGAAGCCTTCTCCTGTCCGCGCGGCGTTTTGTCGATGAAGCAGGCCGTTAGCATGTCCGTTGCCTCGGGTGACAGAAGTATATGATCTATGCGCAAACCATTATCGCGCTGCCATGAGCCTCCTTGATAATCCCAAAACGTATAGGCGTGTTTTTTGTCGGGATTGAAGGCGCGGAAGGCGTCCGTCAATCCAAGGTTTACCAACGCGCGGTAAGCTTCGCGCGTCCTTGGATGGAAGAGGGCGTCATTTTCCCAACCTTTGGGATCATAAACGTCTTGTTCGGTCGGAATGACGTTGAAATCGCCCGCCAGAGCGAAAGGCTTTTCGTCCTTGAGAAGATTTTTCGCATGGACACGCAAACGTTCAAGCCATGTAAGCTTGTAGTCGTACTTTTCGCTGTCGATGGGGTTCCCGTTCGGTAGATAGACGCTCGCAATGCGGATGCCTTGAATAATAGCCTCGACATAGCGAGCTTGCATATCGTTTTTATCGCCCGGCAGGCGGGTGAGCGTTTGTTCCGGCTTTTCGAGGCTCAGGATCGCCACGCCGTTATAAGCTTTTTGCCCTACGGCGGCGACGTGATAACCCAACGCTTCGAACTCCAGCTTGGGAAAAGCTTCGGTTTCACACTTGATTTCTTGCAACAGCAGGACATCCGGTTTAGCCGATTTCAGCCATTCCGTGACTATAGGCAGGCGAGCCTTAACCGAGTTAACGTTCCATGTGGCTATACGCATATTCCTATACTAGCCAAAATAAAAAGACCCGTCTAATAAGGAGTTATGAAAAACTATCTCTCAGATTCGGGCACAGCGAGTGCCGTTTATGCCACCAAGGCTTCCGAAACCCGTGGGCGTCTTATCAACGAAGCGCCGAGTGGGAACCGCACCGAGTTTCAACGCGATCATGACCGGATCATCCATTCCGGCGCGTTCCGCAAACTGCGTAACAAGACGCAGGTGTTTATCGAGAACGAAGGCGACTATTTCCGCACACGCCTTACGCACTCGCTTGAAGTTGCTCAAATAGCCCGGTCAATAGCGCGAGCTTTGGGGCTGAACGAAGACCTGACCGAGGCCATCGCGTTGGCTCATGACCTTGGCCATACGTGTTTTGGCCATGCGGGGGAGTGGGCATTAGGCGAGTTGATGAAGCCATATGGCGGTTTCGATCACAATGAACAGACGCTTCGCATTTTAACGCAACTTGAGCGTCGCTATGTAGAATTCGACGGCTTGAACCTGACTTGGGAAACGCTGGAAGGTGTCGTTAAACACAACGGGCCCCTGACCGATGAAACCGAAGAGCGGGTTGTGCCACCAACGATTGCCGAGTTTAACAAGAAGTTTGATCTTGAATTGGGTTCATATGCCGGGCTTGAGGCTCAGGTTGCCGCCGTTGCCGACGAAGTGGCTTACAGCACGCATGACATCGATGATGGTTACCGCGCCGGCTTCTTCTCGTTCTGCGACATGAAGCCGTTGCCATTATTCGGCCCGATTGGCGAAGACATGCGCCGCCATTATCCTGACGCGGATGAAGACCGTCTGATGCACGCCGTCGTCCGTCAGGTCATCGGCACGATGGTGACCGACCTTATGGATACGACAAAAGCCGCGCTGGCCGCGCTTAAGCCAGCGACAGCCAAGGATATTCGCAAGGCCAAGCAACCTACGGCCAAGTTCAGCTTCGCGATGCAACAGCATATGAACGTATTGAAGGCTTTCCTGCGCGACCGGATGTACCGTCACAGCAAGGTCAACCGGATGCTGGCCAAGGCCGACCAGATCGTGAAAGACCTGTTTACGTATCTTATGGAAAGGCCGAACTGCCTGCCGAACGCCTGGTATGCGCGTTTGAAAGACCGCGAGGACGACGAAACCTTCAAAGCCCGCCTGATTGCGGACTACATCGCTGGCATGACCGACCGCTACGCGGTTCAAGAACACCGCAAGCTGTTCTCGACAGAAACGATGCTCTAAACGACCATCAGTCCTTGTTTGGCGAATATCCCCTGTACCTGCTTGACCAACTCCGGCGAGGGTGGCTGGGTGTCTTTGAGCGTGTAATTCAGGCCGAGGGACTCCCACTTCGGCTCGCCCATTTTGTGGAAGGGCAAAACTTCCACACGTTCGACGATGCCGAGACCTTTCACGAAATCCGCCATTTTCTCGATAGGTTCAATGTCGTCCGTCAGGCCGGGCACAAGCACAAACCTGATCCATGTTGGCTTACGGTAGGCTGATAGCTTGCGCGCGAAATCCAGCGTCAATTGAAGACGCGAGCCGGTCACTTTTCTGAACGTGAACGGATCGAATGACTTAATGTCGAGCAGAAACAAATCCGTCGCTTCAAGCAACGCGTCTGAAACCTTGTCGCCGAGATAGCCCGTAGTGTCCACGGCTGTATGCAGTCCATTGGCTTTGCAGCCCTGCAAAATAGCCGTGGTGAACTCTTCCTGAAACAGAGGTTCGCCGCCGCTGATCGTGACTCCGCCGCTCGTGCGGGCCAAGTAATCTTTGTATTTTTTAGCATCGTCAATCAGCATCTGGGCCGTTTTGACGCGGCCTGCGGTTTTGATGTGCGTGTCGGGGTTGTGGCAATAAAGGCAGCGGAACGGACATCCCGAAAGGAAAATCACGAACCGCATACCGGGTCCGTCCAGAGTTCCCGCGCTTTCGACGGAATGGATATAACCCTCTACATCAGTATTTAACATTTAGCATTCGGAGGTCAGGAAACAGCTTTCGGGAACATCATCCCTAAATGCCGATCCCCAACCCCAGACCCCTTTTTTACATCGCCCTGTGGAACGTCCTGTTGATCACGTCCTGTTGTTGCTCGCGGGTCAGCTTGATGAAGTTCACGGCGTATCCCGATACGCGGATAGTGAGCTGCGGATAGTTTTCAGGATGATCCATGGCGTCCATAAGCGTTTCGCGGCTGAACACGTTCACGTTCATATGGTGCGCATTGCGGCCGAAATAGCCGTCCATCATGCCGACAAGATTGTTGATCCGGTCGCCTTCCGACTTGCCCAATGCCTCTGGCACGATAGAAAAGGTGTTCGAGATGCCATCTTGCGAGAACTCATAAGGAATCTTGGCGACCGAACTTAGCGATGCCAACGCTCCTTTTTTGTCGCGCCCGTGCATTGGGTTGGCCCCCGGCGCGAAAGGTTCGCCGGCCTTTCGGCCATCCGGCGTACAGCCTGTCTTTTTGCCGTACACCACGTTCGAGGTGATGGTCAGGACGGATTGCGTAGGCACGGCGTTGCGGTAGGTATGTTTGGTCTTGAGCTTCTTCATGAAGTTTTCGACCAACCACACCGCGATTTCGTCGGCACGGTCGTCATTGTTGCCGTATTGCGGGTAGTATTCGCCGTCAATCTTGAAATCGACCGCCAGCCCGCGGTCGTCGCGGATAACGGATACTTTGGCGAACTTGATAGCCGCCAGCGAGTCAGCCGTCACCGAAACGCCCGCCACGCCGCAAGCCATCGTGCGGAACACGTCGCGGTCGTGCAGGGCCATTTCCAGCCGTTCGTAGCAATACTTGTCATGCATATAGTGGATGATGTTGAGCGCGTCGATATACGTGCCCGCCAGCCAATCCATCATGTTGTCGAGGCGCTCAATAACTTCATCGTATTGGAGAACCGCGCCCGTTATGGGGGCGAAGGCCGGAGCTACTTGTTCGCCTGTTATTTCGTCGCGGCCGCCGTTGATGGCGTAGAGCAACGTCTTGGCCAGATTGACGCGCGCTCCGAAAAATTGTAGCTGCTTGCCGATCCGCATTGCCGAGACGCAGCACGCGATTCCGTAATCGTCGCCCCAATAGGGCCGCATAAGGTCGTCGTTTTCATACTGGATGGACGACGTCGCGATGGACACCTTGGCGCAGTATTTCTTGAAAGCTTCAGGCAGACGCTGCGACCACAATACGGTCAGGTTCGGCTCGGGCGCAGGGCCGAGCGTCGTCAGCGTGTGCAGAAATCGGTACGTCGTTTTCGTCACCAGCGGGCGCCCATCTTCAGCCATGCCGGCCAGAGCTTCCGTCACCCAAGTTGGATCGCCGGAGAAGAGTTCGTTGTATTCCGGCGTGCGGGCGAAGCGCACCATGCGCAATTTCATCACAAGATGATCGATCAGCTCCTGAGCTTCGGCTTCGGTGAGCGTTCCGGCCTTCATGTCGCGCTCAATGTAGATATCGAGGAAGTTCGCGACGCGGCCCAGCAACATCGCAGCGCCGTTTTGTTCTTTTACGGCCGCGAGATAGCCCAGATATGTCCACTGAATGGCTTCATGGGCGTTCGCGGCGGGCCTCGTCACGTCAAAGCCGTATGTTTGCGCCATTATCTCAAGTTCCTTGAGAGCCTTGATCTGTTCCTTGATTTCTTCGCGCAGGCGGATGGTTTCTTCGTTGATCACGCTGTCGAGCGACTTGAACTGTTCTTTCTTGTCTTCGATCAAACGCGCCGTGCCGTAAAGAGCTACGCGGCGGTAGTCGCCGATGATGCGGCCACGGCCATAGCCGTCGGGCAGGCCGGTGACGATGCCGGCCTTGCGGGCCTTCTTGACCGCGTCGGAATACACGTCGAAAACGCCTTCGTTGTGCGTTTTGCGGTATTTTTCGAAAATTTCCTTCGTCTGCGGCGCCATGGCATAGCCATATGCGGTGAGACAATCCTCCGCCACGCGAAGGCCGCCGAAAGGCATCAGAGCGCGCTTGAGCGGCTCATCGGTCTGCAGGCCCACGATTTGTTCGAGGTCGCGGTCGATATAGCCCGCAGGATGAGAGTGGACGGTAGATACAAGTTCGGTGTCCATGCCAAGCACACCGCCTTGGTCGCGTTCCTTGGCCATAAGGTCTGCGACTTTCCTCCAAAGTTTTTCGGTGCGGACAGTGGCTGGAGCCAGAAACGATTCATCGCCTTCGTAAGGCGTAAAATTGCTGATGATAAAATCGCGGACATCAACTTGGCGTTGCCAATTCGATGTATTAAAAGGTGGCAGGGTAGGGCCAGGACCGGCGGGCGTATGCGTGGATGTGGTGGCTGAAGACGACGTTTTCAGCCTTGCGGCTCGTGTATGACCCATGACGTTTTTCCTCCCGATGAAGTTGGCGTGTATTCACGCTCTATGATGTGGATAACTACTTTTTGGGTTGTATTAATCTTAATGAGCAGATTCGTTCAAGAGAAAAATACGCGTTTTGATAATAATTGCTGCACCGCAATATAGGAAGTATATAGAAATAGGGCGTTTAATACATATAGAATAACAATATATTATTATGATCAATACTACATTTATTACATAATAATCCATTAAAGTCGCTTTAGTCTTAGCTTCGGGAATATTAATTTTGTTTGCCCGTTCATAAATTCTTAACCCAAAAATCCATTAGACCCGTTTTTGATGGGGGAATTTAATAATTACTTTCGAGTTTTTCGAGTAAAATGGTTCACATTTGAAGGCTCCAATATTTATAGGGACTTATATTTTTCGTAAGTGATTTGATGGCCGTAAAGAAGAAAGCAAAAATACCGAACCGTGGTTTCCCACGCGTATGCGCGGGGAAAGTTTGCGCGCGCACTGAAGTACTGGAGAATGAACTTCGAGCCTTACAACAACGCATAAAACAATTAGAAAAAGACCAACTGACCGGGCTGCCTAACCGCTACGCTATGGAAGAGGCGTTGGCCAACCTTATAGCGGAAATCAAAGATAAACCGTTTATTCCATCACGCAACCATAGAAAGGAACCACAATACCTGTGTTTGCTCCTGATCGATCTCGACCATTTCAAAAAGATCAATGACCGCCGTGGGCATAAAACGGGTGATGAAGTGCTGCGCACGGTCGCAAAAGAATTGCGTCAAGTCGTTAGAAAAGAAGACCTAATGTCCCAAGGAAGGCCTGCCCGCTACGGTGGCGAAGAACTCGTCATATCATTCCGCTGTATTGACGAAGAAAGCGCATTCAAGGTTGCCGAAAAACTCCGCAAGGCATTGGCGGCAATATCCCACAAGACAGCTGGTTTAAAGGAAGAGTTTAACGCAACGGCAAGCATTGGCATTGCGGCATTGCATAATTCTTTTGTTAGGAAATTTGGTCAAAGGAAAGTCCGAACTGAGCTTTTCACCCTCGCGGACTATTCGCTTTACGCATCCAAGGCAAACGGCAGGAATATGTCGTGTTACACGGATGTCGAGGGCAATTTGAGCATCGGGGCATATTCCACGACGCGATGGAAGCCATGCCTTGCGAGCAAGCTTGAACATAAGTAATATTGCCAATCCCAAAATCACATAAATCTGGTATGAACGCACGGATATGCGCGTTCTTCGAGTATAGTCGCCTATCTACCTTTCCTAAATTGTTATTTCCAATTAGTATCCAGGCTTTACATCTGTAAGGGAGAAAATTATGCCCTTTACGACTGAAGGCCGCGGGAAAATATATGACGGCATAATCGATACGATCGGCAACACGCCGCTCGTGCGCCTGAACAAATTGCCCAAGCATACGGGTTGCGTGGCCTCCATTTTATGCAAACTGGAATTCTTTAACCCGCTGTCGTCTGTCAAGGACCGCACGGCGCTCGGCATGATCGAAGCCGCCGAAAGGGAAGGGCGGCTCAATCAACACACTATTTTGGTCGAGCCGACCTCCGGCAACACGGGTATCGGACTCGCCTTTATTTGCTCGGCACGTGGATACAAGCTGATCCTTACCATGCCCGACAACATGTCCATCGAACGGCAAAAGGTTCTCAAGCTTTTGGGGGCCGAGCTGGTTCTCACGCCGCGCGCGGAGGGTATGATGGGTTCGATTAAAAGGGCCGAGGAAATCGTGAAAAACGATCCCAATGCCGTCATGCTCATGCAGTTCAAGAATCCGGCCAATCCCGCTATTCACCGCACCACCACCGCCAATGAGATATGGAACGATACGCAAGGCGCCGTGGATGTTTTTGTTGCGGGCATCGGCACGGGCGGCACGCTCCAGGGCGTGGGCACGGAACTCAAACAGCGTAAGCCCGCCGTGAAAATCGTCGCCGTCGAACCCAAAAGAAGCGCCGTTTTATCAGGTGGGAAGGCGGGGCCTCATAAAATTCAGGGTATAGGCGCAGGCTTTGTGCCCGATATTCTGGATTGTTCGATCATTGATGAGGTTATCGGCGTTGAAGATCAGGAAGCAATCGAGGCGGCGCGCATGGTCACCTTCATCGAAGGCATTCCCGTAGGAATTTCATCCGGGGCGGCGTTGGCGGCGGCCTTAAATCTGGCGCATCGACCGGAGATGAAGGGCAAAACGATCGTCACGCTTTTCCCCGACTCTGCGGAACGCTATCTGTCGACTGAGTTGTTTACTGAGTAAATGCCTGACTTGGACGTAATAGGAATATAATCCTTGACGCAAGCTTCGAAATAGATTATAATAATTTTGTCATAGTATCCTTGCCGCCCAGAGCCGTGGACGGCAAGAAAGTAAGTATGCGTTGACGTTCTCCCCAAAGCCGGGTCAGTTTGAGGTAGAGTCTTTGGGGTAAAATAGTCATGCTGCGGCCT
>CAZVCG010000050.1:0-11225 GCA_964626265.1 uncultured Rhodospirillaceae bacterium | reverse complement strand
TTCCCTTGAATCATCAATCGCTTAACGCTAGGTTAATTGGGTCTGGACCCTAATTTTCTAACTTATCGCGTTGCGCTTCCAGCTCCAGCCAGCGTTCTTCGGCAACGTGTTTTTCGTGCTGGGCAGCGGGGAGCCGTGTCGAGAGGCGGTGGAAGAGAGATTTGTCCCTATCGTATAGGTCAGCGCAGTCGAGTTGGGCTTCGAGGTCGGCGATTTCTTTTTCCAACTCTGATATTTTTACGGGAAGATTATCGAGTTCGTATTGCAGCGCGTAAGTGAGCTTTTTAGGTTCGCGTTTGGATGGGGCAGAGGCCGCTACAACTGTTTTTTTTGGTTTGTTTCCGATTTTGGGCGGTTCCTGGTCGCCGAGGCGCCGTGCGCGGGATTCCAGATAGTCTTTGTACCCGCCGATGACGCCTTCAATGTGTCCATCGCCTTCGAACGCAAGGATTTTAGAGACTGTTTGGTCAAGAAAATCGCGATCGTGACTGACGACCAGAAGCGTGCCCGTGTAATTGGCCAGCATTTCCTCCAGCATGTCGAGCGTGTCCATATCGAGATCGTTCGTCGGCTCGTCGAGGATCAGGAACTTGCCTGGGTTGGCCAGAACCTTGGCCAGCATCAGACGGTTTTTCTGCCCGCCTGAAAGCGTGGCCACAGGCGTTTGCGCAGCGCGTGGATCGAACAGGAAATCCTTCAAATAGCTGCACACGTGGCGCGTTTTGCCCATCACGTCGATATAATCGCTGCCGTTCGGGCAAAGAACGCGGTGCAGCGAATGGTCAGGCCGGAGCGCCGCGCGTGTCTGATCGAAATACGATATTGTCATATCCTTCGGCAGTTTGATCTTGCCTTCGTCGGGCTTCAGTTCGCCGACCAGCATTTTCAATAAGGTGGTCTTGCCGGAACCGTTGCGGCCCACGATGCCGATGCGGTCGCCGCGCTGGATGCGCAGATTGAACTTTTTCAAAATGACTTTTTCGCGGCCTTCGTCGGTAAAGGATTTGCTGACGTTGTGGAAATGGGCAGCGATGCGCGATGAGACTTCTTCGGGTTCTCCTGTTTCATATTGGATTTTAGCCAGCATGCGGTGTAACGCGCGTTTATCGGCTTTAAGCTTGTCGCGTTCCTCTTTCATCAGGGCGATGCGGCGCACGTTGCGTTTCCGGCGGGCTTTTACGCCACGGCTCGCCCACTCGACTTCTTGATCGAGGATTTTCTGGCGGTTTTGAAGTTCGCGCTCCTCCTGTTCAAGCAGCATGATGGCCCATTCATCGAAAAAGCCGAAACCTTTCGGACACACACGCAGCCGCCCGCGGTCGAGCCAGAAAACGCGGTCGGAAACATTGGCGAGGAACGTCTTGTCGTGGCTGACGCACACGACCGCGCCACGAAAGGATTTGATGTAGCCTTCGAGCCATTCGATCACGTCGAGGTCGAGGTGGTTGGTCGGCTCGTCGAGCAGCAAGATGTCGGGTTCTTCGACCAATGCGCGGGCCAGCGCGGCGCGGCGCAACTGGCCGCCGGAAAGAGCTTCCAGCTTGTCGTCGATATTAAGATGAAGCGGCTGCACGACGCGTTCGATTTTGTAATCGTGGCTGCCGTCCTGATTGTTCAGACTTTTGAAGATAAAGCTACGAACCGTTTCGCCGGGTTGAGGGTGCACGTCTTGCTGGAGATAACCGACTGTCGAGCCTTGAAGCTGCCAGCGCAGGCCATCGTCAAGTTCACGTATGCCCGTGATGATGTTCATGAGCGTAGTTTTACCCGCCCCGTTTTTGCCGACGAGGCATATCTTTTCTCCCTCGCGGATATTGAACGACAAGCCTTCGAAAATAGTTTTGTCGCCGTACCGGATGAGGGCGTCCTGAACATTGAGGAGCAGCGTCGAGGCCACGTAGCAAATTCCCAAAAACAGTAAATCCGGCGGTGTTATACATGTTTTTGCGCATGAAGCGAGAGGCGCATAGCAAGGTGGGCGCGCACGTTAACCCTATAGCCATCACAGGCAGATTCTGTACATTGGCCATGCCGTATTTTCCTAGTGATCCGGAGATGCACGTTGTCCCATGGCGGCGATTCGATAAAGGCAAGTAACAACAAGGTGTTATGAGGCTTTTCATGTGGCATGGCTGTTGCATGGGCAACTAGGCGTTTCGCAGGAAACGCGGTCCATCTTTTATGAGCATTGGCCATGCGACAGATCTTTCGTGACTACTTTCCCTTCTGCGCCCGCTCTCCGGTGATTAGCGCGGCTCTGGGCTTTCTTTGTATTCTGGTCGTCATAGCCCTGACGTCGCATAGCTTTTTGACCTACTTTAATCTTGAAGGTCTGTTAATTGTCGTTGGAGGTGTCGTCGCGGTCGCTTTTATGAGTTTTGACTCGAAAGACGTGAATCTTGCGATCGACGCGATCACGACGATGTTCAAAGAACCCAAGATGACGCAAGAAAACCTTCATCGGGACATCACGGCGATCATCTATTGCGCGCGTCTCTTGCGGGAAAAGGGGATGCGCAATCTGGAATCCGTCATTTCAAAAAGCGGCATAAGCGATCCTTTCATCAAATACGGATTGAACATGGTCGTGAGCGATTATGAGCCCGAGGAGGTTCGGGCGATGTTGGAGACGGCGGCCGAAGCTTGTTACGAGCGCGACAGCGTGCCTGTAGACGTGTTGACGTCGATGGCTGGCCATGCGCCCGCGTTCGGCATGGTGGGGACGCTGGTAGGCATGGTGACGATGATGGTCACTTTGAACGGCGACATGTCCGCTATTGGTCCGGCCCTTGCTGTCGCTTTCATTTCAACGCTCTATGGCGTTTTGCTTGCGAGGCTTATTTTTATTCCGGCTTCTTCAAAATTGCGGCAAAAGGTTGCTAACCGCCGCTTCCGCAATTACCTGATTACCGAAGGGCTGGTTCTGCTTCTCGGCAACAAGGGGCCGATGTTCATTCAAGACCGCCTGAACAGCTTTTTGCGACTAGATGGGCAAGATTACGTCAACGTCATCACGAGCAATAAGCCGGCAATGCCGCTTCATCATATCGCGCGGGCAGCATGAGATTTCATTGGCAGAACAAGCGTAATCATGTGAGCCATGCCGATGATTGGCTGCTGACATATTCCGATATGATCACGTTGCTATTATGTTTTTTCGCGATCATTTTCGCATTTTCCATGCCGATCAAAAAGATTCAGCAAGCAACGCCGCGCCAGGAGGTTGCACAAGAAGACGTAGAGCTTGCCGATGACCAACAGAAACCCGCCCGAAAAGCGGGAAAAGCCCCAGACGTTCTTGAAGGCAATTTGCCGTTCCATGGGCTTGAGCGCGCAGAAGCGCGGATGGACAAAAGCGCCGAAGAAAAACCGGTGCAACCAGCCGATCCTCAACCGGAAACCGCAAAGCTTTCCGAAGGCGTGGAGCAGTTGAAGCAACAGAGCGCAGCAACGGTCGAGGAAAAGGGTGACAGGATTACAACGATCGAGATGAGCAGCGCGGCTTTCTTCGATGTGGGATCTTCGACGCTCAACGATGCCGGAAAACCCATTTTGCTGGATGTAGCGGCGACCGTCAAATCCGATGCCTATAAGGATTATCAAGTGACCGTAGAAGGCCACACGGACGATTCCCCGATCAAGACGCCAATGTTTCCGTCGAATTGGGAACTTTCGACTGCGCGGGCGTCAGCAGTCGTGCAATTCTTTCTTCAGCAAGGCATAACGGCCCAAAGATTGCGGGCGGCAGGTTATGCTGACACGTTCCCTAAGGTTCCCAATCGCGACGCCGCTGGCAATCCGTTGCCGAAAAACCAGGCCAAAAACCGCCGCGTGGTCATCAAATTGGAAAAGATCGACAAGTCTCGTTAAATGGGGCTGTCTATAGCAGAAGCGCGACTTTCTGTTATAACTGCCCCTATGACAAAGCAACTTGGCGCATTGCTAGGCGAGTATCGCAGGCGGCTTGAGCGTGCGGGGGTGTTTGCGCCGTTCGACGACGCCAGGGCTTTATTGGCGTACGCATTGGATATGGATGAGTCGGAGATTTGTGCCTCGTCCGGAGTTTACGTCGATGACGGCAAGAAAGAGATTGCCGAACAACTTGTGAGGAGGCGGGAAAAGCGGGAGCCGCTGACGCGCATTCTTGGCGCGACAACGTTCTATGGACTGACGATTAAGATAGCGAAAGAAACGTTCCGGCCGTGTCCGGAAGCCGAAGCGGTTGTTGAGCATATGCTCCTTGCCGTCGAGCCGAGAAAGAACGATCCGCTGCACATTCTTGATTTAGGTACGGGCACGGGGTGCGTACTGTTGGCTTTGCTTAACAATTTGCCGAACGCGACGGGAGTCGGCGTTGATGTTGATGAAGTCATATTGAATGTCGCGCGCACAAACGCAGAGGTCAACAGGCTTCAAGATTGCGCCAAGTTTGTTGTGGGAGATTGGGGAAAGCAGATTGACGAAAAGTTTGACCTCGTCGTGTGCACTCCTCCTGCAGCGGCGACGGACAATATTCCTTATATGGCGCCGGAAATGCGCGATCATGATCCCCATGTTTCTTTGAACGGCGGTAAAGACGGTTTGGATTTTTTCAGGTATGTAGCAAAGGACATGCGGCGTTTGGCAAAGTCGGACGGTCTCGGGCTGTTTCAGATTTATTCCAGTCACCGCGAAGCGCGGATTTTTCGAAAAGAAGGATTTCAAACTGAAGTAAAGAGAAATTATCTCGGCAATCCGTGTTGCATTATTGTTTTCAACAATAAAGGCCGGAAAAGCTTGTGGCGGAGATTGGTAGTTATGTTTGGGGGTAGAGATTGACTAGGCCCCGGATCAAGTCCGGGGCAAACTCGCCTTTGGCGAGTTTGGTTGGGACGGGAGGGATCGAACCTCCGAATGGCGGAATCAAAATCCGCTGCCTTACCGCTTGGCTACGCCCCAAGATATTGGGTTGAGGGTCTATCCTATCGCAAATTAATGCGCTTTTGGGAACCCTCAGGAGGCCGGACAATAGCCTCACTTTTTGGTTAAAGCAATCGTTCTTAAGGCCTTGTTAAACTTAAGTACACGGGTTCTTAAGAGTCCCTGTCGTAGACCTGAGTATAGGAGAGAAGGGAATTCTACGATTCAGGGGGGATGCCATGCATCAGCAAAAAGCGACCACGCTCTTAGACCGGACGTTTGATGAGGGCGTCGCCTTAACCATCGAGGCGCGCAACTACATCGCCTACCACGAGCAATCCGATCGCCGCGAGTTCGATCTGCCGCACTGTTTGCAGGTTGGTTACCAGCACACACGCGTTTCCGCCCGTCTCATTCAGGTGATGACATGGCTTTTGGCCATGAAGGCTCTTTTGTCCGGCGAGATTTCACCCGAGCAGTTCGCTTCGCCGCAATACGTTCTGAGCGATAGCGAAGAGTGCGAAGCCGAGTCCGGACCCGAACTGGAGGAGTTGCCGCCCGGCTTGCGCGATCTATTGACGCGTACGCACGCTCTATATTCACGTATTCTTCGTTTGGACGCCATGGTGCGCTCCAAGCTCGACGCCGGCGAAGTGCCGAACTTCGGCATGATCCAGGGCGTAAGGTTTTACGAAAGCGAGGATCGCATCAATTAAACGGGCGTGAGGGCCTCAAACATAAAAACGCGGCTTTCGAATGAAAGCCGCGTTTTTTGTTGGAGCGATGGTGCGCTTAAGCTTTTTTCTTTTTCGCGCTTGCGCCGGTTGTCAGCTTGATCTTGTCCGCGCCTGTGGCAGGAGCGGCGGTTCCTTCGTCCTTCTTGCCCGAAAGTCCTGCAAAACGTTTGTTGAACTTGGCGAGCTGGCCGCCGCGGTCAACCAAGCGGTGCATACCCGTCCATGCGGGATGCGTCTTTGGGTCAATATCCAGCTGAATCCGGTCGCCCTTTTTGCCGTAGGTGCTGCGCGTTGTGAACTGGGTGCCGTCGGTCATGACGACGGTAATTTCATGATAATCGGGGTGCGCGTCTTTCTTCATGGGCTACCGTGTCTTTCTTAAGTTTCTTTGCTTAACCTTGTCGTGAAATCATTTGTCCGGGCGCAAGCCTGCAAGCCTCGGAACAGGGGGCTTTTCTAGGAAATGGGGAGCGGAAAAGCAAGCCTTTCCCGTTCATGGCCAAAAATCTATTGGTTAATGGGCTTTAGGAGGCCGCAGCGATCACCGAAAGGAATTGGGCGAGGCGTTCGGTCTGGGGGTTTTTAAGGATATCGGGGCCGCCTTGCTCGGCGATCCGGCCATCGTCCATGAACAGCACCTGATCCGCCGCATGGCGGGCAAAGCCGAGCAAATGGGTGATCAAGAAGATGCCGATGTCCTTGCCGCGCAATTGCTTGAGGTAACCCAGGATCTTGGTGATCTGTTCGACATCCAGCGCCGAGGTGATTTCGTCCAGCAACAGATAATGCGGTTTAAGCATCAACGCGCGGGCGAGGGCCACGCGCTGGCGCTGGCCGAGCGAGGCTTCGTTGGGATAGCGGTTGATAAATTCCTTCATGTCGAAGGCTTCGACAATCTCGTCGAACTGGTCGTGGCGATCCTTCGCATCGCCGTTATGCAGGCGCACGGGCAGCATGATGTTTTCGTGCAGCGTAAGGTGCGGCCACAGGAAAAGCTGCTGGAATACGGCGGTGAGCTTAGGCCACGGCGGCAGGAAGGGTTTTTCTGGCGGCCAAGGATAAGAATACACGTCGTCATCAATGACGATTGTGCCTCGCTTGGGCTTTTCCAACTTTGCGAGACAGCGCAGGAGCGTTGTCTTGCCCGCGCCGCTCGGCCCGATGAGGACGGTGATTTCACCGGGCTTGATCGACAAATTGATGTCATTCAGCAGCGTGCTGCCGTTGTAACCAAAATCGAGGTTGCGTACGTCAAGCATGGGTCAGCGCTCCGACAAATCGCGGGTGTAGCGCCGCTTTAAATACTCGGCGAACAGATTGATAGGCAAACATACCATCAGGAAGAAGAGGGCGAGCGCCGTGTAAATCTCGATGGGACGATAAATCGTGCTGTTGATGCGCTGGGCCACGCGGAAAAGTTCTTCCACGGAAATAAGGCTGGCGAACAGACTGGCGTGCAACATGCCGACCTGCAGCACAAGAATGCTGGGTAACAATTGGCGGAATAGAATGGGCAACTGGATGTGGCGCACGATGTCGCGCGTACGCATGCCGCACACGCGCCCCGCGATAATGTATTGCGAGGGGAAATCGACCACCGCGCCGCGCACCGTTTCGCCCACACCGAAGATGTTGACGAGGGCGAGGGTGAGGGCAGCCGTGTAAAACGGATCGATCACGACGTTAAACGCGGCTTGGGCCGGGTAGTGCAGCCAGAAGAGGATGACCAGCGTCGGAATAGCCGAAAAGCCGAACGACATGCCGCGCAGGAACCGGCCCCACGTGTGGCGGCGGTAAGCGCCCACAACGCCGAGCATAATGCCGCCCACGATACCCGCCGACCAGATCACGGCGCACAGCTGGAGCGTGACCTTCAGGCCTTGCAAGAATGCGATGTGATAGTTGATGAGGATGTCGAAGACGGTCATGGTGAATCAAGTCATTAACCTATATATTAAAGTCCAAAAAGCTGTATTTGACTTGAGTCCCTTTTTTCAGCTACAAAAGGGCCATTCCGGCCAAGAAGAATAGGGCGGTAAGACAAGGTCAGTCCTCGCGTTGCGAGCACTGGCCCGAAAGCGTTTGGCGCGAGCCTACCAGTAAGCGTCATTCCCGCGAAAGCGGGAATCCAGCGCGAGCGATAGCGAGCATATGAGGCATTTGCGATAAAGCCCGTTGCCGCAGAATGTATGTTATGTGGCCCGCAGACGCGGGCCGCTGGATCCCCGCTTTCGCGGGGATGACGCCAGTGAGGAATGAGTATTGAAGGACGTAAACGATCGATGTTCGATAGCTTGAGCAGCAAACTGAACGGCATTTTGGACCGTCTCACGCGGCGCGGCAGCCTCACCGAGGACGACGTGAACGCCGCCATGCGCGAAGTGCGCGTTGCGCTGCTTGAGGCCGATGTCGCGCTGCCGGTCGTGAAAGATTTCGTCGCCAAAGTTAAAGAGCGTGCGGTCGGGCAAGAGGTCATCCGCTCGGTCACGCCCGGCCAGCAAGTCATCAAAATCGTTCACGACAATCTGGTCGAACTCCTCGGTACGACGGCCGAACCCCTAAACTTGAACGTGGCTCCGCCCGCCGTCATCATGATGCTCGGCCTGCAAGGGTCGGGCAAAACCACAACGTCAGCAAAACTGGCGAAGCACCTGAATGAAAAAGAAAAAAAGAAGGTGCTTCTGGCATCGCTTGATGTGCGCCGTCCGGCCGCTCAGGAACAATTGGCGGTTCTGGCGCAGCAAATTGGCGGGTCCAGTTTGCCCGTCGTTCCGGGGCAGGATCCGGTCGAGATTACGCGCCGCGCCCTTAAGACTGCAGTGCTGGAAGGCTATGACGTGGTCATTCTCGATACGGCTGGCCGCCTCGCGATTGACGACGAATTGATGGCCGAAGCGGCGGCTGTGCGCGACGCTTCCAACCCGCATGAAATGTTGCTTGTCGTCGATGCGATGACGGGGCAAGACGCCGTGAATACGGCCACGCAATTCAACCAGAAGATCGGCGTCACCGGCATGGTGCTGACGCGTGTCGACGGCGATGCGCGCGGCGGCGCGGCGCTTTCCATGCGCGCTGTTACGGGCAAGCCGATCAAGTTACTTGGCGTAGGTGAAAAAACATCGGCGCTTGAAGTTTATCATCCCGACCGTTTGGCGGGCCGCATCTTGGGCATGGGCGACGTGGTTTCGCTTGTCGAAAAGGCGGCGGCTACGGTCGATGAAGACGTTGCCAACGAAATGGCGCAAAAGTTTTTGTCGGGCAAATCGTTCGACTTTAACGATCTGGCCAAGCAGTTGCAGCAAATGCGCCGTATGGGTGGGCTGAGCGGTTTCATGAACCTGATGCCCGGCGTGGCCAAGATCAAGGATCAGCTTAAGAACGCGAACATCGATGACAAGGCTATCAAACGTCAGGAGGCGATCATTCAATCCATGACGCGCGCCGAACGGCGCGACGTCAATCTTTTACAGGCTTCGCGCAAGCGCCGCATTGCGAACGGCGCGGGCGTGGATGTGGCGGATGTCAACCGCCTCATCAAACAGTTTCTCGAAATGCAGAAAGTCATGAAGCAACTTCAAAAGCTCGGCAAAACGGGATTCATGCGCAGCATGATGCCCAGAATGATGGGCGGCGACATGACGGGCATGGGGGGAAAGAAGGAGTAGGTATCAGGTTTCAGCATTCAGGGATCAGGAAGAATTTATTACTGATTCCTGAATGCTGTACCCTGACCCCTTTAATTTTAACAAGAGTAAAAGAAAGAGAGAAAAAATATGCTTACACTCAGAATGACGCGTCACGGCGCAAAGAAACGTCCATTCTATCACATCGTTGCGGCCGACAGCCGCAGCCCTCGCGATGGCCGCTTTATCGAAAAGGTCGGCACCTACAACCCGATGTTACCGCGCGAGAGCGACAAGCGCGTGACGCTTGTCACCGATCGCGTCAAATACTGGCTCAGCAAGGGTGCGCAGCCCAGCGAACGCGTCGCGAAGTTTTTGCACGCTGCTGGGCTCGGCCCGAAGGTCGAAATCCGCAATACGCCGAAGAAGTCCGCGCCGCGCGCCAAGGCTCAGGAACGAATGAAGATGGAAGCCGAAGCCGTCAAGGCCGCTGCTGAAGCTGCTGCTGCGCCAGCGGAGGGCTAAGGCTAGCTCGTGCAAGGCAACCGCAGGATCCTTGTCGGAGTCATTCTGGGCGCGCATGGCGTAAGAGGCGACGTGCGCGTGCGCAGTTATACGGCTGACCCTAAGTCTCTTTTCATGTTTAAAACCATTGCGGACGAAAGCGGTAAACGCGTATTCGCGCTGAAACGCAAAGGCGCGACCAAGAACGATTTTATCGCGTCTATTGTCGACGTGAAGGACAAGGATTCTGCCGACGCGTTGCGCGGCACGAAGCTGTTCGTTGAGCGGGCGGCTTTACCCAAAGCTCGCAAGAGCGAGTATTATGAAGTTGATCTTGTAGGTCTCAAGGTTTTGACGGTTGAAGGCAAACCGCTTGGCGAAGTTCAAGCACTTCATGATTATGGAGCTGGTCCTTTTCTGGAAATTCAGCCCAAAAAGGGGGCGAGTTTCATGCTGCCGTTTAACGATGTTTATGTGCCCGAAATTGATTTGGATGGGGGCGCGTTAACCGTCTTTGTGCCGGAGGGATGGTTGAACGCGGAGTCCAAACCAGAGAAAGGCAAAAGCGCATGAGCCAGACCGCCAAGACATTCAAGCAGGTGGGGGAAGGGGCCTTTAAAATGTGGCCCGTTCCCTATTTCTGCCAATGGGAAATGGCCCCTTTAGCGTTGGATATAATTGAAGGAAGAGCGACGCCTGCCGATGATCCGTTATGGATGGCGTCGGGCGCGCAAACGCAGCAGGAATACGTCAAATGGGCAAACCATATATGCGGGATGGCGTGCCTGAAAATGATCCTTGCCGCCATGACGGGCAAAACGCATTTAACCATAGATTTGTTAAGGCGCAGCCTGCCCTATGGCACTTACACCGAAACCGAGGGTCATATTTTCGGCATGATCTATGCTCCGTTTGTCGAGTTCGTGCGTAAGGAATTCGGCATGAGCGCAGAGGTAGCCACCAATCTTTCGGCAGCGGACATTCCCGCCATCATGGAAGACCATGCGTTTTTCATCGCGTCGGTGCATCCGAGCATCCGTTGGCCGGAACGTACACCGCCCAAAAAAGGCGGGCATTTGGTGCTGGTCACGGGGGCGACGGGCGAGGACGTGACGTTCCATAATCCATCGGGCCACGAGCCGAAAGCGCAGGCGAACGCCAAGGTTTCGCTGCGCGATTTCAACAGGTTTTTCGCAGGCCGCGGGATTATTATCCATCACGAGAGCAAGGCGGCGGAATGAGCTGGCAGGCGCAAGTCTTAACGCTGTTTCCGGAGATGTTTCCGGGTCCTCTGGGCGCGAGCCTGGCGGGCAAGGCGCTAGCCGATAACCTATGGAAGCTGGATGTTTTGAACATCCGCGATTTCGCGACAGACAAGCACCGGACGGTGGACGACACGCCTTATGGCGGGGGGGCCGGCTGCCGGAGGCGCTGGAGAGCCGCGCGGGCTCGGCGCTCGACC
>CAZVCG010000049.1:0-12389 GCA_964626265.1 uncultured Rhodospirillaceae bacterium | reverse complement strand
TCCAACTATCTGGCAAACTCAGGATACGGCCATCCTACTCGGGAAATGCTCTAGTGTATTATTTGTGGTTATGTTTGATATAATGCTTGGGCAACAAAAAAGGCCAACCCTCTAGGTCAGCCCGTTTGTGTTTTTATGAAGCCAAGCTTCAACGCACATACACATGCACTTCCGGCGTGGTGGCGGATTGCATCTGGGCTCTGGCGAGCGTAACGCGCGAGGGGGCGAGACCGAGTTGGATCAGAGAGCGTTTTACAGTTTCCGCGTTGCGGTTGGCGGCTTCCTGTTGCGTGGCAAGTTCTGCCGGATCGCCGCTCGACGGCGACACGGCGATGACGGAAAACTCAGCGCCGGGTTGACGGTCGATCGCCGTGCTGACGGCTTGCGACAATTGCTGGGCGTAATCGACGGTCGGCTGGTTGAAGCGGATCAATACAAGCAAACGCCCCGCTGAGGGGGCGACGGCTGAGTCAACCGGAGCGGCCGTTTGCCCCTGTCCGCTTTCGGACATGTACTCTCGCGGCGACATCGGCGCCGGCCCGGGCTGGCCGGGTTGAACCGGAATGGAAGGAGCCGCCGAAGGGGCGGGCGCATACGCCGACGGACGTCCGTAGGGCGTCGTCGCGCCGGGCAGCGACATGACAGGCGGCGTGTTCACGATGACCGGGCGGTTCGCCAGACTGCTGCCCAGCAATTCGCCGCGCGTGATCGCAAAGGCCAAAGCCTGAAGGTTGCCGCGTTCTGTGGTGAGATAGGCCGTCTGGCGTTGAATGTCGTCGGTGACCTGATTGCGCATGTAGTCGAGCTGAACGACCTGACGGCTGACTTCGTCGCGGAGCAATTTGAGTTGGTCATGATCCTCATCGACCGCGCCCGACAATTGGAAAGCGGCCTGGATCGATTCAAGAAGATATGACGCAAGCGATGCGTCTGCCGCGACCGAAGTTTGCAGCGAGTTCAGGCGTTCAAGCGAGTTCGTGACTTCGTTCAGGCTGGCTTCGGCTTCGTCCCATTGGCGCAGCAGGATAGGGTTGCCGCGCGTCGTGCCGTTTTGTAAACGCGCCGTAATGGCGGCGACGGTGGAGTGATATTGCACAGCGCCCGCCGCGCCGCTTGACCGCAGCACGGAAAACTCGCTGGCGTTCAGATTGACGGAAGAGCGCAGGCGCAAAACCTCATCGCGCAGTTCAAGAGCGCGGTTGCCGACGACCGTGCCACTCGACGGGCCGAAGTTGGAAAGCGCGTCGTTGGACGAACTGCCCATGCTCATGCCCATCGGCATCGAGCCGGCCGCCGCCATGTCCATGGTTTGATCTTTGGGTTGTTCCTTGGCGCTGTCGGAGCTGTCTTCGGTCTTGTCGAGCAAGCTGGTCGGCTTGTTGATGTTGCTCGGGGAGGGTTGCTTGCCGGCGGCCCAGGCGGACGCGCTTGTCAACAGAACAACACCCATAAGGAGGGCCAAAACACTTTTGCGCGTCATCGCAAATCCCTTCGTTCGCATCTCGTTACTCTTGGTTTCCGGTTAAAGCTGGAGCCCCAACCTGAAACGGATCATGTTTAAAGGCAACCGATAAAAATGCCAAGCTTTCCGATACTGAGTCGGCGTAAGGATAATCATATAAACCCTTGATAACAAGAACAATCCACAGCTTTTTTGTGCCCTTTGAGCCACAGTCGCCAAAAAGCAATGGGGCGTCAGGTGTCGGCAATCAGGGGGAGAATTTGCGGAAGCGTTGCGAGGCAAGATTGGGGCCAGCCGAGAAATATTACACCACTTCAAAGTATTGATTCATTTTCTTGCGAACGTCCTTTACGCTATATCCCCTGAATGCCGACCACCGACCCCTGAAAGCTCTATGCCGGTTACAGAAAATCGAATTGTCGTTTCCGACGACGACGGCATCCGTCTGGACCGCTGGTTCAAGCGTCATTTTGCCGGATTGGCGCACAGCCAGCTGCAAAAATGGCTGCGGACGGGGCAGGCACGAATCAACGGCAAGCGCGCGGAAGCTTCGGACCGGCTTAAGGAAGGCGACCAGATTCGCCTGCCGCCGCAGCTCGTTCACGGGGATTACAACAAACCGCAAGGCGCGGAAGGCAAAAGCCGCCCCATGCGCGACGCGTCGCGCTTGCGCGGCATGGTTCTGTTCGAAGACGACGATGTGATTGCGCTCAACAAGCCGCCGGGTCTTGCGGTGCAGGGGGGCACGGGGTTGAAAGAAAACCTCGACGACTCGCTGATGGCGCTAAGCCGCGACGGCAAGACGAAACCCAAGCTTGTGCATCGGCTCGACCGCGATACAAGCGGCGTCCTATTGATCGCGCGCAACGATTTCGCCGCGCGGCGTTTGACGGAGTCTTTCAGGGACCGCGCCACAAAAAAGATATATTGGGCTGTTACGATCGGGATCCCCAAGAGGTTGAAGGGCAAGGTCGATCAGCCGCTGGTAAAGAGCGGGGAAATCATGGTTCCTGCCGGAAAAGGCGAGGAGGGCGACGTGAAATCGGCCATAACGCTTTATGAAGTCAAAGAAAAAGCGTTGCGGCAGGCTGCTTTCGTCGCGCTGTGGCCCATCACCGGGCGCACGCACCAGTTGCGCGCGCATCTGGCGGAATTGGGGACGCCTATACTGGGCGACAGGCTATATGGCGGAAAACCGCCGGAATCATTCCCCGCCAAAGAGTTAGGCGAGGGGCTGCATCTTCATGCGCGGCGGCTGATAATTCCCCACCCGCGGCGCGGGGTTATTGATGTCACCGCGCCTTTGAGTCACACTATGCGCAAGACGTTCCAATGGTTCGGGTTTGATGAGAATGCGGCAGAGGAAATTGAGGAATACTGAACAGGTTCTGTTAAGCGATAGACCAATAGCGCGTCATTCCCGCGAACGCGGGAAGCTAGCGCGAGCGATAGCGAGCATATGACCCATAAGGCCTGCAGACGCGGGCCGCTGGATTCCCGCTTTCGCGGGGATGACAAACCAACGGAGGGTGACATGAGAAAGAAATCGCACACGCTTCGGAACATCATTCTTGCGATCATCGGCGTTCCGGTTATCGCCATTGCCGTCTTGCTGATGACGTTCGACGCGAACAAATACAAACCGCAAATCTCGGAATTCTTGAGCGCACAGATCGGGCGCACAGTGAAAATCGACGGCCCGATCAAGTTGGGCTTGTCATGGAGCCAGGGCTTTTATCTTGGCGTCAAGGACATTTCCATCGACAATCCGCCATGGGCCAGCCGTCCGGTGATGGCCAAGGTCGGCAGCATTTCTTTGGGTGTGGCTTTGCCGCCGCTGTTGCAGAACAGGGGTGAGGTCAAGTCGTTCACTTTGGCCGACGCCGACATTTTGCTGGAAACGAGTCAGGGAGGCGTGAACAATTGGGACCTCAAGCCCATGACCGAAAAGAAACCCGAGCATGCGGCTGCGCCGGAGTCCGGCAAGGGCCAAGCCGCCAAGCCGATGAGGTTCAGCATCGACGCCGTCAAAGTCACCAACACAAAAATCGGCAAGCGCGGGCCTGATGGCAAGACGGCGGCGTATCTGGTGAAAGATCTGGCGTTCAATTGGAGAGGCAAGGGCGCTGAACTCAAGGTGGACGCCGAAGTTAACGGCGCGTCCGTCGGACTCGACCTGAAAAGCTCAAGCGGCGTGGCGCTCGACAAGATCATGGAGAGCGAATGGCCGTTCGAAGCCGATGTCCGCTATGACAAGCTGAACGTGAAAATGTCCGGCGTTCTGAACGGGCCGAAGAAAACGGTCGCCATGAACGGTTATACGCTGATGGCGGGCGATTCCAAAATAACGGGTCAGATGGTCGTGGCCTACGGCGGCGCGCGTCCGGCGGTGAAGGGAACCGTGAACGGCGATAAAGTCGATCCGGCTGACTTCAAGATGGAATCCAAAGGCGCGGCGAAAGAGGAAACAGCCAAGCCCGCAGCGGCTACCGCAGGAGGCGAAGGCAAGAAGCGCCTATTCAGCGACGAGCCTCTTAATTTCGACGGCTTGAAAGCCGCCGATGCGTATCTGGACATCAAGATCGCGCAATTGGCGATGGGGCCGTCGAGCCTGAAAGACCTGCAGACGAAGCTCGACCTGACCAACGGGCGTTTGCTGCTCTCGCCGTTTAAGGCGATGGTGGCCGATAAAGCCGTCGAGGGGCAGATCAAACTCGACGCCGAGTCGAGGCCCGCGCAAGTCGCGACGCTGTTGAAAGCGTACCAGATAGATTTGTCGGAGCTTGTGAAGCTGGGCGGTCTGTCGTCGTTCATCGAAAGCAAGGGCGACGCCGACATGGACCTGACGACGGCGGGCAACAGCCTGCATGAGATGGCCAGCAACGCGAACGGCCAGATCAATCTGGTCATGGCGGGCGGCAAGGTGTCGGAAAGGGTCGCGAGCGATATCGCGGGCGATTTGTTGAACATCCTCGCGCCGGGAGCAGGCGGGTTGACCAAGCCGGGGTTGAATTGCTTCGTAGCGCATCTGAAAATCGCGAACGGCGTCTTACGGACGGATGGCTTGCTGATGGATACCGCGCAGGCGACGATCGCCGGATCGGGCGGGGCGAACCTGCGCGATGAAACGATGGACATGGTGCTGCGCGCGCGCACGAAAGCGCCGGACACCAGCGCGTTGACGAAGGTAGACATCAATCAGCTTGCGCCGCCGCTCAGGATCAGCGGGCCATTGACGAGCCTGAGCTATAAGCCGGACGCTTCTGGGACGGTTTCCAAAGTAGTCGGCATATTCGCGGGCGGCGCGGCGAACGGCGATACAGGCGTGCCGGAGATCGTGCAGCAGGAAGGCCAGAACGCTTGCGAATACACGCTCAAGCATCCGCAACCCGGCAAACCTGCGGCAGCGGTTCCCGCGACGGTGAATGAGGTCGTCGACAAGGCCAAGGAAAAAGCCAAGGACGTGGGCAACAAGCTTATGGAAGGCGTCGGCGGACTGTTTGGGAGGTAGGCCTGCACGATAAGGACGATGGGGACACAATAAAAATGTCTTGGTAAAACCTTGTTGATATTTCAAGGTGTTTGGAGACATTTTTATTGTGTCCCCTATGCATTCCGATGCATCGCTCAAAAGACGTTTGAGGTATGTAGTGAAAACGAAAGCATCTGAATTATTGGCTGAACTGAATGTTCATCACGAAGGAAAGCATTATGCGTTGTTGCGCGGCGACAAGCCGTTGATGACTCCGGCAAAGCGCCCTTATCATTTGCCGACGAAGGAACTGGCGGAAGATGTGGCGCGGGAGTGGCGCGCGCAAGGCGACAAGATAGCGCCGGCCACGATGCCGATGACGCAACTCGCCGCGACGGCGCTCGATATCGTCAGCAAGGACCGCGAGCGCATCGTGCGTCAGATCGTCGCTTTCGCCTCCACCGAATTGCTGTGCCACCGCGCCGACCATCCGCCACAACTTGCCGAGCGCCAACAGGAAGTATGGCAGCCGTTGCTCGACTGGTGCGCGTTGCGTTTCAAGGCGTTGATGAAGGTCGGGAACGGCGTGATGCCGATCGAGCAGACGACAGAGGCCGTGCGGGCTTTGCATGACGGCGTTGCGGTCTATGACGATTTCATGTTGGCGGGCCTGAGTCACGCCGTGGAGGTTTCGGGGTCGCTGGTGTTGGGACTGGCCTTGGCCGAACGCGAACGTAGCGCTGTTGACATTTTCAAAGCGGCAGAACTGGACTCCAGCTTTCAGGCGCTGGCGTGGGGCGCAGATCCCGTCACGACCGCGCGGTTCGAGGCCGTGCGGCGGGATCTGGAAAATTGCGAGAAGTGGTTTACGCTGCTGCGCGTGTGAGCATTGGCGCCAATTCCCCAACAAAATACCCCGCCGTGGTCTCCCTCGGCGGGGTTTTGTTTCGGACAGAATCGTTGGGCTTAATGCACTACCGGTTCCGAGCTTGTTTCGTAATCGTCGTACGCGGGCATGCCGGTCGGCAACGGCGCGCCCAGCACTTTCGCACGATGCTGACGGTAAACGCTGCGCATCTGGGCATAGAAGTCCAGCGAACCCTGTTTGAGGGAGTCGAGGGCTTCGATGTTTTCTTCGCGCTTCACGAGAGCGTTGGCCGTCATGTTGGAAGCGAAGAACGCGTTTTCGATCGTATCGTCGCCGATCGCGACCACGTATTTCCACGGCGACATGAGCGTGTCGGCGCCGAGGCCGATCGCGTCACGAACGTTGGACGGGCCGAAGAGCGGGAGCACCAAATACGGACCTTCCGGCAAACCCCACTTGTAGAGAGTTTGGCCAAAGTCGCCCGTCTGGCGTTTCAGGCCGACATCGTTGGCGAACTCGAACATGCCGCCGGCGCCCACCGTGGTGTTGACGAGGAAGCGGCCCAGCGTCGTTCCGGCTTTCGTGCCTTCGCCTTGCAGCAGGTTGTTGGCGAAGATGACGGGCTCGCCCATGTTCTTGACGATGCCTGCGATCCGGTCGCGTAGGATGGGCGGCACCGTGTGGCGGTACAACTCGGCCAACGGGCGGATCAGCAAGCGGTCAAGGAAATCGTTGACGTCGAAAATCGTCCTGTTGAGCGGCTCAAAAGGATCGTTAGTGGCGTTGAATTCGGCTTTTTCAGCCGGTGTTTTCGGCATGGACGAGCAGGCCGTAAGAGCCAAACTTGCCATAAGGGCAAGCAGAACGACATAGCGGCGGGAATTATGCATTGAGGAACCTCAAATAGGCGGGAATCGTCGGACAATTATTCTATCACTCTACGCGTCTCCGGTTTTCCGAGCAAGGCCGGAAGTACAAGAAACGAGCAGACCAGCGAATATATTAGGGCAATAGTTAACAATTCGCCCATACTCGAAGTTCCAGGATGTAATGACAAAGACAATGACCCAAAAGCCACAGTCGTCGTCGCCGCGCTAAATAAAACGGCCCTTGCCATACTGGACTGTAACGGCTGTTCCAGACCCTCGCGCCAGGCGCTTACGAAATAAATCGCATAGGAAACGCCAAGACTTAACAGTAATGGCAGGGCGATAATATTGGCGAAATTCAGGGGTAAAGAAATAATGACCATCGTCGCCAGCGTTAATATTCCCGCAAGAAATAGTGGGGCCATGAGCCGCAGCACGTCATTGACGCGCCGCAATATCAGCCACGTCAAAAGCGCGATAGCCAGCACGGCGGAAATGCCCGCCTGAATAAAGGCATTTACGATGGTATTGCCCGATTCCTGAATCGAAATCGCCGAGCCGTTGGCGTTAGGTGCGATCTGCCGAACGGCATCGGTGAAAGCCTTGAGTTTAGCCGGATCGCGAACGCCGTTTTCGGGAAAGCCCTTGGGGTAGGCTTTGAGAAGGGCGCGGCCATCGGGCGTGATCCAGTCGCGCCTCAGGTCGTCTGTGATGTTTTCCAGCGTGACCGGTTCGGCACCGAGGGTCGAACGCACCGTGTCGAGCTGGGACACCATCCCGCGGATCAAGGCGTTATGCAGTCGCGGCAAAAGGACGGGGTCATGCTTGGCCGCGACGGCGTCGAGCGCGGCGGCAAGACGCAAAGCCGAGGCTTTGTCGTTGCCGACGGTCCTGAGCGCCGCAGACGTCTTGGCGAGCGTCGCGAATGTCTCTTCATCCGTAGGCGGGGGCAAAACGTCCGGTGGGTTGAGCGTCGGAGCAAGAAGGAAGTTGGCGTCGGCGATCATGGCCAGCTTTTTGTCCTGATCCTCCGGCACGAAAGAGGCCAGAGTCATTGTGTGGTCGACTTCGGGCAGGGCTTTCAGTTTTTGGGCGGTCTCCTGCGCCTTTGCGAGCGAAGGCTCCAGTATCTCGATGGCGTAAGGGTTGGATTCCGGATTATCCATCAGGCTGAAAAGCGTTTGCACGGATTCCGAATTCGGGTCTTTGAGGTTGAGGGGATCGAAATCGAAGCGCAGTTGCGCGGCGACGATCAAACCGGCGAAGCCGAGGGCCAACGCGCCTTTCAAGATATGTTGCCGATGCTTTATGATAAAACGGTCAGCAGGCGCGGCCCAGGCATAACCGACGGCTTCCGGCTCGGCAGGCGGCTTGAACAACGTGAGCAGGGCGGGGAGCAACGTGATGTTCAGCAGAAATGCGACAATCATGCCGAAGCCTGCGATTTCGCCAAGCTCGGCTACGCCCCGGTAGGCTGTCGGCAAGAACGTCAAAAAGCCCAGAGCCGTCGATCCAGCGGCCAGCGCGATAGGCCGGGCGATGATTTTTGCCGTGGCATGAAGAGCTCTGGCGTTGTCGGGTATGGAGTGCCGCTGGTCGCGGTAACGTACGCCGAACTGAATCCCGAAATCGACGCCGATGCCTATGAACATCACGGCGAACGCCACCGAGATGAGGTTTAGCGAGCCAATCGCCCACATCGCGAAGGCCGTCGTCGCGATAAGGCCGACGCCAAGCGTGATAAGTATGGGAACGATCAGGCGGAACGAGCGCAACGCCAGAAAGAGGATGACCAGCACAAGAACGACTGAAACGATGGTGGCGGTCGTCGTGCCTTCGGCGACGGTGGCGAACTCTTCGTCGTTGAGCGCAACGGAACCCGTCAGACGCACGCGCACGCCGTTTTCGGGCGTCAGGTTCAATTCCTTCGCCATGCCGCGCAAAGCCGTCGTGGCCTTGGAGCCGGGGGCGAGGTCACTGTAATCGAGAACGGGTTGCGACAGAATGAACTTGCGCAAGTCGCGCGGCTTGGGAGTCTGGTCCGACATGAGGCTTCGCCAGGGCAGGGGCTTTTCCTTGCCCGCCAGCGCGGCTTCCACCGTTTCGGCGAGGCGGGTAAAGGGCGCGTCGAGAACCTTGTATTCCACTTCATCGCGCTTGAGGCCTTCAAGCACGAGATCGAGCGCGCCGAACAAGCCGCGAAGCGACGGATCGCGCGCCAACGTGCCGAGGAGCGGCTGCGCCTGGACGAGAACATCCAGGATGGCGTTCAGTTCTTTTTCATCGAGAAAGAGTAGGCCGTTTTTGTTGAAAAAAGGAATGTTTTCAGGACGCATGACGTTTTTGAACAGATCGGGCCGTGTTTGCATCTTGGAGGCCAATTCAATGGCCGCGCGTTCGGCGGCGTCGGCGTTGTCCGCGTCGATCACCGTAACGAGCAGGTCGTTGTTTTGAGGAAATGCCTGTTCGATTTCTTTTTCGCGCTTGCGCCAGTCGAGGTCGTCGGACAGCAATTGGTTGATGTCCGTGCTGATCTTAAAGTGCGTTGCGACATAACCGCCCATCATTACGCTTGCAATGAGGGCAAGCACAACTACAGGCAAAGCCAACTTGCGGCTGGCATCGACAAGATGGACGACAAGAGCGGTGAGCAAGGGTGGACTCCGGAAAATAGAAATTGTTAAGTGTATATAGGCTGGCGTTGAAAAATAGAAGTGTCATTCCCGCGAAAGCGGGAATCCAGCAACGCGCGTCTGTGCGATTTATGACTCATATGGTTCACAGACGTTCGCCTCTGGATCCCCGTTTATACGGGGATGACGCAAAGATGGGAAAACTACTCGCCCTTGTCCTTGTTGTGTCCGTTTGCGGCGTTTTTGTCGTCGATGGGCACGCCGGGTTCGTATTTGGTGCGCTTCATCACGGGATTCGACTTCACGCGGTGCACGTTCGGCGCCGTGGTGAGCTGCGTCGTAAGGAACTTTTGGAACGACTCCCAGTCCTCGGCGACGATTTTCAACAGAAAATCCGTCTCGCCGGTCAGTAGATAGCATTCGCGGACCTGTTCCCAAGAGTCGACCATCTTGGTGAAGTTCGCGACATCGGTCTCGCCGTGATTGGTCAACTCGACGTTAATATAAACCGTCATGCCGAAACCGAGCTTGTCAGCGGCGACGTCCGCGTGATAGCCGCGGATGAACCCGTTCTTCTCGAGCGCGCGCACGCGGCGCAGGCAAGGCGGCGCGGAGATGCCGGCTTCCTTGGCGAGATCGACGTTCGTCATGCGCCCGTCTTTTTGCAATTCTCTAAGTATTTTTAGATCAATGCGATCGAGTTTGACCTGTTTCATTTCTATCCCTAATGTTTGTCGGACAGTGAATAGGATAGTAACGGCATGTATGACAAGAGACAAATGACATGTTGGGTCGTGACGGACGGCAAGGCGGGGATGGAAAATCAATGCCTTGGGCTGGCTGAGGCTCTTGGGTTAACGCCAATCGTCAAACGCATTAAGTTGCGGACCCCGTGGAAGCAGCTGATGCCTTTTTTTCGCCATGGTCTAAGGTGGGCTTTTAGTCCTAAAGGCGATCTGATTGAGCCGCCCTGGCCCGACCTATTAATCGCCACGGGACGCCAGAGCGTGGCGGCCTCGCTGCGCGTGCGGCGCGCTACGCAGATGAACGGCGGCAAGCGGACGTTTACCGTGCAGCTCCAAAACCCCGTGATCGCGCCGATGCATTTCGATCTCGTCGTCGTGCCGCGCCACGACAATCTCGCAGGGCCGAACGTGATGACGACGCGTGGAGGACTGCATCGCGTTTCAAGCGAAATGCTGGAGCGCGAAGGCGCGAAGCTGTTGCCGATGATTGAGAACCTGCCGCATCCTCGCGTCGCCGTACTGGTCGGCGGCAGCAATTCGGTCTATTCCTTGACATTGCGCGAGATGAAGCCGATCGCCGGACAATTGGCCGAAGTCGCGAAAGCGACCGGCGGCAGCCTGATCGTCACGCCCTCGCGCAGGACGGGAACGGCGAATCTCGCCGTTTTGCAAGAGACGCTGCGCGATGTGCCGCACTTCATCTGGGATGGCGAGGGGTATAACCCTTATTACGGAATGCTGGCGCTGGCCGACGCGTTTTGCGTGACGATGGATTCCGTCAACATGGTGTCTGAGGCCTGCACGACGGGCAAGCCGGTGCATATCATCGAACTTCCCGGCGGGTCGGAAAAATTCCGCCGTTTCCATCAATCGTTGCGCGACGATGGCCTGACGCGCTCATTCACGGGAAAACTGGAGCAATGGAGCTATCTGCCGCTTAACGACATGCAGTTGGTCGCGGCGCGGGTGAGGGAGATGATGGGGATTGAGGAGTGAGGGAAGAGGGGCAAAATTATAAGTATTCGTGCCTCGAACCCCGTCCCTCAAACTTTATTTACTGGCTCTGCAAAAACGCCTTGACCTTCTCATATTCTTCCTTGATGGCCCCAAGGAGCTTTTCCTTGTCGGCTTGCACGGCTGACTGGCTCTGTTGCGCTATCGCGCACAATTCGCCGAGTTTCGCCGCGCCAAGGTTCAGGCTCATGCCTTTCATGGCGTGCGCTTGCGTGCGCCAGTTTTCTTCCTCGCCAGCCCCGCAGCTTTTTTGCATAATGCAGATGGCTTCCTCGCATGAAGCGGCGAAAATGGCGAAGAGCTCCTTTTCGCGCGCGGAATCGTTACCCAGCATGTCGCGCACATTATCGAGATTGACGGGCGCGTCGTTTCCATCGGTCGGGGTCATGATTGGCTCCCTTGGGGTGAAGTTTTTTGGCGCGAGGCGTTGAATTGTGCCAGCGCTTCGGCAATTTTTTGCTTGCTATAGGGCTTGGCGATAAAGCCGTTGACGTTGTTGCTTTTGGCCAGCGCGACATCTTCGGCCGCGTGGTTGGCCGTGACCATGACGATGAAAATATCGGGGTCTATGGCGCGCATGACGCGGGCAAGGGAGTGGCCGTTTTCGTCTATCAACTCGATGTCGAGAAAGACGATGTCCGGCGCATTCTCAAGAAACAGGTGCAGACCTTCTCTGGCGCTGGCCGCGAGGCACGTCTCATGGTCATGGCGCAGCATTTCGTTGAGCAGGGTGCGGGAGAAGAGCTGATCCTCGACGACCAGAGCCACGGGCTTTTCGCGTACGCGTCGCATGTTCTGCGCGATGCGAAAATGCGCGATGCGCGCGGGCATCTTTTCGAGCAGTTGTTGAAAGGTCGGCGCGTTTTCCATGTTTTTCCCGGCTCTATCTTTACTACTGGGGGATTAAGGAAGCGTCAATCCTGTGAAAATTCATGAAAAAGACGCCGTTTGCGGCGTATTTTTTATGTTTTAACGGCGCGGATTCCACGCTATACGGAAAGCCTTGGGGAGACGTGGCCGCCTGTCCGGCGAAGCTGCAAAGCAGCGAAGTCGGAAGAGGCTGTGTTTAGTTTGGTATTGCGGAGACGTGGCCGAGAGGCTGAAGGCGGCGGTTTGCTAAACCGTTGTACGGTTGTAAAGCCGTACCGAGGGTTCGAATCCCTCCGGCTCCGCCATTTTTGTTTTCACTCGGCCATGGTTATCGGTCCTAGGTGTTAGACGCCGTCGCGTTGGACCGAAAACACGTCCTGATGCTTATCCCATCCTCGCGTCGCATACTGGACTAAACGGCCCCCAACTTGGCGGCTGACTAGGTTTTCGATCCA
>CAZVCG010000048.1:0-12776 GCA_964626265.1 uncultured Rhodospirillaceae bacterium | reverse complement strand
ACCTTTTTCTTCCGCCAGATGCCGGAGCTGATCGAGCGCGGTTATCTCTACATCGCCCAGCCGCCGCTTTACCGCGTCAAGAAAGGCAACGCGAAAGAGCGTTATCTGAAAGACGACCGCGCGCTGGAAAACGATTTGATCAAAATGGGCATCGAAGACGCGGTCGTAACCTTACGCGACAATACGGCGCTGCAGGGCGAAACGCTGCTCAAGGTCATCGAGCAGGCCCGCGTCATGAAAAACGCCATTCAAGCGCTCAACCGCAAGGTCGGGCATCAGGCGATTGTGGAACAGGCGGCGATTGCCGGCGCGCTGGGCGTGGGCCTTACGGTCGACGCCAGCCAGGCGCAAGATGCGGCGGCCTATGTCGCCAAGCGGCTCGATGCGCTCTTGCCCGCGAACGAGCGCGGCTGGAAAGGCGAGGCGACGACGAACGGCGGCTTGCTGTTTACGCGTACGCGCCGCGGCGTGACGAACCGCTTTACGCTCGACGCCGACACGCTGCGCTCGGCCGAAGCGCGCCGCCTTGACGGCATGACGGCGGAACTTCAGAAACTTTTCAGCGCGCCCGCCACGCTTACGATCAAGGACAAGAAGCCCGTGACGTTGAACGGCCCCGCCGGATTGGTTGACGCGATCATGGAGCATGGCCGCCAGGGATTGACGATCCAGCGCTACAAAGGGCTGGGCGAGATGAACCCCGACCAGCTTTGGGAAACGACGCTGAACCCCAAAATCCGCTCGCTGTTGCAGGTCAAGGTGCATCAGAGCGACGTGGCCGAACAGGTGTTTTCCACGCTCATGGGCGACGTGGTCGAGCCGCGCCGCGACTTCATCGTCGAAAACGCGCTGAACGTCACGAATATCGACGCATAAATTTCAGACAGGCAACCACTTGCGCCGCGCGGGGCCAAAGACGACGTTGAGCGCGCCTGTCTCACCAAAGCGGTTGTCTAGAAACGCCATGCGCTCTTTTTCTACGTTTGCCGAGATTTGCGCCATAAGCGCGGGCAGTTGCGCAAAGCTTTTGCCGTAACTGACGCGGTCGGCGGGCTTGGCGCGCTTGAGCAGTTTTTCTTTTTCTTGCGGCGCCAGCCACTTCAGCAAATAACGGCGGTGGCCGTCGATCCACGCCGAGACGATGGCGAAATCCTGATCCATGAAGCGCAGCCAGCTGAGCGTGTTTTGCTCGGCCACTTGCGCGAAGACGTGGTCGCAACCCTGTTGCCTTGCATTTTCAATAGCAGCCTGAAGTAAAACGCGCGAAAAGCCGCGGCCCATATAGGGATTGACAAGCCCCATCGACTGGATAACCGCCGCGCGGCCCTTCCCGTATTTCTTGTTGAGCCGCCCGTTCTTGTCGGGCGCGGTCAGGCGGCCTTTGGCTTTGGCGTCCTGAAACCCATCGGTCCACGTCAACGCCATCGAGCCGACCAGTTCGTCATCCGAAAACACGCCGAACAATATGCCGCCTATGCCATTCAATAAGTCGCGGAAATACGACGCGGGCTTGGGCAACAGGAAATGTTTTTGGTGGGGCAACATTCCGTCGCGCACGCGCTCATGCGTCGCAACCACCGCGCCAAGCCATCCGTCGCCGCGCAAAACCTGAACGCCATGCGATGGGGTTTGCCCCATCGTTTCGTGCGAACCACCAAGCGTGGCGGCATAAGGGGAAAGGGGATAGGGTGGTTTTTCAATGGCGAGGGGCATATCCATGATCTGTTTTTCTTTCTTCAAAATGGTATTCGATCGTTCCGGCTTTTCGCCGGAAAAACAATTGTGTTGCCGATCTGAAAAAAGCGGAGCGCTACAAAAACCCGAACGCCAACGCCGTCAGATCCAAAAGGATCCGCGTCGTCGCGGTCGATGGATAAAGGCCGTTAACAACCCTTTGCTCCCAAAAAACACATCATGGCAAAAAGCCATGCCGTGGAGGCGAATTTATAACAGAGACGAAAGGACCTCAATGGAAATTATGGTTTCGCGAAGAATGGTTAACGGCGCTTACGGTACATAAACGCCATTAAAAAGGTTGTCATTCCGGCCATGCGGCGAGGCAAAGACGAGCCGCGCGAGCCGGAATCCCGTTTTATTTGTTTGAAATACAAACGGGATTCCGCATCTTCACTCGCGGCGTTGCCGCGAGTTTCGTGCGGAAAGACAAACGGGAATAGTAATAATGATCTGGAAAAGTCTACGCGTCCGGCGCGATAAGCGTGCCCAAGCCTTTGTGAGTCAACAATTCCGTCAACAAGCCCCACGGCTGGTGCGCGTCGATGATGGCTACGCCTCCGACGCCGGCTTCCAGAGAACGCAGCGCGCTTTCCACCTTGGGGATCATGCCGCCCGCGATGGTGCCGTCTTCGAACAATCGGCGGGCCATGTCCGGGGTCAACCGTTCGATGATGTTTTTATTCGCGTCGTAAACGCCGGGCACGTTCGTCGCCATCACAAGCCGCCGCGCGCCTAGCGCCATCGCCACGGCCATCGCGCAATCGTCGGCGTTGGTGTTGAACGGCAAATCCTGCGGCCCGCCGCACACGGAACTCATGACGACGATTTTGCCCTGAACCAAAGGCTGACGCAAAGCCAACGCGTCAACAGTCGTCGGCATTCCCGTCCGGTCTTCGTCGAGAGAGACGTTTTCATATAAAGGCGTGGCGCGCACTTTATAACCCGCGCTTTCGGCGGCGACATAAACGGCGCAATTTTGTTTCGATAATGCTTCGCCAACCGTCCGGCTGATCTCGGCCATCGTGTTGGCCACGACGGTCATCATGGCGGGCGAGGTAGGGCGGCGGCCATCGGGGTTTTTCGCCACCTGAAGGTTGGCCGCTGCCAGGGCGCGGTCGATCTGCGGTCCGCCGCCATGCACCAATACGATCCTTACGCCGTGCTTTTGCAAAAAAGCCAACTGGGCGGCCAGCGAACCCAAAAACGCGGGATCTTCGTCGATGGAATTTCCGCCGATTTTAACGACGACGGTTTGCCCTTTATAGGAGGCAAGCTCATCCATAAACTCGGCGATGGTCTGGGCGGTGGCGTTGGTCATATGGTTACGAGGTTCAGGGTTCGGACACAGTGTTAATTTAGGCGACAATACGCTATATACCCCTAAAACCAAATACAGAAAGCTGGTCATTATATGCCTATTTCAAACCCCGACCCCCGACCCCCGAACCCCGACCCTCTGTCTATCGCTATCCTCGGAGCCAGCGGATACACGGGCGCGGAGTTGTTGCGTCTTTTGCTGGCGCATCCGAACGCCAGGCTCGTCGCCCTGACGGCTGAAAAGAACGCGGGCCAGCCTGTGGCCGCCGTGTTGCCGCATCTGGCGGGACGCGGTTTGCCGGATTTGTGCAAGATCGACGCGGTAGATTTCGGAAAGGTTGATCTGGTTTTTTGCGCGTTGCCGCACGGCACGACGCAAGATGTGATCGCCGCGCTGCCGCAAAACGTGCGCGTCGTCGATCTGTCGGCGGATTTCCGTTTAGCAGACGTAAACGTTTACGAAAAATGGTACGGCCATGCGCACCGCGCGCCGCAACTGCAAACAGGGGCGGTTTATGGGTTGACGGAACTCGCGCGCGACAAGGTGCGCGGCGCCCGGATCGTCGCTAATCCCGGCTGTTACCCGACGGCGGCGCAACTTCCGCTTGTCCCTCTGCTCAAGGCCGGATTGATTGAATCCGACGATATCATCATCGACGCCAAATCGGGCGTAAGCGGCGCGGGACGCGAACTGAAACAAGGCAACCTGTATTGCGAGGCGGCCGAGGGATTGATGGCCTATGGCGTGGCGTCGCACCGCCACGCACCGGAAATCGAACAGGGCTTGAGTGGCGCGGCGGGCAAAGGCGTGATCGTCAATTTCACGCCGCATCTTGTCCCGATGAGCCGTGGCATTTTCGAAAGCATCTATGTGAAGCTGGCGAAAGGCGCTGACATCGCCGCGATCCGCAACGCGTGGCAAAAGGCTTATGCAAACGAGCCGTTCGTTCAGACATTGCCGGAAAAGCAATTACCTTCCACACACCAAGTGCGCGGGACGAACTTGTGCCAGATGAACGTGGTCGCCGACCGTGTGCCGGGACGCGCGATCATCCTGTCGGCTATCGATAACCTCGTCAAAGGCGCGGCGGGGCAGGCCGTGCAAAACATGAACGTGATGTACGGGCTTGAGGAAACGACCGGCCTTGCGCAGACGGCTCTTTTCCCTTAGCTTTATGCGTCATCCCCGTGAAAACGGGGATCCAGCGGCGAGCGTCTGCGAGCCATAAGAGTCATACGCCGCAAGGACATGCGGCGCTGGATTCCCGCTTCCGCGGGAATGACACAAGGTAGTTAAGAGTGCGGGTGTAGCTCAATGGTAGAGCAGAAGCTTCCCAAGCTTACGACGAGGGTTCGATTCCCTTCACCCGCTCCAGCCTTCGCGAACGCGAGTGAGCGAGGGCTGCCCCGACGAAGCCCGAAGGGCGAAGGCGGGCTATCGCCTTTAAGCGCTGTCAAGATGTACCCTCTCCATCTAGGAAAAAAAATGTTCCGGCCAAAAACGATTTTAGCTTTTGCTTTTCTTCTAAACGCGCTTTCCTTTCCCCTGTGCGCCCAGGACACGGCTCAGCCCAAAGACCCGCCTAAGGAAGTTTTGGCCGATACAGCCAAAACTTCTCCGGAGATTGAGGCCAAGGTTAAGGAATACCAACTTTACATCGAAGACAAAAACGCGGCATTGGCCGCCGCGAAAGCAAAATTGAAAATTACCGACAAACAAACGGCGCTTTGGGACGCTTTCGTGAAAATGGTTATGAAAAACAATAAAGAGAAAAGCGATTTTGCCGCGAAACTCGGAGGATCGTGCGGCGCAGAACCCGCCCCCAATGCCTCTTCACAGACGGGCCAATCGTTGATCAATACTTTGAATCAAATACAAGAAAGGCGCGAGTTCGACCTGAAACAGCAAAAGGCGTTCATGGCCGCGCTTACGCCGCTCTATAATTCCTTCAGCGCCGAGCAAAAAAAAATCGCCGACGACATGGTTTACCAAATGTCGTTTTTGATGTGAGCCGAAGAGCAAGCCTGATTAAGCCGTGAACGGCGGCTTGGCGGTAAAGCCTGCGGCCTTTTCAAGGGCCGACGCCGCCTTGAAGAGCGTCATTTCATCGAACGCCTTGCCGATCAGCTGCAAGCCCATGGGCAGGCCGTTCGAGGCCAGCCCCACAGGCACGGCGATGCCGGGCAAGCCAACGAGATTGAGCGTGACCGTGAACACGTCTTCCAGATACATCTGGATCGGATCATCCTGCTTTTCGCCAAAGCCGAATGCCGTGCCTGGCGCGACGGGCGTCAGGATCGTGTCGCATTTCTTGAACGCTTCGTCGAAGTCGTTGCGCAACTTGCGGCGCACGCGCTGGGCGCGCACGTAATACGCGTCATAGTATCCGGCGGACAGAACGTACGTGCCGATCAGGATGCGGCGGCGCACTTCCTTGCCGAACCCTTGTCCGCGCGTGTTTTCGTACATCGCCGTGAGGTCGCCGTTCGCCACGCGTTCGCCGAAGCGCACGCCGTCGTAACGCGCAAGGTTCGACGATGCCTCGGCGGGCGCGATGATGTAGTAAACCGGCAGCGCGTATTTCGTGTGCGGCAAGCTGATTTCAACAGGCTCCGCTCCCGCGTCGCGCATCATCTGAACGCCTTTGTTCCACAGCGCGTCGACTTCCGGATTCATGCCTTCCATGCGGTATTCGCGCGGCACGCCGATTTTCATGCCCTTGATGGACTGGCCCAAGGCGGATGTGAAATCCGGCACAGGCACATCGACGGATGTGGAATCCTTGGGGTCGAAACCCGCCATCGTGCGCAGCATAAGCGCGGCGTCGGCCACGGAGCGCGTGATCGGCCCGGCTTGATCGAGCGATGACGCGAACGCGATAATGCCCCAGCGCGAGCAACGGCCATACGTCGGCTTGATGCCGACGATGCCGCAAACGGAGGCTGGCTGGCGGATCGAGCCGCCTGTATCCGTGCCTGTCGCGGCCATGGCGAAACGGCCCGCGACAGCGGCGGCAGAGCCGCCCGACGAGCCGCCTGGGACGAGTTTTCTGGCAGCGTTGGCGGGATCGGGTCCTGACCACGGGTTGATGACGTTGCCGAAGGCGTTGGTGGTGGTGGACGATCCCATCGCGAATTCGTCCAGCGCGACCTTGCCGAGCATGATCGTTCCCGCGTCTTCCAGTTTTTGCGACACGGTGGATTCGTACGTCGGGATAAAATTATCGAGGATTTTGCTCGACGCCGTCGTGCGCACGCCCTTCGTGCAATACAAATCCTTCATCGCGATCGGGATGCCTTCCATCGCGCCGATCTGGCCTTTGGCGCGGCGGGCGTCGGAGGCTTTGGCGCGTTCGCGCGCAAGATCGAAAGTTTCGGTGACGAACGCGTTAAGTCCACGCGCCTTTTCGCAGCCCTTGATGTGGGCTTCGGTCAATTCGACGGCGGACGTTTCTTTTTTGTCGAGCGCCGCAAGGGCTTCGGTGATTGTCAGGTCTGTCAATTTGGTCATGTGATTATCCGTTTGGTCTTTGGTAGCGCGGCCTTCCATGGCCGCGTTCTATTCATGCATGGCGCGGGGATGGAACCCCGCGCTACCGATTATTCAACAACCTTTGGAACTACGAAAAAGTCGGCGGTTTTTTGGGGGGCGTTGGCGAGGATATCCTCGGGCTTGCCGCCGTCGTTAACCACGTCGTCGCGCCAGCGCAAGGGGAGGTCGTTTACGTTGGCCAGAGGCTCTACGCCGTCGACGTTGACTTCGTTCAACTGCTCGATCCAGGCGAGGATATTGGATAGCTCTCCCGCCACCTGTTGAAGCTGCTCCTGGGGCACTTTAAGGCGCGCCAAACGGGCGATTTTCGCCACTGTGGAGATATCAATACTCATGATTTAACGTCACTTTTTGTCTTTTGTGAAAACAGAAAAGGCAAGCTATCATTCGTTATGGCCATCTGCAACCTTTCAGACCTTCCAGCCCTTTGCCCTAAAAACCAGTGTTTACTGGGTCTTGACCCCGGCAGCACGGTCATCGGCGTGGCGATTTCCGACCCTGCGTGGCGGGTAGCCTCGCCACTGGTAGGGCTGGAACGCAAGAAATTCGCTGAAATTGCAAAGGCTTTGGCCAAGATCGTTCAAGAACGTAACGTGGGCGCTGTGATCATCGGGCTGCCTAAAAACATGGATGGAACCGAAGGGCCATCGGCGCAATCGGCCCGTACGCTGGCCAGCAATTTGCTCAGAAAAGGCAATTTACCAAACCCGGACATGCCCATCGTTTTTTGGGACGAGCGCATGTCCACGGCTGCCGTTACGCGTTTTATGCTGGAAGACGATATGAGCCGCAAACGCCGCGATGCCACCGTCGACAAAGCGGCAGCAGCCTATATTTTGCAGGGCGCTTTGGACGCTTTATCGGGCATGGCCATGCCACAGCCTTCGAGCTAGGATCGCCCCAATGCGGAAGATCGCTGGCAAGGTAATGGGAGGCGCTTTGGGGCTGGTGTTCGGCGGCCCCGTGTGGGCTATTGTGGGCGCGCTCATCGGGCACGTTCACGACACAAGCCCGTCCCGCGTTTTTCAGGCTCAAGCCCGCAGCGCCCAGTCGCGACAGAACGATACTCTTTTCCGGCGCAGCTTTGCCGACGGCCTGCAACAATCGACATTCACCGTCGGCGTGATCGTCTTGGGCGCGAAAATGGCGAAGGCCGACGGTCGCGTTTCGCGCGAGGAGATTGCGACGTTTCGCCGCGTGTTTCATTTTTCCGATGCGGACGCGATCGAAGTCGGACGCGTGTTCGATCAGGCGCGCCAGACGGCTTCGGGCTATGAGCCTTACGCCGCGCGGCTGGCGCATGTCTTTAAAAGGCAGCCTGCGGTTTTGGAGGAGGTGCTGACAGGTTTGTTTCTGGTTGCCGTTGCGGACCAAACCGGTTTGTCGCTGCCGAAAGTCACGTTTTTACGCCGCGTGGCCGTGATTTTCGGTTTTTCGGAGACGGACTTTGCGCGTATTGCGGCGCGCTCCGGCGTGCGTTTGCCGGGCGAACCGGCAACGGCGAAAAAAGACGACGGCTATGCCGTGCTGGGTTTGCCTGAAACCGCAACGGATGCAGATATCAAAAAAACGTACCGTACCTTAATCCGCAAGCACCATCCGGATAAATTGGCATCGCAAGGCTTGCCGCCTGAATTGATGGCACAGGCGACGGAGAAAATGAAGCGTATCAACGCGGCGTATGCCAGCATCTGCAAGGCAAGGGGCATTAAATGAGCTTGTTTTTCCGTTACAGCCCCTCGCCTAATTTCAACGAACGCAAGCCGGATGTGCCGCTTCGTTACATCGTTTTGCATTACACGGGCATGAACACGCCCGCCGAGTGGGTCAAGGCCGTTTGCGATCCGGCGACGGAACTCAGCGCGCATTATCTGATCGAGGAAAACGGGCGCGTAGTTCAATTGGTAGACGAAGCGCATCGCGCGTGGCATGCGGGTAAAAGTTTTTGGCGCGGCATTACGGACATGAACAGCGCGTCCATCGGCATCGAATTGGCTAACCCCGGGCATGAAAACGGCTATAAGGCCTATTCACTTATGCAAATCGCTGCCGTGAAGGAAATGGTTCGCGACATCGTGAGGCGGCGCAAGCTTGACCCCAGAACATGCTTGCTGGGTCACTCCGACATCGCGCCGACGCGCAAAAGCGATCCGGGTGAACGGTTTCCCTGGAGGGAATTGGCCCAAGACGGCTTGGGCCTTTGGCCGGAGCCGCAAGAAGAGGACGCGGGGGCTTTTGATGAGCGGGAAGCGACGGTGTTGTTGAGCCGGATTGGCTATGACGTTCGTGCGAACGTAGAAGTCAAAGCGGCATTACAGGCGTTTCAGCGCCGCTACCATCCGGAAGGCCTGAACGGCAAACCGGACTCGGCAGCCATGGCAAAATTGCGCGCTTTGGAGCGCATTACCCCGCCTTCGGAATAATGCTTTCGCCCTGAGGCGGGAGGCCGCCCAGTTGACGCAAAACGTTGATGCGCTTTTCAATAGGCGGATGCGTGTCGAACAAACCAAAGATCGATGGCGGATTTTCGATAAAGAGCTGTTGAACTTCCGGAGGAACGTGAGGGATATCCGCATGGCCCGATATTTTTTGAAGCGCGGATATCAAGGCTTCGGGATTTTTGGTCAGCTCGACCGATCCGGCATCGGCAAGATATTCACGTTTGCGCGACAGGGCAAAGCGCAACAATAAAGCAAGCATATAACCGACGGCTAGCATGATCGTCGCCAGAATCATGAGCGGCAACGCGCTGTTGCGGCGGCCTTCGCGGTCGTTGCTTGAACCATAACTTGCATAACGCAAGCTGCGCCACATCATTTGGGCAAGGAACGACAACATGCCCGTGAAGACGACGGAGATAATCAAAAGCCGCACGTCGCGGTTCATGATATGCGACAATTCATGCGCCAAGACGGCTTCAAGTTCGGCATCGTTGAGGCGTTCAAGAAGGCCGCGCGTGACGGTCACGCCATAGGACGATTCATCGACGCCGCTGGCGAACGCGTTCATGCCGCTCGTTTCGACGATATAGAGCGGTGGCGTTTTGATGCCGCGCGAAATGCACAGGTTTTCAAGAAGGTTGTACAGCCTCGGTTCTTCGGTCCGCGCGATGGGCTTTGCGCCCGTGGCGGCGCGGATCATCGCGCCGTTAAAAAGATAGCCGATGATCAGCCATATTGTGGCTATGCCCAGCGTGATGGGCCAATACATCGTCATGCCTTCGATGGCGAGGTCGGCGGGCGAAAGCCTGATGTTGGCGGCCAAGCCAAGCGTGTTGACGATGGCGGGATCGACAAAGCCGTTCGGTTGTGTGTACATCAAGCCGGCAATGACGAAAAAAGCGCCGACAAGCCCCAACAGCAGAAATGGAAAGGCCGCCAGCAACACAAGCGACTTGATGTTGTTGTTCCAACGGTAAGTGGAAAGGCCGAGAGCAGAAGTCATATTTTTGGGAACCTTTTCGTAAAGGCAAGAACCGGATCAGCTTATATATAGTCCTGCCCTATCCCTTCCCTCAAGAGGAGGGGGACAATATAGCCCTTTTAGGTCGATTAATTGCGGGCGCGGGAGATTTGAAAGCTGTCGACGCCTTGGAGCGTGGGCAGTTTTTGCGACAAATCCCAGATTGACGTGCTGCGGTTTTTGCCGAGAGAAACGGCGACGAAACGCCATTCTATCTGGCCGTTTTTATAATCGGCTTCGATCGTGCCGTGGGCAACTTCATAGCCGTTTTCGATCGCGAATTGTTTGACATTGTCTTTTTCGGGGATGTGGCCGCGTTTGAACAATAAGGTCACCGATAAAGGCTTGCGATAGGGCAGCATCGAGGCGGCCCATGCGCCCCACATCATAAAACCCATCGAGAAAAGCGTTAAGAACGTCGCGGGAAGATGAAGCCCTAAACCGCACAACACGCCGATGGCGGCGACCGACCAGATGGAGGCCGCCGTGGTCAGCCCGCTGATCTTCAGGCCGTCTTGCATGATGATGCCTGCGCCCAAAAAGCCGATGCCCGTCACGATGCCTTGAATGGTGCGCGTGGGATCGATGATGCCGATGCCGGGGGTATGCCCGCTGAACCAAAGGCTCGGCGCGCACGAGGCGGACGTGAGGATTGCGGCCACCATGCACACGAGGCCATAGGTGCGCATTCCCGCCGCGCGCCCGTGATAAAACCGCTCATAACCGAACAACAAGCCCATCAACAGGGCGTAAAACATGTTGAATACGACGGAGACGTTCGTCGGCCCGTTCGAGCCGAGCAGGTGGGAAATGAAACTGGCGTCGTTCATGGGAGAAAAGGAACGGCTGAAGAGGGAAGAGAAATTTATCCATATAAACGCGAATCAGGTTAACGGAGGATGAACAGGAACTTACGCCTCTCACATCCATGTTTTTTCGCGGAAAAGAAAAGAGCTATGCTGCAAGCTGACGGTTACCGGAGACCCGGCCAGTTAGCTTAAGAGCGTCGCCGCCCTTAGGACGAGCTGCTTTTATGGCTTCATATTCGTTACGAGCGTTTGCGCCAAGACGATAGCCCGCTTCATGTCTGGCGCGCCACCAATCAATAATTGTCGATGTCTGGACGTTGTGGGCCTTTGCGGCCGTTAATCCTGCAGCTTTAAGCCACTGCGTCGTTATGGCGAGTCCCAACGAGTGGCCCATGAGGGGAGGAAACTCCGGATGTCCTTTGTAGCCGATGAACCAATCTTTAAAGTCGTAATGATCATAATCGACCTTATCAAGCATTTGAATTGCGCGATCTTCAGCTTCTGACAGCTTTTCACCGGAAAGAGAATGTGTGAAAAAAAACGGCTCCGCAATTTTCTTGTCCGAAGATTTTGCGGTTTCAATCTCAAAAGCGGCCGCCATGCCCTCTAAGACAAGGTCGTCGCCGAAAGCTTCTTCCCAACAATTGGCCCTCATCCGCGCAATGTGGTGACATTCATGAATCGTTTGCGACCTTAGGCGGCTTCCCAAGCGCTGATCGTGGAAGCTTTTGTTTTTGGGGTTCACGAAAAAATGAATTGCCGAGGCGTAGTGGGTTCCCGCCCCGATTGCCCATTCTTCAAGAGAATTTACAGACGAGGTTTTAACGACAACTAAAAGATTGCTGAAGTCGACGCCCATTTGTTGTTGGGCAAGGTTTACGCTTTCGCAAATTGTATCGCCGACGTATGCGCTTTTGTCCGAAAGCCAACCGAGGGAATCATCAATCCGCAGATTTTCAGGTTTAAAATACATAGTAATGACAATTGCAAAAAAACGTTCGAGTACAATTAATTAATAAAATTCAATTTACAGCCATTATCCAAATTCGAAGCTGATAATGCAAGGGCCGCAATGCTTTCGTTATAACAATCAAATAGATAGGGGTTATGGCGTATGTGTAAGGCGTAGGGCGGCTTCAATGCGCAGAAAGACAAAAGCTATCTTCCCACCAGCTCCTCTTCCCGTTCATCTTTGTTAACGTTGGGGCCGTGTTTGGGGGCTTCTTCATAGCGGAAGGTTAATTTACCGGCTTTCTTGTCGAGGCCGACATGCGCCACGCCGCCTTTTTGCAGTTTGCCGAATAATAGCTCGTCCGCCATCGGCTTTTTCAGTTGTTCCTGCATAACGCGCGCCAAGGGGCGTGCGCCATAGAGGGGATCAAAGCCTTTTTTCGCGAGCCACGCGCGCGCCTCTTGCGACAGATAGATGGTAACGTTGCGTTCGCCAAGCTGGGCTTCGAGTTGAAGCACGAACTTGTCCACGACGCGGTCGATAATCTCGGGCGGCAACGCGTTGAACGTGATGATGGCGTCAAGGCGGTTGCGGAACTCCGGCGTAAACATCTTGTTGATGGCGTCGGTATCTTCGCCTGCGCGGCTCGAGCGTTCGAAGCCGATGGCTGGCTTCGCCAGTTCCGCCGCGCCCGCGTTCGTCGTCATGATCAAAATTACGTTGCGGAAATCGATGCTTTTGCCGTTGTGGTCGGTCAGCTTGCCGTGATCCATGACCTGCAACAGGATGTTGTACAAGTCCGGATGCGCCTTTTCGATTTCATCGAGCAGGAGCACGCAATGGGGCGTCTGATCCACCGCGTCGGTGAGCAAGCCGCCCTGATCGAAGCCGACATAGCCCGGCGGCGCGCCGATCAGCCGAGCGACGCTGTGCTTTTCCATGTATT
>CAZVCG010000047.1:0-12965 GCA_964626265.1 uncultured Rhodospirillaceae bacterium | reverse complement strand
TCCTTCTTGGCCCGCGAACTCGCTTGCCCTACCATTCAGTTTGCGTAAGTCCTAACTTGAATTTTGCAGGCGAGGGGGAGTCAGTGTAATAAGAAGACGCATCCCGACGATTCGCATTAAGGTCCCTTCCATGCCCAAACTTGCCTCGATTCTATCCGTCATGAATTGTCTCGCGTTCGTGCTGCTCTGCGGCGCGTCAGTCGCCCATGCCCAAACCAGCGCGTTGGGCGAAGCCTTGTGCGCCGGAGAAGGCAAGACGAAAGCTGACTATCTTAAGTGCCTGACGGAAGAAGCTCAGCGCAGCGAGAAAGAGCTGAAGGAAGAGGAATTCTTGCTTCAAAACGCCTTGGACGCGCAAACCACTGATGATTTGACCAAAAAAGCGAATGCAGCGAGGATCGCGGCGTCTTCAAAGGAATTCGAATCTTACCGCAACGCGCAGTGCAACATTCCGGCGGCTTTGAAAGCGGGCGAGCCGTCCGCGAAAGACAGGTTTCTTTCCTGCCTGATCGAATTGACGCAAAACCGCGCGGCCGATCTTGAAGCCTTAAGGGAATCGGTGGAGAAATGACATGCTCAAAATCGCCGTACTTATCTCGGGGCGTGGCAGCAACCTCCAATCTCTAATCGATGCCGCGCAAACATCCGGCTATCCTGCGCAAATCGTGGGCGTGATCTCGAACGAACCGGACGTGCTCGGTTTGGAGCGGGCGAAGAAGGCGGGCATTCCGACGGCAACGATCAATCACCGCGATTTCAAAAAGGATCGCGAGGCGTTCGAAAAGGCGCTGGATGAGCAGATAAAGGCGTGGGGTGCGCAGCTCGTTTGTCTTGCGGGATTCATGCGCCTTTTGACCCCGTTTTTCTGCGAAAAGTGGCGCGACAGGCTGGTCAATATTCACCCCACGTTGCTGCCCGCGTTTCCGGGCATCCACGTGCATGAAAAAGTGATCGAATACGGGGCGAAATTCTCGGGCTGTACGATCCATTTCGTGCGCCCGGAAATGGATCACGGACCCATCATCGTGCAGGCCGCCGTCCCCGTGCTTCAGGACGATACGCCCGACACCCTGGCGGCTAGGGTGCTGGAGTCCGAGCACAAGATGTACCCGCTCGCCGTTCGCCTCATCGCCGAGGGCAGGGTGAACGTGCACAACGAAAAAGTTTTTATCGCAAACGCGAACGAGCAGAAAACGTCGCTCCTGAATCCGGCGGGAAGTTGACGTTAACCAACAATCTCGCACTGGCTGAAGAAATAGGCGATCTCGATAGCCGCGTTTTCCGGGCTGTCGGAGCCGTGCACCGAGTTCGCCTCGATGCTTTCGGCGAACAGCTTGCGGATCGTGCCTTCCGCCGCCTTGGAGGGGTCGGTTGCGCCCATGACATCGCGGTTTTTCGCCACGGCGTTCTCGCCTTCCAGCACCTGAACCACGACGGGGCCGGAGGTCATAAACGCGCACAAGTCCTTGAAAAACGGGCGTTCCTTATGCACGGCGTAAAAGCCCTCGGCCTGCTCGCGCGTCAGGCGCACGCGTTTTTGCGCGACGATGCGCAGGCCAGCTTCTTCCAGCTTGGCGTTAACTTTGCCGGTCAGGTTGCGGCGAGTGGCGTCGGGCTTGATGATCGAAAACGTGCGTTCGGTGGCCATGGTTAATCTCCTGAAATATCATGAAACTCGCGGCGTTATAAACGGCCCGAACCAAGGTGGCAATAGGTGTCCTTGAAGGCAGCCAACAACCCAAATTGACTTTAATTTCAGAATATTATATCGGTAACGAAACGTAATTGAGGGATATATTGGACTCGAAAAATGCAGCCGGATCCATCTCAAGGACAAAAGCCCTTCCATAACCTCCAAATTGACATTGGAGTCCAGCGGTTATGTTTCCCGATTTTCCATCCCAATTTTTATGAAGTCTTTACGTTATCGAAAGGCGAAGACTTAAGCCCGCTTGTTCTGGTTTCTCTGATCAATGCGCCAAGCGAAGAAATCGTGCGCGAGCGCATGGATGTCGGTTTGAAAAACCTAGGCTCAAAATATGCGCCATTGTCGGGGCCTGGCGACGCTGTGACAAGGGATAATTACACGGTATCCTTGCTGGATCCTCGCCGGAGTCCTGATCGGATCATCAACGAGCAATACGATCTGGTTGAATTCCTCGATCCTTTGAAAGACGGCCACTATGCGGGGTGTACCAATTTCGTTAAATTCTTTATCGAAAAGCTAGGCTGTTATGGGACGACAAGAAACCTTCCCAACATGCCTGAAGAATTCAAAACCTATCTGTTGGGCAAATGGAGGCCTGTGATAAAGCCCCAATTACGCTTGGTCGTTCCCGAGGTCGCCTGAGGGCTTTCGGGGCAACAGAGCGGATATTTTATCCAAAAATTTGGCAGGCAAAGCGCTGAATATCCGCACGATAAAATACATTTGCCACGGGAAAGCGATGCGGGGTTTATCGGCCTCAAGGCCCTTCCGAATGATCTTGGCGGCGCGTTCAGCGGACATCAAAAACGGCATATGAAACTTGTTCACGTCCGTCATCGGGGTTTTGACGAAGCCCGGGCAAATGACGTTCACCTTCACGCCCTGACGCGTCATATCGGGGCGCAAAGCCTCGCCATAGACGCGCACGGCCGCCTTGCTGGCGCAGTAGGCAGGAGCCCCCGCAAAGCCCCTAAACCCCGCCAGCGAGCTTAGAATAGCTATCTGCCCCCGTTTCCGCGCAGCCATAAGCGGCAACGCCGGATGAATGGTGCTCAGCACGCCCGTAAGGTTAACGTCGAAGATGCGGCGGGACTGCGCCTCGGTTTCCTTGTAATCGCCCGTGCCTGCCGAAATACCTGCGCTGGCGATCACAAGATCAAGCGGTTGCCGCGCGTCGCTGGCGTGAATCCAAGCCGCCATGCCTTCCTTATCCGTCACGTCGATAAGGATCGTATGCGCCGTTGCGCCGCGTTTTTCGCAGGATTCGGCGACGTTTTTCAGCCGCCCGGCATCGCGTCCTTGCAGCGACAGCGTGATGTTCGGGGCCGCGTATTCTTCGGCCAAAGCCGCGCCAATTCCGCTCGACGCGCCGGTGATGAGGATGTGTTTTAGCATTGAGGGTTCAGCATTCAGGGATCAGGGAAACACGCAGATACGGATAACATATGGGGTATTTCCAAAAAAGAATTAGTTGATTAGGCTGGCTTTTCCATTTCTTGACCCCTGACCCCAGAATGCAAAATCCAAACATAATCCGCCGCGGCTTGATGATGGTGCTGTCCTCCCCATCGGGAGCCGGAAAAACCACGATTTCCCGCCGTTTGCTGGCCTCGGACGACAACATCGATTTGTCCATTTCCGTCACGACGCGCCCGCCGCGCCCCAAGGAAAAGGAAGGCCGCGACTATTTTTTCATCGACAAGACCGAGTTCAATTTGATGGTCAACAGAGGCCAATTGCTGGAACATGCCAAGGCGTTTGGCCATTACTACGGCACGCCGCGCGATCCCGTCGAAAAGTCATTGCGGGCAGGGCGCGACGTGCTGTTCGACATTGAATGGCAGGGAACGCAACAACTCGCGGAAAAGGCGAGGGACGATATGGTTAGCGTGTTTATCCTGCCGCCGTCGTGGCGCGAGCTGGAACACCGCCTGAACCGCCGCGCGCAGGACGCGCCTGACGAAATCGCGCGCCGCATGGCCAAGGCCGTGGACGAGATGAGCCACTGGGCCGAATACGATTACATCATTGTGAACACGAACCTTGAGCAATCGGTGGAGTCCGTCAAAGCCATCTTGCACAGCGAGCGCCTGAAACGCCGCCGCCAGATCGGGCTTGCCGAGTTCGTAAAGGGCCTCAAGGCGGGGCTATGAAGCGATGGGGCGGTTATCCTGCCTTATTTTGGCGGTGTTGATCACAGTGGCGCAGGCCCGCACCGCTCATGCTCAAGAAGCCGGAAGACCCATGGAATTTCAAGGCGTTGCGGCGGAAGGCTGCAGTTTCAGGCCAGGCGTTCCTTATGGGAACTCGATCGTCTTTGAGCTGGAAAACAATCTTCGCGCGCGCATTTCCGACGTGTCGTTTCTCGACGTCATCAAGCGGGGCGGCACGATGGCCTTCGACGCGGGCGAGTTTTCAATTCTTGAATACTGCTCGGAGGTTAGGCAGTTCTGCTATCCGCAAAAAGGCACGCTCACGATCCACAACGTCGATCCCTATGTCGTGCAGGGCGAAATCCGCATCGCCAAGGGCTTCATGAAAGGCCTTTACCTTTTCCGCGCGCGCCGCGACCGCACCAAACGCGCGTGCGGGTGAGGGAGTAAAACGCAGTCCAAAACGAAGCGGTCAAAGACAAGAATCCGCCACGCTCTACCGTGGCGGAAAAGAACTTTAGTCCGCGTTGCGAAAGCGCGCTAAGCCGCCCCGTTTTCGGCATCTTTTTTGGGGCGATCATGCCGAAATCTTCCTTTTTTCAGGCCGAAAATGCCAAATTCCTCCTTCAAGCGCCCCAGAAAATGCCGGAAACCGTGGCGCAATTTTCGCCCAACGCAGCGCGAATTGCGCCTGAAAAGTTAAAATCCACCCGCAACAGGGTTAATGACGATGGCGCGTTAAGAATTTGTTTTAACCATTCGGCGCGTGAACAGAAACGCGCTTTTAAACATCAACACGCATAGCGGCGTGGAAAATGACGGGGCTGAGGTTTTGGGCGAGTCGCGCTGGAAGCCGCAATTGATGAGGCGCCAGCTCCTGCAATGATGGGTCCGCCCCAATCAGCCGGGGGCTTGTTGTACAAATGCTCGAGATAGTATTTTGCAATCAATTCCTGCTTTTTCAGTTCCTGATATTTCGTAAGCGGGGCGGGCCTTCCTTTAGGGTCTTTTTGTTCTTCCGAGTAAAAGGCCGTTCTGTCGAAAAACTCCTGCCATGCCTTTATAGGTCTTGATGTCGCATTAGTGGCGGCGGTTTGAAATGTTTCGTATAGTTCGCTCAGACAAACCAGTTTGAAGGCTTCATAGGGATTGATGATATAGAATTCCCGGATGGCTTCAATAGGAAGACCGTTGACGGACGTAATGTTCTTGTTGCGAATAAGGCCGGGGAGTTCGACCTGGAAGAAAATCTTATCAAGACCTGCGCCGCATACTGCCGTCAATACGTCGCCGGAAATCGCTTCGATAAACGCTTCAGACGCAAAGCGCATGACCTTGTCGGCACATTCGGCAGCGCGTGGATCGCCGGGCTTAAAATGATGTTCATAGTACGCATATATATCTAAGTATTCGCCGGATGCCGTTTCATCGAATTCGCCGAGAAACGAACCAATCTCGGTAATATCAATAACGCCATCATCGCTCGATTTTATTTGTTCGAGAACGCGTTCATGATTGCTAACAAAATTTAAATGTTTGAGCGCTTTCCAGATAAGCTCGCGCGGACCGGAATAGAGGACGACCTTGCCATCGATTTTGAAAGCGTCCGGGCCAAAATGGGCCATCAGACGTTTGATCTGATCTATGATTTCATCAGGCGCATAAAATGGCTTGAACGGCGACATAGCGCGTTTCCTTTGAATGCAAAGAAATAAACGCGGTTAGCCGTTTTGCGCTTCAAGCTTGAAAGCTTGAAAGCTTTTATCTTGAAAAGCCTTTAAGTGTGTTTTGATTTTTTCAGGAACATTTCTTTGTTCGTCCCACTTAGCTTGCACATCTTGGTATCTTTTCCCCTTACGTCCAGGCCGTAAGAAATAAGAACCATCTGTATCCAGTTCCCATCCTCCTTCCCAGAACGTAAAAATCTCACGTGAGATGCCGCTTGGAAAATGGACAACGTGGATCATGCCTTTCGGACCCTCTAAGGGTTCGCTTATGACATCGACAAACTCAATTCGAAAGGGCTGTTCTTCCACTTGTTTCCCCCGAAACAAACGCCCGAAAAGAGAAATCACGCGCTTTCCGGTCTCCGGCGCTTCCGTAGTATAGGCTTCAAACATATTTTCCTCCTACAGGTTTCTAAAAATTGCTTTCAAAACGAGGTATGGGATAAGCCGGTAAAGTAAATTGCCAATTTCAGGTAATTTACCAGAACGTCATCGTTCACGCGAAGCGCGGCATTTACTTTCATTAAAATAAGAAATATTGTTGCAGTATCATATGGTTACCGGATTTTTAACCAAGACACGCTAAAGCGCACTTAAAGCAAGCAAAACAAGCGATTGGCTACATTTTTGGCTGTCGCGCTGACTCACTGGGGCAGGATGAAATAAGAAAGAATCCCTCTCCCTCAAGGGGAGAGGAATATCGCTGATGCTTATTGTTTTATTAAGTTTCAAAGAACCCGGGCCAACTTTTCGAATTCCTGTACGCTGAGTCCTTCAGCCCTGCGTTGCGGGTCGATGCCGGCTTTGGCGAGGAGAGCTTCGCCGCGCAGCGGCTTGAGGCTTGAGCGCAGCATCTTGCGGCGTTGGCCGAAGGCGGCGGCTGTGACGGTTTCCATCGCTTCGAACGAGATGTCCTTTGGGCGGTCCTTGCGCGGCGTGAGGTGGACGACGGCGGAGTCCACTTTTGGCGGCGGGGTGAAGGCCCGGGCGGGCAGCGTCATGACCTTTCTGGCGTCACAGCAGAACTGGGTCATCACCGACAGGCGGCCATAGGCTTTTGTGCCGGGTTTGGCCACAAAGCGATCCGCAACTTCCGCTTGAAACATCAGAGTCAAACTTTTGAAATCGCTCATGTGTTTGAGCCAGCCTAACAAAAGAGGCGTGCCGACATTATACGGAAGGTTAGCTATAACGACGCGCGGCGCGAGCGCGAGGGCGGCGAAATCGACCGTTAGAGCGTCTTTTTCGAGGATAGCGAGCTTGTTTTCGGCTGCAAGGGCCAATTCCTGAAGCGCCAGAACGCATCTGGAGTCTTTTTCGATGGCTATGACCTTTTTTGCGGAGCTAGCGACAAGCGGGCGGGTGAGGCCGCCGGGGCCGGGGCCGACTTCGAAAACCGTGCAGCCTGTGAGGTCGCCCGCGCATTTGACGATTTTGGCGGTGAGGTTGAGGTCGAGGAGGAAGTGCTGGCCGAGACCTTTGCGCGCGGCAAGGCCGTACCTAGCGATGACGTCGCGGAGGGGAGGGAGGTGATCGAGCGATGTTGCCATTTAAAAGGTTACCCCCTCTCCTGCAAAAACTATAGCCATTTAACCTTTCATGGGGCCAAACTGCCGCAGCGAGGGGGACACAATAAAAAAGGCTCCGCCAATCATTTGGCTTTTGAACGGCCTTCTGTTGCCTTTTTTATTGTGTCCCCATTGCTTCCCTACACCTGCTTGTTGATACAATAAAAAGATAAACGGCTATATCGTGCTGTCGTCTAGACGTATGCTACTGCGTCAAGGTCATCCGCATGTCGAGGTGCGCGTTGCGGCGCAGGTCGCGCAGCAAGCGTCGCGCCAACAGTTCGATCCGTTCCGTGCCTATCTGGGCCAGGATCGCCTGACGGTCGATGTTTTCCTGCATGTTCCGGCCGCAGACGAAAAGGATCAAAGCTCCATTGTCGGTAGCCATGGCTTCGCTCGCGTGATTGACGGCGATGTCGCGCGTTTTTTCGACCAGCCATGCGGGGGCCGTGGCCATCTTGACCTCGCCCAGATCCTGCCAGCGCCATTGCGGAAAATCCTTGGCCAGTTTGGCGGGGATGTCTTGGCAGTCCGTGATCGTTTGGCGGATGATTTCCGCGTCTTTCAGCAACGTTTCCTTGGTTTGGTCGGGCGCGAAGGGCCGGAAAGCCTGTTGAAGCTTGATGCTGGCTTCTTTGGGGTCGCCAAGCGCGATCGTGCGTTTGTCGCGCACGCCCAGGATATGATAGCCGCTGACGGAGCGGATGGGGCCCGCGACTTCGCCCGTTTGCATGGCCTGCAGCGTTTTATCGAGTTCCGAGGCCAATTGACCCGACTGAATCCATCCGATGTCGCCGCCCGAGCCTGCGCCCGTGCCTTGCGAGAACTGGCGGGCCAGAGCGCCGAAGTTCGCGCCGCTCTTGATCTGCATAACAAGATTTTCGGCAAATTTGCGTACTTCCTCTTCGTCTTTGGGGTTATCGACGGCGAGATAGATTTCGCTGACCAGATATTCCTGTTTGCCGGAAGCGGCGCGCAAGCGTTCGACGACGGCGTCGATTTCGTCATCGCCAACGTCAACGCGCGGGCGCAGTTCGCGTTGCACGACTTTGTTCCAGGTTAGAACGGCGCGCACCTGATTTTCGAGCGTCGAGGGCGGAACGCCTTGCGAGCGGAGGAAGGTCCGTATGTCGCCGCCGGGGATGTTGTTGTCCGCCGCGAGCCGCCGCAGCGCGTTGTCTATTTCTTCTTTCGTGACGTTGACTTCGATGCGCTTGCCTTCCTGAAGCTGGAGTTGCTCATCGATCAGGCTGCGGAGAACTTGCGGGAAAAGGTGCTGGCGGACTTCTTCGGTGTCCGGAAGGTTCGACGACAACAGGGCGAGCTTGAGGCGCGCTCGAACGTCGGACAGCGATACGACGCTGTCGTTGACGACGGCGGCGATGCGTTCTTCCATCGGCGCGTCGCGCGTCATGGCAGGCGCAGGGCGCGGCGCGACGCTTTTCGCGGGAAGCTGGTCGACGCGTTGCGCCCATGACGGTTGGGGTGAAGCGAGGGTTAGAGCGAAAAGGAATAAGGCCAATCGTTTATTGATCATGGGCGTTCCATAAAGTGACCAGGGAATCGGTTATGCGTTCAGGATAGCAAGTTTAGAGTTTGCAGCCGCTTACGCAAGTCTTGGGGCGATGTAAACTGTATACCCGTAAAACCGAGCGTTTGGGCCGTTTTCACGTTGGCCCCCTTGTCGTCGATGAAAACGGCTTTTTGAGGGTCGATGGCGTAACGGGCGATCAGGGTTTGGTAAATTCGCGGGTCGGGCTTGGCGACTTTCTCAAAGCCCGATACGACTTTGCCGTCGAACCAGTCCAAAAAAGGATAACGCCGTTCGGCTTTGGGGAAATCGTCAATGGGCCAGTTCGACAAGAGGTATAGCGGCAGTTGCCGCGCGCGGAGTTCCTCGACGATTTGTACCGATCCTTCCAGCAGACCCCCAAACATCTCCTCGAAACGTTCGCCCCAAGCGCGGATAAGATCGGCTTTGTCAGGATGTTTTTCGATCAACGCCGGAGCGGTATCGGCGAAATGCGCGCCGAGATCGTGCTGCTCGTGCCATTCGAGCGTGCAGACTTCCGAGAAAAAGGACTCCATCGCCGCGTCGTCGCCGTTGAACAGCTTGCGGTACAGATAGCGTGGATGCCAATCGATCAAAACGCCGCCGAGGTCGAAGACGACGGCGGTTGCAGCCGGACTTGTCATGCCTTACGCTTCCTCAAGATATAGCACCGCCGCGTTGCCGCCGATGAGCGCGATGATGGGGACGATCCATGCGGCGAGGATAACGGGCAGGGTTTGATTCACGCCCATCGCCGTGACGACGTTATTCAGCGCGAAGATCATGCTGCCCGTAAAAACGCCGGCCATCATTGCGTTCAATATGCCTCCCCGGCGCGTCAGGCGCAGCGAAAAGGCCGCCGCGAAAAACACCATCGCGCACAGCAACCACGGTTCGGCGAGAAGGGCGTGCCATTGCATTTCATGCCGCGTCGACGGCAAGCCGATTGCGCGTAACGCCTCGATGAAGTCCGGAAGTTTCCAGAACGATATGGTGTTGGGAGGGGCCATGCTCTCCTGAATCTTGTCGAGCGTAAGCGTGGTGTTAAGGCGGAAAGAATCCTGACGTTCCGGCGCCTGGTCGTTCCAGTTGAACCACGCGTTTTCCATATCCCAGTAATTGTCGTTGAGCGTCGCGCTGGGCGCGTCCACGCGGCCAAGGTAACGGTTGCGCTCATCGTAAATGAACGCGATGACGGGTTTAAGCGTTAGAGGGTTCGTCGTCACGCGGTCGGCGTGGAGCAGATAATGCCTGTCGCCTTCGTTCTGGCGAAGCCAAAGGCCTGCGCCCGTGAGTTCGAGCGATGTGCGCTGGTCGAGGTAACGGGCTTCCATGTCCTTATAGCGCGCGCTGAACGTCGCGCCGATGGGGTTGAGCAACGTCACGTTGAACCAACCGAACACCAATGTGATCAAAAGCGCCGGAGTCAGAAATTGCCAGGCCGATACGCCTGCGGCCCGCGCGATGACGAGCTCTTGGCTGCGCGTCAGTCGCCAGAAGGTGTACATGCCCGAAAACAAAACGACGAAGGGCAGGATTTTTTCGATCGTATCGGGAAGCTTGTAGGAACCCATGCGCATGAGCACGCCGACCGTGGCATCGGGCAGGTCGGCTGCGCGCCGCATCAATTCCGCGACTTCGAAAAGATAAATGATGCCCGATAGTCCGCCGAGGAACACAAGAAACCACAAAAGATATTGGCGGCCGAGGTAGCGGCTTAAGGTCCAGTTGCGTATCATGACGCCCCCTTTGCAGCGAAAGGCGAGGATAGCCGCGATTTCCAGTACGCAAAACGCGGCCACATAGCATAGGCGCGTAAAATCGCGTAACAGACCGGAAGAGGGGTCAGAACGAGCAGATACAGGAAGGGAACGGCCCATGCGTTACGGCTGATGAGGCTGCCGAGCGACAACGTTGCCGCTTGCAAACCGACGATGCCGAGGCCCGCGATGAGAATGCGCTTGGCCATGCCGCGCCGGTTGAAGCCGCCTGCCAGCACTGTGGTAAGAGAGATAAGCGCATAGCTCAATGCGAGCAGCGGGTAGGCGAGGCGCTGGTGGAGCTCGGCCGTGATGTGTCCGAGCGGGCGGCGGCGGTCTTTCGGATCGGGCGGCGGATTCAGGAGCTCCGTCATTGTTTGCTCGCGCGGGTCGGGCAACCGCGTGGACGATTTCGAACGCAGAAGTTTGAGATCAAGCACGTATTTGTCGAATTCGAGTTGGGACAGGCGGCCCGTGGCGCTGTCGAACTCCTGACGCTTGCCTTTAAATACCATGATTTGCGGCTCGCCGTTCACGAGCGCGAATTGGCCGCTGTCGGCCATGATCGTGACCGGCGTTTCGGGCTTTTGCACATCGTGCACGAGGATGTCTTGCAATTCGCCTTGGGCGCCGCGTGAGCGAACATAGAACGTGAGACCGTCGGAGAGATCGTTAAACGCGCCGGGCCTTATCAGGTAAATCGAGAAATTGTCGCGTACGCGGTATTGAAGCGCGACCAATTCGCGGTTGGCGGCGGGAGTGATCCATATGGTGAGAAGATAGCACAATAGCATGACCATGACCGCAAGCGCCAATGCGGGTAACGCGAGGTGAATCGGGCTCACCCCCGATGCGCGCATGACGACGAGCTCGCTGTCGATAGCGAACTTGTGATAAATGAAAAGCACCGAAACGCCGAGGCCGAGCGGAATGACGAAAGGCAGAAAAGTCGGCACCAACAGGCCCATCAATTGGAAGAAAGCAAAAGCGGTCGCTGAGTTGTCGATGACAAACGACAGGAACCGGAACGATTGTGTGAACAGGACGACGAACGATACCGCCACCGTCGCGAACAAGAACGCGGTGAGCGTTTCACGGAACATGTAGAGATGGAGGCGTTTGATCATTGTTAAGCTGTTTAGAGGTTTTGGCCGGAAACGGCAATTGTCGCGTATTTTAGGGCGATTTTGGGGTCGGAACTGCCGGAATTTCTATCGTTTTTCCATAAGTCCTTGATGTTCCCAAGGGCTGTGGTACGAAAAACTATGACCGAGATCCGCTTTTATCACCTGACGCGCAAGACGCTGGAGCAAGCGTTGCCGGAGCTATTGGAAAAAACGCTGGAGCGCGGGTGGCGGGCCGTGGTGATGGCAAGCACGCCGGAACGCGTCGAGGCGTTGACCCAGCACCTGTGGATTTACCGAGCGGACAGCTTTTTGCCGCACGGCAATGCGAAAGACGGCGAAGCGGATCAACAACCCATATGGCTGACGGCTGAAGACGAACGTCCGAACGATGCCGATGTTTTGTTTCTGACCGATGGCGCGGTGACGGCGCGGGCAGGGGAGTTCGCTCTTGTTTGCGAAGTGTTCGACGGAAACGACGAAGTCGCGGTGAGCGCGGCGCGTGGCCGCTGGAAGGCCTACAAAGCCGAAGGCCATGACTTGAGCTACTGGCAACAGGGCGAAAGAGGGTGGACGAAGGAAGCGTGATTAAACCGGCGCCAAACGATGACGTTAACGATTACGTTCTCGATGCCTTTCGGATAAGCCCGATGAATAGGGACTGTTTTGGAAACGCTCTGCTTTCAGGCCATCGTTGCTATAACCATGGGCGTAGCCGTGTTGACGTTGCTCGATTTCACGAACGTGTCTGGCGTCCGGTTCCGTTCCTTGACGGAGGCGGAGCTCCTGATTGAGCCTGCGGTGGGCTTCAAGTTCCGGCGATTCCCTTGCATCCATGGCCAACGCAGGCGCAACCGAAAGCAATGCGAGCGCACAAAGCATTATAATAAAGCGTTTTTTCATGGTTCAGTCCTTCCCCATTACCACCTGTGGGCCATGGTTGCAGCTAAACATGGCGGGATGATGATGAAAAGAGGGCAATAAAAAAACGCCTGTCACCCATAAGGGAGTGACAGGCGTTTTTTGCGATTCATAGGAAGATGGTTTGTATTTTTATCTCTTGTCTATCTGTCGCGAAGACCTGGCAGCGACTTACTCTCCCGGGCCTTAAGGCACAGTACCATCAGCGCTGGGGATTTTCACGGCCGAGTTCGGGATGGGATCGGGTGCAGACTCCCCGCTATAACCACCAGGTCATCGCGACAGACAGAAGGCAGAAGACAGGGATCAGGGATCAGAGTTTCTGCCGTCAATTGAAAGCGTTGTGTCAGAAGAGGGCATAACAGTCATCTGATTACTGATAACTGTTCTCTGGCCTCTGATAAGGATCAAGCCGATCGATCTATTAGTACCGGTTAGCTGCGCGTTTTGCC
>CAZVCG010000046.1:0-13287 GCA_964626265.1 uncultured Rhodospirillaceae bacterium | reverse complement strand
CCCATTGCTTCCCTTCACCTGCTTGTTGATTCAATAAAAAGATAAACGGCTATATATTGTGCCCCGACGACAACATTCAAGGCCTTTTAACCATGCCAGATCCTTATCTTTCATATGTCAACGGATTTTCCGGCTTATTGAAGCAGGAATTGCCTGTTCCTGACGTGAAGGCCGTGGAAATAAAGGCTGGCGTATGCCCACCGCGCGATCTTGGGAAGAAATGCGTATTGATGTTGTCGCCGCATCCGGATGACGAATGTTTGACGGGGGCCTTGCCGCTCAGGCTGAAGCAGGAGGCGGGGTGGCAGGTTATCAATCTAGCCGTCACTTTGGGCAGCAAGACTATGCAAAGGTTTGCGCGTTTGAATGAGTTGGCGAAGGCATGCGCCGTGACGGGGTTTGACGTTTGCCTGCCGGAGGCGGTCGGTTTTTCGGATGTGCGGAGCGAAACGCGCGAGATGCAAAAGGATATTTGGAATAATATGGTAAAACAAATTACTACAATAATTGAGAAGATAAATCCTTCAGTTATTATGATACCACATAGAAACGATCAGCATTACACGCATATCGGCACACATTTGCTTGGCATGGATGCTCTGGCGCTGATGAGGAAGGAATTTTCATGTTCTGTGGTGCAAACGGAATACTGGCATCCAAACGAAAAGCCAAACGTTATAATTGGGCTTAAAAATGAAGATGCAGCGTTGCTCCTGAAGGCGCTGTGTTGTTATGAAGGGGAAAACCGACGCAACGCATACAATATAGGTTTTCCGGCTTACCTGACGGACAATGTACGGCGCGGGAGTGAACGCGTAGGAGGGGAGGGGGGAGCCGGGGCAAATATGGATTTTGCCATGCTGTACCGGATGGATAAGTGGGAGAATGGGGGGCTAAAACAATCGCAAGCTGGGCGTATTGTTGGGCCTAACGATCATATAACGGACATTTTAGCAATTTGAATAGCTTAGGTCCTAATTCTGCCGCGATTGTAGCCCACAACTTGCGCTCAAGGCCGCGTTTCTTTAAGACCTTAGAGAACATCACCACCACCCTAGCCTTGTGGACCTAAACTTATGAATGAATCCAATCTTTTTCAGGAAATCGACGAAGACCTTCAGCGCAAGCAGATGGAGGAGTGGTGGAAGAGGCATGGCAATCTTGTCATCGGTGGCGCCGTCGCGATCGTGTTGGCCACGGCGGCTTACACAGGATGGCAAACTCATACGACGCGCAAGGAGCAAAAAGCGACGGCTTCCGTTATCAATGTGCTCGACGACAAGAAAGCCGATACGGCGAAAAAGGTCGAAGCTTTGGAACAATTCGCCAAAGCCAACATCGGAATACCTCAGGCTTTTATCGCGCGTTTTCATGCTGCCTCGGAATTGCTGAAAGATAACCAGACAGAAAAGGCTTTGGAGATTTATAACGCGTTGGCCGCAGACGCTTCGGTAGAGACGCCTTTTCGCCAATTAGCCGACTTGTTCGCGGTTCAAATTCAATTGGATTCAGGCGACACAGCAGCCTTGCAGGCAAAGCTCGATCCTCTTCTGGCTGATAGCGCATGGAAGTGGTCGGCCAAGGAAATGAGCGCCTATCTCGCTTTGCGCATCGGCGACAAGGCGCGCGCCAAAAAGCTTTTCGAGGAACTCTCGCAGGAAGTAGGCGTGCCAGCCTCGATTGTTCAACGCGCCGGCGACATGAAGCGCTGGTTGGGGGAAGAGGTGAAGGCCGATGAGAAGAAATAGCTTTTGGCGTTACGCCGTTCTGTGCGCTTTGCTAACGTTCGCGGCGTGTTCCTGGTTCAAGAAGGGGTCCGACAGCGCACCGACTGCTGATGCCGGGAGTCGCATTGCCGTTTTGCAGACGGCCAAGAAAGTGGAGGCTGATGCCGATGCCGGCAGTTTCAAGATCGAAGTGCCGCCGTCGATCGTCAACGAAGAATGGCCCCAGGTTGGCGGCAATGCCGCTCATGCTCCGGGCAATGTAGCTTTGGGCCTTGTCCCGGAAAAAATTTGGAGCGCGAGCATTGGAAGCGGATCCAGCAAATATTTCCGCCTTTTCGCGCAGCCCGTCGTGAGCGGCGGCAAGGTATTCACATTGGATTCACGCGGCGAGGCTGCTGCTTTCAGTGCCGATAAGGGCGATCGTTTATGGCGTTTCGATACGACACCGCCCGACCATAGAGGCGAGGCAATGGGCGCCGGATTGGCTGTAAAAGGCGATGTCGTCTATGTGACGACAGGTTTCGGAGAGATACTTGCTCTGAATGCCGGAAACGGCGCGCCGCTCTGGCGCAAGATGATCGGCAAGCCGTTGCGTTCCGCGCCGACGGTGTTGGGTGATTACGTTTTTGCCGTCAGCATTGACAACCAGCTTCATGCGCTGTCGGCCCAAACGGGCCAGATCAAATGGCAGCATAGCGGCATCACCGAAAGCGCGACGCTCATGGGCGCGTCGAGTCCGGCGGCGGATGGAGATAGCGTTGTCGTCGCTTACAGTTCCGGCGAGATTTTCAACCTTCGTGCGCAAAACGGCCGCATGGCATGGACGGATGTTCTGGCGGTGCCTGAGAAAATTGGCGCGCTGCCTGCGATTGCCGATATTCGCGGCTTGCCGGTGATCGATCGCGGCGTGGTCTTTGCCGCGAGCCATAGCGGGCGCATGGCGGCCATTGACCTGCGTACGGGCGACCGCGCATGGGAATCGGATCTTGGAGGCGTCAATACGCCAAGCGTTGTGGGGGATAACGTTTTCGTCATTGACAACGACAATCGTTTGGTTGCGATGTCGCGAACGAACGGACGTTTGCTGTGGACGGCGCAACTTCAGAAATTAAAGGATCCGTTGGATAGGGACTCCAAGCCTGTTTTCTGGTGGGGGCCGGTTATGGCAGGCGGGCGTTTGTGGATGACGAATTCGCTTGGCTTTCTCGTCGCTTACGATCCGGAGAACGGGATGATATTGGCCGATCTCGACATCGGCGGCTCGTTCTTCATGCCGCCCATCGTCGCGAACGGCACGATGTATTTGCTGAACGACAGCGGCAAGCTGATGGCGTTGAAATAAGCGCAGTTATTTCTTCAATTGCTGCGTTGTGCCTTTGGCTTTGCCGAGCGCTTGTTTCGCTGTAGCGTTGGCGGGCGGCGTTACTTTTTCCACGGGAGCCTCAGGCGTATAGAGAAGTTCATATTGGGTTAGCAGTCCAAAGAAAGTTTTGAGACGTTCAGGCTGTGTGGAAGGATTGTCGAGTTCATTTCTATATATTCTCCCTACATGGGCTACCGCTTCGCGGACTTCCATGTCAGGGTCACGTCCGGCGTCCGCCTGATCCTTCATGGTTTTGACCATAAATAAAGCTGCCTTCAACACATCCGTAGAATTTTTATCGGTTGGATCGGCGGTCGCGAGCGTATGCGCGTGGGCCAGAAACTCTGTGCCGACATTTGACGTAGATTCTGCGCGGGCGATTTCTGTTGTCAGTTTGGACAGACGATGGAGATCTACAATGCCTTGCGCATCGCCAAATGTAACTGCTTCGCTTGCGAACTCGGCAAGTCCCATGGCTTTAGGCTTATGGTGCACGCCTGAAGGATGGCTCAACGCATCAATTTGGGCATCGGTATATTCGGATGTCATAAAACTATTCTCCGTTTAAAAAAAATCGTATGAATATGGGGCGTTAATAAGCTTTGGCCGAAAGTAAAATACCACCTGATTATACTTTCAACAACGCCAATATTCGGTTAAAGCTAAATAAAGAAGTAAATACAATGGTTTATGTTGTTGCTATAGCAGGCCGGCCCAACGTCGGCAAGTCGACTTTGTTCAATCGTTTGATCGGCAAGGCGATGGCGCTTGTCGACGACACGCCGGGGGTAACCCGGGACTGGCGCGACGGCGAGGGCAAATTATTCGACCTGAGGTTTCGCCTGCTGGATACGGCAGGGCTGGAAAATGCGCGGCCCAAGGGCAGCATGGCTGAACGCACGGCCCTGCGCACGAAAGAGGCTTTGGCCAAGACCAATGTTGTCTTGCTGATGGTTGATGGTCAAGAAGGCCTGACGAACGAAGATAAGAGCGTTGCGCGTGAAATCCGCAAAACGGGCAAGCCGGTCATTGTGCTTGTCAACAAATGCGAAGGGCCAAAAATGCCGCGCGGTTTCGACGAAGTCGCCGCGCTTGGATTTGACAATATCTTGCCCATATCCGCTTCGCATGGCGAGGGGATGCAAGAACTCTATGAGGCGCTCAAAGAATATGCGCCGGAAGATAGCGAAGTTTTTGAGGAAGAGAGCGAAGACGAACAAAAGAGTTTACATCTCGCTATAGTGGGACGTCCCAACGCGGGCAAGTCGACGCTTGTGAATGCATTGGTCGGCGAGGAACGTTTGTTGACGGGGCCGGAGCCGGGCCTGACGCGCGACGCGATCCATGTAAATTGGCAATACAAAGGCCGGAAAATACGTCTGGTGGATACGGCAGGCCTACGCAAGCGCGCGCGGATCGAAGAACGCCTTGAGAAAATGAGCGTGCAGGAGTCGTTGCGCGCCATTCGTCTCGCGCATGTGGTGGTGCTGGTGATCGATGCGGATATGCCCTTCGACAAGCAGGATTACACAATCGCACAGCATGTGGCGGAAGAAGGCCGCGCCTTGGTGATTGCCGTGAACAAGTGGGACGCAGTCAAGGAAAAGACGGCCGTGCAACGCATGGTGCAAGCGAAGGTCGAAGCATCGCTCGCGCAATTGGCAGGCTTGCCCGTTATCCCGATTTCGGCGTTGAAAGGCGATGGGCTTGATCGTTTGATGAAAGCCATCACGCAGCTTTACGAAGTATGGAACAAGCGCATATCGACCGGCCAGCTTAACCGCTGGCTGGAAGGCATGGAAGCCGATCATCCGCCGCCGATCGTTTCAGGCCGCCGCGTGAAGCTGCGGTATATGACGCAGATAAAAAGCCGCCCGCCGACGTTCGCGATGTGGGTCAACAAGCCAGTAGATCTGCCCGACAGCTATAAGCGCTTTTTGACTAACGGTCTGCGCAAGACGTTCAAGCTCGAAGGCGTACCGATAAGATGGCTGCTGCGGAAGGGCAAAAACCCGTTTGAGGATAAGAAGGGCAAGTAATCAATCCCCCGACCTGCGCAGGCACGACAATTCGACATTCATCTCGTGGCCGTCGAAGTCGGTGAGGGGGATGGGGTATTCGCCGCTGAAGCATGCGTCGCAGAATTGCGGGGCCTTGTTGTTGCGGCCTTTTTCGCCGAGCGCGCGGTAGAGGCCATCCATTGAGATGAACGCAAGGCTATCCGCGCCGATGTATTTTGCCATGCCTGCGACATCGTATTGATGCGCGAGCAACTTTTCCTTTTCCGGTGTGTCGATGCCATAGAAACAACTACACTTGGTGGGCGGGCTTGAAATACGCATGTGCACTTCTTTTGCGCCTGCGTTGCGGATCATTTCCACGATTTTGACGCTCGTCGTGCCGCGCACGATGGAGTCGTCGATAAGCACCACGCGCTTGCCTTCGATGAAGCGGCGGTTGGCGTTATGCTTAAGCTTGACGCCCAAGTGGCGGATGCGGTCGGTCGGCTGGATGAACGTACGGCCGACGTAGTGATTGCGGATAATGCCAAGCTCGAACGGTATGCCGCTTTGCGTGGCATAGCCGATGGCGGCAGGAACGCCGGAATCCGGAACAGGCACGACGATATCCGCCGCGACGGGGGATTCTTTGGCCAGTTCCGCGCCGATCTGCTTGCGTGCGTCATAGACCGAATGCTTATCGAGCACGGAGTCGGGCCGCGCGAAATAGATGTATTCAAAGATGCAGAAGCGGTGCGGGGCTTTGTCGAAAGGCTTGAGGCTTTGAAGTTTTGTCCCGTCGATGACGATGAGTTCGCCCGGTTCGATGTCGCGTTCGAACGCCGCGCCGATGATGTCGAGGCCACAAGTTTCGCTGGCCAATACGTATGAATCGCCCAGTCTACCGAGGACGAGAGGTCTCACGCCATAAGGATCACGAACGCCCATGAGTGTTCCCTGCGCCATTGCTACGAGGGAATACGCTCCTTCGATTTGCTTGAGCGCCGCGACGAAACGGTCGACGACTGTGCCTTGGCGTTCCATGGCCATCAGGTGAATGATGACTTCAGTATCGGTCGTCGAACGGAACAGGCAGCCGCGCTTGACGAGGTCTTTGTGCAGCGTGTAAGCATTCGTGAGGTTGCCGTTATGAGCGACGGCGAATCCGCCGAAGTCGAAGTCCGCGAACAATGGTTGCACGTTGCGGAGAGCCCCTTCGCCCGTCGTGGCGTAGCGAACATGACCAATAGCCGACGTGCCCGTAAGGCTGCCGATAACTTTTTCTGAGCCGAAGTTTTCAGCGATAAGACCCATCGCGTGATGTGCGCGGAAATGCCCACCATCAAAGCAAACGATGCCAGCAGCTTCCTGTCCGCGGTGTTGCAGGGCATGAAGCCCTAACGCAGTGAGGGCCGACGCAGAATCGGTATTAATGATGCCGAAGATTCCGCATTCTTCCTTAAGCTTATCGTCGTCGAATGGATTTGTGGTCGATGTCATGGATTGTTCAGTTCTAGTATTTCGTCCGTTTTTTCTTTGGCTTTATCCTTATTTTTTTCAAGCCATGCGGGAACGGGCGTGGATATTTCTTCAAGATGTTGCGCATCGTCGATGGCTTTTTTGGCGACTTCGCGCTTTTCTTTCATTTCATCTTCGGCGCGTTCACGTTCGTCCTTGGGCACGAAGTTCTTGATCATGTCTGCGCCATCGGCCAACAGCGGCTTGACGCGCGCTTTTGCCAGCCATTCCGGCTGTTCGTCTTCCTTGGGCCAGACAAATGTCAAAACCAGAAAGACAAGGCATAGAACCAGCAAGCCCTTCATAAGACCGAAAACAAAACCTAATGAACGGTCTATGCTGGTCATCGTCGGGCCTTTTATCATACCGGCAAGTAAGTTACCGGTGGGGATGAGGACCAGGAGGGACATGCCGAAAATCGCGATGGCGGCAATGGCTTGCGCGGCGATTTCGTTTTTGATGTCGTGGGACATGACCCAGGGGGTGAGGGAGGGGTAGTAGGTGGCGGCGATTATCGACGCGCCGATCCACGTGCCCAACATGAAGACTTCCTTTACGAAACCGCGCCTAAATGCATGAAATCCCGCGAGTAAGAGAAAACCGATGACGATGTAATCGAAGGTGTTGAAACCGGTGTGTTCCATGGGCTTCCTCGTAAAAGCAGGGTCTGTTTAGCACATATCGCAAGAAAGTTAAGGCTTTCTTGGCCTTACATTCATAATATTTCAAGCTAGTTAAGGACGCGTTCGGGACTGAAAAAGTGGCAATAGCTCACTCAAACGCGTTATTTCGGTGCGGTTAATGGGGGCATTCGCGGCGTTTTTTCGCGTTGTATCCACCTTTGGAAGGATAGCTTGCGAAAACCCGAGTTTGGCGGCTTCTTTCAGGCGCATTTCAGGCTGGGCCACGCGCCTAATTTCGCCGGATAAGCCGATTTCCCCGAACACCACCGATTCGGCGGGGACGGGGGCGCCTGTGAGCGAGGATAGAAGGGCCGCAGCCACGGCAAGGTCGGCCGCAGGTTCGGTAATGCGAAAGCCGCCCGCGACGTTAAGGTAAACGTCGTTATTGCCGAAGGCGACGCCGCAGCGGGCCTCCAAAACGGCAAGCACCATGGCGAGACGTCCGCTGTCCCAGCCGATGACGGCGCGGCGCGGCGTGCCGTAGGAGGAGGGGGCGACAAGTGCCTGAACCTCGACCAGCACGGGCCGCGTCCCTTCCATGCCGGCGAACACGGCCGCGCCCGACGTGTCGCCGTGGCGGTCGGCAAGAAACAGGGCGGACGGGTTGGCGACTTCGAGCAGACCTTTGTCGGACATTTCAAACACGCCGATTTCGTCCGTCGGGCCGAAGCGGTTTTTCACCGCGCGCAGAATGCGGAACTCCGCGCTCGCCTTCGAGATAGAGGACGGTGTCGACCATGTGTTCGAGCACGCGCGGTCCCGCAATCGTGCCTTCCTTGGTGACGTGGCCGACGAAGATGATCGCGATGTTGCGTTTTTTGGCGACGCGGATCAGTTCCTGCGCCGAGGTGCGCACTTGCGCAACCGTGCCCGGCGCGCTGTCGATGGTGTCGACGTACATTGTCTGGATGGAGTCGATGATGAGGATGTCGGGCGCGTCATTATCATCAATTGAGGCGACGATGTCGCGCACGGCGGTCGCGCTGGCGAGATCGCAGTTCACTTCGTCGACGCCGAGGCGAGAAGCGCGCATGCGCACCTGATCTATGGCTTCTTCGCCGGAGATGTAGGCGACCTTGCTTTGCTGCGCGAGCTTGCAGACGACTTGCAACAACAGCGTGGATTTGCCGATGCCAGGATCGCCGCCGACGAGCGTTGCCGAGCCGGGCACAAGACCGCCGCCCACGACGCGATCGAACTCGCCAATGTTCGACAACCGGCGCGGCAAGGGGCGTTCCGCGCCTTTGAGCGGCACGAACTCGACGCGGCGGCTTTTGGATTTGTGTTTCGGCGCACTGGAAAGGCCTTTCGGCGGACCGCCCGCGACTTGTTCCTCAATGAGCGTGTTCCACGCGCCGCATGCTTCGCACTTGCCGGACCATTTGGCCGATGCCGCGCCGCACGTCTGGCAGACGTAGTGGGTAAGAGATTTAGCCATATGGCTTTTTTGCCCGTTTTTTCTTAAGGTCGCAAGAAGGATAAAGGAGGCTCAAGGCAGCTGTCCACGGCTTGTGTTCGTGTTATAATAACTCGCAACGCACTCATGGCCCATGAAGTTTCCCTGTTATAATACGGATGGATGCCATGCTGGACAAAGACGAATACATTCCGAACAATTGCGGCGAGAGCATCGAGGATGTCGATACCTTGTTATGGAATCTCGACAGGGCGACAATCAGTTATGATCGCCGGAAAATCGAAAGCATAATCCGAGCAATAGGCAGTATCGATGGCGCGGGTCAGGGGAGCATTGGCTCATTGCTGTGCAGAAGCAACGTAAAACGCCAGCTTGCTTCGACAATGCATGCTGCAATCGTTAACCATGACCTGAAAACTGTCATGCTGATCCACCGGTGCGGTTTGAAAGTAAGGGCCATGGAACTGGCCCTGTTCGATGAGAACGGCAACAGAAGCAATGACAGAATGAAACGACTTCTGGAAATTCTGGTGCGCAATCAGATGACGAAAATGCCGAGATTACGCACGTTGAGGCAATATCAAGTGCATTGAACGAAAAACGCCTACCAAAAATTTGCAATCCTGAATTAAAAATATGCCTTATTGCGTTGCAGCATAAAATTGTGACGGAATATTCCAAAAAATATCTTTACAGCATGGCGATTCTTGGGCGTGATTTCGAATGAATAATTCATCTGGAATATTTTTTGAGGAGTTAAACCATGCATGCTTATGATGTTGAGCCCGAAATGCAAAGCATCCCTCCATCGTTATTAAATCGCGGAACGATCGAACGCGCGCGCGTTACTTCGCTCTTGTGTAAAATGTACGAACACATCGAAGGCGGCGAAACCGCAGAAGTAGTTAAGGATCTGGTCGAAATTGAAGCACGTATTGACGCATTCAAGTATCCTGAAAATCGTGGGCGCAGCGTATCGGAATTCAACGATTATCTTGATCTGGGGCTGGAGGCTGCACATAAAAGGGGCTTTCACAGGACCATTTCGGTCATCAACAATTATTTGCTTTTGGGCGACGCGAAGCTCAATGAGCGGCTTTACGGCCTTGTTATATTCGCCGAGCGAAGCCAGTCGCGGGAATTTATGCAAACGTTGGCCGACTATGATTCCGATTTAAGAGTTGGAAAAATCGGGGTGAATGGACGACCCGAGACCGCCGCTCACCTTAACATGGTTTATCAGGATTATATGCGCACAGCTTTGCGGTTCGCTCTCAAAAACGGGAACAAGCCGATTATGACCGTCATTATAAGCCGCGGCATTTTGCCGCATTCCAATGTTGCCTTAAATCTGGGCAACGAAAGAGGTATGCGCACCTTGCTCGTCAGTCAAATGCAACGGCTTCAGGCGAAGCCTGGGAAGCTTGCTTTGTAAGAATGACGTAATCCAGAAACTGTTTTGTGCACTTTTCCCACGAATGCGTTTCCGCGAATTTGCGCGGCGCATCGGGATTGTCCTCAAGCCTCAACGCTCCGTCTACGGCTTTTTGAAGATCAGTGTGGAGGACGGCAAAGGCGCGAGCATCGGGATTCATGAACAAATCTATGGGGCCTGACGAGGGGTAGCTGGCTATGCGAAGGCCGCAAGCGCAGGCTTCAAGCAGAACCAAACCGAACGTATCCGTTTTTGAGGGGAATACAAAAACGTTGGCGGCGGCGTAATGCCGCGCCAGCGCCTCGCCTTCCAAAATGCCGAGAAAACGAGCTTGAGGATACTGCTTTTTCAATTCCAGCAGATCGGGACCGTCGCCGATGACGACCTTGCTGCCGGCCGTTTTGAGCGCAAGAAACTCGCGCAGGTTCTTTTCGACCGAAACGCGCCCGACGTATAGCAGAATGGGACGCAGGAGGTCGGCATAAGCGGCGAGGTCTTTACCATAAGGTCGGAAGGTTTCGGTATCAATGCCGCGAGCCCAAAGCACAATGTTCTTGAACTTTCGTCGCTTCAGTTCGTTTTCCATAGAGGCGGTCGGAACCATCACGGCGGATGAAGGAGCATGAAACCTGCGCAGGATGGCGTAGGCTATATCCGTGGCCAAGCGCGACAAAATTTTAGGCGCGCGCTGAGCGATGTATTCGGGAAAGCGTGTATGATAGCACGTCGTGAACGGCTTTTTCAGTTTCAGGCAGACGCGCCGAGCCGCCCATCCGAGCGGGCCTTCAGTCGCTAAGTGAATGGCGTCGGGTGACTGTTCAATAATCAAATCGCGCAACCGCTTGTCGGCAAAAAACTCCAGTTTGATTTCAGGATAAGAGCGTAAACAGCGTGTGCGCAGCGGGCATTCCTCCGGCGCAACAATCACGACAGTGTGCCCCATATGCTCAAGTTCGCGCTTCACGGCTTCCAGCGTGCGCACAACACCGTTGATTTGCGGGTGCCAGGCTTCCGTAACGATCAGAATTTTCATGCTTGTCCGGCCAACTTCATGTTGAACGTGACGGGCGCTTTAGCCAGAAGTTGGTCGCGTTGTTCCGGCCAGTTGATGAGCACGAGCCGGCCTTGCAGGTCTTCGACCATCGCCGTGCAGGATTCCACCCAGTCGCCGTCGTTGCAATAAAGGATAGGACCGATCATACGCATGTCGGTCTGGTGAATATGCCCGCAAACGACGCCGTCCACGCGATGACGGCGCGCTGCTTCCGACACGACGGTCTCGAACGCACTGATGTGTTCCATCGCGTTTTTGACTTTGTGCTTGATATAGGCCGACAAAGACCAGTAGGAGAAACCGAGTTTGCGCCGGATATAGTTGAATATGGCGTTGACGCTTAACAAGAACGTGTAGGCCGTATCGCCGAGCTTGGCGAGCCACTTGGCGCATCTAATAAAGGCGTCGAACTGGTCGCCATGGACAATAAGGAGCCTTTGTCCCGTCAACGTCGTGTGTACGGCTTCATTCGCCAAAAGCACGCCGCCGAAATTCAAGCCGCAATAGGAACGCACGGCTTCGTCGTGATTGCCGGGAATGTAATAAACCTTTGTGCCCTTATGCGCGCAGCGAAGAATTTTCTGAACCACGTCGTTATGAGGTTGGGGCCAGTACCAACGCTTTCTGAGCTGCCAAAAATCGACGATGTCGCCGACAAGATAGAGATATTCGCATTCGACATGACGGATGAAATCGAGAAAAGTCTCCGCTTGGCAGCCGCGCGAACCAAGGTGGAGGTCAGAGACCCAAATGGCCCTATAGCGCAACACCGAATGCCCATCGTTCTGATCATTTACAAGCATTTCCGGAAGCTGCGAAAAATCTGAGGGTGTGTCTTTTGGCGACATACGTTACTTTTAGCAATGAAATTGTCACTATAGTAGCGGCCAGATGTAAATGAATCGTTATGATGCCGAAAGGATATGGCAGGGAAGATTTTTAGTAACCCATTGTTATTGTTTGCCAAGACAAAACAATAATATGAAAACACATATACATATATAAACCCAGCTGAAATGCGGTGCGCTGATGTCACAATGCAAATCATTCGGTTCATTTTGACAATATCTGCCTTGACCCCCAACGGGATAAAAATAAAATCGCTTTGGTCTTAAATTAAGAGCGCCTCAGCGCGTTCTGGTTCTGGGGCTTGCTTCAATTTTCCACCAACCGAATAGGTAACATCATGCGTAAAATTCTTTTGACGACGACGGCTTTGGTCGCCTTTGCGGGCGCCGCGCAAGCTGCTGAGTCGCCCATCACCGTCACGGTCGGGGGTTATGTCGACTTCCGCGCCGCCATGTTCCATGAATCGAACGATCCCGTGAACAACGCGACGGCCGTTGAAGCCGGTTCAGGTCTTCAGAGCGACCGCACGAACCACGATTTTGAATCCGAGTTTCGCCTGAACATCGCCGCCGAGGGCAAAGCCGCGAACGGCATCGAATACGGCGGATTGATCAGCCTGTGGAACGGCGCTGATTTCACGGACAACTTCACGGGCGGTGGCAACGGCGTCCACGCCGATCAGGCTTATGTCTGGATGTCCGGCGCGTGGGGCAAGGTGCTCATGGGCGACGAACACGGCGCTTCGGACCTGTTCGTGTATGCCCCGACGGTCGGCGAAGGCCAGATCGACGGCACGTATACGGATTTCACGGATCCGCGCACGCTCATGAAGCTGCAACCGTCGTTCATCGACAACACGGAAAACAGCACGAAGATCACGTACTACACGCCGAAGGTCGGCAACGCGAACCACAAGATCCAGTTGGGCGCGTCCTATGCTCCGAACTTCTACGGGCAAGGCCAGAACGTGACGAAGTACAGCACGCTGTCGACCCCGTCGGCCACGTCGCAGGCTTCGTATGTTGATTACGTCGAAGGCACGGCGCAGTACACGGGCGCATTTGGCCCCGTCAATACGGTGCTGAGCGCGAACGTACAATCGGCTGACCCGATCTCGGCGGACGTGACGGATGCTGGCGTAACGCGTCTGCGCAGCTTCACGTCTTGGGGCCTCGGAGCACAGGCGATGTACGCCGGGTTCACCTTGGGCGGCTCCTATGTTGACGCCGGACGCTTCAACA
>CAZVCG010000045.1:0-13390 GCA_964626265.1 uncultured Rhodospirillaceae bacterium | reverse complement strand
CCTTCTTGGCCCGCGAACTCGCTTGCCCTACCATTCAGTTTGCGTAAGTCCTATTTGATACAAAACCGCCTGCGTCAACCCTTGTCTGAATGACTGTTTTACAAAATGCATCTATCTTGTGCTTTAACCCAAGCATAGCTTATTCCCACATGCGGAGCGGCTTAGCTTAGGTAATTACGCAGTGAAAATCTGGATTATGCTTCTGGTGATCCCGAAGGAACAATTGACCCATTTCGCTATCTTCACGAATGGGATGCGGCTCCAATTCAACTTCGTTCTGGCCAAATGCGGGGTATAACCTGTCACGGGCAGGAAGTTCGCTTGTGATTTTCCGTGCCCCGCTCAAACAAATCTGTAACTTGGCCTTTGAAAACAAATAATCGATTTTTACCACATAGACCCCATTATCGGCTTCATCGCGCATTTCGGACACGCAAAACACTGTCCCCAAATCATTTTCTTGGGGATGACGGCGTGCGGGCGTCTCCATAAGTTCGCCGATGCAATCGAGTTTAGGCATACAAACCAGTCTCAATTTTGGAACAGGTTTTTGCGCCGCCTGTTCGTCATACAATTTAAGTACATTCAACATATCGCTCTCCCATAACTTTTGAAAATGGTTTCAATCCGTTAACCAAAATACCGGGCCGCAGAATATTTCAGCCCCTTGCCGCCATTATATCAGACGGCAAATAGTTTCCTTCGCAAAATCAATGGTTTATAAAGAGTTAAACCGCCAATAAACGGTAAGAAATTACCTGTTAGTGGTAATTCATTGTGTGGAACCTTTCCCGAATAATCAGGCCTAACCAAAGCTTTTCAGGAAATGCTCCAGCCCTTCTTTCTTGACGCATACATATTTTTGATGCATATTTATATGCATTAAATATGCATACTTCATATGGGGCGGGAATGCCATGCGGACGACTCTTAACATTGAAGACGCCTTGCTGGCCAAAGCAGCCAAGCTGACTGGCGTCTCGGAAAAGACCTCGCTCGTCAGAATGGGGCTGCAAGCGCTTGTGGCCGAAAGAAGCGCCAAAAAGCTCGCCGCCCTGGGCGGAACGGAAAAAAGCCTGACGCCTGTCCCGCGGCGGCGATCAGGGCGCGATCAATGATCCTTGTCGATACATCGGTGTGGATCGAACATTTTCGCGACGGGTCGAAAAAACTGGAAAATCTGCTCAACGAAAGCCGCGTCGTCAGTCATATGTTCGTCATCGGCGAACTGGCGTGCGGCAACCTGAAAAACCGCGCGACAATACTATCCCTCCTTCAGGAATTGCCGATGGCGATCCGCGCCGACGATGAAGATGTCCTGCAGTTTATCAAAGATCACAAACTTGCACGAAAAGGTTTGGGGTATATCGACATCCATCTGCTCATGTCGGCCATGCTGACGCGCGTCTCTTTGTGGACGTTCGATAAAAGACTGCATGAAGCGGCGACCGCGCTTCATTTGGCGAATTAAAACGCCGCGCTTTTCGGTTTGGCCCGCGCCATGTTCATCGACGCAGCTCGGGAATGGCCAGTTGATGCGAACGAACCGCAAGGGGACGTTCGGCATTGGCAGCGTCGGCAACAATAATCCGTAAAGCCAGATCGGCGGCTTCGTTGCCGGCTTGGCGAAGGTGTTTTGCAACCCGCATGCCGATAGCCTTCCAATCAAACTCGGGCGCGCTTTCAGGCTTAAGATCGCCGGTATCCGTAAAATAATCGAAAACATCTTTGATTTCTCCAAGCTTTATCGAACCTCTTCGCACGCCAAGCCAGGTTTGATATAGCGCCGTCTCGCCAGCGATTTGCTCCAATTGCCGAAAACGTTCGCGCCCATATTCGTCGGGCGGCAACCTTTCATTATCTTCATTTATGCCGGCATCGGCCTTTCGTCTTGCCTCGAAATCTTTCGTCACGCGTGTTGCGCCACAGTCATTGGTATGGAGAGGAAAACCATAATGAAATTCGAATCCGGCGTCTTCCCGATAAACAGCCGCAAGCGTGGGATCGTCTCCATCGACAATCTTTAAAACCGTCAAAAAAGTTCCCTTGGGAAGTTTGGCCAACATCTTTTGATCGTTCATGGAATTCCCCCAGCAACAGAGCCCGAATATGATGATTTCATTGTTACCCTGTTTTTTAAAACAAGAAAACAACGGCGGCAAATATGGTTAATTTGGCCTGACCAAAAAAAAGCGCGGGGATGGAACCCCGTGCTACCAATCTTCTTTAACAAAAGAAAATATTACGCCGCTTTCGGCTCTTCTTTCTTGGCCGTGAGCGTGACCTTGCCGCCCGCCTTTTCGACGGCGGCGATGGCCGACGCCGAAGCTCCGGCAACCGTTAGTTCGACTTTAGCCTTTAGTTCTCCCTTGGCGAGCAAACGGATGCCATCGCGCGCGCGCGCGCAGATACCTGACTTCATCAGCATGTCTTCGGTGATCGGCTTTTTCGCGTCCACGCGTCCGGCGTCGATCGCTTCCTGCAGACGGCCGAGATTCAGTTCGGCGTAATCCTTCGGGTTCAACGGATTGAAGCCGCGTTTCGGCAAGCGGCGGTGAATCGGCATCTGGCCGCCTTCAAAGCCGCGGATCGACACGCCCGTGCGGGCCTTTTGGCCCTTGACGCCGCGTCCGCAGGTCTTGCCCTTGCCGGAGCCGATGCCGCGTCCGAGGCTTTTGGATTTCTTGCGGGCGCCTTTGTTATCACGCAGATCGTTGAGTTTCATTGTTTCTTCTCCTCTATGCCAACAACTTGTTGGCTACCTGTTCCTTCTAACCAAAAGACAATCCCTTAATCTCTATGACGGCTTTATAACTGTTCATCCAGTAGGCACCTTCATCATATCCATAACCCGGCAACCGCTTTTTGAGCATTTCTGAAAATTGATCCGCAACGAACATATCCGAAAAAAGAATCTCTATGCCGCGTTGTGTAGGGATAACATACGGTTTTCCCCCAACAGCCCTTGCTAAATCAAGAAAATCTCTTCTCACCTCACTATTAGGATCGTTACGCCAGATAAAAAGAGCTGCTTCCCGCCATCTCCCCGTGGTCGACATCCTCTATTCCCCTTCAACCTTCACCAAATGGCGCACCTTGCGGATCATGCCGCGCACGGCAGGGCTGTCCACCAGTTCCTTACGGCGGCGCGGCTTGCCAAGGCCCAAACCCGCAAGCGTTTCGCGCATTCCCGGCTTGACGCATGTCACGCTTCCCGTCTGAACGACAACGATCTTCTTGCCGCTTGCCGTTTTTTTCGTTTCCGCCTTTGCCATATTCCGATCCTCTAATCCATGAAAACGCGGGGATGCAACCCCGCGCTACCTTTATCCCTTCGCCTCTTCAGCGTGCTCGCTCTGCTTCTTGCCGAGAATGTCGCTGACCTTCTTGCCGCGGCGCATGGCGACCGAACGCGGGCTCGCCACCTTGTCCAAAGCGTCAAACGTCGCCTTGATCATGTTGTGCGGGTTCGACGTGCCGACCGATTTCGCCACGACGTCCTGAATGCCCAAGGCTTCGAACACCGCGCGCATCGGGCCGCCGGCGATGATGCCGGTACCGGCAGGCGCCGCGCGCAACACGACCTTGCCCGCGCCGTACGTGCCGCGCACGTCGTGGTGCAGCGTACGGCCTTCGCGCAGCGGAATGCGGCGCATCTTGCGCTTGGCGGCGTCGGTCGCCTTTTTGATCGCTTCGGGAACTTCGCGCGCCTTGCCCGTTCCGATGCCGACGCGGCCTTTGCCGTCGCCGATCACGACCAGAGCCGCCATCGCGAAACGCTTGCCGCCTTTCACAACCTTGGCCACGCGATTGATGCCGACGAGCTTTTCGATCAGATCGGAGCCTTCGCGCTCTTCCTTGTTTTCGTTGCTTTCGGACTTTTTGGGTTTAGCCATACTTGAGCTTCCTTATCGTTTAACTTTAAAAATCCAGACCTGCTTCGCGCGCGGCCTCGGCCAAAGCCTTGACGCGGCCTGTATAAACATAACCGCCGCGATCGAACACGACCTTGGTGATTCCGGCTTTTTTCGCCTTTTCGGCCACGGCTTTGCCTACGGCCACGGCGGCGTCCTTGTTCGCTCCGGTTTTAAGCTTTTTCTTCAGTTCGGCGTCGAGCGTCGAAGCGGCGGCCAGAGTCTTGCCCTGCGCATCGTCGATCACTTGCGCGTAGATGTGCCCGCCCGAGCGAAACACCGACAGACGCGGACGACCAACGGCCTTGCGCTTGATCTGATAACGCGTCCGCGTCTTGCGGCGCGCGTGAAGTTCTTTTGCGGTTAGCATGTTCTTACCTTCTGTTTAACTTCCTGTCTTTCCCTTTTGCGTCATTCCCGCGAAAGCGGGAATCCAGTGCCGCATGTCTATGCGGCTTATGAGTCATGTGGCTCGCGGACGCTCGCCGCTGGATCCCCGCCTACGCGGGGATGACACCGTGTTACTTCTTCTTCCCTTCCTTGCGGCGGATCTTTTCGCCCTGATATTTGATGCCCTTGCCCTTGTAGGGTTCCGGCTTTTTCAGCCCGCGGATCTCCGCCGCGACTTGCCCGACCTTTTGGCGATCGAAGCCCGACACCGAAATCACGGTCGGCTTTTCGGCCTTGATGGTGATGCCTTCCGGCACGTGGAACTTGACCTCGTGGCTGAAACCGAGCTGCATAACCAGATCCTTGCCCTGCATCGCCGCGCGGAAACCGACGCCTTCGATTTCCAGCGTGATCTTGAAGCCCTCGGTAACGCCCTTCACCATGTTGTTGATGCTGTTGCGCACCGTGCCCCACATCATGCGGGCGCGCTGGGTGTCGTTCGCCGGAGCCGTGACAACCTTGCCGTCTTCGACCTTGACGTCGACTTCGGACGGAAACGCCATGCTGAGCGAGCCCAGCTTGCCCTTCACCGCGACGGTGTGTCCCTTGACCTCGGCTGTAACGCCTTGGGGCAATGCGACCGGATGTTTACCTACTCGTGACATGACCTAACCTCAAAATCTTTAGAAAATCCGGCAGAGAACTTCGCCGCCGACGTTTTGCGCACGGGCTTCGTTGTCCGAAAGCACGCCGCGCGGCGTCGAGAGGATCGAAATGCCGAGCCCGTTGAACACGCGGCCGAAATCCTTGATGCTCGCGTAAACGCGGCGTCCGGGCTTCGACACGCGGTCGATCTTTTTGATGGCTCCCTCGCCATCATGGTATTTCAGTTCAATGGCCAGCATCATCTGGCCTTTGCCCTTTTGGGATTCGCTATAGCCGCGGATGTACCCTTCGCGCTTCATCACGTCCAGCACGTCTTTGCGGTGTCTGGATGACGGGCACTCGACCACAGCAATGCGAGCCATCTGACCGTTACGGATGCGTGTGAGCATATCGCCAATAGGATCGGTGTGAGACATTCGGATCTTCTCCTTTACCAGCTCGACTTGATCACGCCCGGGATCTGGCCGCTTGAGGCCAGTTCGCGCAGCGCGATGCGCGACATTTTAAACTTGCGATAGTAAGCCCGTGGGCGGCCCGTGACCTCGCAACGGTTGCGGATACGAACCTTGGCGGAGTTGCGCGGCATCTTGGCCAGCTTCATCACGGCGGCAAAGCGGTCTTCCATGGCCGTTTCCTTGTTCATGATGAGGGCCTTGAGCGCCTTGCGCGTCGCCTCCTTTTGCTTGACCATGCGGCGGCGGCGTTCGTTTTTTTCGATCATCGGTGTTTTGGCCATATTAGTTCGCTCCCTTTTCGGCCTGGAACGGCATGTTGAAGCCTCGCAGCAAATCGCGCGCTTCCTCGTCCGTATTCGCGGTTGTGCAGATCACGATATCCATGCCCCGGATTTCGTCGATTTTATCGAAGTCGATTTCCGGAAACACGATCTGTTCTTTCAGTCCCATGGCGTAATTGCCGCGGCCATCGAAGCTTTTCGCGGAAACGCCGCGAAAATCGCGCACGCGGGGTAAGGCGATGTTGATAAGGCGGTCGAGAAACTCGTACATCTTTTCGCGGCGCAAGGTGACCTTGCAGCCGATGCCGAGGCCGCCGCGCAGCTTGAACGTCGCGATAGCCTTGCGAGCCTTGGTGATGATCGGCTTTTGACCGGCGATCAGCGCCAATTGCTCGGCGGCGTTCTTGGTCTTTTTGCTGTCGTTCACCGCTTCGCCAACGCCCATGTTGATGACGATCTTGTCGAGGCGCGGCGCCTGAAGGCGGTTTTTATAACCGTGCTTCTTCATCAGTTCGGGCAGCAATACATCCTTATAGTGCTGTTCGAGACGCGGAACGTATTTGTCTTTTGCTCTTGCCGTCATGGCTTCTCTCTTCCTTAATCAATCACATCGCCGGAGCGCTTGGCGTAGCGCACCTTTGCGCCTTTGACCGTTTTGTAGCCGACGCGGGTCGCCTTATTGTCCTTGGGATCGATCAAGGCGACGTTCGACACGTGGATCGGAGCCTCGATCATCTTGCGACCGCCCTGCGGGTCGGTTTGCGACGGCTTCGTGTGACGCATCACGCGGTTCACGCCGACGACGATCACCTTGTTGTCCTTCGGGTACACGGCCTTGACCATGCCGGTCTTGCCCTTGTCCTTTCCCGTGAGCACGATCACGGTATCGTTCTTTTTGATTTTCATTTTAGTCGCCATTAGAGCACCTCCTCAGCCAGGGAGATGATTTTCATAAACCCGAGGTTGCGCAGTTCGCGCGTGACGGGGCCAAAGATACGGGTGCCGATGGGCTCCTTGTCCTTGTTGATCAGCACCGCCGCGTTCGTATCGAAACGGATCGCCGAGCCGTCGTCGCGCTTCAGGCCGAACTTTTGGCGGACAATGACCGCCTTGTGCACGTCGCCCTTTTTGACCTTGCCGCGGGGAATGGCGTCCTGGATCGAGACGACGATAATGTCGCCGATGCCGGCCGTCTTGCGCTTGGAGCCGCCCAGAACCTTAACGCACAGAACCTTTTTGGCTCCGCTGTTGTCCGCGACATCGAGGACGCTTTCCATTTGAATCATGACTGAACCCTATCTTCGCTTAAACTTGCCGTTCCTTACTTCTTCGCTGTTTTTTTCACAGCCGCGTCGCCGTTTTCCATCACCATCCAGCGCTTGCGCTTGCTGATCGGCGCATGTTCGATGATCGAAATCACGTCGCCGACCTTGTGCTTGTTGTGCTCGTCGTGCGCGGCGTACTTTTTCGACTTGCGAATGTACTTTTTATAAACGGGATGCATGACGCGGCGCTCGACCAGCACCGTGACCGTCTTGTCCCCCTTGTCGCTGACGACCGTTCCTTGCAATACGCGACGTGGCATTTCCTGATCCCCTTATCCCTTACGCTGCCGAACCGGCGGCTTTACGTTGACGTTCGCCGATCACCGTCATGATCTTGGCGATTTCCTTGCGCACCGCCGTGACGCGGGCAGTATTCGTGAGCTGGCCCGTGGCCTTTTGGAAGCGCAGGTTGAATTGCTCCTTGCGCAGTTCCATAAGGCGCGACTCCAGTTCCTTATCCGTTTTCAGCCGAATGTCGGCGACAGTTACTTTATCTTTTGCCATTTTCTTTTCCTTCACAAGACGCGGGGATGGAACCCCGCGCTACCAATTCCTTTATGCTACCTCACGCTGCACGAATTTCGTTTTAATCGGCAGCTTGGCGGCGGCCAATGTGAACGCTTCCTTCGCAACGGCCAGCGGCACGCCATCCAGTTCGAACATGATGCGCCCCGGATGCACGCGGCACACCCAAAATTCCGGCGACCCCTTGCCCGAACCCATGCGGACTTCGGCAGGCTTGCGCGATACCGGAACGTCCGGAAATACGAGAATCCACAAACGGCCCTGACGCTTGATGGCGCGGCTGATCACGCGGCGCGCCGCTTCGATCTGGCGGGCTGTGACGCGTTCCGGCTCCAAAGCCTTCAGGCCAAAAGCGCCGTAGTTCAGGCGGTGACCGCCCTTGGCCGCGCCGTGAATGCGTCCCTTATGCGCTTTACGAAACTTTGTTTTCTTCGGTTGTAACATAGCTTTATTCCCAATTTATCCCTTCTTGGTAGCGCGGGGTTCCATCCCCGCGCCTTCATGCGCCGCCACGGAGGGCGGCGCTACCATTTCCCCTAATTCCTAACCGGCGCTCCTTCGGTCGCCTTCTTTTCCTGCGCCATCGGATCGTGCTCGAGGATTTCGCCCTTGTAGATCCAGACCTTGACGCCGCAAGCGCCCATGGTCGTAAACGCCGTCGAAACCCCGTAATCCACATCCGCGCGCAACGTATGCAACGGCACGCGGCCTTCGCGGTACCATTCCATGCGCGCGATTTCCGCGCCGCCCAGACGGCCGCCGCAATTGATACGAATGCCGAGAGCGCCCAGACGCATGGCCGATTGCACGGCGCGTTTCATGGCGCGGCGGAACGCCACGCGGCGTTCGAGCTGGTTGGCGATGTTGTCGGCGACCAGCTTGGCGTCGATTTCCGGCTTGCGGATTTCGACGATGTTCAGGCTCACCTCGGACGCGGTCATCTTCGCGATCTTTCTGCGCAGGTTTTCGATGTCCGCGCCTTTCTTGCCGATGATCACGCCCGGACGCGCCGAATGGATGGTCACGCGGCACTTGCCCGACGGGCGCTCGACGATGACCTTGGCGACGCCGGCTTGCTGGCCGAGCGTCTTTGTCAAAAACTTGCGGATCTTCAAATCCTCATGCAGCAGGTCGCCATATCCCTTGGCGGCGAACCAACGGCTGTCCCACGTCCTGTTGACGCCGAGACGAATGCTGATCGGATTGACTTTCTGACCCATGACTTATGCCTCCGCGGCAGCTTCCGCTGCGCCTTTTGTTGATGTCTTCTTCTTGGCCGGAGCCTTCTTGGCGGCGGCCTTGGTCGTTTCCTTCGCCGGGGCCTTGGCGGCTTTTGTCTTCTGAGCCCGCTTGGCCTTCTTTTCCCCATCCTGGCGTTCACGCACGATGATCGTCAGGTTGCTGAACGGCTTTTCTATGCCCGAGCTTTTGCCGCGTCCGCGCGCATGAAAGCGCTTCATGACAAAGCTGCGGCCAACCCAAGCCTCGGCGACATAGAGCTTGTCGACGTCGAGGTTGTGGTTGTTTTCGGCATTTGCGACAGCCGATTGCAGGACTTTCTTCACGTCTTGCGCGATGCGCCGCTTTTCGAAAGAAAGCTGCGTCAACGCGGTGGCTGCGCTCTTGCCGCGGATGCTGGCGGCGACGAGGTTCAACTTGCGCGCGCTGCTGCGGATCGCCGCGCCTTTGGCTTCGGCGGCGTCCTCTGGCAGTCTTCTTTCGGTCTTGGGCTTTCCCATAACTCTCTCCTGATACCTTCTTACTTACCTGCGGCCTTTTCGGCTTTCTTGTCCGCCGCCGTGTGGCCCTTAAAGATGCGGGTCGGGGCGAATTCGCCGAATTTGTGGCCGATCATGTTTTCGGTCACGGAAACCGGCAAAAACTTGTTGCCGTTGTACACGCCGAACGTCAGGCCGACGAATTGCGGCAAGATGGTCGTGCGGCGCGACCACGTCTTGATGATGTCGTGGCGTCCCGAAGCGCGGGCTTTTTCCGCCTTCTTGAGCATATATCCGTCAACGAACGGACCTTTCCAAACTGAACGTGCCATCTTTTAACTCCTGAATCTCATGCCTGTAATACGAACCATTTGCGTGGAATGACGTTATCTTTGATTTCTTGCCGTTCCGCATCCGGCAAAACGTCCATATGTCCGTAATGAACGATCGATCTTCCGCCTTTGCCCTGTTCAACCCGTTTAACCAACGTAAGCTCCTTAACGCAGCTGGAAATTTCCTTCTGCGCTGCGCGGTGCGAAAGTCCCGTTTGTTCAATAATCCCTTGCAAGGAAATTCCTTTGCCGTCGGAACCGCTCTGCTTGAGAATATCGTAAACCGAAGCCATCCCCTTCTCCCTATGCCGCCTGCTTGTCGCGGCGCTTGTTCGCGCGGCGGATAATGAAACGGTTCGTGCGCTTGTTCTTGCGCGTCTTGGTGCCCTTGGTGCCCTTGCCCCACGGCGTGACCGGATGGCGGCCGCCCGAGGTGCGGCCTTCACCGCCGCCATGCGGGTGATCGACCGGGTTCATGGCCACGCCGCGGACTGTCGGGCGAACGCCCATCCAGCGCTTGCGGCCGGCCTTGCCGAGCTTGGTGTTCATGTGATCGGCGTTCGAGACCGCGCCCACCGTCGCCATGCAGTCTTGAGGGACGCGGCGCACTTCGCCGGAGTTGAGCTTGATCTGGGCATAACCGGATTCACGGCCGACGATCTGGACATACGTTCCGGCGGAACGGGCGATCTGGCCGCCCTTGCCGGGACGCATTTCGACGTTGTGCACGATCGAGCCGACCGGGATGTTCTTGATGCGCATGGCGTTGCCGGGCTTCACGTCGACTTTTTCGCCCGCGACGACCGTATCGCCCTTTTGCAGGCGTTGCGGCGCGAGAATGTAGGCCAGCGTGCCGTCCTGATACTTGATGAGGGCGAGGTTCGCCGTGCGGTTGGGGTCGTACTCGAAGCGTTCCACAACCGCGGGCATATCGAACATGCGCCGCTTGAAATCGACAAGGCGGTAGCGTTTGGCATGACCGCCGCCGATGTGGCGCGTCGTGATGCGGCCCTTGTTGTTGCGGCCGCCGGTCTTTTTCAGGCCTTCGGTCAGTTTCTTGACGGGCTTGCCCTTCCAAAGCTCCGAACGGTCAGTTTGGATGTACTGCCTCAGGCCTGGCGTTACGGGACGGTAATGTTTCAGTGCCATTGTTCTAACCCTCGTCCTTAAATTCCTGTCGCGACATCGATCTTGCTGCCTTCGGCGAGCGTCACGATGGCGAACTTGGCGTCGCTGCGTTGGCCGATGCGGCCCTTGAAGCGCTTGACCTTGCCCTTGCGGTTATGCGTGTTGACGCTTTCGACCTTGACCTTGAACAGCTGTTCGACGGCCGTTTTGATGGCGGGCTTGGTCGCGGTCTTGGCCACGCGGAAAGTCACCTGATTGAAGCCGCTGTTGTTCGTCGCCTTTTCCGTGATGACGGGCGACAGGATGACCTGATAATGCTGCGGCAGAAGCTTGGCTTCCGTTTCTTTTTTCTTTTTCATGATCATTTCAGCCTCTCTTGCAGCTGTTCGACCGCGTTTTTGGTCAGGATCAGCGCGTCGCGCCGCACGATGTCGTACACGTTGGCGCCCTGTTCCGGCAGGACGTCCACGTTCGGGATGTTGCGCGCGGCCTTGGCGAAGTTCGGGTCGAGGTTCGCGCCGTCGATCACCAACACGTTCTTAAGGCCCATTTTCGTCAATTTTTCGGCCAACGCCTTGGTCTTGTGATCCTTCATTTTGGCTTCGTCGATAACGATCAACTTGCCGTCGATCTGCTTGCTGGAAAGCGCCATGCGCAAAGCCATGCGACGCACCTTTTTGGGGAGATCGTGTTCGTGGCTGCGAACGACCGGCCCGAAGATCACCGCGCCCTTGCGGAACTGCGGCGAACGCAGACTGCCCTGACGCGCGCGGCCCGTGCCCTTTTGCGCCCAAGGCTTTTTCGTGGTGCCGCTGATCTGGCTGATGCCCTTGGTCGCGTGCGTACCGGCGCGGCGCTTGGCGAGCTGCCAGTTGATCGCGCGCGTGATGATATCGCGGCGCGGCTCGATCTTGAAGATGGCGTCCGCCAGCTCGATCGTGCCGACTTCCTTGTTATCGAGGTTTTTAATCGTTGCTTTCATCGTTATCTCACCATTCCTCAAGCCGCGGCTTCGGCGGAAGCTTCGCCCTTGGTTTTCAGACCCGCCGGCATCGGCGCCTCTTTCGGAAGCTTGCGCTTGACGGCGTCGCGAATGCGCACGCTTGCCCCTTCGGCTCCCGGCACGGCGCCGCGCACCAAAATCAAATTCTGTTCGGCATCGACGGCGACCACTTTCAGGTTCAGCGTCGTGACGCGGCGGTCGCCCATGTGACCGGCCATTTTCTTGTTCTTGAACACGCGGCCCGGATCCTGGCGCTGGCCCGTCGAACCGTGGCTGCGGTGCGAAATCGAAACGCCGTGCGTGGCGCGCAGGCCGCGGAAGTTGTAGCGTTTCATGACGCCCGCGAAGCCCTTGCCGATGCTTTGCGACGTCACGTCGACGAACTGGCCCGGCACAAAGTGCGCAGCGGACAATTCGGCGCCGACTTCGAGCAAAGCGTTTTCGGAAACGCGGAATTCCATGGCCTTCTTTTTCGGCTCGATCTTGGCGTTGGCGTAAACCTTGCGCATTGCCTTTGAAACGTTTTTCACCTTCGCCTTGCCCGCGCCGAGCTGAACGGCGACATAGCCGTCTTTTTCCTTCGTGCGCACGCCCACAACCTGGAGCTCGTCCAGCTTGAGAACGGTCACCGGCACGTGCTGACCTTCGTCGTTGAAGATGCGCGTCATGCCGAGCTTGGTGGCGATCAATCCTGTGCGTTGCGTCGTTGTCATGTCTTACACCCTGATCTCAACGTCCACGCCGGCGGCGAGGTCGATCTTGGACAGCGCGTCGATCGTTTGCGGCGTCGGCTCCAGAATGTCCAGCAGGCGGCGATGCGTGCGGACTTCGAACTGGTCGCGCGACTTTTTGTCCACGTGAGGACCGCGGTTGACCGTGAACTGCTCACGCCATGTGGGCAGCGGGATCGGCCCGCGCACCCGCGCGCCCGTGCGCTTGGCGGTGCTGATGATCTCGCTCACCGACTGATCGAGCATGCGATGATCAAACGCCTTAAGGCGAATGCGTATCGTTTGCGTGTCCATAATAACTCCAATCCTATCTTCAGTGTTTACAACACTGCTCTACCCTTTTGCGTCATCCCTGCGAAAGCGGGGATCCAGTGCCGCATGTCCATGCGGCATACGACTCATATGGCTCGCTATCGCTCGCCTCTAGATTCCCGCTTTCGCGGGAATGACGCCAGAGGCGAGGCCGGTTCCCCAGCCCCTAACCTCCGGCCCTTTCCTTCTTACTCAATAATCTTCGCCACGACGCCGGCGCCGACGGTGCGGCCGCCTTCGCGGATGGCGAAACGCAGGCCTTCGTCCATGGCGATCGGCGCGATCAACTTCACCTCGACCGAGATGTTGTCGCCGGGCATGACCATCTCGGTGCCCTGCGGCAGGATAACTTCACCAGTCACGTCCGTCGTGCGGAAGTAGAACTGGGGACGGTAGTTGCTGAAGAACGGCGTATGACGGCCACCCTCGTCCTTGGTGAGAATGTAGCATTCGGCCTTGAACTTCGTGTGCGGCGTGATCGTGCCGGGCTTGGCCAACACTTGGCCGCGCTCGACTTCTTCACGCTTCGTGCCGCGAAGCAGCGCGCCGATGTTGTCGCCGGCTTCGCCCTGATCGAGCAGCTTGCGGAACATTTCGACGCCCGTCACGA
>CAZVCG010000044.1:2493-14575 GCA_964626265.1 uncultured Rhodospirillaceae bacterium | reverse complement strand
ATTCCCTTGAATCATCAATCGCTTAACGCTAGGTTAATTGGGTCTGGACCCTAATATCATTTTAGGAAACTTTTAAGGCGGTCACGCAAGTGACCGCCTTTTTTAACACTCTTCAACCTCAAGCCCGTTGCCGAGGTCGCGCAGGGAAGACTTTAGGGTATCCGTAAGCTGCCACGCCCCAGGCAGCTCAACTTCGGCCCATTCGTCATCGAGATCGAGCAACAAGGTAACTTTGCCACGGCCCTTTTTGGCTTCAGCCAATTGCTTGTGAATATCGGCCACCACGTCGTCGTCATAGAGCTTGATGCGGATGCCGTGTGCGCTTCGCGCCGCAACTTCCTTTAACAATTCGAAATTGCGCGCAATAAAACGCATATCGCCGCCGTTGCCTTGCCGATCGTCGGATTGCGCATCAACCTCTATCAACACGGCTTGTCCGGGCTCCAGAATATCGCGCTTGGAGGCCAGCAATTCGGAAAACACCATCACTTCGAACGAGCCTGACGTATCCGATGCTTGTACAAACGCGAACTTGTTGCCGGAGCGCGCTGTGCGTTCTTGTCTTCCCATGACGATGCCCGCCAACTTGTAACGCGAAGGGCCAAGCGCGCGCTGCATCCCTGCGACGGCGTTAGCCTTCACGATGCCGAGCCTATCAAGCATTCCGCCGTAATTGTCGAGTGGATGCGCGGAGAGGTAAAATCCAAGCGCCTGAAACTCATGATTTAGGCGCGTAAGTTCATCCCACATTTTTGTTTTGGGCAATGCAGGTTTAGCGGCAGATGGCAAAAGCGACCCGAAGATGCTCGTTTGGCCGCTGTTGCGCTCATCGGCCACAGAATGACTGTGCTTAAGGATAAGGTCGATCGCTTCGATCACCAGCGCCCGGTTGCGTTCGATGGAGTCGAATGCGCCAGCCATCGCCAGACCCTCTAGCTGTTTGCGGTTGATGACGCGCACGTCGACGCGTTCGCTCAGATCGAACAAATCCTTAAATGACCCTCCGACCTTGCGCGCCTCGACCAAAGCGGTCATTGCCGCTTCGCCAACGCCCTTGATCGCAGCAAGGGCATAGCGGATCGCCTGTTTGCCGTTTGCCAATTGCTCCGGCATAAAAAGCGCGAAAGAGCGGTTTACGTCCGGCGGCAAAAGCGTAACGCCGTGACGCATAAGTTCATGACGAAAAACGCCGAGCTTGTCCGTATCGTTCATGTCGAAGTTCATCGACGCGGCGTAAAATTCGACGGGATAATGCGTTTTGATATAGGCCGTTTGATAAGCGATGAGAGCATAAGCCGCGGCGTGCGATTTGTTGAAGCCATAACCCGCGAACTTGTCGATTTGATCGAAGATAAGCCCGGCTTGCTCGGGAATGATGCCGTTTTTGCTCGCGCCTTCGATAAAATTGGACCTTTGGGCCGCCATTTCCTCCGGCTTTTTCTTGCCCATCGCACGACGCAACAAGTCGGCGCCGCCGAGCGTATACCCCGCCAAAATCTGCGCGGCCTGCATGACCTGTTCCTGATAGATCATGATGCCGAACGTGTCTTTTAATATGGGCTCTAGCGACGGGTGAAGATAGTCCGCATCTTCCTCACCGTTTTTGCATTTAACGTACTTCGGGATGTTGTCCATCGGGCCGGGGCGATATAACGCGACAAGCGCGATGATGTCCTCGAAACGGTTAGGCTTCAGCCGACGCAGCACATCGCGCATCCCCGAACTTTCAAGCTGGAACACGCCTGTCGTATCGCCGCGCGAGAGAAGCTTATATGTATCGGCATCGTCGAGCGGCAGATGCGTGAGATCAAGCTCAATCCCCCGCGCTTGCAGCAATTCCACGGCCTGATTGAGAACGTCGAGCGTTTTGAGGCCGAGGAAGTCGAACTTCACCAGCCCCGCCGTCTCTACCATCTTCATATTGAATTGCGTCGCGGGCAACGTCGCATCGGGATCACGGTAAAGCGGCACAAGGTCCACAAGCGGCCTGTCGCCTATGACGACGCCCGCCGCGTGCGTGGAGGCGTTGCGGTAAAGCCCTTCGAGCTTGAGCGCAATATCCATAAGCTGGGCAACGACGGCGTCATTGTCGCGTAATTGTTGAAGCTGCGCTTCGCCGTCAATGGCCTGTTGCAGCGAAACGGGATTGGCAGGGTTGCTCGGCACCAGTTTGCATATCTTGTCGACATAGCCATACGGCATCCCGAGAACACGGCCCGTATCGCGCAACACCGCGCGCGCCTGCAATTTGCCAAACGTGATGATCTGCGCCACGCGGTCAGCACCGTATTTGCCTTGCACATAGCGTATAACTTCGTCGCGGCGTTCCTGACAAAAATCGACATCGAAGTCGGGCATCGACACGCGGTCGGGATTCAGGAAACGTTCAAACAGCAAGCCGAAACGCAAAGGATCGAGATCGGTGATGAGCAGCGCCCACGCGACGACAGACCCCGCGCCAGAACCGCGGCCCGGCCCGACAGGAATTTTTTGGCTCTTTGCCCACTTGATAAAATCGGACACGATGAGGAAGTATCCCGCAAAGCCCATTTTGACGATAACGTCGAGTTCGTATTCGAGGCGCGCATAGTAAGGCCCTGGGTTTTCAATTTTTGTTGTCTTGATGCGCATTTCCAGCCCTTCCCGCGCCTGGCGGCGGACTTCTTCGGCTTCCGTAGTGTTTTCAAGACCCGGAAATGGCGGCAAGATTGGATTTCGAGGCGCGGGCATGTACGCGCAGCGTTGCGCAATGACAAGCGTGTTGTCGCAAGCCTCTGGCAAATCGGCGAACAGCGCGCGCATTTCGGCCGCCGACTTGAATCTGTGATCCGGTGTAAGATGGCGGCGTTTTGTTTCGGCGATAACCGTCTTGTCTGCGATGCAAAGTAAAGCGTCGTGCGCGGCATACATGTCCTCCTCGCCAAAATAAACGTCGTTAGTCGCGACGAGAGGAATGTTGTGCCGATATGCAAGCTCGATCAGGTCTTGTTCGATGCTTTGTTCTTTTTGCCCGACCTCGCCGCCATGATGGCGCGTAATTTCGATATAAAAGCGATCATAGAATAACGTGCTGAGTTCTTTCAGCTGTTCTTCCGCGGCCGCTTTTTGCCCATCGAGCAGCAGATGGCCTAAGCTGCCGTCTATGCCGCCAGAAAGCGCAATAAGTCCGCCCGCATAACGCGCCAACTCCTCGCGCGTGACGTAAGGTTCCGTACGTTCGACGCTAACGTAGGATTGCGTAACTAAAGCCGATAAATTGCGATAGCCCAATTCGTTTTGCACAAGCAGCACAAGCTGATCATATACTTGCTGCCGCGCGATAGATTCATCGGCTTGCGCCGGACGTTCGACGGCGATCTGGCAACCGATGATCGGCTGTACGCCCGCGCCGGAAGCCGCCATCGCGAATTCCAAAGCGCCGAACAGATTGCCCTTATCCGTTAATGCGACGGCAGGCATGTCATTGCTCAAGCATAATTTTATGAGGTCTTTGCGCGCGGCTCTCCCGCCGTTTTTCGGCTTGTCCTCAACGACCTTGATCGCCCCTTCCGCAAGGGAATAGGACGAATGAACGCGAAGGTGGATGAAATCTGCGTCGGGCACGATTATTTGCCGCAATCCTCATCCGTCGCAAAATATTCCGGCGGATGCTGCGCAGCCCATTCATCAAAACTCAGGAAACCGGATTTGTCTTTATCAATATTATTATAGAATTGCCTATAGCCTGTTTCCGCAGGCATAGTTCCCCAGTCCTGAAACATCTCTATATATTCGTCGTACGACAATTTTCCATCGTGATTGGCGTCGTATTCAACGTAGATGTCTTTTTGCCGCTTGGCTTGGGCCTGTTTTGTGTCGCCAACACAGGCATGAGCGGGAAAAGAGATGCCTAAGAGGATAACGCCAGCTATCGCGAAAAGATTGCGCATATTCGCCCCCTATCTGGTTGGAGAAAAAACGCTAGGATCAAAAAGGAATGTCGTCGTCGAGGTCGGAACCGCCGGTGGGACCGCCAAGCGAAGCCGAACCCCCCGCATCGCCCGTCAGGCCGAACGCATCGCCAGAGCCGCTTGATCCGCCCCCGCCTTTGCCGTCAAGCATGGTGAGTTCGCCTCGGAAGGGACGCAACACGACTTCGGTCGTATATTTTTCCTGCCCCGATTGATCCGTCCACTTGCGTGTTTCGAGCGCGCCTTCGATGTAAACCTTCGCGCCCTTTTTCAGATAGCGTTCAATGACGCCAATGAGATTTTCGTTGAACACGGCAACGCGGTGCCATTCGGTCTTGTCCTTGCGTTCGCCCGTCGCCTTGTCTTTCCAGCTTTCGGAGGTCGCAATATTGAGATGCGCAACGCGCCCGCCGTTCTGAAATGTCCGGATTTCCGGATCGCGACCTAAGTTACCGACAAGAATGACTTTGTTGACGCTGCCTGCCATAAGACGACCTTTCTGTGGGTGATGGTTTCATCTAACCCGCACGGGGAAAACTGACAACTCATGATTCCCGATTCATCGGAACAAATCAAGAACAATTTTAAGTCATCCACAGATACTTTGTTTGAAGGCAGGAGACCGAGACATCAAACGCTTACCACGCAAAACATGTCGTAACTCTATTTGGAGCAGATCAACGCGTATCTTTAATGGATGATGTATTCATGAAAACAACTGTATCAATACGACATATTCAAAGAAGTATGTCTCCTTTGTTGGTTTTGCGGGGGATGCGCCCCATCTAACGCCCGCTCCAATGCCGACCATACAGCCGTTTGATGGGGTGGCGCATAATTCGAAGTCGAGGTTGTTAACCCGAGCATCGCATATATATTTTCGCAAAGGGTGCCATGTTTGCTCCAAAACCTAACGACATCGTGCCCCGCCCCATCAACGATCTCAACGGATGCGTGAGGCGCGAGCTTTAAGAGGAAATGCGCCATATCCCCATCGCGCATCCGATCATACCGGTAATTGCTGCCGTAAATTATTTTCATGTTCGCATTTGCGGGAAACGCGCTCATTTCCAGCGGTTTGCCATCGCAAAAATGTCCGAAGTCTCTAGACCATCGCGGATCGTCCATGGCGCGTAAACCGTCAAGCATGGGCAAACCAGGCGCCAAAAGAATGACTTCGTCGGCTACGCCCTGCCTAGACAGCCAAAGCACAGGCGCACAGCCCAGCGAAAAGCCAAAAAGCACAGTTTTTTCTATGTTCTTTTGCTTTCTTAGCGTGTGAAGGAAAGCCGGTAATTTTCCGAAATCCTTCGTTATGTACGCGTCAAGATACAAGCCCTCATAAACAGGCCGCAGTAACAAGACATCGGCGTTGCACCTGCAAAAAGCGTCCCATAAAAACGGTTTATGCTTATGTGGATGATCCTCATACAGGCGAAGGCCCAAACGACCTGGGAACGAAACGACCAGTTTCCGCGGACCTTCGCTTTCCGCTCGCGTATGGTAATAATACTCGAAAAAGGCTTCTCGCTTTGGCATGAAAAATATCGTGTTGAAAATATGAACAAAGTTAGCGTGCGCGCGCCTAAAATGTCCATACTTTAATCACTTTCCTTCTTTCAACTATCGGGGATTTGAGGGTGGGAACAAACCGTGTACAAATAATGCTGGCAATTTCCCTCCGCCCGCACCATATTCCCCCCTATGGAACCCACGCAGCACAAAAACATCCGCGTGCGCGGCGCGCGCGAACACAACCTCAAGAACATCGACGTCACGATACCGCGCGACCAGCTTGTGGTCATCACGGGGTTAAGCGGCTCGGGCAAGTCCTCGCTTGCGTTCGACACGATCTATGCCGAAGGTCAGCGCCGCTATGTCGAAAGCCTGTCGGCCTACGCTCGGCAGTTTTTAGAATTGATGCAAAAGCCCGACGTGGATTCCATCGAAGGCCTCTCGCCCGCGATTTCCATCGAACAGAAAACAACCTCGCGCAACCCGCGCTCGACAGTCGGCACGGTTACCGAGATTTACGATTACATGCGCCTTTTGTTCGCGCGCATCGGCGTTCCCTATTCGCCCGCCACAGGCCTGCCCATCGAAAGCCAGACGGTCTCACAGATGGTCGACCGTATTCAGGCGATGCCTGAGGGCACAAAGCTGATGCTCCTCGCCCCTATCGTGCGCGGTCGCAAGGGCGAATACCGCAAGGAGTTGCAAGACCTCCGCAAGCAGGGTTTCCAGCGTGTGAAGATCGACGGCGAAGTCTATGATATTGAAGACGCGCCCACGTTAAACAAAAAGATCAAGCACGACATTAGCGTCGTCGTGGATCGTATTGTCGTCAAACCCGATCTCGGCAACCGATTGGCGGATTCCATCGAAACGGCGCTGAAACTTGCCGATGGCCTTTTGTTCGCCGAAAACGCGACGAACGGGCACATCACGACCTTTTCCGCCAAGTTCGCCTGCCCGGTCAGCGGATTCACGATTGACGAGATCGAGCCACGCCTGTTTTCGTTCAACAACCCGCACGGCGCGTGCCCGGCATGCGACGGCCTGGGCGACAAGTTGTATTTCGACCCGGAACTTGTCATCCCCGATCAGGATTTGAGCATATCCGAAGGCGCGATTGCGCCGTGGAAAACCGTCACGTCGATGTTTTACACGCAAACGCTGGAAACTTTGGCGCGGCATTACAAAGCTAGCTTAAAAAAACCGTGGAAAGACCTCGATGAAAAGTTCCGCCATGCGGTGCTGTACGGCACGGGCGACAAGGAGTTCACGTTCCACTACGAAAGCGATACGCACAGCTTCCGTTCCACCAAGCCGTTTGAGGGCGTCATCCCCAACATGGAACGCCGCTGGCGCGAAACCGAAAGCGCGTGGATCCGCGAGGAGTTCAGCCGCTTTCAATCCGCCCAGTCCTGCGAAGTCTGCAAAGGCCAGCGCCTGAAGCCCGAGGCCCTTGCCGTCAAAATCGCGGGCATGAACATCAGCGAAGTCGCCGAGTTTTCGATCAAGGCAGCCAAGGAATGGTTCGCGGTCCTACCGAAAAGCCTTACGCCGAAGCAGCGCGAGATCGCAGCGCGCATTCTGAAAGAAATTAACGAACGGCTCGGGTTTCTGAACAACGTAGGGCTGGAATACCTGACCTTGGCACGGTCATCGGGTACGCTATCGGGCGGGGAAAGTCAGCGGATCCGGCTCGCTTCGCAGATCGGTTCGGGCCTGACAGGCGTTCTTTATGTTTTGGATGAACCATCGATCGGCCTCCATCAGCGTGATAATTCACGGCTTTTGGAGACGCTTAAACATCTGCGCGACCTTGGGAACACCGTTATCGTCGTCGAACACGACGAGGAAGCGATCCGTACGGCCGATTATTTGATCGATATGGGCCCGAAAGCGGGTGTTCATGGGGGTGAAATAGTCGCTTTTGGTCCGCCAAACGACGTTTTAAAGGCCAAAAAAAGCCTCACAGCGGCCTATTTGACTGGTAAAATGGCCATTCCGGTGCCAGAAAACCGCCGCAACGGCCATAATTCGAAGTGTATCGAAGTCGTCGGCGCACACGAAAACAACCTGAAGCATATCAACGCCCGTTTTCCTTTGGGTACGTTCACCTGCGTCACTGGCGTATCGGGTGGCGGCAAGTCAACGCTGGTAATTGAAACGCTTTACAAGGCCTTGGCGCGGCGTCTTAACAACTCGCGCGACATTCCCGGCGCGCACGAAACGCTGAAGGGCGTGGAGCATATCGACAAGATCGTGGACATCAACCAAGCGCCCATAGGCCGTACGCCGCGTTCAAATCCAGCCACTTATACGGGGGCTTTCACCCCTATCCGCGACTGGTTCGCCGGATTGCCGGAATCCAAGGCGCGAGGCTACAAGGCCGGACGCTTTTCGTTCAACGTCAAAGGGGGCCGCTGCGAGGCCTGCGAGGGCGATGGGGTCATCCGCATCGAGATGCACTTTTTGCCCGATGTCTACGTCACTTGCGACACATGCCACGGCAAACGCTACAACCGCGAGACGCTGGAAGTCACCTACAAAGACAAATCGATAGCCGATGTCCTTGATATGACAGTCGAGGAAGGCTCAACGTTCTTTGCCGCCGTGCCGTCGATCCGCGACAAGATGGAAACGCTGAAACGCGTCGGCCTCGGCTACATCAAGATCGGCCAGTCAGCCACAACGCTATCGGGCGGCGAGGCGCAACGCGTGAAGCTGGCCAAGGAACTGTCCCGCCGCGCCACTGGCAAGACGCTATACATTCTGGATGAGCCGACAACCGGCCTACACTTCCACGATGTGAAAAAGCTGCTCGACGTGTTACATGCGCTGGTTGATCAGGGCAACACTGTCGTGGTGATCGAACATAACCTGGAAGTCATCAAGACCGCCGACCACATCATCGACCTTGGCCCCGAAGGCGGCGACGGCGGCGGCCGCATTGTCGCATCCGGCACGCCGGAAGACGTGGCGAAGGTGAAAGAAAGCTATACGGGGAATTATCTGTCAACGCATTTGCATAGGTAACGCAAGCGTTTTCCGCCCTCACATATCGTCAAAAAGAAATTACGTCCGGCAAATTTCGAATCCGTCCCTGCGAACGGTCACCCGACTGCCCGATCTGTAAGGCTCACAGGCATCTTTGGCTTTTACCCAAGGCAGCGAATTGTATGGTTTCGCCGCAAGTCCCTCTTCAAAGTGAACGCACGATTCCGGGGAATGGCCTCCATAAAGCGCATATAAGTTTGCCATGTGACGCTTGAGTTCCGAAAAGGAAAAAAGGTTATCGGCGGTTTCAATCAATGCGCCTTGCAGGTTCCGCTTGTATTGAACGGCTCTGAAGGCGTTTAGGCCCAATCTGGAACCGGGCTTGCCAAAAATACGAACAAAATTTCCATCGCCTATGGAATAAAGGGCCGAAACCCACATTCCATCTTCTTTCCCGAGATAGTAATCTTCTTTCAGATGTTCGCGAATAAACGCTTCACGCTCTTTAAAAGGCCTCGATATTGTGCTTTTGACTTTTTTCCACAAGGAAATTACGCCCATATTATCTTCCCCATTACGTTCAAAATATCTCCCTGTTGAGAGTCGTAACGAGCAAGTGCTAGTGTTGCAAATGATATATTAAACTGAGGAACGATCCTTGGCCGACTCGCCTACGTTAACCATAACCAACCGCACACTCGCCCGGCTTTCGAAGATCGCCGAGGGGAACGGCATTGACCCCAATAAAATCGAGCTCATGGAAAGCCACGAAGACACCTATGTCATCGATGCGCAAATACGCCTGACGCCGCATTTCAATTTTCAAACAAAGCAATACGGAGGTCCGGTCAAGAGCAAAAGCGCTAAAATCCTGTCATCCCCGGCGGAACTTCAGGAAGAGGTGAACCGCCAACGCGAAAGTTATAACAGTTCCAAAGAATGGCTTGAAGATGCCCTGAAGGAAATCAGGGACGCAGAAGGCCACGGCTGGGGGCAAGATAAAGCGAGAATAGCTCTGCCCGGCAGCAAGGCCACGCTGGCCGCGAACGAAAAATGCCCCGCGTGCCAAGGCTCGAAAAAGATGACCTGCACGCAATGCCAGGGCCGCGCCGTCATCATTTGCCCGCACTGCGAAGGACGCGGGCAAGAGCAGTGCTATCATTGCTACATGCAAGGCTTCGAGCCTTCGAACCCCCAGCAACAATGCTCCATATGCCGAGGCACGAAATGGGCGGAATGCCGTTACTGCCAGCGGCGTATGCAACTCCCTTGCCCCACATGTCAAGGGCGCGGCGGCACGCCTTGCGCGCAATGCAAAGGCGCTGGATCTTTCACGCACGAAGTAAGCGTTGAAGGCGGCGCGGAAATGCATTTCGACGTTCATCCCAACCGTAGTTTGCCTAGTGGCCTTTTGCGCGGGCTTGACCGGCTTGGCATGATCAACCTGCCAAAAGGCCACGCCGACATCGAACTAATCGAGCCGGACAAGGACTCGCCCGAGAACGAGAAAAACATCGTCAGGCTAAAGGCCAAAGTTCCATATGCCGACATCAAAATCCGGCTTAACAGCCGTCCCGTGAACTTTGCGGCCTTCGGCAAAAAGGGTTTGTTGATGGGGCTTCCGGCGTTTTTGGATGAATCTTTGCGCCCGTGGCGCGAGCATCTGGTGCGCGCCGTGATGGGAAACGGTGATCTGGACAAGGCGATCACGGTGCGCGTCATGCATGACGCTTTGGGATTGGAGCTTTCCGGCAAAAGCAATCCAAATGATTTACGGCGTCTTTACCCCATTGGCCTCTCGCCAAAAACGGCGCAGGAGATCATGAACAACATGGGACTTGCTCTCAAGCGCTTCACGTTGCGTTCACGCATCGGCGTAGCCATCGTCAGCATGCTTGGCAGCACGGCATTGTTCGGCGGATATTTCTTGACTTCAATGCATGATCAACTTGCCGGTAGTATTTCGGCAAAAGCCTTGTTGATGCTCGACGCCTTTTTGCCCGTGATCGCGATGGGCATTAGCAGCGTGGCTTTTTCGCACGCCTCGCGATGGGCTTTGCAGCGGCAATTTCCGGACGCGACGATTCGCCTGACCCAGAAAATCGGGAAGATAGGTTATGGAACGCTGGCGGGGATCGTGGCGATTTACGCCGCCATTCTTACGTTGAGTAGACTCAACTGATTGCCTGATCTTTGCCTGATAATCACCTGTTTTTCCCTGTTTTCCGCCTGTTATCCCCTGTTCTTTGCCTGTTATTCCCTGTTCTTTGAATTTTTTTTATCAACCACAGCCACTCTTATTCAACAGGCATAACTCAACATGCCCTTAACCTTAAAGGACACCCAAATTATGCCTTCCATCATATTACACAGCATTGGTTTTGTAAAGGAAATTTTTCCTATCGTCGTTGCATACTTTAAGCTCACAAAAAAACCCCTCAGGCTTCGCGCCGAGGGGTTTTTTGCCTTAACGCGTTCGCTTACTTGAACGACGCGGTATAGTTCACGATGAAGTCTTTCAGCTTGGCTTCCGTGTCTGGCGAGATTGCTTTTTCCTTCTTGATAGCCGCCAGAATGTTGGCCCCCGTGCTGTGCATGGCTTGCAGCAATCCCTTTTCATAACGGCCAACGCTATCGACGTCGACGTTATCGAGATAGCCCTTCACGCCTGCGTAAATCACCACAACCTGTTCTTCAACGGGCAACGGATGGTATTGCGGTTGCTTGAGAAGTTCCGTCAAACGACGGCCACGGTTAAGCAAATTCTTGGTTGCGGCATCGAGATCGGAAGCGAACTGCGAGAACGCCTCCATTTCGCGATATTGCGCGAGGTCAAGCTTGATCGATCCTGCGACCTGCTTCATCGCCTTGATCTGCGCGGCGGAGCCGACGCGGCTGACCGAAAGGCCAACGTTAATGGCTGGACGCACGCCCTTATAGAACAGCGCAGTTTCAAGGAAGATTTGCCCGTCCGTGATTGAAATCACGTTCGTGGGAATATAGGCCGTCACGTCGCCCGCTTGGGTTTCGATGATCGGCAAAGCGGTCAGCGAGCCCGAGCCGTGCTGTTTGCTCATCTTCGCCGCGCGTTCCAGCAAGCGCGAGTGGAGATAGAACACGTCGCCGGGGTAGGCTTCGCGTCCGGGCGGACGACGAAGCAACAGCGACATCTGGCGGTAAGCCACGGCTTGCTTCGACAAGTCGTCGTATACGATGACGGCGTGCATGCCGTTGTCGCGGAAGTATTCGCCCATCGCGCAACCGGCATAAGGAGCGATGAACTGCAACGGCGCGGGTTCGGAAGCCGTGGCGGCAACGATGATCGAGTATTCGAGCGCGCCGGCGTCTTCAAGCGTCTTCACAATCTGCGCGACGGTCGAGCGCTTTTGCCCGACGGCTACATAGATGCAGTAGAGTTTTTGCGACTCGTCGCCGTCCTTGTTGATGGACTTCTGATTGATGAAAGCGTCGATCGCCACGGCGGTTTTGCCGGTTTGGCGGTCGCCGATGATAAGTTCGCGTTGACCGCGTCCGATGGGTACCAGCGAGTCGATGGACTTCAGGCCTGTTTGCACCGGCTCCGATACCGACTGACGCGGAATGATGCCGGGGGCTTTTACTTCCAC
>CAZVCG010000044.1:0-2483 GCA_964626265.1 uncultured Rhodospirillaceae bacterium | reverse complement strand
TGAGCGGCCCCTTGCCATCGATGGGGTTGCCGAGGGCGTCGACCACGCGGCCCAAAAGGCCCATACCGACCGGAACTTCGACGATGGCGTTCGTGCGCTTGACCATATCGCCTTCGCGGATGCTACGGTCGTCGCCAAAGATAACGACGCCGACACTGTCCGTCTCAAGGTTCAGAGCCATCCCCTTCACGCCGTTCTGGAATTCGACCATTTCGCCTGCGCGGACCTGATCCAAGCCGTACACGATGGCAACGCCGTCGCCGACCGAAAGCACCTGCCCTACTTCAGCGACTTCCGCCGTAGCGCCGACCTGAGCCATCTGCTTTTTCAGGATTGTCGAAATTTCCGATGCGCGAATATCCATTGACCTAGCCTCCGTTTATGTTCCTTCGCGAGGGGTTTACGCCGCCTTCGCTGTACTATGCGATTTTAATTCCCGTTCGATCCGCGCCAGCTTGCCTTTCAGCGACGCGTCGATCAGCTTCGAGCCGACCTTGGCGATGAAGCCGCCCAATAGATCCTTGTCTTCCTGAACGATCACGTTGACCTTTGATCCTGTCAACTTGCCGAGATTGGCGGCGAGCGAGCTCTGCTGTTCCTGACTCATGGCTGACGCGGCGAATACTTCTGCGGTCTGTTCGCCGTGGCGTTTATGCACTTCGTACAAAAACACAGCGATGATGTCCTGTAACGACGTCAAGCGCCGGTTCTGCCCCAACACCTCAAGGAAGGTTTCGGCGATTCTGCCGACCTTGGCCGCCTCGGCGACTTTTTTCACGATCTCGACAAGCTGATGGCGTGTCAAACGCGGATTCGCGGCGAAGATTTTAAACTCCGCGTTATTTTCAAGAAGCTCCCTGAGTTTGCGCATATCTGCGATCACCGCATCAAGCTGCTTTGACGACTCGGCGGCGTCATAAAGAGCCGAAGCGTAGCGGCGGGCCAAAATGGCTGCCGGTCCGGCAATAATATGCGGAATTTCAGGTTCAGACATGGCTTTTCAAGAATCTTCCAACACACGTTAAGGATTTTTTCATGGCTGGGAATAGCAGAGCCGGAAGCCCCGCGCAACAGGGATGCAAGGCTTTTTTGCGGTGCTCTATAACCCGCAGTTTTCCTGCCCTTTTCATGTTCCCACCAGCCCCGAAACACGGTATAGTCGGGCGTGGGAGGCATCTGTACGGCGCGATAGGCAGCTAAATCCCCGGGGCCGTTAATGAGACCCTCTAGGGAGCTGTCCCTGACCGGAGCCGTGGTTCCGGATATATGGCGCCCACCTGCTTACTAGCAGGCCGCGGAGGATCGCAGGCCACCGGCCGAAACGGGGCCTCCCACTTTTTAGAAATCAGCGATCAGGGGCCAGCATTCAGGGCTTTGCTGCATGTTTTGCTTTATCACTAAAGATTGCTATGTTTTTCTTCCCTGAACCCTGACCCCTGAATCCTGAATGCTGAAAAATCGTCCTTTCCTCAAAATGCACGGCCTTGGCAACGACTTTGTCATCATCGACAGCCGCGCCGATGGGTTTGTTCCCTCTCCCGAAATGTGCCGGAAAATCGCCGATCGCCATAGCGGCGTCGGCTATGACCAGTTGATCGTATTGCTCAAGCCCAAAAAAGCGCCTGAAGCCGACCTTTACATGGCCATCTTCAACCCGGACGGCTCAGATGCAGGAACATGCGGCAACGCGACACGTTGCGTAGCGCGGTTGTTATTCGAAGAATCAGGTCGCGATAAGGGAACCATCGAAACCGGGCCGGGCATTTTGAAGGTCAGCAAGGAAAACGGCGACCTGATCGCCGTGGACTTTGGCCCTCCCCGCCTGAAATGGGATGAAATTCCACTCGCGCAGAATTGCGACACTTTGGCCGTAAACCTGAATCACCCTCCCCTTGCAGGAGGGTCAAAATCGCGTAGCGATTTTGGGGAGGGGTCACAAGAAAACCCCTCACCTGCAAAAACCAAGGAGTTACTATGTAACTCCAGGTTTTTGCTTCCTCTCCCGCAAGGGGAGAGGGATAAAGAGATTGAATTGCCCCTTCCCTGCTGCGTCAGCATGGGCAACCCACACGCTGTGTTCTTTGTGCCCGACGCGGAAAAAGTGCCGCTTGATGCCATCGGCCCCAAGCTGGAACACAACCCGATGTTCCCCAAACGCTGCAACATCGAGTTTGCGCATATCGTCGATAAACAGCATATCCGCATGAGAGTCTGGGAGCGCGGCACTGGGATCACGCAAGCCTGCGGCTCAGGCGCATGCGCCACGGTTGTGGCGGCTATTCGGAGGGGATTGACGGATCGCCGCTCGACAGTTGTGCTCGACGGCGGCGAATTGACTATCGAATGGCGCGAAAGCGACGGCCACGTGCTTATGGCCGGCCCTGCCGCTTTGGCGTTTAAGGGCGAATTGGCGGAAGAACTATTGGCCTACTAGGGTCCAGACTCAATTAAGCCACCAGTAGACGGTTGAGATTAAGCAGACT
>CAZVCG010000043.1:0-14647 GCA_964626265.1 uncultured Rhodospirillaceae bacterium | reverse complement strand
AAGGCTAGTAGCAGATGACGGCGGAACTTAGCAAGGCTTCTGATCAAAAACCTCCGGAATGGCGGATTTCCAAGGGTTTTGTGCCCTATGAAGAGGCCGTCGCGGCCATGGATGAACGGGTTGCGGCGATCATTAACGGCGACGCGCGGGAATTGGCGTGGTGCCTCGAACATCCGCCGCTATATACGGCAGGTGCCAGCGCCAAAGACGGGGACCTTGTCGAAACGGGCAAGTTTCCGGTCTATCGGACGCCGCGCGGGGGGCAGATGACCTATCACGGCCCCGGCCAATTGGTGATTTATGTGATGAGCGATTTGAGGACGCGCGGCAGGGACGTTAACGCGCACGTCGCGCGCCTGGAGGAATGGATTATCAAAGCGCTTGCCGATTTTGGGGTGCAGGGCGAACGCCGCAAAGGCCGCGTGGGCATATGGGTTGTGCGCGACAATGGCCGCGAGGAAAAAATTGCAGCAATCGGCGTGCGCGTGAAAAAATGGGTAACGTATCACGGCCTTTCATTCAACGTTTGCCCCGACCTCGATCATTATAAGGGCATCGTGCCGTGCGGCTTGCCCGAATTCGGTACAACGTCTTTGTGGGCATTGGGGGTTAAGGCGTCGATGGGCGATGTAATAAAAGCGTTCCGCAATTACTGGGCGGATGTTTTTGGAATAACATAAAATTCTGCAACACCCATCAACCAACAAAAAACGTGGGGTTAAAACCCCGCGTTTTTCTCATGCGTAAACTTGATTTTTAGGCGCGGTTCTTCGCAAGCTCCGCCAATTGACGTTGCAGGTTGGCGATCTTTTGTTGCATGTCGTCGGCTGTCGGCGGCGCGCTGGCCGTCACGCTTTGAACGTTCGGGGTCGGCATGCTGATCGGCGCAGGAGCGGCGGCAGTCGGCGGCGTTGACGATGTTTGAACCGGCGTTGGAGCAACGACCGGCTCAATAACCGCAGGCGGTACAGACGCGACGGCCGCCGGCGCAGCTATTGGCTCGGAGACAGGCGCTGGTGCCGGGGCGACGGAAATAGCTTCAAGAATTGCTGTCAGAGCGGCCGTCGGTTCTTTGACGGGTTCAACAACCGCAACGGGCTCCGGCGCAGGCGGGGGCGTTACAATGGATTCCGCGACTGGCGCCGTTTTTGGCTCCGGCTTGAGCTCCTGTTTGATTTCAACTTTTGTTTCGAATCTAGGTTGTTCAAACTTGGGTTCGGGCTTTGGTTCCGGTTGAACGACGGGCGCAAGGTCAGCCTTGCGCGCAATAGGGGTTATCGTCGCTAGGGATTCTTCATTTTTTTTTAAGTCGGGGGTCTGACTTGCGGACACCCGAACGTCGCATGACGCTGGTCGCGCCGTCGGTTTGGGCGCAGCTTCGGTCGATGACGGCACGAAAGGCGAGAACAGGCGCATGGCATTCTCGAACATGGCCATGTTTTGCTTGCCCATTTCCTCAAGCGTTGAGCCGAACGGGAACATATTGCCAAAAGTCGTTTGGAAATAATTGGTTAGCTGATCCTGGTTCTTGGACAGTGATTCCATACTGTGTTCGAGGTATTTAGGCACAAGCCACTGCATGTTGGCGCCATAGAAGCTTATTAGCTGGCGCAGGAAGCTGATGGGCAACAAGCACTGTTGGCCTGATTTGCCTTCCTCTTCCACGATGATCTGGGTCAGCACGGAACGTGTGATGTCCTCGCTGGTCTTGGCGTCGTAAACGTTGAACTCGATGCCTTCTTTCACCATGCCGGCGAGGGTTTCCAGCGTAACGTAAGAACTGGTTGCCGTGTTATAGAGCCTGCGGTTGGCGTATTTCTTGATCGTGATAGACTGTTTGGGCGTTTCGTTCATCGGCGTGACCGTCAGTTTGTGGGCGGAAGAATCTTGCATGGTGAGAAACCTTTTTGCGCTCAATCATCCAAGTGTAAAGAGAAGGTTAACGGATTTTCGCTATTTACGCGAAAAAACTCAAGCTGAATCCGACATACTCTTGAAAAATATTTTATGGACCAGGCTTTTTCCCTGTTTTGTGAACCACCTAACTTGTCCGCGAAGCGATGCCTACCCCTTGTTTTGCCGAGAAGAATTTCTTTTGACCGAACTTTTGCCGACAATGACTGACGATGATAACAAAAACATCATCTTGTGTTGGATCAAGAGCCATGACGCTAAATGACTGGTTTGTTGTGTGCGCTGTTTGCCCTATGTGGTGCGATGTGCGACATTGGTCCTATGGACAGCACCCAAGACAACGTGCAACTCAAAGATGACGCCTTATCAGCGCAACGGCAGGCCACGGCGCAGCAGTTGTCTCTGTTGCTTGAGACATGGATGAAAGGCATGCCTGCGGTTGGGAGCTTCGGTCAAGCGGCCCCGCCAACGCCGTTTTCCATTCCCACGATGCCTAACAACCCCTTGTCGGGCATTATAAATGAGCACTTCGTCTACCCCTTGGCCCAACAATACAAACCGCAACTTGATCCATCGTTGATGAAGGGGTTCTTCGATGGGCTGAAGGCTTACCAGTCATGTCCGGCTTTTCGTGCAAAGAAAGCGCCCGCAAAAAGCATATGGCAACAAGGCACGACGGTTTTGCGGGATTACGGAAGCGATAATGCCGGAGCGGCTGCTGTACTTGTTATACCTTCCCTCATCAACCGCTTCGACATACTTGATCTTTCCCCCGATCATTCGTTTCTGCGTTTTTTGGCCTCTGCAGGCCTGAGGCCTCTTGTTCTTGATTGGGGCGAGCCGGGCGATGAAGAAAAAGAATATTCAATCACGGACTACATCTCTCAAAGGATTATTCCGGCACTAGATTATCTTGTCCCGCGCGTGCGCGGAGGACGTGTTCATATCGTCGGTTATTGCATGGGCGGTTTGCTGGCGTTGGCTCTCGCCGTTCTAAGGCCCGCGCTGATCAACTCTCTTGTGCTGATGGCTGCGCCCTGGAATTTTGCGGCTGCAGGAACGATGCTCGGCGTGGGAGCGACGGGCGAAACGTTTATCAAGCTTGTCGACGCCATGGAACCGCAACTTGCCGCCAATAAAGTTTTTCCGGCAGAAGCCTTGCGCCTGTTTTTCGCGAGCTTTCAACCGATGCAGATTTTGGAAAAATTCGCGCGCTTCTCAAGCTTCGATCCTTCCGGAGCAGATGCTCAGCGTTTCGCGTTGTCAGAAGATTGGCTCAACGATGGCGTTGCGTTGGCTGCGCCGGTCGCTCGTGAATGCCTGCGCGATTGGTATGGCGAGAACCGCCCAGGCAAAATTTCCTGGCGCGTCGCCGATACATTGATCGATCCGCGCAATGTAACTTGTCCCTCATATATCATCGCGCCGGACAAAGACCGCCTTGTTCCGCCCGAATCAGCAAAGCCTTTAGCGCGGCTTATTCGCGGAGCCGTGCTTAGGGAACCTTCCTTGGGACATATAGGCCTGTTGTCAAGCCATGTTGCACCGCAAGAGGTTTGGATGCCTTTGGCGCAATGGCTGGCGCAGCAATGAAAGTATTTGGTCGCATTTTAGTCCTCTGACAAAAATTATCTGCATTCAGACTCGTAGTCGGGGCGTTTCGCTTTATTTATCGGCGTCAATTAATTTCATCGCATACGCCAAGCCTCATGCCCGAATAATTTATGGCGCATATTATTGTGTAAATGCTGCATCGCAACAGGACGTATTGAGCGTGATATTGCATCGCGAGACAGCCCCCTTTTTTTGTACGCAAATTTTATGCACGATGACGGCCTCGCAACATCCTTTATTGCCGGAAACAGGGCTTGAACGTTTATTATACCGGTCAACCTGTGGCGATAAGCAGTTTCAGTATCAACAGGGCCACAGCAATTCATCCGTATTGTGACGGCCCGCCAGCAACAAAGAATAACAACAAACCGTTAGGGAGCCAGTATCGCCATGATCACCATTCCCGTTATGAATGCCACCGCAGGAAATAGTTGGGTCAATCCCGCGCAATACGTCGCCATGTACGAAGAGTCCATTCGCGATCCAGATAAATTCTGGGGCGAACAGGCCAAACGCCTGAAATGGATGAAGTTTCCCACGAAGGTGAAGAACACGACGTTCAACGACGACGTGTCGATCCGCTGGTTCGAAGACGGGACGCTGAACGTTTCGCAAAATTGCATCGACCGCCATTTGCCGTTGCGCGCGACGCAAACCGCGATCATATGGGAAGGCGATTCCCCCTCCGAAAAACGCCATATTACGTATGCGGAGTTGCACGACGAAGTGTGCCGTTTCGCAAACGTGCTTAAGGCGCACGGCGTTAAGAAAGGCGACCGCGTAACGATCTACATGCCCATGATCCCCGAAGCGGCCTATGCAATGTTGGCGTGCACACGCATCGGCGCGATACACTCGGTGGTTTTCGGCGGCTTCTCGCCGGATAGCCTGAAAGACCGCATTCTCGACTGTAAGGCCGACGTGTTGATCACGGCGGACGAGGGCGTGCGCGGCGGCCGCAAGGTTCCGCTTAAGGCTAACGTGGACGAAGCTCTGAAATCATGCCCGAACGTTACGTCCGTCATCGTGGCGCGCCGCACGGGCGGCAAGATCGCCTGGGTCGAAGGCCGCGATCATTGGTACCACGAAGAATGCTCCAAGGTTTCGACCGATTGTCCTCCTGAAGAAATGAACGCGGAAGATCCATTGTTCATTCTCTATACGTCGGGATCGACCGGCAAGCCAAAGGGCGTGTTGCACACGACGGGCGGCTATCTGTTGCACGCTACGCTTTCGCATCAGGTGGTGTTCGACTACCACGAAGGCGAAGTGTTCTGGTGCACGGCTGACGTGGGCTGGATAACGGGACACAGCTATGTCGTCTATGGGCCTTTGGCCAACGGCGCGACGACGTTGATGTTTGAAGGCGTGCCGCACTATCCGGATTCCTCGCGCTTTTGGCAGGTGTGCGACCGTCACAAGGTCAACATCTTCTACACCGCGCCGACGGCTATCCGCGCGCTGATGCGCGACGGTGACGATCCCGTCACCTGCACAAGCCGCAAGAGCCTGCGCATTCTGGGCACGGTCGGCGAGCCGATCAATCCCGAGGCGTGGTTGTGGTACTACCGCGTGGTGGGAGAAGAACGTTGCCCCGTCATCGATACGTGGTGGCAGACGGAAACGGGTGGCCACATGATCACGCCGCTTCCCGGCGCGACGAACCTCAAGCCCGGCTCCGCGACGTTTCCGTTCTTCGGCGTGCGTCCTGAAATCGTCGATGCCGAAGGCAATATCCTTGAGGGGGCTTGCGAAGGCCACCTTTGCATTGCCGACAGCTGGCCCGGGCAGGCGAGGACCGTTTATGGCGACCATGAACGCTTTAAGCAAACGTACTTCAGCACCCATAAAGGCAAATACTTCACGGGCGACGGCTGCCGCCGCGACTCCGATGGCTACTACTGGATCACGGGCCGCGTGGACGACGTGATCAACGTAGCGGGCCACCGTTTGGGCACGGCGGAAATCGAAAGCGCGCTTGTGGCCATGGCGGAGGTCGCCGAGGCAGCCGTTGTGGGCTTCCCGCACGACATCAAGGGTCAAGGCATCTATGCCTATGTCACGCTGAACTCCGGCACCGAGCCGACGGAGGAGCTGCGCAAAAGCCTTGTGGCAAAGGTGCGCAAGGAAATCAGCGCGATCGCCACGCCGGATGTCATCCAATGGGCACCGAACTTGCCCAAGACGCGTTCAGGCAAGATCATGCGTCGAATTTTGCGCAAGATCGCGGCGAACGACATGGAAAACTTCGGCGACACGTCGACGCTGGCCGATCCGAACGTGGTAGACGAGTTGATCAGGAACCGCGCTAGCTAGGTTGTTCGGTCAGCGGGAAATGCCGGGCGAGGGGGGCAAATGCGGAGAAGCCGCCGCCTTTACCCCTTTCCTTGGATATTCCGGCACGGAGGTAATGATAGTTACTTCGCCGTTCGTTTTGTAGCGAACGGCGGTGCCTTTCCAGGTATCGATCTGATCGAGTAATAAGGCGGAGAAATCGAACAGGATGGCTTTCATCAAGTCCGCTGCGCGTTGGGTGCGTTCGTTCAGCGTCGAGGGCAAGTGAATTAATCCGCCGCATTGCGGCAGGGCGTATTTGTTCGCGTTCAAAAAGTCGAAGTCGTGCGTTACGAGCACCAAGTCGTTTTCCGCCGCGAATTCAAACAAAACCGGGTCGGGTTGGCCTTTTAAGCCTGCGTCATGGACGGAAAGAACGTAACAACCGGCGTCTCTGAAGGCCGTGGCGATGTCTCTCTTGATGTTTTCGTCAACCAGCAGAGAAGGCAAAGCGTGGCCGTTATGTTGCGCGCCGTTCGCGGGGATGCCCGCGACATCGGTTCTATACAACCGGGTTACCGCCTTTGCCGTTTTAAGGGTTTCGCTGAGGTGAGGAGCGTAGGAATAATCGAACCAAGGATGAATTTTTTTCATATACTGCCTGATGCTGAAGAAATGACGTTGTCGCGTGAATGCGAAAAAACATAGAGAATTTAAACGTGCAGCGTCCAGAATATTGTGGCATTACGGCTTCTTCCGTATCTTTTTTTTGCCAAAAGAATGGCGTTAACCTTAATCTGAACGGGAATATACGGCGAATCTCATGGCTCGTCAGTTGCAACTTTACAATATACGCCTTGTCTTTGCCTTTGTTGCGTTGGCGCTTCAGCCCGGCGGCTTGTTTGCTGCTTCGGCCCCCGTTCCGGCCACGGGCATCGCCATGCACGGCGAGCCGAAATACGGGCAGAACTTCAAGCACTTCGATTATGTCAATCCCGATGCGCCTCAGGGCGGTGTCCTCAATCTCGGCGTAGTCGGCACGTTCGACAGCCTCAATCCTTTTATCGTGCGCGGCCAGCCGCCGCAGGTTCCGGGCTTTGAGCTTAAGGGCGTTGTTTATGAAACGCTTTTGGCCCGTAGCTGGGACGAACCGTTTTCGCTCTACGGCCTGATCGCGGAAAGTGTCGAAGTTCCCGGCGACCGATCCAGCGTCATATTCAATCTCAACCCGAAAGCTCGTTGGCAGGATGGAAAGCCCATTACGGCGGACGATGTGCTGTTCTCGTTCGAAACCCTGCGTGAACAAGGACGACCCAATCACCGCACATATTATAAAAAAGTGGACAAAGCCGAAAAATTGGGCAAGCGCCGCATATTGTTCTCGTTCAAGCGTGACGAAAGCGGCAAGCTCGATCGCGAAATGCCGCTCATTATGGGGCTGATGCCGGTTCTGCCCAAGCATGAGTGGAAAGGACGCGATTTCAACCAGACGACGTTGCGCCCGCCGCTCGGCAGCGGACCTTACAAAGTCGTCAAGGTCGATCCCGGCCGTTCGATCACGTATCGAAAAGACCCCAACTATTGGGGCCGCGACGTTCCTGCGCAAAAAGGCACATGCAATTTTGACGAAGTGCGTTTCGATTTCTACCGCGACGACAGCATAGCCCTGCAGGCTTTCAAGTCTGGGCAATTCGACTTGCGCCGCGAGACCAACCCAAAAAAATGGGCGAAAGGCTACGACTCGGCAGCTTTGAAGGACGGGCGTATCAAGCTGGCGCGGTTTGAACATCATCGTCCCGAAGCGGCGTATGGGTTCATCTTCAATGCCCGCCGCCCGCTTTTTAGCACCCCTGTCTTGCGCAAGGCGATGAGCGACGTTTTTAACTTCGCGTGGGTCAACCGCGTTTTGTTTCAGGGAATGTACCGCCGCACGGAAAGCTATTTTCCCAATTCGGAACTGGCGGCGACCGGCGTGCCTGAAGGGCAGGAAAAAAACATCCTGATGGCTTATAAAGACCGCCTACCGCGCTCGCTGTTTCTGGAACCGCCGTTCCCGTCTCAATCCGCGAGCGACGATGAACGCGCCGCCGAGCTTCAAGCGTTCGAGTCTTTGAAAAAAGCGGGATATTTCCTGAAAAACGACGCGCTGATGTCGCCGCAAGGCGATCCCGTGGCGTTCGAGATTATGCTTAGCGATCCGTCCGAGGAAAAAGTCGCGCTCGAATGGAGCCGCGCGCTGAAACGTATTGGCATTGCGGCGCGCGTCCGCACGGTGGACAGCGCCCAGTTTCAGGCGCGCATGAACGCGTTCGATTACGATGTGACGGTGGGCCGTTGGTTCAACTCGTTGTCGCCCGGCAACGAACAGATGTTCTTCTGGGGCTCAGCGGCGGCCAAGCAGAACGGCAGCCGCAATTATCCAGGCGTCGACGATCCGGTGATCGACGCTTTGGCTTCGGCTATACCTTTGGCCACGACGCGGGAAGGTCTGGTCGCTACTACGCGCGCTTTGGATCGAGTCTTGCTGGCGGGGCATTACATTGTCCCGCTCTATCATCTGGGGGCCGATCTGGTCGCTTATTGGACGGAGCGCGTCAGTCCTCCAGCCACAACGCCGCTCTATGGCGCTATTTTGGAGACGTGGTGGGCCAAGAATTAGTCGAGCGCGCTGACGTTCCAGCCCTCGGGCGTTTCAATGGCATTGTAGGGCCGCGCATTTTCCAAGCGCAGGAAATTGTTCGTCATACGGTGGATAAGCGCTTTCAGCCAGCCGCCATGCGAAACGATGAGAAGCCGTTTGCCCTGATGGATTTCCAATAAATCCGAAAGAGCGGAATAAGCGCGTTCGGCCAGGGCTTCGCGCGTTTCGGCGCCTTCGGGCTGAAGCATGAGAATGCTCAGGTTGAAGTCGTTCAGGTCTGAAGGAAAATGCGTCGGATCAAGCGCGAAAATTTCCTCAACCGTCTTTCCTTCGGCAACGCCGAGACTGCGCTCGATAAGCCGCTCGTCGTATATGATCGGCAAGCCCGTACGATCGGCGATGATTTGCGCCGTCATGGACGTGCGATCGAGCGTGCTGGAGACGATCAGATCGATAGGCCTTCCAGCAAGCAGTCCCGCTGCAGAAGCGGCCTGCCTTTTGCCGGTTTCGTTCAGCGGAACGGATTTGGTCTGTCCTTGCAAACGATTGGCGCGGTTCCAGTCCGTTTCGCCGTGTCGGAGAAAATAAAAATGGCGCATGAAGCTCTATACACGAGAGCCGCGAGGATTAAAACCGGATGCTCTTACTTTCGTAGCGGCGGCCAAGGAAGGCGGGCAGCTTGCTGCTCGACTGGCTGCCGGGGAACTGGGCCATCTGGTACGAAGGATCGGTCTTGGTGCGATAACTCCACAGCGCGTCGGGGTTCTGGTGATAGAAAATGTCCGACACGGCTTCCGTGCGCACCCAGTCCAAAACTTGCTTACGGTGCACGATTTTCCACACGCCTGCAGGTCCGGAAGGACGGCGTTCCATGCGGTCGAGGTAGCGGCTTCCCATAAACACGTCCTCGCGACCCGTGGGCTTGTCGAGGCGGAAATGCGTATGGCAATAGGACTCGACCAGAGCGACGTCGTCATCGAGCTGAACCTGAATATTGGCGATCATGTGATGCGACGAACGCACCTGATTCATGACGCCGATGACCCAATGAATGTAATCGTTGGTGGTGCCCTGGAAAATGCCGGGGCCGAGATCCAGCGTAGCGTCGGGATGGCACACGGAACGTAAAATAGTTTCGTCGATGCGGTCAAGCCCGCGCGCGAAGCGGTATAGCAAATCGGCGATCTCGCTTTTGTCTACGACAGCTTGCAAGCGCAAAGGCAGCCTTTGGCCCGGCGAAGAGCCGACGCTCAGTTGCGCCATCAACGATGGGCCAGGCATGCGCTTGAGCAACGAAACGCTTTTCGCGGCTTTGGGCTTAGACGCCGCAGCCGCAATTTTCTTCGGCGCGGCCTTAACTGCCGTCGCTTTTTTTGCGGGGGCGGGTTTCTTTTTTGATGCAGCAGCCATATCGGGCCTCAACTCATTAGGGCTATTGCCCCTCCCTACGAGGGGCGTCTTGCTATCATTTCATAGCGCGTGCTGTCCGATGCCCTATTTAGCACGGGAGTGATTCATTTCGTACAAGTTTTTCAGTAGGTTAGCAGATTCGCTGAAAATAAAAGCCGGCTCGGTCACGAAAGGATACGGATTCCGAAGGTCTGGCGGCGTGAATCTGGGTAAAACACTAACAAAAAGTTAATGTATCGGGTTCAAAGGGCATTTTTCAGGACCAAAAGAGCGCGTTGTCTGAAAACAAAGGGTGTTAAGCCTCAATTTTTTGGCTTAGACGACCGAAAACAAGCTAGAAGCAGGCCGAATCGGCTCTCTAATGGAAGATTCAGGGCAGAAGTGATTTTTGCTCAATAAACCCCAGAAAACCCCGCGAATTTGTTAACAAAAAGTTAATGGAGTATCAATAACCTTCAAATTCCTAGTGGTAGAAGTGACGCATTCCCGTAAAGACCATCGCGATTCCTGCATCGTCTGCAGCCTTGATGACCTCATCGTCGCGCATCGAACCGCCAGGCTGGATAACTGAGGTTGCGCCTGCTTCGATGGTGACTAGCAATCCATCGGAAAACGGAAAAAACGCGTCCGAAGCAGCCACGCAGCCTTTCGTGAGAGGCTCCTTTAGTCCGGCGATCTTGGCGGCGTCTTCGGCTTTCCTTGCGGCAATGCGCGCCGAGTCCACGCGGCTCATCTGTCCTGCGCCGATGCCGACGGTCGCGCCGTCCTTGGCGTAAACGATAGTGTTCGATTTGACGTGCTTGGCCACCGTGAAGGCGAACAGCATGTCGTTCATTTCCTGCTCGGAAGGCTTGCGCTTGGTGACGACCTTCAAATGCTCCTTGTTCAGAACGACATTATCGCGCGATTGCAGCAGAAAGCCGCCTGTCACCGTTTTCATGAACATGTCCGCATCGCGCGGGTCGGGCATCGTGCGCGTCAAAAGCACGCGCAGGTTTTTTTTGGCCGCAAGCACGGCGCGAGCAGCATCGTCGATATCCGGCGCAATGATGACTTCTGAAAACACGGATGAAATGGCTTCCGCCGTCGGGCCGTCCAGCGGGCGGTTACAAGCGATAATGCCGCCGAACGCGCTGACGGTGTCGCATGCAAAGGCGCGTTTATAGGCTGTCAGTAAATCCGGCCCTACCGCCACGCCGCAAGGGTTGGCGTGCTTGATGATGGCGATGGCGGGCTGATCCGTAAACTCACTGACCAGATCGAACGCCGCGTCCGTATCGTTGATGTTGTTATAGCTCAGCTCCTTGCCCTGAATCTGGATGGCGCTGGCCACGCCGGGGCGCGGATTGTCGGTGACGTAAAAAGCCGCTGTCTGGTGTGGGTTTTCGCCATAACGCAATGTTTGGCGCAGTGTGGCGGCAACAGTCATCGTCTCCGGATAATCGACCTTCAATTGCTGGGCAAACCAGCCGCTGATGGCCGCGTCATAACTGCCCGTGTGAGCATAGGCTGCTGCGGCAAGCTTTTTGCGGAACGCCAGCGTCGTGCCGCCTTTGTTGGCCTTCATTTCGGCCAGCAATTCATCGTATTGCGCCGGATCGGTGACGACCGCGACGAAATCGTGGTTTTTGGACGCGGCGCGCAGCATGGCCGGGCCGCCGATGTCGATGTTCTCGATGCACGTTTCAAAATCCGCGCCCTTGGCGACGGTCGCGCGGAACGGGTAAAGGTTCACGACGACAAGATCGATGGGCGGAATGTTATGCTTTTCCGCTGCGGCTTGATGGTCTTTGTTGTCGCGCCGCTGCAATAATCCGCCATGAATTTTGGGGTGCAGCGTCTTGACACGTCCGTCCATCATTTCCGGAAAGCCGGTATAATCGCCAACTTCGGTGACCTTGATCCCCGCCTGACGCAGTTTTTCGGCCGAGCCGCCCGTGGACAGGATTTCGACGTCTTGCGCTTCGAGTTGTTTGGCAAGTTCGACAAGTCCCGTTTTGTCGGAAACGGAAACCAAAGCGCGGGCGATTTTGCAGGTGTCGGTCATGGTGACAGTCCTCGATCAGAAGAAATAAAAAAACGAGCATTAGCGGTATGGTTGTTTAGCCCCTCAATTGCCTAATGTTTGCTGCATATTGGGCTGGACCACCCGAAAAGGTGGCTGTTCCGGCTACAAGCACATCGGCCCCTGCGGCTACAGCTAGTTTGGCTGTTTCAGGATTGATGCCGCCGTCGACTTCGAGGTCGATCGGCAAGCCCAGAGCGTCGATCTGTTTGCGCAAGGCTCGATAGGCCGGCCACTGACCTGGGATGTGATGAAAGCCTGTCCGCCGAAACCCGGGTTCACGGCCATGACAAGAACAAGATCGAGATCGGGCAAAACGGATTCGACCGTTGATAATGCCGTTGCGGGGTTAAGGGCGACCCCGGCTTTTTTGCCTTGCGCTTTGATGAACTGCACCGTGCGGTGAAGATGTGGCCCGGCTTCGGGGTGTACCGTGATGATATCAGCGCCCGCCATGGCGAAATCGGCGATATAGGGATCAACCGGCGCGATCATCAGGTGAACGTCGAAAGGTTTCTGCGAATGTGGCCGCAGCGCTTTGACAACGCCGGGGCCTATCGTGATGTTCGGCACGAAATGCCCGTCCATAACGTCGACGTGAATGTAATCGGCTCCTGCCGCGTCGATGGAGCGGACTTCGGCGCCCAACTGGGCAAAATCGGCGGATAGGATGGAGGGGGCTATACGGATGTTTTGCTGCATATGAAAAGAGTTATCAACTTCCTGCCCTATGGGCAACAGAGAGAGCGTTACAAACTTAATTTTAGCCGCGCCGCGTAAAAACCATCGATGCCGTCCTGTTCCGGCCAATGACTCGGCAGGCAACGCAAATCGCCGTTGGGGGTGATGAACTCGCTGCAACCGCCGATCTCTTCGGGCTTTATGGGAACTCGTTCCAGCGCCGTTTTTTTGCGCAAGATGCCCTCTACTTGCTCGATGGTTTCTTCCGGCTGGAGGGAGCAAACACCGTAAACCAGAATGCCGCCGGGGGCTAAAAGCCTTTCAACAACGTGATTAAGCAGCCTGCGCTGGAGGTCGGCCATCCGTACGACGTCGTCCTGCGTTTTGAGACGTTGGACATCCGGGTGGCGGCGGATAGTGCCTGTGGACGTGCAGGGCGCGTCTAGCAACACAAGTGGGCATTTCTTTTCCGGCGTGAACTCAAGTACGTCGCGTTCCACAATGTTCGATCCAAGGCGGCAACGGGTCAGGTTCTCTCGCATGCGGTTCAAGCGGTTCGTCGAGCGGTCCACCGACAGGACGATGGCCCCGTTGGCGGCCAATTGCAGCGTCTTGCCGCCAGGCGCGGCGCAAAGGTCATACACCTGTTTGCTTTGAACGGCACCGAAGAGCTTGACGGGGAGGGCGGAGGCGGCGTCCTGCACCCACCACCCCCCTTCCTTAAAGCCATAAAGATCGGTGATTGGTGTGTCGCCTTTCAGGCGCAGGCTTCCGGTCGGCAGCAGATGCGCGTCCAGTTTCTTGGCCCACAAGTCGGGGGTCGTTTTGACCGTTATATCGGTCGGGGCTTCGTTGAGGTTCGCTTCGGCGATGTTACGCGCCACCGACACACCATATGCCTGCCGCCAGCTTAGCCAGAGCCACTCCGGCGTATTCAGCTTGGCAGCGTCCTGCTTGGCCAACAGGGCCTTGCCTTCGCGCGAAATGCGTCTCAAAACGGCATTGACCAAGTTTTTGAAAGGCTGAGTATAATTTCTGTTGGACGCCAGATCGACCATCGTATCGACGGCGGCGTGCGGCGGGGTTCCAAGGAACAACAACTGGGCCGCGCCGATTCGCAGGATGTCTTTGACATCGGCTTTAAGCTCCTGTGGCTTGTCGAGACAGGCCTTGATGATAGCGTCGCATTGGCCCAGACGGCGCAATACCGTAGCGGCCAAAAGGTGCGCAAACGCACGGTCGCGTTTGTCAAGCGATGCCATGTCCGGATGGGCGTCCATAGACTCGTCGAGCGGCTGTTTTTTACGCAAAACAGCCTGTAAAAGATCGAAAGCGACGGAACGTGCGGTGGGGACGAATAAAGCCATGGAATCGTCATAGCACAGGCTTATTGCGGGGAACAGACAAGCGTGTAATACTGACTTTTATGAGCATTTCAGCCATTCTCCTTCTGGCGCTTGCCGCCATTGTCTTCTTTGTTATCGTTCTGTTCAACCGTCTGGTCGCGTTGCGCCAGACGACGAAGAACGCTTTCGCCGACATCGATGTGCAGTTGAAATTACGGTACGACCTGATCCCGAATTTGGTCGAAACCGTGAAAGGCTACGCGACCCACGAAAAAGGCGTGTTCGAAAAAGTGACCGAAGCGCGGGCGACGGCCATGCGCGCAACATCGGTGCAGGAAAAGGGTCAGGCTGAAGCCGCTTTATCCGGCGCGTTGATGAACCTTTTGGCGGTGGCCGAAAACTACCCACAACTCAAAGCCAACGAGAACTTCAAACAACTACAGACTGAATTGTCGGACATCGAAAACAAGATCGCGGCGGCGCGGCGCTTTTTCAACAATGCGGTGGCCGAATACAACACGGCGATCCAGCAATTTCCGGCGGTGCTTTTCGCGGCTTCTTTCGGGTTCAAGGAGGCCGACATGTTTACTCTGGGCGACGACCGGGCCGCCGTCGATAAAGCGCCGAAGGTTGCGTTTTAACGTTTGTAGGACTTACGCAAACTGAATGGTAGGGCAAGCGAGTTCGCGGGCCAAGAAGGAT
>CAZVCG010000042.1:0-15320 GCA_964626265.1 uncultured Rhodospirillaceae bacterium | reverse complement strand
GTCTGCTTAATCTCAACCGTCTACTGGTGGCTTAATTGAGTCTGGACCCTAAAACTATTATTACAGAATGCGCGGAAGGCCTATGTGCCCGTCTCCGCGTTATCAGAGCCCCAACATCGCTTGAATGTGGTATCGTATATGTCGAAGCCGGAGTGCAAGGGCGTAATGACCAGTTAACCCGCCCAAACTTTGGGAATTTCCCTGCCTCCGAGTTTTGGTTATGTCCTGCAAGCGTGAATGAGAGTGCTCAACAGAGCCAATTCGGTACGCTTGTAAGAAAGCTAGGGAATACGCCCGCGTCAGCCAATCCTTTCTAGTTCGATCTTATTGTCGTAACACATCCGTAAACTTATAGGACAAGTTAGCCCTCTTTAACCAATCTCTAACCAAAAAATAACCTTTCTATGCCTAGTATTTAGCCAGCGGTCTTAAACCGCGGGGATAACTTTGCATGTCACAATCGATGCCTTCAAAACTGCGATTTGCCATCGCAGCCCTCAGTTTGCTGGGGTTAACGGCCTGCGCCGACCTAAGCCCCACCCAACAACGCATGCTGTCCGGCGGCTCCATCGGCTCGGCCGTGGGCATCGGCGTGACGGTATTAACGGGGGGCTGTATTCCTTGCGGCGGCTCGATCGGCAGCATCGTCGGCACGGGCCTCGGCTACGCCTTTGACGACTATATGGACGGTAAGCCTCCGAAAAAATGAGGTTTTTCCCCTAGGCGCGCCTATTTCCTCATGTTACATTAATGAAATGATAACAATGAGGGATCTATAAGTCATGAAATCCGTATCCTTTTCAACGCGTACAGGCATCGTCCTCGTGTGTCTGATGATGTTTGGAGGTTGCGAAACTACGCTCGGACGCACCGAAACGAATGTCATTGCGGGCGGCGCGCTTGGCGCGGCTGCCGGAGCGCTCGTAACGGTCGCTTCAGGCGGATGCCTTCCGTGCGCCGCGCTGATCGGCGGCGGCATAGGATCGGGCAGCGGCTACGTCTATAGCCGCCTGACGCGCAAAGCCGGGCGATAGGAAACTTTCATGAGAAGGTCTTCATTATGCTCAAACTCGCGCGCGCTTCGGCCATTCTGTTCAGCCTTCTAGCTCTCTCAGCCTGCAACAGCCTCACCCACACGCAAGAACGCACCGTCATGGGCGGCGCGGCTGGCGTCGCGGCCGGAACCGTCGGCACGATCGTCTTGGGCGGATGCGTGCCGTGCGGCGCGGCCATCGGCGGCGCAGTCGGCGCAGGAACGACTTACGCCATCGATAAAGTCAGCGAAGCCGCCCGCTAGAGGCCGTTGAACTAACCGCGCTCCGTCACATAGGCGCGTAGAGAACCGCTGCGGCCCATAAGTGCCGACAAAACCGCGCATAAACCCGAAACCAGAACCACCGCAGGCCCGGCGGGAATGCGAACATGATATGAAATCAGCAATCCCGCCACGGATGACGCAACAGCAACGGCGATGCCTATCAACATCGTGGCTTCCAGACGTTCGGCCCAAAAACGCGCCGCGATGACGGGCAAGATCATGATGCCGAGCGCCATGAGCGTGCCAAGAGCCTGAAACGCCGCGATCAGGTTGATCATCAGCAAGACAAAGAATATTTGGCGCGTCCATATGCCGCCCTTGCGCCCGCCCGGAGCCTGATGCGCCGTGGCGGCTTTCATGAAATCCGGATCGAAACAATCGATGACCAACCGGCGGTAGATCACGGCTATCGCAAACAACGTAATGCACGTCGAAGCCGTGATGAGCCACAGCGACTCTTGCCGCACGGCCAGAATGTTCCCGAACAGCAGATGCACCAAATCGACGTTGTTGCCTTTCATCGAAATCAACGTCACGCCGAGCGCCAGCGACAACAGATAAAGCAGCGTAAACGCCGCGTCCTCTTTCAGGCGCGTGGTACGCGTCAGCAATGCGGCCAGCGTGGCCACGATCATGCCCGCGATCAATCCCCCCAGCGTCATCGGCCATACCGAAAGGCCCGCCGCCAGAAAAGCCACGGCGACGCCCGGCAATATGGCGTGGCTCATCGCGTCGCCCGCCAGCGTCATGCGGCGCAAGGTCATGAACAGGCCGAGCGGCGCGCCGCCCATCGACAGCACGACGCACGCGGCCAGCGCGCGCCGCATAAACGCGTAATTCACGAACGGATCTATGAGAAGTTCAGACAGCGTCATGGTCGTGATCGTGCCTGTTGAGTTTGGATTCCGGCCCCAGCAATTCGGCCATATCGAGATCGAAGGAAAGCAGTTTTTGCTCGAACAGCGCGTGCGTATGCCCCTTGCCAAGGCACTTTCCGGCGAGCAGGAAAGATTCCGGAAAATATTTCCGTATCATCATCAGATCGTGCAATACGCAGATGATCGTTCGGCCTTCCTTGTGCCAGTTCAGCAAAATCTGAATGAGCTTCGCCGTCGTTTCCGCATCGATGGCCGTGAACGGTTCGTCGAGAAGGATAATCTGCGCGTCCTGCACGATGACGCGGGCGAAAAGCATCCGTTGAAACTGCCCGCCTGACAATGCGCCGATCAGGCGGTCTTCAAATCCTTCTAATCCCACTTCGCGCAACGCCGCACGCGCGCGGGCCAGCTTTTCTTTCGTAATTCCGCCCGCGCTGCCGGATTCCGGCCAAAAGCCCGTCGCTACGGCTTCCAGAACGGTTATCGGAAAATCGCGCTGGATCGTCGCGGTCTGCGGTAAATACGCGATGCGGCACGCGCAATTCCGGCACATGGTTATATTGCCTGACTTCGGCTTGATGATGCCCGCGATGGCTTTGAGCAACGTGCTTTTGCCCGCGCCGTTCGGCCCCGCGACAGCTGTCAGCGATCCGGCCTCGAACGCGCCGGAAACGTTCTGCAACGCCGTATGGCGGCCATAGCGGACCGTCACGTTATCGAGCTGAATGACAGGATTCACCGTCGCGTCCATATGAGCCGCCCCCCTAAGACGCCAACGCCCACAGAGTAACCGCGATGGCCAGCGCCGACCCTGCGCACGCTATCGCCAACCGCTGCCTAAGGCCCATGAAGAACATAGAAAAGTCTCCCAAGAAGACGGCTTGCATTTCCCGCACAACAAACCATTATCGGCCATGATAAAGCCTGTGCGCGAGGTCCGCCATGAAAATTACGATGAAGTCCTTACTGGCTGTTATTATTGTCGCCCTGCTCGGCGTCGCCCCAGCCACGCGCGCACAGGACGATAAACCGCTTAAAGTCGTCGCCAGCTTCAGCATCCTCGGCGACATGGTTAAAAACATCGGCGGCAAAGCCATCGATCTTACGGTGCTGGCGGGTCCCGACGCCGATATGCACACGTTTCAACCCACGCCGGCTCAGGTAAAAGCCATTGCCGAAGCGGACATTATCGCCATCAACGGGCTTGGCCTCGACCGCTGGATGCAGCCTCTGATCGAGTCATCTGGAACGCACGCAAAGCTGCTGGTCGCCTCTGCGGGCGTAAAGGCGCGCTTTTTCGGCGAAGACGTGAGGCAAACGGTTGACCCTCACGCATGGCAGAACATCACGTTTGGACGAATTTACATTCGCAATATCGCCAACGCCTTGATCGGCGCGGCCCCGGAACACGGCGCAATGTTCCGCGAAAACATGATAAAATACGATGCGGAGCTCAAGAAAATGGACGCGAACATACGCGATGCGTTCAAGAATATTCCGCCCGAAAAGCGAAAAATCATCACATCGCACGACGCTTTCGGCTACTTTGGCGAGGCATATGACATTACGTTTCTCGCGCCTCAAGGCCTCAGCACCGAAGCCGAACCTTCGGCACAAGCCGTGGCTAAACTTATCAATCAGATCAAAGAGGAAAAGGTCTCCACAGTCTTCATCGAAAACCTGTCCGACCCCCGCTTGATGGAGCAAATCGCCGACGAAACCGGCGCCAGAATGGGCGGCACGCTCTATTCCGACGCCCTCTCTCCCCCCTCCGGCCCCGCCCCCACCTACCTCGGCATCTTCAAAAACAACGTTCCCAAAATGCGCGAGGCGATGGAAAGGAATGGGGATTAGAAAGTTACGCCGGTTTCGGCGTGGCCGCGCCGTTGCCGATTATTCTTTTCATTCTGTTTAATAGTTCGCGAGGGATTGGCGGGATAGCTTCCAGATGAACAACGGTTGCTCTCCCTGTGCCGAATTGTCTCTCGCCTCGTACGTTTATGCCTTCCCTGTTCAGCAACCCGGCGATCTGAATGAGCGGCTCGGTCAGACAACCGTTATGCGTTATGGCTATTTTCGAAAAAGCTCCGTTTCCATTGCCGGATAGCTCCTCGATCTTAAATTGGTCTTGCGTTGTCATGTTCCGCCTCGTTTTAAAATGGCCTTTCGTGGAAAATGTGGGTTGGACGAGCGAATGATGTGGTCCCCTAGGGACCCGACGAACCGCAACCGAGGCATTGTATTGACCCTGGACAATAAAATCGCGAGAGCCTTCGCAAGCCGATAGTGCTTCGGATTTTACCGTTATGCACAGTTTTTATTCTGCGCAACCGCCACATCGAAATCATGACGTTGTCTTACAGAGCCAAGATCCGCTGAACGCCCTGAAGCCGTTTTATTTGTGTTTGAACTTCCGGTTCTATGGGGTGTGGCGCAGAGAAGGTATGCACCATATCGCCATCTTTTTTTTCGCCGCGATAACCGATAAGATGAACGTTCTGATCAGTTAGCGCTTTTTCGATTTCCGCCACGCCGTTTGCATGCTGAATCTCCAAAGCTTTTTCGCCATTAGGATTTGCATAATGAATGATCGTTTTAGCCATAATAAGGCTCCTTTTAGCTAGGTTGTGAAATTATGCGGAAGATATGGATGGCGCGCGCGTATGTGGTCCTTACGGACCCGACGAACCGCAACCGAGGCCGCTGCACCAGCTGGAGAGCTGGGCACTGTTGAGGCAGCTGAGAGCTGCAAATATGTTGGCGGCGTCCAACATTGGAATAAAAAGAACCTTGTAAAAACCGTTCAAGGAAACGCCCTCAAACCGAATCAAACGTAAGTGACTCTGCCATACCCAGTCAACGGTAGATTATGGTTTCAGCGGCAATTTGGGCTAATTTATTTCAAGTGTGTTGCAAAATTCAGGGCTGAACTGCCTTTTTAAGTTAACCCGCCACGGCCTTGATCGAGTTAACCAAACTATCCACGACATCTTTAACCAACGCCTCGTCGTCGCCTTCGGCCATCACGCGCACAAGCGGTTCGGTGCCCGACTTGCGGATGAGCAAGCGGCCAACGCCGTCCAAAGCTTTTTCCGCCTTGGTCATCGCTTCCTGCACAACCGGATTTTGCAACACGCCGCCATCGGCTTGCACGTTTTTCAAGAGTTGCGGCACGGGCTTGAACATACGGCAAACCTCGCTCGCCGGCGCCTTCTTTTCGCGGATCACTGCCAGAATTTGCAACGCCGCGATCAACGCGTCGCCCGTCGTGCTGTAGTCGCTTAAGACGATATGCCCCGATTGCTCGCCGCCGACGTTATAACCGCCCGCCTTCATGCCCTCGACGACATAGCGGTCGCCCACGGGCGTTCGAACCAGATTGATGTTCTGCGATTTCAGGAAACGTTCCATGCCGAGGTTCGACATCACGGTCGCCACGACTGTGTTGCCCTTCAAACGGCCCTGTTTGGCCCACGCTTGCGCGATAAGCGCCATCAGTTGATCGCCGTTGATCGCCTGTCCCTTTTCGTCGGCCATGATGATCCTGTCGGCGTCGCCGTCAAGCGCGATCCCGACATCGGCGCCATAAAGCGTCACCGCTTCCTGCATGGGCATGGTATGCGTCGCGCCGCATTTATCATTGATGTTGAGGCCGTTCGGCTGTACGCCGATAGGGATAACCTCCGCGCCCAATTCCCACAAAATCGCCGGCGCGACTTTATAGGCCGCGCCGTTCGCGCAATCGACGACGATCTTCATGCCGTCGAGACGCAAACCGTTTGGCGACGTGCCTTTGACGTATTCGACATAACGGCCAATCGCGTCGTCGAGGCGGCTTGCGCGGCCAAGAGCGTCGCCTGTGACGCCGCCGTTCGTCGCGCTTTGCTCCATCAGCGCTTCTATCTGCGCTTCCAGATCATCCGAAAGCTTCGCCCCGTCCGGCCCGAAAAGCTTGATGCCGTTGTCCTCATAGGGATTGTGCGAGGCGGATATCATAACGCCCAAATCCGCGCGCAAGCTTTTCGTCAGCATCGCCACGGCAGGGGTCGGCAACGGCCCCAGCAAAATAACGTCCATGCCTTCGGCGATGAAACCCGCCGTCAACGCCGGCTCCAGTAAATAGCCGGAAAGGCGCGTATCCTTGCCGATCACCACGCGGTGTTGGTAATCGCCGCGCCGGAACAAACGCGCCGCGGCCATGGCCACGCTGAGCGCCGTCGCCGCGGTCATAGGTTCCTGATTGGCGCGGCCTCGAATGCCGTCGGTGCCGAAAAGTATACGGGTCATGTGAGACAAGATTTCCTTGGACTGAATTAATTAAACAACGACCCCGCGGGGCGTTTGGGGAACGGGCGCAAAAGGCGGTGCGTCGCCCGCCGTCGAAGGCACCGAGCCTTTCTTGCTTTCGCTGCCCGAAACGACCTTGGCTGGTGGTGGCGCGTCTTTGCGGTCAATGGATTCGCCGCGCAACAAAGCCGCGACCTCGTCGCCGGTAAGCGTCTCATGTTCCAAAAGCGCGTTGGCTATGGTGTGCAGGTCCTTCATCTTCGACGTCAGGATTTGCCGCGCCTTCGCCTCGCCCTCCTCGATCAATCGGCGCACCTCGTCGTCGATGATCTTGGCCGTGGCTTCGGAAACGTTCTGCTGCTGCGTGACGGAATGGCCCAAAAAGATCTCCTGCTCGTTCGCATTATAGCGCACGCGGCCCAGCTTCTCCGACATGCCGAATTCCATCACCATGCGGCGCGCAAGATTGGTGGCTTGCTGAATGTCGCTGCTCGCGCCGGTCGTGACGTTTTCCTTGCCGAAGATAAGCTCCTCCGCCACGCGGCCGCCGAACATCGACGCGATGCGCGATTCAAGCTCGGTCTTCGTCTGGCTGTATTTGTCCCGTTCCGGCAGATTGAACGTGACGCCGAGCGCGCGCCCGCGCGGGATGATCGTAATTTTGTGCAACGGATCGTGCTGCGGCACGTTCAGCCCGACTAGAGCGTGACCGGCTTCGTGGTAGGCGGTCATCTTCTTTTCGTCGTCCGTCATGACCATCGAGCGGCGCTCGGCGCCCATCATGACCTTGTCCTTGGCGGCCTCGAACTCCGCCATGCCGACGGCAGGCTTGTTATGCCGCGCGGCCAGCAAAGCCGCTTCGTTCACAAGATTGGCGAGGTCGGCGCCGGAAAAGCCCGGCGTGCCGCGCGCGATGACTTTCGGCTCGACATCCGGAGCCAAAGGCACTTTGCGCATATGCACCTTTAAAATGCGCTCGCGGCCCAAAATGTCAGGGTTCGGCACGACGACCTGGCGGTCAAAACGGCCCGGCCTGAGCAACGCGGGATCGAGCACGTCAGGCCTGTTCGTCGCGGCTATCAGGATCACGCCTTCGTTGGAATCGAAGCCGTCCATCTCGACCAGCAACTGGTTGAGCGTCTGTTCGCGCTCGTCGTTGCCGCCGCCAAGCCCTGCGCCGCGGTGACGCCCCACGGCGTCGATTTCATCAATGAAAATAATGCATGGCGCGTTCTTCTTACCCTGCTCGAACATGTCGCGCACGCGGCTCGCGCCGACGCCCACGAACATCTCGACGAAATCCGAACCTGAGATCGTGAAGAACGGCACGTTGGCTTCGCCCGCGACGGCGCGCGCGATAAGCGTTTTGCCCGTGCCGGGCGGCCCGACCAAAAGCAAGCCCTTAGGAATCTTGCCGCCGAGTTTTTGGAATTTCTGGGGATCGCGCAAAAACTCGACGACTTCTTGAAGTTCCTGCTTGGCCTCTTCAACGCCCGCGACGTCGTCGAACGTCACCTTGCCGGTTTTTTCGGTAAGCATCCGCGCGCGGCTGCGGCCAAAGCCCATGGCGCGGCCATTGGACCCCTGCATCTGGCGCATGAAAAAGATATACACGCTCACCAAAAGGATCATCGGGAACCAATTCAGGAACACGCTCCAGAACGTGATGGCCCCCGCTTCGTCGGGTTGAACGTTAACTTTAACTTTTTTATCCAACAGCTTGCCGATAACGTTGGCTTCGGGGGGAAGATAGGTGACAAACTCGGCGCCCCCGTCGTTCAGATGGCCCATGACGATGTTGCCCTTGATAACGACGTTGGCGACCTTGCCTTCGTCGATGCGCGCGACAAAATCGCTGAACGGCATGGCTTTTTGGGCGGGCGACATGCTCGGGCCCTGAAACACGTTCCAGAGCGCGGCCAGCAAAATCCCTATGATGACCATCAGGGCGATGTTTTTACCGAAGTTATTCAATGATTTACCCTTTCAGTAGAGCTGGTCTTCGTAATCGGATACGTGATTCCCTTGAGGCCGATCCTGTCAGCTTTGCAACAGGATATAGTAAATTTTGACCCTTTTGCAATGTCGAAAGGACATAAAAGGGCGGCAACGCGTGGGCCTTTTAAAGGCCATATCCGCCCCTTTTAGGCCAAAATCTATTCAGGTTTTGCGGTTGATTGCCCAGAATCCTCAGGCGGTGGTTCCGAAGGGGCCGGAGGCGCAACAGACGGCGCAGGCGTTACCGGGGCTACCGACTGAGGCATTTCGCGGCGCGATTCAACTTTTCCTGCCTCGGGGTTCTGTTTCAAGAACTCCTTCCAGGGCACATCGTCGATATAAAGCTGATCCAACATATGCCGCCCTGACGGCGTTATTTTCAAATCGACGGACATCTTGTGCTCGCGCCGCCTAAGTAAAGTATCGAGACGCGGCGCGGATTCTTCCGGTATGAAATATTGTTGCGGCATTTCCGGATCTAAACCCCTGTTGGCGCAACGGCCGAAACGTTCGCACTCCAGCCCGGATACGTTGATGCGGCTAGCGCAAGCCGACGCCTGTTCGCACGTCTTGTAGGAAACGGCCGGCGTCATCGGCCCTTCATTCCCTTCAAAACACAAACAACAATCGCCCGAACTGGGGCAAGCGCCCAAACTGCCGCCCCAATCGAAACGGAAATTGAGGTAATGGCCATAAAGCAAATCGCGCGGATCGTAGCCGGTGATTTTCACGCGCCATGTGCGCGCGGCGTTCTTGTCGATTTCGTTTTTCGCGACAAGGCCGCTCAACACGAGCGTGGGCAAAACGAGCAGGACGGCGGCGATGATTTGTTGTCGTTTCGTCATATGGCATGCCCCAGTTTACGCATGAGTTTACGGGTCCCCACGACCAACGCGATCAGCAACGCGCCGCTGGTGATCAGCCCGATGCCCGTGGACAACAGACTGCCGAACACCTCGATGTAAACGACGATCAGGCGTATCGCGATGATGACGATGGAAGCGTTTAGAATGCCGCGGTTGCCGAGCTGCAACCCCGTCCAGCCGATCAACGCCCAATACGCCATGAACAGCGCCGCGCCGACGACAGCCAATTCTACGTGATAGGCCACAAGCGGCAGGAAACCGAAAAAGATGCTGGCAGCCAGAAACGGCAAGATTTTCTTCGCTTGCTTGCCTAAACAATCGAGGAACCAGAGCGCGGCGAGCAACGCGCCCGTTAACGCCGCCGCGACCAAAGCCGTGCCGGGAATATGATATTGCGGCGCATTGTCGGTCAAATGCCACATCGACCTGTTGTCATTGAGCCACGCGACCTGGGCTATCGACGTCATCAGCATGACCAGAAAGTATCCAGCCGTCGCCAACACATATGTCCATGACGGCCAGCGGTCGCGGATGCGCGGCGCTTCGCCCACGCCGATCATGACGAGCGGAATGAGCGTGTAAAAGGCAATGTCAAGATATAGCGCGCCAAGATGCGCATGAACGGCCTCGAAGGCCGACCCCAGCGTCCACCAAACCATGGCGACCCAAACCACGACCGTGAACCTCGCGCGCGCAAACATGAACAAAAACGGTGAGACAAGAACAAGCCACAGCGTCAACGCCTGCCACGTCGGCGCGCCTGTCTGATACACCTGGCCTATCAAGGCAATGAAGGACAAAACAGCGGCGGCCAGCAAAAACAAAAGAACCTCGCGCGCGGCGTTCAAATTCTTCTGCAACGCATGAAAAACGCCGCCCGCAAGCGCAAGGTTGATGGCAATCACACCGGCGAATTTCAACGCGGTCGGTATCGCGTCCCAGTTGGATGCCGTGATAGCCGCCAGCCCCAACGCAATGGCCAACGCGCCTAGCGCGAGCATCGCCGTGCCGAAACGTCCGCTCGATCGTGCTATTTCAAAGGCGAGGATTTTTCCCGCCACGTGCTGGTCGATCAGACCGGCCTTTTGCCATCTCTTAAGTTGCGACTTCACGCCCATCGTCATGGCCTTTCCGGATAATGTTAACTTACATTATAGGCCGAACGATGGGGACACAATAAAAAAGGCCCTGAATAATCGTGTAGGCTCTCATGTATGTCTAAGGCCTTTTTATCGTGTCCCCATTGTCCTTCCCACACATCAATCATAATGAGTTTATCAATTCAGCGCAGGCCATATTGGCCTTTAAATCAAACACATCCGGAACCGCCTTCAACTCTCTCCCCTCCCACAACGCTGGAAGAGAGGCGCGCAAACGTCCTTGCGGAATGCGCTGGCGCAAGCCGGGCGCAAGTTTGTCCAGCACATCATGCGTTTGAATGCCCAGCGCGCGTACAGTAAGCCCCGTCAACTTGCAATCCGCCGCCAATCTCACGCGCCAACGCCTGTCCCATTCCACCGTCTGTCCCGGCGCGATCGGCTGCTCGTCCGTAATCGCCCCATATTCGCGCACGATCGTAGCTTGCCTGTCCGTCTTGTTGATAACGCACCCATGCAACGTCCGCGCGCCCATCGGCATGTCGCTAAGCAAATCGTTCAGCACAGGCAACAGCATCGCGCGTTCAGGCGCATAATCCGACGGATGCACGGTCTGCAAACACGCCGCCAACGCGCGCAACGCCACCGCCTGCGGCGCGGAACGCAACTGTTCCAGATTGATTTTCAGCATCCCTGCCGCGTCTTGAGCGACCGCCACACGCAGCAAAGCCCGCGTATAATGGTCGAGCGCGTCTTTCGCTTCGGCCGCGCGCTCGCCCAGATCGGCCAAGCGTTCCGGCGTAAAGCCCTCTTCCGCCAGCAATTCCTGAACGCGCCGCAACCGCCCGCGGGCGTATTTCGCTTTGGCGTTGCTGGGATCGGTCACATAATCGATGCCCGCCGCGTGGCACGTCGCGACCAAGCGCTCTTTGGGAACGCCCAGCAAAGGCCTCAACAAACGCACGCCGTCCATTTCAGTAACCCGCGCCATGCCCGCCAGTCCGTCGATCCCGCTGCCTTTGGCGAAGCGCATGAGAATGGTTTCGGCTTGGTCGTCCAACTGATGCGCCAACAGCAAATCGCGCGCGCCATGCCGCTTGCAAGCTTCAACCAACAAATCAAACCGCGCCTTGCGCGCCTGAACATGCACGCGCGTGGCGACGGGGCCATGCTCCCAGCGCAAAATCTCCGCCCGCAACCCCATCGCCTCCAGCCGCTCTTTCACGGCCTGCGCCTCGTCCGCCGACTCCTCCCGCAACCCATGATCGACGATGAAACAAATGACCATTATGTCATTCCCGCGAAAGCGGGAATCCAGCGTCGCATGTCCATGCGACGTATAACTCATATGGCCCACAGACGCGGGCCGCTGGATCCCCGTTTGCACGGGGATGACAACGGGCTTTTTGTGAGCCTTAACCCACCGCCCCAAACAATGCGCCAAAGCCATGCTGTCCGGCCCGCCGGAGACGGCCAAAGCCAAAGGACTTTCCCCCACGCCAAACGGTTCCATCAGGCGCGCAAACTCTCTATCGGCCAGCGGCGTCACTTCACGCCCCGCCGGAACAAAGGACGATAATACTTTCAAAAAACGCGGACTTTTCATTTGTCTTGATTGCCCTCTTTAAGAAATAATCGTAGAGTGTTTAGCCTCCCTCTTTCAAGCGCAATCCGCTTGCGCCCCATTTATCAGGTGCCCCCATGACCCTCGACGACCAACCCATGAACGAAAGCTCCTCCAGCCTCGGCCTGATAGCCGCCGCCTGCGTTTTGGCGCTCGGCATCGGCGCGAGCAGCTATTTCCTCGGTCAGGCCGTTCAAACCGGCTTCGGGCGCGTGAACAACCCGCATACTATTTCCGTCAAGGGTCTGGCCGAACACCAGGTCAAAGCCGATCTCGCGCTGTGGCCGTTGCGTTTCGTCGCCGCTGGAAACGACCTTCCCATGGTTCAACAAAAAATCGACGCCGATCAAAAAGCCATTCTCGATTTCCTGAAAGCTGAAGGCCTCGCCGAGAATGACGTGACGGTGCAACGCACCGATGTCGTCGATTTGATGGCCAAGGAATACCGCAGCGAAGCCATGAAAGACACGCGCTATATCGTGTACGGCAACATCATGATCCGCTCGAACAACGTCGATGTCGTGCAAAAGATCGGCGGCAAGATCAACGAACTGGTTAAGGCGGGAATTCTTCTCACGACCGAAGGCGTCGGTTCGCTGGCGTCGTTGTCGCCCTATTACCTTTTCACCAAATTAAACGAAGTTAAGCTCCAGATGCTGGCCGAAGCCACGCGCAACGCGCACGACGCGGCGGAGCAATTCGCGCGCTACGCGAACGTGCAGCTCGGCGGTTTGGCCCGCGCCAGTCAAGGCACGTTCTCCATCTTGCCCGGCGACCAATACCCGGGCGCAACCGAAGAAAGCCAAATCACTAAAACCGTCCGCGTGGTTTCGACGGTGGATTACGCGCTGGGGAATTGACAGATTTTTCCAAGGCCATCTCCCCTTGTGGGAGAGGAAGCAAAAACTTGGTGCTACAAATGTAACAGCGAGGGGGGACATAATAAAAAAGGCTCCGCCAATCATTTGACTTTTGAACGGCCTTCTGTTGCCTTTTTTATTGTGTCCCCATTGCTTCCCTTCACCTGCTTCTTGATTCAATAAAAAGATAAACGGCTCTAGTAAACAATATGTTGTCAGGCTCAAACTGACGGAGATCATGATAAACACGGCGGATGCTGTTATTGGCAGCGTGGTCCTTGTTGGTCTTTTTCTCGCTTACGGACGCAGTATGCTTCTGGATACGGGGGTAATTTCCCGAATGCCAAAATCGCGCCTCAGCCCTCTCATCGTCGGTATGCGTTCAAAAAGTGTAGCAGCGAAGTCTACAGATCAGCCAACCCCCTCATAACTCCTCGCGACACAATTTTTTTCATATACGCGACGTTTCTACGGAGACGGCATCGTGTTGTTTTTTTTTGCTCCCAACGAGTTCCTTTGGCCTATCGTTGACAAGCAAGTGATAAGGCGTTTCCTGAGGCGCTTGTCTGGAGCAAATTGCTTTTTTTGCCTTGCGACAGCCCAAAGCAATAAGATCGGGAAAAGCAAGAGGAGCGACGACGCTGCCCATTGAAAGCACGACGTATTTATTAAGGTGATCCGGGAACGGACAACATACTTTGGCACCGTTATAACCCGCCCAGAGCATACCAGTCATGGCCGCAATTCGCGTGAAGAAATTAAGATTGCTCGGCGGATATGATTTTTGATACTGCTCAATTACGGAGCTGATGCCGTAGAGTGAGCAGCCAATACGGTTTTCAATCTCTTTGTCACGAGCTTGCAAAAATCTTGCAACCTTCGGCTTTTTCTCGCGCGACAATTGTTGTCTGGCTATAGTAAGCCCCAAGTTTTTCCTGATGAGGCGGTCACGCAGCAAAAGTTAACACGCTTTCGCCTGACGCGTTGATGTTAACCCTGTCGCGCCGCTTTTTTAACTTTTTATGCGAAATCTGCGCCACGGTTTCCGGCATTTTAGGCGCGCTTTGAGGGAAGATTTTGGCATGATCGGCCCCAAAAAAGGAAGATTTTGGCATTTTGGACAGAAAAAAAGCCCGCTTTTCGGGGCGCAAACGCTTCGACTTTCTTAGCATCCGCAGGTCAATTTCCGCGCCCGAATTCGGGGGCAAAAAACGCGCTTTCTTCTGCAACATTTCGGTGCGCGCACCGCCCCCGAATTCGGGGACAAGGCGAATGCTTCGTTTATGCGTCCCGCAAACAAAAAACCCTCCCCGTGAAGGGAGGGTTTTTGCATGAACAAAAAACCTGATTACGCTTCTTTCGCTTCCGTCTTTTCCGGGGCTGCGACCGCGTAGTCCATGCGCTCGGTGATGCGGGCTGACTTGCCGCGGCGGCTGCGCAGGTAATACAGGCGGGCGCGGCGGACATCGCCACGGCGCACGACCTGAATGGAATCGACGCGTGGGCTGTAAAGCGGGAACACGCGCTCGACGCCTTCGCCATAGCTGATCTTGCGGACGGTAAAGGACGAGTTGAAACCGGCGCTTTTGCGGGCGATGCACACGCCTTCATAGGCCTGAATGCGCTCGCGCGTGCCTTCGATGACCTTCACGTTGACGCGAACGGTATCGCCGGGCGCGAATTCGGGAACATTGACGTTCATTTTCTCGAGCTGCTGTTGCTCGAATTTCTGTAAGATATTCATAGCTTTTCTCCTGAAGGGGGAGGCTATACACAAGATTCCCCGCCAACTCAACCTTTCTTAGCGCTTTCGTTAACTTTCGGCCTTTTTTGATGAATTTCCCACAAATCCGGCCTTCTCTCGCGGGTCAAACGCTCGGATTCCGCCAACCGCCACGCATTAACCCTTTCATGATGGCCCGATATAAGAACTTCGGGGACTTTGAGGCCTTCCCATTCGGGGGGGCGGGTGTAGTGCGGGTACTCAAGCAAGCCGTTGGCAAAACTTTCCTCGTCCGTGGTGGCCATGTTGCCCATCACGCCGGGCAAAAGACGGACGCACGCCTCAATAAGCGTCATGGCTGCAACTTCGCCGCCGGCGAGCACAAAGTCGCCCAAACTGACCTCTTCGAGGCCTTCGGCGTCCAAAACGCGCTGATCCACCCCCTCATAACGCCCGCAAAGCAGCATGACCGATCCCGCTTCAACCAATTCATGAACAAGTGCTTGGTTAAGGACTTTTCCGCGCGGCGACAGATAGATGCGCCGCTTTGCTCGACAGAACTTTTCGCTCGCGCCGCGCACCGCCGAGGCCACGACGTCGGGCCGCATGACCATCCCGGCCCCCCCGCCATAAGGCGTGTCGTCCACCGTCCGGTGCTTGTCTGTCGCG
>CAZVCG010000041.1:7776-16950 GCA_964626265.1 uncultured Rhodospirillaceae bacterium | reverse complement strand
ACCGCGCCATGACTTCGTCGCGCCGGACAAGGGCCAAAACGCCACCCGCCACGGCGTAAAGCAGCCATGAGGCCGAAACGGCCAGCGAGCCGACGTCTTTCGTAATGTTGTGCATGGCGGCTATCACCAAGACATGCGCCGCCCCCAGCACAAGATAACCGAACGATGATCCCCCAAGTGTCTCGCGGCTGCGCGCAATCACATAAGACCACAGGCTGGCGATAGCGGCCAAAGCTACGGCGAGCCACATGGCGTTGTGACCGCTCATCAGATGCTTGAAGATCGAAATGTATTCGTTGGCCAGAATGCCGAGGATGACAAACGAAGGTATGATATAGGCGTTTTCAAACCGGCCCTTGACCCACGCGGCAGGCGCGAACGCCATGCCCGCGACAATCGCCGCGAAAAGCCACGGCTGCGCCGCCTCGGGCAACAACTCCAGATAGAACGAATGGAAAAAGACGATCGAAGCGAACGCGAGGATGACGGGCTGGCTGTTCAAACCGGAGGAAAAAGTTTTCTTGGCCGCGATGTACAAACCGATCAATCCGCCCGCAAACGCGAGCGACAGCCAAGGCGCCAGTCCGGGCTGTATCCGCGCGATGAAATGGTACTCCATCGCGTAAAAAATCAGCAACGCGGGAAAAAAGCTCCATGACTCGCTAGCCGTGAGGGGCTTTTCGGCATGGCGCGAATAAAGATACGTGCCCACCGCGAACGTCGCGAAATGCAACGCCAACATGACGGCGATCAGCGCGTCGTTGTGCAGGTTCGAGCCTATCATCGACGTGAGCAGTATCGCCGCATACGCCGCCACCAGCGTCAGAGCGCGCGATTGCACCCACGCCGAAATCGTGGCGAACGCTACGGAGCATATCAAAAAGTAATAGAGCGTGAATTCCGCGTCGGCATTGAAGTTCAGAGCGACTGGCGAGAGATACGCGCCTGCGGCCGCCGTGATGGGATAAAAGTCGTGCCGGATTTCCTGATAAAGCCATATGCACAGCGCGGCCACCATCGCCGTAATGGCCAGCGCGGCTTCAAACGATATGAGCGCATAAAAACGATGCGAGGCGAATGCCGTAAGATACAGAATGATAACGCCCGCGCCGGGAAGATAGCTTGCGTATTCGCGGTCCCTGTTTTTTAAAACCAGTCCCCCCACGACCAACGAAAGTCCAAGCAAGAACGAAAGGCCGATCTGCCGCGCAGGCGTGAGCCAGCCTGACTCGATGGAAAGCTTGATGATGAATCCGGCGGCGGCCACAAAGCAGATAACGGCGATGATGCCGAGCCAGTTGCCGGGCCTCGGCTCGTCGCTTTCCATCTGCGCGACGGGTTGACTGGCTTGTTTTGAAGAAGAGGGAGATGTCCATGGATTCACGTCGCGGGCGGGCGTTGCGCTTGGCTTGACGTTCAACAGACGCTCGACGTTTTTCAGACGCGCTTCGATTTCGTTCAGACGCTTGTTAAGCTGTGTCGAATCCATGGCTCCCTCCTATGCTCGCGGCAGGCGGCTCAGGATTCACACAGCAATGTTAATAAAATTATTAAAGGCCCCAAAACTTTAACAATGTTTTGTGTTTTTCAACCGGTTTCCAAATAAAAGAGCGCCACGGTTTACGGCATTTTGGGGCTGTAATGGAGGAAGATTTTGGCACGAATGGCCCGAAAAAAGGAGGATTTTGGCATTATTGCCCTAAAATAACCGCCAAAAACGGGGCAAGAAGCGCACAGAATTCGGGAGCTAAATTTGTAAGTATTTGCCCCGATTTCGGGGGCAAATATCACCAACGGCGGACGCGGCCCACGTCAACGTGAACGAAGCCGGATGAGGGGTAGTACCCCACCCCGCCACGGCGCATGAGGAGAGCCGCGTTTTGCACCTGACGCAGCGTCGATCCGTTCAGTCGGATGTCCATTGCCATCCCATCCATATGAAGGCTACGGCTCGCCACGCCGTCCGACGCCTGGCACAACATGGCGTTGGTTCTGGGCGAACGGTAGCCGGAGATAATCTCTATCGTGTTGTGATTCTTGAGCTTTGCCTGCAGATCATGCAGCAAGTCCAGCAGGGAAGTGCGGATGGGAAACACGTCGCCTGTCCGGTGATCGCGCAAAATGTTGTATATCTTTTCAAGGCTGCGGCGATTGTATTCGCCGTCTTTCCAATAGGATACGTTCAGCCGTTCATCGGTATGCAGGTTATGGAAGGAAAGGCGCTTGTCGCCCTTGAAACGCGGCATGATCGCCATGGCAGGCGATGCAGCCGTGCAGGCTGCTGCTATCAGGCCCAACTGAAGGAAGCGTCTACGCGTACCGTCTATAATCTCGGTCATACAAGCTATGATGGCTGTTGAAAGGATGCGCTAATCTAGGTCTTGGGCCGTCCTGAGAGGGGTGGGCGAATAACGATACAACGCGACGGAATGCCTAAATCCTTTCACGTCGGAAATCAAGGATTTTGTTCAAAAAGTGGCTGTTTTTCGAAAAACAATCAATTAAATCAATGGGCTGATTTTATTCTTAACGGCAAAAGCCGATTCTTTTGTTGCGTCCTTGCGCATGACCTCGATCAGGAAACTGTCATAGGCATAGACGTCTTTCCGGAAATTGAGGGGGCCGTCGTTTTCACCCGGAAACACCGTCCAATAGACGAAAAACACAGGCAAAGGCTCAGCGACTTTGAGCCAACGGGTCTTGCCTTTGTCCACTTCCGCCTTGACACGGTCGAGCGTCCATTCGGTTTCGTTTTGCGACAAAACGATTTCGGCGAATTTATCGGGGTCGTGCAGACGGACACAGCCGGAGCTCAAGTGACGTTCGGCCTTTGCGAACAACTCTGGGTGCGGCGTGCCGTGCATGTAAACGGCGAAATCGTTGTCGAAATCGAATTTCAAACGGCCCAAGCTATTGATATCTCCGGGGGATTGGCGCAGCCGAAAGTTGAACTCGCTCTCATGAATCGCGTTCCAGTCGATCTCCGCGCCGTGCGGGTCGTCGGCACTACCCTTGATAACAAAGCCCATTTTTTCGAGATAATAAGGGTCTTTACGCAATTTGGGCAGAATGTCCTTGCGCGCTATTTTGGCGGGAACATGCCACGCAGGGTTAAAAATCACGCTGCGGATTTCGCTTTGGATGAAGGGCGTTTTGCGGTCGGGCCGTCCGGCTACGACAGGCCCTTCGTAAATGCTCTTGCCTTCGTCCACGACTTCAAGCGTCGTCGCGGCGATGTTAACCATGACATAGCGCGGGGGCAGATTATCGGGCATGTGCCGCCAGCGTTCCATGTTGGCGATGATTTGATCAATGCGTGAATTGAGGGAAACGTTCATGGCGGCGATGGTTTTCGCGCCTATGTTGCCGTCGGCCTGAAGGCCGTTGCGGCTTTGATATTGCTCAACGAATGACTTTAATTCCTGATCGTACAGGGCGATGTTCCTATGGGCGTCGTCTTCGGGAACCTGATATCCCTCCGCTGCCAAACGGGCGCGGACTTGCGCGACGCGTTGGCTTTGCTCTCCCGGCTTGATGGTCGGGCCAGTGGCGACGGTGGGCCAAGGCCCTTTGGCCCTCATGTCGCGATAGGCCTTCAATTCTCGCGCAAGTCGCAAATAAGCCGGATAATCCGGCGCAAAGCTGGCGACATAGTCATAAACCTTGTTGTCCTGTATGGCCTTTTCAAATCCGGTAACCATATCGACCGGATCGCGGCGGAACTCCCAACCGGGATAGATATGGGACAGCTTCAGGGTGTCGCCATGCAGATCATGGCCAAGCTGGAAGAGCCATGCGGTGACCAATACCTCGATTTTCTTGGAGTCCTCTTCCTGCTTGCTTTCGATGAGCTTGGTCAACTGGGCGACCGGATAACGTTCTTCGACAAGCCCATGATAATTGGTGAACGCCGTGACCGTGGACAGAAAGTTCTTGAGAGACGCGCGGTCGCCGTCGGGTTTCGTATCCCAGACGGGCCGGTAATTCCGTTGTGCGTAAAAACGCTTGAGTTCCTGAGCATTAATGACAAAGCCGTCGATCGTCACCGTGGGTTGAGAAAGCATGGCTTGCAAGGCGTCGGCTATGGACGTTCCGATGATGGACTTGAAAGCGTCGGTAATGGCCGTGGTGGTCAGAACGCCCGTTTTGGGGCCTTCTATTGAGTAATTATCCTTGTTTTGCGCCCTAACCTCTGCCGACCCAAGTGTCATGACAAACAAAATCAAAAGGATGGCTAGGTTTTTGAGCATGGGCCTTGATAGGGGCCTTGCGACCCGGCAAGATGTGTATTTAGACGCGAACGGCATACTAACCGCCTTAGGTTAACAAAGAATCACTGCTCCGGAACAGGCTCAATGCCCCAACATTTCGAAAAACGCATTTTACCCTATGCGCCGGATAAAATGTTCGCGCTCGTCGCTGATATAGAAAGTTATCCCGAGTTTCTTCCGTGGTGTCTTGCAGCCACCATCCGCGACAGGAAAGGCAAAAATGTGACGGCCGACCTCGTCGTCGGGAAAGGGCCGATCCGCGATACCTTTACCTCGCTGGTCGCGTTGGATAAACCACACAATATTTCAGTGAGTTACGGCGGAGGGCCGCTCAAGTACTTGAAAAATGAATGGCGGTTCGCCCCCACAGGGAAAGAGTCGTGCGAACTTACGTTCTTTGTGGATTTTGCCTTTCGCTCGCCGCTGTTCACAGGCATGATTAACGCGTTTTTCGACAAGGCATTCCGCAAAATGGCCAGCGCCTTTGAAACCCGCGCAAAACTTCTCTACGGCCCGTCAGAATGATCCTCACAAACGTCTCTTTCCCTCGCGCCGTCATATTTGATTGGGACAACACGCTCGTCGATGCGTGGGGGTGCGTCACGGATGCCTTGAATATGGCGCGTCAAGCCTTTAGCCAACCTCCGATTTCAATACAAGAAACGAAAGGCTTTAGCGCAAAGTCGGCAAAAAACTTGTTCAAGGATTGGTACGGCGAAGAAGCCGACAAAGCGCATGATATATTCTATGGGCGTTATCAGGAATCCCATCTAGCGCATTTGAAAGCGATCGAAGGCGCGGATAATCTTTTGATTTATCTGAAGGAACTGAGAGTTCCTCTGTTCGTCGTGAGCAACAAGAGAGGCGACATTTTACGACAAGAATGTCATTGTTTGGGGTGGGACTCTTACTTTTTGTCGCTTGTGGGATCCTTGGACGCGGATCGCGATAAGCCAGAACGCGAGCCGGTCGATATGGCGCTTCAACAGGCCGGGCTCAAAGCCGATGATTCCTCTATCTGGTTTGTCGGGGATACGCATGGGGATGTTCAATGCGCCAGAAACGCAGGCTGCACCCCTGTTTTATTACACAATCATCAGGAAGCGGAAAAACTTGGCGTATCTCTGTCGTTTTCAAGCTGTCAGGGCTTGATAGATTTTCTAATTAGTTTAGAACCGTCCCAAACAACGTCATCACACGTTAATGCGGCGGCAAGTTATAAATAACAAGACTGCCATAATTCCCGGATAGCGTTATGCTATACGGATAAAAAAAGGAGCAGCGAACATGAGCGAATCTCGCCAGAATGTGCAGGATGTGTTTTTAAACCACCTCCGCAAGAACAAAACCCCAACCACCGTTTTTTTGGTTAACGGCGTCAAGCTTCAAGGCATCATTACGTGGTTCGATAATTTTTCGGTGTTGCTGCGGCGGGAATCTCACGCCCAGTTGATCTATAAACACGCAATCTCTACAGTTATGCCTAATGTTCCGGTGCAACTGTTTGAGGATACGGGCGAAATTGCCGCGTCAACGTGAACCGCAACCTACGGATACTTCATTGGACGTCGATGGCATCCGCCACGGCGGACGGGCGCTGGTGCTCAAGCCAATTTTGAAGTCCGGGGCGAATTACGGGCTTCGTTCGCCGCAAGCCATGCTTGAGGAGGCCGTAGGACTTGCTCAAGCCATAGCCTTGAATGTCGTCGCGGCGGAAACCTTGAACATTAGCAATCCAGCGCCCGCAACCCTCATGGGACGCGGCCAGGTCGAAGAATGGACGCGATTGGTCGCGAATGAAAAAATCCAGCTTGTTATCGTCGATCACCCTTTATCCCCCGTTCAGCAACGCAATTTGGAAAAAGCGTGGAATTGCAAGGTCATCGACCGTACAGGCCTTATTCTGGAAATATTCGGCGAGCGCGCTCGCACCAGGGAAGGTCAGCTTCAGGTCGAATTAGCGGCCCTAAGTTACCAAAAATCCCGCCTTGTGCGGTCATGGACCCATCTTGAGCGGCAAAGAGGCGGTTTCGGGTTTATGGGCGGGCCGGGAGAATCCCAGATCGAAATCGACAGGCGTCTCATCACCAACCGGATCGCCAAGCTGAAAGAGGAATTAAGGCAGGTTCAGCGGACTCGGGGCCTTCAACGCGAAGCGCGCCTGAAGGCCGAACATCCCACGATCGCCCTTGTGGGGTATACGAACGCCGGCAAATCGACGCTGTTTAATCGCCTTACCGGCGCGGATGTCGTCGCCAAGGACATGCTTTTCGCTACTTTGGACCCCAGTATGCGGGGTTTGGAGCTGCCAAGCGGGCGGAAAGTAATCCTGTCCGACACTGTGGGCTTCATTTCCGATCTTCCAACCCACCTTATCGAGGCCTTTAAGGCCACTTTGGAGGAAGTGCAGACGGCGGACGTCATCTTGCATGTGCGGGACGCCTCGCATCCGGAAACACGTGTGCAGAAAGAAGCCGTTGAGGATGTTTTGGCCGATTTAGGCATAGAGGCCGACGATCCGCGGATTATCGACGTTTTGAACAAAGCGGATTTGCTTAGCGCAGAGGAAAAGAGGACCTTGAAAGGCTATGCTGCCCGATCGACGGTGGAAACGCGTCGCGTTCTGCCTTTGGAGGGCGTGAGGAACGAGGCATTCGGCGGTACGGTGGTTATTTCCGCAATAAAAGGCGATGGGTTAAAAGACCTTTTAAAGCTATTGGATGAACGTCTGGCAGAGAGATCAAAGGTTTATGCTTTCGATGTGCCTTTGTCAGAAGGCGCGGCGATGGCGTGGCTCTATGAGCATGGCAAGATTGTCAGCCGCAGGGACGGTAAGGAAAAAACAGCCCTGAAAATAGCCTTGGATAAGGCCGATTATGGTCGGTTTATCAATAAGTTCGGATCCAAAATTCATGACAAAAATTAACGTCGAAAAGGTGGCTGAAATTATCAGCGAGGTCGCGGATGCGGAGATTTTGCCACGTTTCAGGAGATTGAAGGTCGGCGATATAGCGTTCAAAACGGGCGACGACCCTGTCACAATCGCCGATAAAGAGGCCGAAAAGGCGCTTTCGATTCGCTTTTTGGACCTGTTACCTGGTTCTAAAGTGGTGGGAGAGGAGGCTTTTGCGACGAATCCCCGACTTTTGGAATGCTTTTTTGGCGAATCACCCGTATGGATCGTCGATCCAATCGATGGAACGCGCAATTTTGTGGCTGGTAACCCCACTTTTGGAGTCATTGTTGGACTCGCGGAACGAAATCAAATGGTTGCGGGTTGGCCTTACGATCCGATGTCAAAAGAGTTCATAGCGGCAGAGATAGGATCCGGCGCATACATTTATGGCGTAGACGAGGAAAAAAAATCTAAACACAAAGCGCCAAATTCTCCCCCGAATTTGGCCGATAATGCCGGATTCTTAACCCATTCAACCCCTAAAAAGAAAAATTCTTCGCCCTTGAAACTAAAAATATTACCCTTAACCACAAATACTATACCAAGAGGGACGCCGGGCTGGCGCATTTCGGACGCCTATAAGAAAGCTGGTAAGCCAAACCTTAAGCTCACGCCCCAAGTCGAAAAAACCATGATGTCGGCTTGTCACGAGTACGCGAGACTGGTGACGGGCGAGCCTTACTTTTCTTTACCGGGCGAGCAATGGCATTTCAGGATGATCCTCAAGACATGCTCGCCTTGGGACGACGCGGCGGGGTTTCTGATCCATCAGGAGGCGGGGGGTTATGGCGCGTTGTGGGATGATAGCCCGTTGCTTCCTTCATCCCATGGCAAAGGGTTTCTATTAGCTCCCGACCACGATAGCTGGCTACAGCTACGCGAATGGGTTAGGACTTTGGTAGACCTCGACAACCTGTACGCCATCCCATGAAACTTATTCCTGAAATTGAAAAATTATTGCCAGAACATACCGCTTGGCGGCAGGAGCTACACAGAAACGCCCAGACTGCCTTTGAGGAGACGTTCGCCTCGGACTTTGTGGCCGAAAAGCTTGCGGGCTGGGGTATCGAAGTGCATCGCGGCATTGGCAAAACGGGCGTTGTCGGCGTTTTGCAAGGCGCTAAAGGCAAGGGTGGCATGGTTGGTCTGCGCGCGGATATGGATGCGCTCGATCTGCAGGAACAGACCAACCTCCCTTATGCCTCCCTATACCCCGGCAAGATGCACGCGTGCGGCCATGACGGGCACGTGGCGATGCTACTCGCTGCCGCCCAGCATCTGGCCAAAGCGCGGAACTTCAAAGGTACTGTCGTCTTCATCTTTCAACCTGCCGAAGAGAGTGAAGGCGGGGCTGAGAGCATGATCAAGGACGGCTTGTTCACAAAATTTCCGTGCGAGCATGTATATGGAATCCATAATTGGCAGAGCATTCCGCTTGGGAAAGCGGGTTTATGCGCCGGACCTATGATGGCGAACGCCGACACGTTCGAGATGACGGTCGTGGGCAAAGGCGGACATGCCGCATTTCCCGAACATTTTACAGACAGCGTCCTTTGCGCTGCGCATATCGTTACAGCCTTGCAATCTCTCGTCGCGCGCAATCTCAAGCCTCTTGACGCCGGCGTGATCAGCGTCACGCGCATCGGAGGTGGGCAGGCTTTTAATATAATGCCAGAAAGCGTCTTTCTGGGCGGCACGGCGCGAAGCTTTAAGCCGGAAGCGCGTAAGCTGTTTCAGGAAGGCATTCCCTGCATTGCGGAAAATGTCGCCGCGGCTTTCGGCGCAACTGTGGCCGATTATGAATATCATTGCTACACGGATGCTACGGTCAACGATGCGAAGGAAGCCGCTTTTTGCGCAAGCGTTCTGCGCGATATGCTCGGCGACGACAAAGTCGATGAGAACATGGAACCCGTAATGGGCGCGGAAGATTTCGGTTCCATGCTT
>CAZVCG010000041.1:0-7766 GCA_964626265.1 uncultured Rhodospirillaceae bacterium | reverse complement strand
GCAAGTTCCAGGTTGCTATATCGCGTTAGGCGCAGGAGACGTAAAACACTGCGCCAATCTTCATGGTCCACATTTCGACTTCAATGACGCGGTCATTCCCATAGGCGCGAGTTATTGGGTGAGGCTAGTCGAGGCGTGGGGGGTAAGATAATCTGTCATTCCGGAACATTTTCTATACGTCTGCATTAGCAGGCGAAAGAAAATGGATCCGGAATCCCGTTATGTTTTCATGCGGCTATAACAAACGGGATTCCGGGTTCGCGCTATTGCGCGCCCCGGAATGACACTTTCTGTTCCATTGTACGTAAACCTACAACGGTATTCCTGTCACTTCTTTATGTGATTTTATCAGAGATTCGCGGATTTTTTCGCTCTCTTCGGCGATGCGCGTTTTGAGAACCACTTCGCCTGCGCGCACGCGTTCCTGTGCGGAGGCGAGCAGGCTGACGATCGTCTCCAGCGTCGATATTTCGTCAAGCGATAACTGGCGCTCGTTGTCGCGAAGAGTAACGCCGAACACGCCGAGCGTTTCGTTCGAACCGATAAGGGGAAGATAAAAGCCTTCAGCGCTTGGCATCGTCGTCGTGTTTTTTCCGGCCAGTTTGGCGTTGTCGAAGCACCACTGCACGACGCTACGCTCCTTGACGTAATCTGAAGCAGGCAATTCGCCTACGATGGGGGCGAGGTGTTTATCTTCATCGGTTAACCAAACGGTGATTTCCGCATCCAGCATTTCAGCGACATGCTTGGCGACGACCTCAGAAACGCGCTGGCGGCCTCTGCTGCCCGTCAGTTCACGCGTGAGACGGTAGAGCGTTTGCGTATGAAGTTCACGTTCTCGCGCCAAAAGCATTTGCGTTCGTAATTTTGACGCCTGATTGGCGATAACGTATCCCATAATCAACATGACTAAAAAGGTTATCAGGTAAGAGCGGTCTTCGGATCCGTATGCGTGTTGGGGAGTTAAAAAGAAAATATTGAAGGCCGCCGCGCTGAGAAGAGCGTAAAAGAAAGACGGACCGCGTCCGTGCTTGACGGCAATCAGGACGATGCCCGTAAGATAAATGAGAGCCTGATCAATGGGGTCTAAAATCGCGTCGGTGAAAATCCCGAAAATCGTGAAAAAAGCAACGAGAACCAACGCCCATACGTAGGGCATAGGTTTTAAAGCTGCGAGGCGTTCGGAAAGATCGGATTCTTCGTGTTTTTCCGCCTGTCCCGTGACGACATAGACATCGAGGTTGCCGCTTTTTTGAATGATCTTGTCAGATAGCGTGCCTTCGATGAAATTGCGCCAACGGGATTTAATTGGTTTTCCTACAACGACTTTGGAAAAATTGTGGATACGCGCGTGGGCGATAATTTCGTCCTCAGCATTGTCGCCCTGCACGACGACCGATTTACCACCGATGCGCTCGACCATGCGGAACAAGGATTCGACCTTGCGCCGCGACAGTTCGTCAAGACGGTGACTTCTGGCGTTTTCTACGTATATGGCGGTCCACTGGGCTTTAAGGCCGGAGGCCATGCGCTTTGTCGTGCGGACGAGCTTTGCAGATAAGGGATCGGGGCCGATGCAGACAAGGATTTTATCCGATATGGAAGCGCGATCGCGTAGGCCTTCGCTATCATTGTAGGCGTCCATTTGCGCGTCGACGCGCTCGGCTGTGCGTCGCAGCGCGAGTTCGCGAAGCGCAATCAGGTTACTTTTGCGGAAAAAGTTTTCGGCGGCATGGGCTTTGACCTGAGGGGCGACGTAGACCTTGCCTTCTTCGAGACGCTTGAGCAGTTCGTCGGCGTTGATATCGACAAGGACGATGTCGTCGGCTTCGTCGAAGATGGAATCCGGCACTGTTTCCTTGACCCACACGCCCGTCGAACCTGCGACGACATCAGCGAGGCTCTCGATGTGCTGTACATTAAGAGTGGTGTAAACGTCGATTCCCGCGTCCAAAATCTCGACTACGTCATTCCAGCGTTTAGGGTGGCGCATGGTGGGCGCGTTGGTGTGTGCCAATTCGTCGATTAGCGCTATTTCCGGTTTACGTTCGAGAATGCCGTCGAGGTCGAGTTCGCGTAACGTCACGCCGCGATAGTCGATTTTCCGGGGCAGGAGAATCTGCAAACCTTCGAGCAATTTCTCGGTTTCCGGGCGTTTGTGGGTTTCTACAAGACCGACGACGACATCGATGCCTTCAGCGTTCTTTTCGCGCGCGGCCGAAAGCATGGCATAGGTTTTGCCGACTCCAGCGCTGCTGCCAAAAAAGATTTTCAGCTTGCCGCGCTTCGCCTTTTCTTCCTCGGCCTTGATCTTGCCGAGAAGGGCATCGGGGTCAGGGCGCAGGGTGTCTTCGTTCATGAACCCTCGCTCGGCAATTTGCCGTCAAGTTCAAGATTTAAAGTTAACACATTGACTCGCGATTCTCCCAGAAAACCGAAGGTGGGCGCTTCAGTATGCCGCAACACTATTTCACGGATTTTATCCGGCTCCATTTTACGCGCTTTTGCTATGCGGGCTATTTGATATTCTGCGGCAGCAAAGGAGATATGAGGATCTAGGCCGCTGCCGGATGTGGTGACCAAATCGACAGGAACCGGATCTCGATTTTGGGAATCCGCATTGTGAAACTTTTCAAGTTGCGATTTGACTTTATCGCGCAACGCAGGGTTGGCGGGACTAAGGTTGCTGGCGGCGGATGCGACGGCGTTGTAGGCATAAGGCGATGTAGCCGAAGGACGTCCCCAAAAGTATTTGGGGTCGCCGAAGTTCTGTCCAATAAGGCGCGAACCGAGAACTACGCCGTCTTTTATAATGAGGCTTCCTTGGGATTTTTCGGAAAAAGCCACGCGCGAAACGAGTAAAACGGCGGCGGGATATATGGCTCCCGTAAGGATCGTAAATAGAAAAAATAACGTTAAAGCCGGACGCATTGCATTCGTCATTTCAAGAAACCCCAAATGCTCTTAAAAACATATCTATGGCCTTGATTCCTATAAAAGGAAAGATAACGCCCCCACCGCCATACACTACGAGATTATGGAGCAACATGCCGGATGCGCTGATAGGACGATATTTAACGCCTCTAAGGGCCAGTGGAATTAGAATGATGATGATGATGGCGTTAAAAATCACTGCGGACAAAATCGCGCTGCGTGGCGAAGTCAAATTCATGACGTTCAGTTTGTCGAGAAAAGGATAAGTTTCGGCGAATACGGCTGGAATGATCGCAAAGTATTTGGCAATGTCGTTAGAGAGGCTGAACGTCGTGAGAGAGCCTCTGGTCATAAGAAGTTGCTTTCCAATCTGAACGATTTCGATGAGTTTTGTAGGATTGCTGTCGAGATCGACCATGTTTCCGGCTTCTTTGGCGGCTTGAGTGCCGCTGTTCATCGTGACTGCGACATCGGCCTGCGCCAAGGCAGGCGCATCGTTCGTGCCATCGCCGACCATGGCTATCATCTCGCCGTTTTCCTGAACTTTGCGGATATAAGTAAGCTTGGTTTCCGGTGTCGCTTGCGGGATGTAATCGTCGACCCCTGCTTCCGCCGCGATTGCGGCGGCGGTAAGCGGATTGTCGCCAGTAACCATGACGCTTTTAATTCCCATGGCTCGAAGGTCAGCAAGACGTTGTTTAATGCCGGCCTTAACGATGTCCTTAAGATGAATAACGCCAAGGACTTTATTGCCGTCGGCGACCATCAAGGGCGTACCGCCTTGCCGGGCGATTGTGTCCGCCTGACGTGAGAGATTGTCCGGCACAAAGCCGCCCAGTTCCCTGACACGGTCGCCGATTGTATCGCAGGCACCCTTCAGGATGCGTCTGTTTGCCAGCTTGACACCGCTAACGCGTGTATCGGCCGTGAAAGGAATGAAGACGGCTTCCGGTGGCAACTGTTCCATATCCGATACGCCGTAATTCGCTCGGGCTAAGGACACGATGCTCTTGCCTTCGGGCGTATCGTCAGCCAGCGAGGCTAGCGTGGCCGCCATAGCGAGTTGTGCAGCCGTGACGCCTCGAGAGGGAATGAACGCGACCGCTTGCCTGTTGCCGTGCGTGATAGTTCCAGTCTTGTCCAGAAGGAGGATGTTCACATCGCCTGCGGCTTCAATGGCGCGTCCGGAAGTAGAGATTACGTTAGCGCGGATAAGACGATTCATACCCGCGATGCCTATTGCCGATAAAAGGCCGCCTATCGTCGTAGGAACCAGGCAAACGAGAAGCGCGACGAGAACCGTGACGCTTGCCGGCTGGCCTTGCCCTGCCTGATCGACGCTGAATTGAGAGAAGGGGAGTAGCGTGGCGCTGACCGTCAAAAAGACGATCGTCAAGGCGGCCAGTAAAAGTCCCAATGCTATTTCATTAGGCGTTTTATGGCGTCGCGCGCCTTCGACGAGCGCAATCATTTTATCGAGGTAACTTTCGCCGGGGTTTGAGCCGATGCTGACAATAAGCCAATCGGACAAAACGCGGGTACCGCCCGTCACGGCATCGCGGTCGCCACCGGATTCGCGGATGACGGGCGCGCTTTCACCCGTTATGGCGCTTTCATCGACGGCAGCTATGCCATCAACAATCTGACCGTCGCCGGGAATCAAATCGCCTTTTTCAACAAGGACAAGGTCGTCTTGTCTTAAGGATGATGCCGGAACCATGTCATAATTTTCAGGATTTTTTTCATTAGTCAGCTTTTTGGCCAAGATGTTGCGCCGCGCGCGTTTGAGAGCTTCGGCCTGGGCTCTGCCTTTGCTTTCGGCCAATGATTCGGCGAAGTTCGCGAAAAGAACCGTGAACCAGAGGCAGAAGGCTATGGAGCCAATAAACCAGGACGGCTCGTTTGTAGGAGCCATGAGATTTTGTATGAACAAAACGGTCGTCAGGAATGCGCTAACATAAACGACGAACATGACGGGATTGCCCAGTTGGCAGCCGACAGTCAGGCGCGCGAAAGAGCTTTTGATCGCCGCGCCGAAATCGGCGCCTGTTAGCAAAGCGGGTTTTTTCCAGCGGACTTTCATTGTGGATACGCCGATCCCAAGACGTGGAAGTGCTCTGCTATGGGGCCAAGCGCCAGCGTCGGAACGAAGGCGAGAACGCCGACAAGCAGGACGATGCTAAGCAACGCCAACACGAAAGAAGATGAAGTCGTAGATAGGGTTCCGGCCTTTTGGGGAATGATCTGTTTTTGCGCCAGCGAACCTGCGATGGCCAGTACTGGAATAATGACGAGGAATCGTCCGGCCAACATCGCAAGAGCCAAGGAAATGTTATAAAAAGGCGTTTCCGTAAAAAGTCCGGCCATGGCGCTGCCGTTTGTGTTCGCGGCCGAGGTGAAGGCGTAGAGTATTTCGCTGAAGCCTTGCGCGCCGGGATTAAATACTCCCGCTTTTCCGGCGGCTACGGACATCGCGACCGCCGCGCCAATCAGTGACACGAGATGAGGAACAAGCATGGCGAGCGTGGCCATCTTGATTTCATAGGTCTGAACGCTTTTGCCGAGGTATTCAGGCGTCCGTCCGGCCATGAGGCCGGCAATGAATACGGTGATGACGACAAGGATGAGCATACTGAACAGCCCCGATCCGGCGCCGCCGAATATAGCTTCGTCGAATTGCATGAGCATCAACGGAACGGCGCTTGTAAGAGGAAGGAAGGAGTCGAAGCTTGCGTTAACCGAGCCATTGGAGGTTGCCGTGGTCGCGCTGGCCCAAAGGACCGAGCCGGCAATGCCAATACGCATTTCCTTGCCCTCCATGTTGCCGCCGGGGTTATGAGCGGAGACGGATTGTTCAATGCCGAGAGAAGGCAACAGGGGATTGCCGGCTTGCTCGTGAGCAAGAGCGAACATCGTCATTGGAAGAAAAACAAGAGAAATTGCAATTATCAGCGACCAGCCCTGAGCCATGTTCCGTACCATTGCGCCGAACATGAAAAATTGCGCCACAGGAATTAGAAGAATAGCCAACATCTCGAAAAAGTTGCTGAGTGGCGTGGGATTTTCGAAAGGGTGTGCCGAGTTGACGTTATAATATCCCGCTCCTGTGCTGCTGAGCTGCTTAATGGCGACCAGAGAAGAGGCAGGGCCGAGATGAATGATCTGGGCGGCTCCGGTTTGAACTGTCGGATCAAGCCACTGAGCTGTTTCAGTATTTGTCAATGTCTGCACGACTCCCTGTGAAGATAGAATAATGGCAAGAGCGGTCGCGAGCGGTAAAAGTATGTAAAGTATGCCGCGAACAAGATCTGCCCAAAAGTTGCCTAAAGCCGTCGTTTTCGTACGTATGAACCCTCGTACAAAAGCGACCATGACTGCCATGCCAGCAGCGCATGAAAAGAAGTTATTCACCGTAATGCCTGCCAACTGGCTGAACTGGCTTATGGAGGACTCCGGCAAATGTGATTGCCATCCGGTGTTCGTAATGATGCTTGCAGCTGCGTTAAAGGCCATATCGACCGAAATATCATGAAAATTTGAGGGATTCAGCGGTAAATGGCTCTGGCACAACAAAATGAGAAACAAGCCAACAAAACAAACGAATGAAAACACCAGTAAAGATAACGCATACTCCTTCCAGTCCATTTGTTTCACGGGATCTATGCCGGACAGGGCGAAAAATTTGCTTTCGATCCAGCCCAGCGCCGGCGTAAGGAAAGTTCTTTCACCTTCGTAGACCTTTGCCATATACGCGCCAAGCGGCCTTGCCAAGGCGAAGAGCAGAAGGAAATACGAAATGACCAACAGCCAACTATTCATCGGCAGACCGAAGAGGATCATGGAAATATCTCCGGCTTCAGAAGTGCAATGAAGAGATAAATGAAAAGGCCTAACGCTACGCCACCGGCCAGAATATGAACTGAAAACATATCAAGTCCCCTTATTTGTCCGGCTTGCGGCCAAGGATTTCGCGTTTGCCGACATGATTGGCCTGCCCGATGATGCCGTCGCGCTCCATGCGCTCAATGAGCGTCGCCGCGCGGTTGTAACCAATTTGTAAGTGACGCTGTATGAAGCTGATCGAGGCCTTGCGTTCGCGCAAGACGATGTCGACGGCTTTGTCGTACAACTCGTTGCCGCCGCCATCGCTGCCGCGTGAGCGGCCTTCTTCATCGCCGAATGGCGTGTCGTCTTCCTCGGTGACTTCTTCGAGATAATCGGGTTCGCCTTGTTTCTTGAGAAATTTGACGATGGCCTCGACTTCATTGTCGCGGACGAACGGGCCATGCACGCGCGTGACGCGTCCGCCGCCCGCCATGTAGAGCATGTCGCCTTGACCAAGAAGCTGTTCCGCGCCTTGCTCGCCCAAGATTGTTCGGCTGTCGATTTTCGACGTGACCTGAAAGCTGACGCGCGTCGGGAAGTTGGCCTTGATCGTACCCGTGATAACGTCGACCGAGGGACGTTGCGTGGCCATGATGAGATGGATGCCTGCCGCGCGCGCCATTTGCGCCAAGCGTTGAACCGCGCTTTCGATGTCCTTGCCAGCCACGATCATGAGATCGGCCATTTCGTCGACGATCACGACGATGTAGGGGAGAGGGGTGAGATCCAAGGGTTGTTCTTCGTAGATGGGCTTTCCTGTCTCGCGGTCAAAGCCGGTTTGCACAGTACGGGTCAAATTTTCGTTATTTTTAGCAGCCTCGCGCAACCGGAGATTGTAGCCCTCGATATTGCGCACGCCGAGTTTCGTCATTGCCCGGTAGCGTTCTTCCATCTCCCTCACGGTCCATTTTAGAGCCATTATGGCCTTTTTGGGCTCAGTTACCACG
>CAZVCG010000040.1:2074-17902 GCA_964626265.1 uncultured Rhodospirillaceae bacterium | reverse complement strand
GACCGGCACCTGATACGTGGCGCCGCCGACGCGGCGTGAACGCACTTCGAGGTGCGGACGGACCTTGTCGAGCGCCTGCTTGAACACTTCAAGCGCGGACATCTTCGACTTGGCCTGAATCTTTTCCAGCGCGCCGTAAACGATGTGTTCGGCGGCGGATTTTTTGCCGTGCATCATAAGCACGTTCATGAATTTCGTAATGAGGATTTCCCCGAACTTGGGATCAGGAAGAACTACTCGTTTTTCTGCTCTGCGACGACGTGCCATGTTTCTATCCTCTTACTTGGGCCGCTTCGCGCCATAGAGCGAGCGGCGCTTCTTGCGGTCTTTCACGCCCTGCGTATCGAGCGTACCGCGAATGATGTGGTAACGCACGCCCGGCAAGTCCTTCACGCGGCCGCCGCGGATCATGACGACGCTGTGCTCTTGCAGGTTGTGGCCTTCGCCCGGAATGTAGCAAATGACTTCGTGGCCGTTGGTCAAACGAACGCGCGCGACTTTACGCAAGGCCGAGTTCGGTTTCTTTGGCGTCGTGGTGTAAACGCGCGTGCAGACGCCGCGCTTTTGCGGGCATTCCTGCAACGCCGGAACCTTGTCGCGGCTCTTGAGCGGTTTGCGTTTCTTGCGCACCAACTGGTTGATCGTAGGCATCTCAACTCCGTTTTCAGTAATCAGTAAACAGTCATCAGTTATCAGAAACGCCCCGGCGTTTTCTGATGACTGATCACTGATAACTGTCCTCTGACAGCTATTTAGCTTTCGCTACATTCGGAACCGCGTTTAGACCGCTTTGATTGTCAGGCTCTTGTGGCCTGAAATCCGGCTTGCGCCCGGTATCTACCGCCGGTCCCGAAAAGGCAGGCGCATACATAGGTTATTAGCTAGAGGCGCGTCAAGCACAGATTAAAGAATTCTTAAGCGAAATCGGCGGTTCGCGCATGGCCGGATTTCTGCGTAAAAATAAGGGACAATAAGGTGAACAAAAGATGCGGCTAAGCCATAAACATGCGGATTTAAAGCGCGAACAAGAAGCATTAATTGCGGGAAAGAACGACATTAACGCGATAAAAAGGGTTTTTGGCGTAATCTTTGGCCGATATTCGAAGGAATAACATGTCGCGCAACGCCCTGTTTCACACGATTCCGCGATTATTTACCGAAAACGCGCTTGGGGACGCTCAACATGTCGGGCTTTCGCAGGAACAGACGCATTATATAGTGCATGTCTTGCGGCTCGCCGGTGGAGATTCCGTCCGCCTTTTCAACGGACGGGACGGCGAATGGCGCGCCGAAACCCTGCCGCCTGAAAATATGAAGAAAAAACAAGGCCTTGAACTGAATTTACGCGAGCAACTCCGCGAGCAAACAGCCGATAAACCTTTGATTTTATTCTGTGCGCCGATTAAGAAAACGCATTTCGACTTCATGATAGCCAAGGCTACCGAGCTTGGTGTTACCCATATCCAGCCAATTTTGACCGCCCGAACTCAAGTCCGCGACGTCAATCCCGAACGCTGCCGCGCCGTCGCCATCGAGGCCGCCGAACAATCCGAACGCCTGAGCGTCCCCTCTATTGCCTCTCCCATAACCCTTCAAAAATTAACGGCTTTTTGGCCTAAGGACACCTTGCCCATCGTTTGCGCCGAATGGGGGGAGGCCTTGCCCGCGCGCGAAGCCTTCCTCAACCTTAACCTTAAATCCGGGTTACAAACGGCCATTATCACGGGCCCCGAAGGCGGCTTCGCCCCAGACGAACTCCCTGCCCTCAAAGCCCTCCCTAGGGCTATCCCCCTCCGCCTAGGTCCCCGCATCCTGCGCGCCGACACCGCCGCGTTGGCGGCGTTAACCTGTTGGCAGGCTTTTTGTGGTGACTGGAAATAACTCACTATGTGGTAAAATCGGCCATGGTCAAAAAACCGAAGAAGAACAAAATTCCCCTCCTCTCCTTTTTATTGCGGGAGCTTAAAGGCCGCCCGATACCCGACGACTACAACGAAAAAAAGAACAAGGAAGACATCGATATATACGCGCCTGGCATTGCGGAACTTGGCGGAAAAAAATCCGGCGCATCCCTGATTTCTCTCCTTCTTCGCGATTTCCGCTCACGCCCCGCCCCCGAAGAAATTAAAGCCTGCGAAGAGGAAGAGTCCGTCACAATCGAGGATCTGGAAGACGATGAGGATGAAATGGATGATGAAAAAGGCTCGTTGAAGCCGCAATCCCGTAAATCTCTCGGCGAAGGCCGTTATGAGGTATTGCCCTCCAAAGGCATTGAAGAGGATTATCAAAAGCGCGTCCGCGAAAGCGGACGTTATCTTGACCCGACAGGCACTTCGAAAACGCGCCTGGACGGCGACAACTACCGCCAAATGTATCTCGATCAAAAAGCGCAGGAACAAGCTCTTGCGGAAGAGATGGCAAAAGAACAACTTGAGGCGCAAAAAAAGGCCGCGTCTTCCGTTACTTACCAAAATTCTTCGGACCAGCAAAAAGAAGTCGAGATGAAGTACCGCGCGCGCGATTTACAAATGCAAATCGAGTATTGGAAAGGTCAGCGCGGCCAGGGAACGTTTGACGACGTGACGGTGAACACAAACCTCACCAAGCTCGAATATGAGTTAAACAGCATCCCGCCGACGTTCTGGAGATTTTGATCTTTCGGAATTATCCGACAGCCGCGCCGCCGACGGTCATGTTTTCAAGGCGCAGGGTCGGCTGGCCGATGCCCACGGGAACGCTTTGGCCATTTTTGCCGCATGTGCCGATGCCTCTATCGAGTTCCATATTGTTGCCGATCATGGAAACTTTTTTCAGCACTTCAAAACCTGTTCCCACCAATGCGGCTCCCTTTAATGGGCGGCCAAGTTTGCCGTTCTCAATCTCATAAGCTTCCGTAGCCGAGAATACGAACTTGCCCGTGGTGATGTCCACCTGACCGCCGCCGAAGTCGGCCGCGTAGATACCTTTTTTCACCGAGGCAATGATGTCGTCATGGCTCGCCGTGCCGGAGCGCATGAGCGTGTTCGTCATGCGCGGAAACGGTTGCGCGGCAAAACTTTCGCGCCGCCCGTTGCCCGTGGACTTCACGCCCATAAGACGCGCGTTCAAGCGGTCTTGCATATAGCCGACCAGAATGCCGTCTTCGATCAACGTCGTGCATTGTGAAGGCGTTCCCTCGTCGTCGATCGTAATCGACCCGCGGCGGTTTTCAAGCGTGCCATCGTCAACAATCGTAACGCCCTTGGCCGCGACTTGCTGGCCCATGAGGCCTGCGAACGCCGACGTTTTCTTGCGGTTGAAATCGCCTTCCAGCCCGTGGCCAACGGCCTCGTGCAACAGCACGGCTGGCCAGCCGGGTCCGACGACCACCGTCATCTCGCCCGCCGGCGCATCGATGGAATCCTGATTGACAAGCGCCTTGCGCAAGGCTTCATCCGCAATTGATTTCCATTCTTTGGGATCGAAGCACCGCGCGTAATCAAGCCGCCCGCCCGCGCCCGTGCCGCCAGCCTCAAGACGTTCGCCCTGTTTGGTGACAACCGACACGTTGAGCCGGACGAGTGGACGTATGTCCGCCGTACGCCAGCCGCCCGCGCCGATGATCTGGATTGCCTGATAACTGCCGCCGAGCGATACGCTGACCTGATGCACGCGCGGATCGCACCCGCGCACATAGGCATCGATCTCGCGCACGAGGCGCACCTTTTCCTCAAAGCTTTTGCCCGGCATGGGATTGAGATCAGGATAAATCTGGCGGTTCGTGCCTTGCGGCGCAAGCGCCATCGTGCCCGCGTGGCCGCTGCGCACGGCCTTGACCGTCTCCGCCGCGCGGCGGATCGCTTTTTCATCGAGCGTCGAGGCGTGAGCATAACCCACCGTCTCGCCCACCACGCCGCGCAGGCCGAAGCCTTGCGCCGAGTCAAAGCTCGCGCTTTTCAGCTTGCCATCGTCCCATACGAAACTTTCGGATTGGCTGAACTCAAGAAAAAGCTCGCCGTCATCCATGCCCGCGAGCGCATCTTTCACCACGCGCTCAACCGCCGCGCGGTCCATACCGGATTGATCGAAAAAAAGCTTATCGGTTTCGGGTAGAGAGGGCATGGGACATCTCTAAAAAAAGCGCATAGAGCATAGACCTGAAGAGTATAGACATGTTATCCGCCTGCCCGCAAATTCTTCCGCATTTTGCGGCATGGAATTTCCATGTTTCCAGGAAGCCTATGCGCGGTAGGTTCTCCGATCTCATACCCATGCTTACGGTAAAATTCCACGGCGTTAAGCGACGTTTCGCCATGCAATTCCGTAGCGCCTTTTTGGGCCGAATGCATTTCGATTTCTTTGAGCAACCGTTCGCCAAGTTTGGGCCATTGCCAGAAGCCACATAAACCGATTTTAAAAGTCCTTTCGAAGGCACCGCCGATGCAAAACCGACGATTTTACCATCCCTTTCGGCCACTAAAGTTACGGCATTTTGTTTGTCTTTTTCATTAAGCGAAGCGTCTTCGGAAAAGTGCGTCATAGCGTCTGCCCACGCTTTTATTTGATTTTGAGAGTAATGCGAAGAAGCTTTTCCGAATATTGCTTCGTTATGCACGCGCACGATGCCAGCCCAGTCTTCGGCGTCTGCGGAACGAATAACGATTTGTAATTCTTTCACGTTAAGCTCTGTTACGCGCTGATGCTTTGACCTTATTTCTTTCGAAACTAATCTTTAAATGCGAACCAGTGGCCTTGGCAAAACGCAACAGTGTACGACTTGACGGCAAGGCACGCCCACTTTCGAGGCGAGCAACGACTGTTTGAGTCGTTTTCATGCGGCGCGCCAGCTCTTTCTGTGAAAGACCCGAACGCGTACGCGCTTCGATCATTGCCGACACAAGCGCATATTCGGATTCCAAATCTTCATAGGCTTTTTTGTAGCCGGGCCTCTTTTTGAGCCATTTCTTATGAAGATCGTCAAGCGTGGATCCTTTCATATGACCTCCTTCGCTCTTTTATGAGCCAATTTGATTTCCTGACGCGGCGTTTTTTGGGTCTTCTTGATAAATACCCTGACGATTACGACTCGCCGTCCGCTGGCCGTAACGTAAAGTGCGCGCCCAATGCCTTCGCGGCCCGTCAAACGGATTTCCCAAAGCTTGCCTTCCAGATGCTTGACTTGCGGCTCACGCATCCTCTCAAGACCGTGCGTTTGGATAAGTTCGCCAATCCGTCGCAGCCGCGCCAGCATATCGTCCGGCAAGGCTTCAACCTCAGCCGTCACTACGGCATTTAGCGTTTCGACTTTCCACATAGATAGGGGTCATTATAGCAAAAATGCTATATATTGCAAGAAGGGTTTTTCAATCACCCCTCCCCCAAAATCTCCTTCACCTTGCTGGCGAGTTGCTTGAGCGTGAAGGGCTTGCCGAGGAAGTGGATGGTTTCGCCGGACGTGAATTGTTCGCGCAGGCGGTCTTCGGTGTAACCGGATACAAACACCACCTTCATGTCCGGCCAGCGTTCGCGCATATGCTTGTAGAGCGTAGGGCCGTCCATTTGCGGCATGACCACATCGGTGATGGTAAGGTCGATCTTGCCGCCGTCCTTGTCGAGCAAAGCCAATGCTTCTTCGCCGCTGCGCGCTTCGAACACGTTATAGCCCTTGTTGCGCAAGGCGCGGGCCGAGAACACACGCACGGCGTCTTCGTCTTCGACCAAAAGGATCGTGCCTGCGCCCGTAAGATCGGGGCCGGGCTTTTCCTCGCGCGCTTCTTCGGCGGCGCGCGTTTCCTGCGCCTTTTCATGCTCGCCAAGCGCGGGGATGAAGACCGTGAACGTCGACCCGTGGCCCACGCGGCTTTCCACGCTTACGAAGCCGCCCGTTTGCCGCACGACGCCATAGACGGTGGCCAAACCAAGCCCCGTTCCTGCGCCGATTTCCTTGGTCGAGAAAAACGGCTCGAACAGGCGCGAGAGGTTTTCTTTCGGAATGCCTATGCCCGTATCCGCGACTTCAATCGCAACATAATCGCCCGCCGGCATTTCGTCCTGCCCGCGCATAATGGGCTCTTTTTGATGCATGTTGCGCGTGCGGATCGTGACCGTTCCGCCGTTCGGCATGGCGTCTCGCGCGTTAACGACAAGATTGATAATGACTTGCTCAAGCTGCCCCTGATCGACTTTAACAAGCCCCAGATCGCGCCCGTGGATCATCTCCAGCTTGATCGTCGCGCCGATGAGACGACGCAATAGGTTCGTGAGTTCCGACAGCACGTCGACGAGGTTGAGCACTTTCGGCTGCAACGTTTGCTGGCGCGAGAAGGCGAGCAGCTGGCGCACGAGGTTAGCCGCGCGGTTGCCGTTCTGCTTGATCTGCATAATGTCGGAAAAGCTTTGGTCGCCGGGCTTGTGCCTCTGCAAAAGCAAATCGCAGAAACCGATCATGGCCGTGAGCAAGTTGTTGAAGTCGTGCGCCACGCCGCCCGCTAATTGACCGATAGCCTGCATTTTCTGCGACTGAGCGAACTGCGTCTCCATGCGCTTTTGTTCGGTCACGTCAATGAAATAAAGCATCAGGCCTGGCTCGGCCGGTCCTTCATCTTTCTTGCCGGTCGAACCGAACCGCTTGGCGAACACATGCGCGATCACGTCGCGATCGGTTTGCAAATGCGCCTCAAATGGTTTTGTCAGATCGTGGCCCGTCAAAACCTGCTCCAGTTGTCCGAGAACCATCGTGCGATCGTTCTTGGAAAGCAGATCGGCAATGGGCACGCCGATAACGCGCTCGCGCGGACGGCGCGTGATCGTCTCGAACGCATGATTGCTTTCCATGATCGTATAGCGCGCATCGAGCATGAGGATTCCGATGGGCGCTTCGGCGAACAAGCGCTGGAACCTGTATTCCGACAGCGACAGAGCCATCTGCCATTCGCGTTCGGGCGACAGGTCGCGCACGATCGAGCGCGTGCGCAACGTTTTACCATCGTCGTCGGCCACCACGGTTTGCGTAATAGCCACGGGAAAAGGCTGGCCGTCACGGCGGCGCAAAACGACTTCGCCGTGCGTTTCGCCCTGCGGCCCTGCGGCTAACGCATAAGCCGCTATGCCCTTGGGCGGGTCATTCATCACGTCGTGCAAACGAACGTCGCCTTTGATCAGATCGTCGGGCTTCACCTGCAGCCAAGACGCAAGCGTATCGTTGACGAACTTGAAGCGTCCGTGGCGATCCACGGAATAAATACCGACAGGCGCGTGCGCCATGAAATCGAGCAACTTCTTTTGCTCGTCGCGCATGGCTTTTTCCATGCGGCGGCGTTCGCTGATGTCTTCAAAGCGCCAGTGATAGGTTTTACTCGGTCCATCGAGCGGGCGCGCGATCACGCGCCGCCATTCGACCACGCGGTTGCCCCGCACAACGGGCAAATCCGCCAAAACGGATTGTCCTTTAAGCAGGTTATCAAGCAACTGCTTGAACTTCGCCGCGCCTTCGGGAGTCGCGCCGAAACGCGCCGTCAACGCTTGCAGCGCGCCTTGCGTTCCCGGATCGATCCATCCGCGGAAAGCGCGGTTGGCCATAACCGTAACGCCGGAAGCGTCCGTGATCAATTGCGGCGTCAACACGCCGTGGAAGGCTTCGCGCAAGAGGCTTTCTTCCGCCGCAGCGGGAGTCATGTGCCGCAGTTGCCACGCGACCGCGCCCGCGACGCCTACCAAGGCCAGAGCAATCAGCAAGCGCATAACAAGACCTAACCCATCGCCGAAAAGCGTCGGCGCCAACGCAGCCATAAGCCCCAGACCCACCATGATCCAGAGGCTTCGCAACATCCGGCGCTGCCAGTTTTTCTCCCCCACGGAGGGGGGCGGCGCGACCAAGGCGATCAGTTTTTTCAGCACTGACTTCTTTCCATCATCCCGTTATATAGCGAACAAACGCGCTTCCTTATGCTCGCGGCGAATCACGCCTACGGCCTTAGCCAGTCATGCAACATAAAGGTATTCAAGAGGTTAACGGGCGACTCGCGCCATCGTAAATACTGGTTATTTATGCCTAAACGTAATCCGGCCTTTGGTAAGGTCATAGGGCGTCATTTCGACGTTGACCTTGTCGCCCGCCAATACGCGAATGCGGTTCTTGCGCATCTTGCCGGACGTATGCGCCAGCACTTCATGACCGTTGTCCAGCGTCACGCGGAACATCGCGTTGGGGAGAAGCTCCGTCACGGTGCCTTCGAATTCGAGTAAATCTTCCTTGGCCATAAGGTTCCTTTATTGGGTAATTTCGCGGAAAATGGCTCTTTTAGGCCATTTCGTCAAGCTGTATGCACAGGCTGGTGGGTCGTCGGCCAGGGTTCGCCGAAATCCTTGATCCTGAGCCGCCAATTCCCCAGTTTGAGCCTGATTTCCGCCCCGCCCGCAAACACAAGCTTCAGCGAGCCGTTTTCAAGCATTATGGTTAACAAATCTAGCATGCCGCAACCCGCCGCATGATCGAAACCGTGCTGCTGCACGCCTTCGACGCCATCGACCTCCAGCGCGCAATGCACACGCTCGAAACAGGGCGGCTCCTCCTTGTCGGGACAAGGAACATCATCCCACCGGAAGCGGTGTGCGATCATGACAAAGCATTTATCGGCGGGACGGTAAAGCGTATCGCACAAAGGCACAATCGCGTCTTGCAGCACTGCCGCAATCACTTGAATATCTTCCGCATCCTGCGCCGAGAGTTTAAGAAGCTTGGCGTTCATGAAAGCCCCTTATTTCACCCGCTCGATCACCGCGCCGCAGGCGCCGAGTTTTTCTTCCAGCCGTTCATACCCGCGGTCAAGGTGATAAAGGCGGTTGATCACCGTCGTGCCTTTCGCCGCCAGCCCCGCCAGCACGAGCGACACAGATGCGCGCAGATCCGTTGCCATGACGGGCGCGCCTTTCAAAGCCTTCACGCCGCGCACCATGGCGGATGAGCCATGCACCGTGATGTCCGCCCCCATACGCACCAGTTCCGGCACATGCATAAAGCGGTTTTCGAAAATCGTTTCCGTGATCATCGACGCGCCGTCGGCCACGCACATAAGCGCCATCGCCTGCGCCTGCAAATCCGTGGGGAATCCGGGGAATGGCTCGGTCGTGATGTCAACACCGTGCAACCCATTCTTGCGATAGACGCGCAAGCCCTTTTCCGTAGACTCGGTGGCAATGCCCGCCTGTTCCATAATGCGCGTAACGGTCGGTAACTGCTCTACGCGTACGCCGATAAGCTCAACGTCGCCGTTCGTAATCGCCGCGGCCATCGCGAAAGTGCCGGCTTCGATGCGGTCCGAAACCACCACATGTTTCGCGCCGTGTAGCTTGTCTTTCCCGCGCACCGTCAAACGGTCAGTGCCTATACCCTCAATCTCTGCGCCCATCGCAACGAGGCAGTGAGCCAAGTCGTTCACTTCCGGCTCGCGCGCCGCGTTGATGATCGTCGTCTCGCCCTTGGCCAGCGAGGCGGCCATGAGGATGTTTTCCGTGCCCGTCACCGTGACGACAGGGAACACAACTTCCGCGCCTTTCAAGCCGCCGGGGGCCTTCGCGAGAATATAGCCGTCTTCAATCGTGATTTCCGCGCCCATAGCCTGCAACGCGTTGATGTGGAAATCGACAGGGCGCGTGCCGATGGCGCATCCGCCGGGCAGCGATACTTTCGCTTCGCGGCACCGAGCCACCAGCGGCCCCAAAACCAAAATGCTCGCGCGCATCTTGCGCACAACGTCATAAGGCGCGGTGGTGTTTGAGATATTATGCGCATGAAGCTCGACCTCGCGGCCGCCGTTGCAGCTCGGCTGATCGTGGCCGCTCATCTGCACGCCGTGCTGTTCCAGCAGGGTCGCCATCGTTGTGATGTCCGCAAGGCATGGCACGTTCGATAGCGTGAGCGTTTCGTCCGTCAACAATGCAGCCGTCATAAGCGGCAGCGTGGCGTTCTTGGCCCCGCTGATGTGGATTTGTCCCTTAAGCGGCTTCCCGCCGCGTATGCGCATTTTGTCCATGGACCATCACTGAAAAAGTTGAGACGCGACTATAAACAACCAAATCGCAGGGCGAAAGTGTCGAAAAAACCTATTTTTCCGCCGCTTTGCGGGCCTCGGCCTCAAGCGCCAAGGCGCGTTGCTGGTCCTTGCGGCGGCGCAGATTCGCGCGCAAAGCTGCCGCTTCCCGTTCCTCGCGGGCTTCTTTTGATGTTTTGGCGTTGTCGTCGTTTTTTGTCATGAGCATAACCTGCCTCTAATCAATCGTCTCGCGATAGCGTTTCAGGGCCACGATAGAGATAAAGAACAAAAACAACAATATCGGCCACACATGCGGCAGCGAAGACGACAAATCGTTGCCTTTAAGAATAATGCCGCGAATGATCCGCAATGCATGCGTAATCGGGAAGATATTGCCGATAGCTTGCGCCCACCCCGGCATCCCGCGAAACGGAAACAAGAAACCCGATAGCAAAAGCGACGGAAGGAAATAGAACGTCGACATCTGCATGGCTTGCAATTGGCTGCGCGCGAATGTCGATAACGTAAAACCGATCGTCAGGTTTGCGGCGATATAGGCGCCCATAAGCACAGCCAATAGCAAGGGATTCCCCACAAACGGCACGTTAAAAAGCAACCGCGCCACGAGAAGGATAACCGCCACCTGAATATAGGCGATAATAACAAAGGGCACGATTTTGCCGATCATCACCTCGAAAGGCCTGACTGGGGTGGCCAGCAAACTTTCCAGCGTACCCCGTTCGCGCTCGCGCGTCATGGCCACGCCAGTCATCATGACCAACGTCATGTTCAACACAATGGCCAGCAATCCGGGAACGATGTTATAAGACGTGCTGCCTTCCGGATTATAGCGGCTGTGCGCACGGATTTCGAAAGGCGGCAACTTTGGCGCAAGTTTCGGCACGTTTGCCAAATCGCGGTCCAGCGCGGTCAAATTGATGCGGTTCAACGACGACAAGGCGTTGCCCACCGCCACCGGATCGGTTGCGTCAGCCTCGACCAGCATCACAGGGCGTTGTCCACGCAGCAATTCGCGCGAAAAGCCCTCCGGAATTGTGATGATGAACTGAACGTCGCCTTCGGCCATCATTTCTTCGGCCTCCTTGACGCTCGAAGGTCGCGAGACGATGTCAAAATAGCCTGTATTCCGGATAGCTGTTGTAATGCTGCGCGTATAAGCCGAGTTATCAGCGCTAACCAGAGCGGTCGGCAACATTTTGGGATCCGAGTTCAACGCAAAACCGAAAAGCAACAGCTGGATGACCGGCATCATGATGATCATCGCGAACGTCGGGCGGTCGCGCTTGAGCTGGATAAACTCCTTAACGATGATCGCGCCAAGACGATGCAAGGAAAACCGCGCAGTCATGGCTTGGCCTCATCGCGCAAGGTGGATGAGGATTGAGTCATCGTATGGATAAATACGTCTTCGAGCGTCGGCGAAAAGCGCTCTACCGTGATGCCGTGTTCATCTTTTAAATGCGCGACAGCGGCGTTCAAAGCCGCGGCGTTCGTGCTCGCCACATGGATCTGGTTGCCGAAGCTTGTGACCATTTCGACGCCCGCAAGATCCGCGAGAATGGTTTTCACCTTGGCGGGATCGTCGGCGGTCAATCGCCAAGTCGTAATGCCGGATCGCGCGATGATCTCGGATGCCGTGCCATGCGTCAACAAATGGCCATGCGAAATATAGCCGATCAAATGGCAACGCTCGGCTTCATCCATGTAATGCGTGCTGACCAGAACGGTAATGCCCTGCGCCGCGAACGCGTGAATTTCATCCCAAAATTCGCGCCGCGCCTTGGGATCGACGCCCGCCGTCGGCTCGTCTAGGAGCAATAAACGCGGCTCGTGCAAGATGCATGACGCCAGAGCTAAGCGTTGTTTCCAGCCGCCGGATAGTTCGCCCGCCAACTGGTTCGCGCGGTGTTCAAGGCCAAGGCGGCTTAAGGCCTCTTTTGCGCGTTCACGCGGCTTGTCCATTTCATAAAGCCGCGCGACGAACTCCAGATTTTCGCGGATCGTTAAATCTTCATACAAACCGAACTGTTGCGGCATGTAACCAGCTTGCCGTTTGATGGCCGCGGATTGGGTCAGGATGTCGAATCCAAGGCACATACCTTCCCCTGAATCCGGCGTCAGCAAGCCGCACAACATGCGGATCGTCGTCGTTTTACCGCTACCGTTCGGACCAAGGAAGCCATAAATCGCGCCATAGGGCACATCGATGGAGCATCCCTGCACAGCCACATGGCCTTTAAAACTCTTGGTCAGGTCGCGGACGGAAATCGCAGGTTCAGCGTTGGCCATCATGGCGGCACAACGGTCACGTCCACCGGCTGGCCGGGATGAAGCGTCTCCGGCGCGTCGTCGGGCACCGCCTCGATCATAAAGAGCATCCGTTCGCGGTTATCGCGGTTGTAAAGCTGCGGCGGCGAATATTCGGCCTTCGGCGAGATGTATGTCACCTTACCTGCATGCGGCTTGTTTTCATTGTCGACGCCGATTTGAATGGGCGCGCCTATTTTGATCGACGCCAAATTCTTTTCCGGCACGAAGAAACGGACTTTGATATTCGATGGCGGCAATAGCGAAACCACGGGTTGTCCTGCGGGCACATATTCACCGACGCGGTAAATCGTATCGAATACGAACGCGTTCGTTGGCGCGATGACCGTTTTTTGATCCAGCCTCCATTGGGCGTCAGCCAAAGTGGCTTTGTTGGCCTCGACGACAGCCTGCGCCGCGTGAATGGCGTCGTCACGTCCAATGCTAAGCCGCCCGTTGGCTAGTGCCGCTTCTGCCTCTTTCAAACGGCCTTCGGCCTGATCCTTGGCGGCCTTGTCGGCATCGACGGTCGATTGGCTTACGGCCCGCGCGCCCAATTGCTTCAAGTCCCGTTCATAGTTGATGGTCGCAAGGCGCACCGCCGCTTCGGCCTGATCGCGTTGAGCGACCAGCGCCGCCAGTTCCGGCGGACGTTTAGTCTTGATCAAATCGACCAGCGTCGCTTCGGCTTGAGCGACCTTCGCTTTGGCTTGCTCGACGGCGGCGGCTTCCGACGTATGTTCCTGTACGAATAGAACTTCATCTTTCTGTATTGTCTGCCCACGCCGGACGTTCAGGCTTTCGATCACCCCTGCGAACTGGGGAGCCATCAGCACATACTCCCCCTCCACGAACCCCTGATATGTGCCGGCTGCAGGATTGGCAAAACCCACCATGGTAAGCAGCGACATCAAGGCGGCGGAGATCGAGGAGGTCATTTCCTTTTATACATTCATCCGTGTTTGTATGTAAACAGGCAACAGGGCGAATCGAACCCCTATAAACATAAAAATTAACCTTACAAGTACCGCGAATTACTGATACATATCGGTGTTCGACTCATTATGGTTAACGCACGAATTTGGGGTCTCCATGACGGAACAATGGCTTGAGAACAAGACCTATGACGAAATCAAGATCGGCGACAGCGGCAAGATCACGCGCAATTTGACTCAGCGCGATATCGAGCTTTTCGCCGTGGTCTCGGGAGACATCAACCCCGCGCATCTGGACGAAAAGTATGCGCGTGACAGTCTTTTCCACGGCTTGATCGCGCATGGCCTTTTCGGCGGCGCGCTTATTTCCGCCGTGCTGGGCACCAAGATGCCGGGTCCGGGCACGATATACCTTAGCCAAGACCTCAAGTTCATGAAGCCTGTGCGGCCGAACGACACGATCGACGTGACGGTTACCGCGCTGAGCAAGGAAGACGATAAAAAGATCGTCGTGTTCGATTGCGTCGCCACCAATCAGGACGGCAAGGACGTCATCAAGGGCACCGCCAAAGTCATCGCGCCGACGGAAAAAATACGCCGCCCCGTTGTCGGCCTGCCCGAAGTCGAGGTGTTGCACCACGACCGCATGCGAACACTTATCGACGAAGCGCGCAAGCTCACTCCCCAACGCACGGCGGTCGTTCATCCCTGCGACGAGGTTTCGCTTGGAGGCATGGACGCCGCCGCCAAAGAAGGGTTGATTATCCCAGTTTTGGTCGGTCCCGAAGCGAAAATCAAGGCCGCCGCCGAAGCCCTCAACATCGATATCAAGAATTACGAAATCGTATCGACGCCGCACAGCCATGCCGCCGCCATCGAAGCCGTGTCGATGGCGCGCGACGGCAAGGTCAGCGCCCTGATGAAAGGCGCGCTCCACACGGACGAATTGATGTCCGCCGTCGTGCACCGCGAAAAGGGCCTGCGCACGGAAAGCCGCATGAGCCACGTCTTCGTGATGGACGTTCCGACGTACAAATGGCCGCTGCTCATCACCGATGCCGCGCTCAACATCGCGCCGGAACTCATGGTCAAGCGGGACATCGTGCAGAACGCGATCTACATGGCCCACGATCTGGGCATGCCCCAGCCAAAAGTGGCCCTTCTGGCCGCCACGGAAACAGTCAATATCAACATGCAGGCTACGCTGGATGCGGCGGCCTTGTGCAAAATGGCCGACCGTGGACAGATCGTTGGCGGCATTCTCGACGGTCCATTGGCCTTCGACAACGCCATCAGTGTGCAGGCCGCCAAGATCAAGAAAATCACATCCCCCGTGGCCGGGCAAGCCGACATCCTCGTCGCGCCGAACATTGAATCCGGCAACATGATCGCGAAACAGCTGTCATACCTCGCCACGGCTGAATCCTGCGGTATCGCGCTTGGAGCGCGCGTACCGGTCATGCTGACAAGCCGCGCCGACAATGCTCATGCCCGCCTAGGCTCTGCCGCGCTCGCGGTCCTCGCCGCCGAAGGCAACAAGAAACGCGCAGGAAAGGGTTAATCACATGCCAAACGGTTCATATATTCTGACTCTGAACGGTGGGTCGTCGAGTCTCAAGTTCGCCCTTTTCAAGGACAACGAGCACAACTGCGTCGGGCGCGGGTCGATCACCGAAATCGGCAAGAAAGCCAAGTTTTCGGCCAAGGGCGATCTGTTCGCCGACAAGCCGGCTTTCGAAGCTATCGACAAATGCGGCTCACCTGGCGGCGCGGCTCAAGCGTTGCTCGGCTGGCTGGAAAAATGCCTGCCGCCGAACGCCCTTACTGCGGTTGGCCACCGCGTCGTGCACGGGCGCGATCTGAAAAAGCACATGATCGTGCGCCCGCACCTCCTCGCCTACCTGAAGTCGCTGATCCCGCTCGCGCCGTTGCATCAGCCTTTCAACGTCGAAATTATCGACAAGATTATCGAGGCCTACCCCAAGGTGCCGCAAGTCGCATGCTTCGACACGGCGTTCCACACGACGATCCCCGCCCTGCATCGCCGTTACGCCATCCCGCGCATCTGGGATGAAAAAGGCGTGAAACGTTATGGCTTCCACGGCTTGTCATATGAATTCGTATCTGGCCGCCTGAAAGAAATCGTCCCACACGCCTATAATGGCCGCACCGTCGTCGCCCACATGGGCAACGGCGCGAGTTTGTGCGCGCTCGATAAAGGGAAGAGCTTCGACACGTCGATGGGCTTTTCGGTTTTGGAAGGTCTCGTAATGGGCACGCGTCCCGGCACTCTCGACGTCGGCGTTCTGCTGTACTTCATGCGCGAAGCCAAGCTGGACGAAAAAGCCATCGAACGCATGTTGTATCACGATTGCGGGTTGAAGGGCGTTTCCGGCATCACGAACGATATGTCTGAACTTTTGGCCAGCAAAGAGCCTTCGGCGCGCGAAGCCGTCGATCTTTTCTGCCTTCGCGCGACCCGCGAGATCAGCGCGTTCATCGGCATGCTGGGCGGCATCGACGCGCTCGTGTTCACGGGCGGCATCGGCGAGCAC
>CAZVCG010000040.1:0-2015 GCA_964626265.1 uncultured Rhodospirillaceae bacterium | reverse complement strand
CTTGACGAAGCGAAAAACACGGCGGCGGAGGGCGCTGGCGAGGTCCAGATCAGCACGCCCGGCAGCAAGGTTCAGGTTTGGTTAATACCTACTAACGAAGAAGCAGTAATTGCCCGCCACACGCGAGCCTGCGCCGAAGCCGAGCGCTAAAAACGCAAGCGTCAAAAAATTATTTATTTATCTGGTTAAAATACGTTAACCAGATAACGCCCTGTTGGCGCGAAACGTTTGCGCGCCCCCACGAATTGATGGTTTGCTAACCCTCTGATAAACGGCATTTGTTTCATATTATTTTAAGTTTTTTCATAAATAATAGGCGCATTAGAGGTAAATTGTTTTCGGCCTTTTTTTGCAGAATGCGTTTTTAAAAGGAATTGCTCTTTTTAAAAGGAATTACACCATGCCGCTTTCGAAAACCGTCCGCGATACGCTGGTCGACTTGATCGAAAACAAGCTGGCCGTCATGCAAGTTGGAGATCGCGAAGATTTGCGCGAAGTCATCGTCCTGCAGCACTGCGTCGCGGAACTGCGCGGATTGACTCCTGCCGAAATGGGCATTGTCCACAGTTATGAAGATATCCCCCGCCGCGGACGCCGCCGCAAAGTCAGCGATATGATCGATGACATGCGCGGTGAAATGATCCGTCAACAAGCCTGATAAACCCCGGGCGTTTGCGGCACAACCTGAAAGTCTGCCTATGCGCGCCGCACGCCTTGCCGGTTATTTGTTCTTTTTAGTCGCCTTCGCTTGGGCATCGTTCGTGCTTATGCGGCCGGAAGCGCGCGCCAGTGACGACAGCGTGTGCGATCCCTACCCCAATATCAACGTCAACATAAACCCCGTTTTTGACGAGCCGCTGATCAATACGTCCCACTCGCTTGGCGCGATCCAGGGACTGGCCCGATCTCCCGCAAAAGTCATTTCCATGCATGACGCGGCAACGCTGGGATTGACGCATTACGAACCCATCATCGAGTTCCGCGTGCCGATGCTCAAACGCTTGTTAGGCGACGGCACGACATGCGTGAAAATCCACGAAATAGACGCGACCATCGGCTACAGGAACGTTACGATCTACATCGCGAACGAAATCGCGCGCGATACCTGTGCGATGCACCACGTCCTTGAACATGAGAAAAAGCACGTGGCCATCAACCGCTCGATCCTGATGAATTATGTGCCGTATATTCAAAAGAAACTGATGGAATACATGCAAATCAACGGTCTCTACCGCGGGCCGGATCCCGATTATGCGGAAAGCCTTATGACCGAAAAGGCCCGCTTTGTCCTGAACGAAGCCGCTAAACAAATTATGGAAGAAAACAGCAAGCGCCAAAGAACCATCGACACGCCGGAAGAGTATGCCAGAAACAACACCGTTTGCGGCGGCCGTATCAACGCGCTCGTCAGCAAGGCGGCGACTAGCCAGCGTTAAGGACGGGGTTCACGGCGGGTTGAAGCTTAAAAGCGTCCGCCAGTTCTTTTCTCATGAAATCGTATCTCGACGGCACTCCGCGAAAAGGCGGAACAACCTTGACATGGCGCTGAAGCAGGACACGCGTCGTCGGCTCCCCTGGCAAGAGAATCATGGATGGCACATGAGGCAAACAATCCGCGAGACAGCGGTATAGTGATTGGCCAGAAACAATCGTCTTTGACTGGACAAGCCCACGATAGGCCAACAAAGGGCTGTGTCTCGACAGGCGCTGAAGCCTTTCGATTTCTTTTTTACCGGATGCGTCGAGCGCGTCTTCCAGATATATTCGAAAAACGCCGAAGGTTTCCGCCAATTTCACGTCAAAGTCTTCTTTTTGAGCCTTTTCAATTTTTGGCAAAGCACCCATCTTGCTGAAAAAGCCGCCGCCGTCCTTTATGGTCTCAGGAATGACCACATGTGATTTATCGCGGGCAAACGCGACGCCAAGGGCTAATTCCAATCCGAAAACCCCCCAGCCTTTTTTCTTTAGGACTTACGCAAATTTAAGAATGGCTTAAGGAATGGTGTGATTCAAGA
>CAZVCG010000039.1:0-18033 GCA_964626265.1 uncultured Rhodospirillaceae bacterium | reverse complement strand
CTTCTTGGCCCGCGAACTCGCTTGCCCTACCATTCAGTTTGCGTAAGTCCTATTAAAGAAGAAAACGGTTCGCGCCAGCCTGAAACGTTGATCGTCGCAAGTTCCGACCTCTCGCATTATCACCCTTACGAGCAAGCTATTGCGCTCGATCAAAAGGTAACAAACGCCATTAAGGAAAACGATTATTTCAGCCTTTCGGTAAATGCCGAACAGGGTACATGGGAAGCATGCGGTGGTGGGGCAATAGTCGCGGCTATGATCGCGGCCGAACGTCTCGGCGCGAATGATAACGTAATATTAGGATATACGAACTCGGGCGATGTTACTGGCGATAAGTCAGGCGTTGTCGGATACGCCGCCGCTGCCATCGTTAAATCCGAAAACAGATCCGATGACCGGTCGCAAACAATTTTTTCCCTTTTGCCTTCCGACAAAGAAATTCTTTTATCGCTGGCGAAAAATACCGTGGAAAACGCAGTGCGCTACAATAAAATTCCGCCGTTGCCCGAAAAACTTTCCGAGGCATTGACCAACGCGCGGGGCGCGTTTGTGACTTTGAAAAAACATGGCCAATTGCGGGGGTGTATCGGGTACGTAACGCCAAGCTATCCGTTGATTGAAACCGTTCGCCATGTCGCGGCTCTCGCCGCCCTGAAAGATCCGCGTTTCCCGTCTGTGTCGGTTAAGGAATTAGGCGAACTGGAATATGAAGTGTCGGTTCTTTCGCCGCTCCATCGCTTGACGGATATGAAAGACATCAAAATAGGCCGAGATGGGTTGGTCGTAAGAAAAGGCGATGATCAAGGCCTCTTGCTGCCCCAGGTACCTGTCGAGCAAGGATGGGATGTGCCGGCCTTCCTCGAACAGACATCGATAAAGGCAGGACTTTCGCCGAAAGCCTGGAAGTCTCAGGATGCTGACGTATTTGTGTTTTCGGCGGTGGTGTTTGGTGACGATATGAAAGGCCAATGACTTAATTGATGACTGGGACCAGGACCAAGCAAGGGCACTATTTTCGTAAGCCCGGCTTAGCCCCTTTTTCAATGGTGGACAGGGGAGGATTCGAACCTCCGTACGCTCGCGCGGGCAGATTTACAGTCTGCTGCCATTAACCACTCGGCCACCTGTCCATGGGGATGAGTCAAGAAAGTCCGCCACGTAACGGAATTTGCTTGCGCTTGTCAATCCACCACGTCCAAAATACAGCATGAAAAACAAAAAATCTTCACGTTTCGCGCGGGGCAAAGAGACTAAAACCTCGCGTTTCGCGCCCCAGCAACATAAAGGCCGCAAAAAGCCTCAAAACAAGACCCAAAAGCCCGTTTTTAAGCCACACAAAGCAGCTCAAACCGCACCCGAAACCCTACGCACAAACCCTCAGGGCGTGCTTTTGTGGGGCATCCATGCTGTGCATGAGGCTTGGCTCAACCCAAAGCGCCGTTGCCACCGCCTATGGCTGACGGAAAGCGGCAAGGAAGCCCTTGCCGGAGCTATGGCAGCAGCCGTTTTGGAGAGCCTCCCCCGCCCTACGCCCAAGATCGTGGAGCGGCAGGAACTCGACCGCCTCCTCCCCCCGCATAGCGTCCATCAGGGCGTGGTTTTGGAGGCCGAACCCTTGCCCGAAACGCCCCTCCATGCCTTGCTGAAAGTTTCGGAACAGCCTGATTTGCTTGTTGTTTTGGATCAAGTCACCGACCCGCACAATGTCGGCGCAATCTTGCGTTCCGCAGCAGCTTTCGGCGCGAGCGCGGTCATCATGACCGACCGCAACGCCCCCACGACCACCGGCGTTTTAGCCAAGTCTGCCTCAGGCGCGGTTGAGCACATTCCGCTGGTTTATGTGACGAACCTGTCGCGTGCGCTGACCGACCTTCAGGAAGCCGGATATTGGTGCGTCGGGCTGGCCGAGGAAGGCGTCAAGACTTTGGGCGAATTGGATCTTTCGGGCCGCACTGCGCTGGTGATGGGCGCGGAAGGCGAAGGCATGCGCCGCCTGACCCGCGAGCATTGCGACGAGCTGGCCCGCCTGCCCACCGGCGGCGCGATAGGCACGCTCAATGTCTCCAACGCCGCCGCGATTTCGCTCTATGAAGCGCGCAAACAGAAGATGAAGTTCGCGTGATTTTTTGCCACGGCAAACCGTGGCGGAAAGCGATGCGTTTCTGAATGAAAAAAGCCGCGCTTTCCGCCCCGTTTTAAGGGCAATATTGAAGGCGATAATGCCAAAATCTTCCTTTTTTTAGGCCAATAATGCCAAAATCCTCCTCCATTAAAGCCCCAAAATGCCGGAAACCGTGGCGCTGATTTTCCAAGAAAACCTTAACAAGGAGCGTTTATGATTAACGCAACGTACTTTTTCCCCGACGAACAAGTCTGAACCACAAATCGGCGCGGTAACCTCGCTCTTTTATGTTAAGGAATTCCGCCTTTGGTTAACAGAACGCCCCCATTTCTTAAAAAACCAATCTCCGTTAACACATAATAAACCATGTCATTGAAAGTATTGTATATTTTCCCTAACTGGCGCTTTTTTTTGGTAAGATGCCCCTGCAGCCATGCGGGCATGCATATTTTAGCAAAGCGCGGATTGATGAAATTATTTTTGGATATTCAAGGGGATTGCTATGTTGAGTTTAGAGAACATAAAGCTTGAAACGATTTGGTCGAACCTGATCGACGCGATGATGAAGCCCTTTTCCACTTCGGGGCAACCCGACGACACAGAAGCGAAGGCGAAATCTTCGCCGAAGCTTGTACGCGTCGTCGATCCCGAAACGGGAGAGGATTTCGTCTATCCCGATGCCGGTGAAGAAAAAAACCTGCCTTGCTATCGCCCCACGCCCGTCGACGTCTCGAAAATGAGCCGGAAGAACAGGCAATTCTACAAGAAGACATCAAGCGTGCATGTGATTGACGGGGAAGAAGTCAAGGTCGAATACCATTATATTGACGCCGACAATCAGATTTATCTCATTAACGGCAACGCCATCGCCATCGACTGGCGCAGGCCGGACGATGAACCCCTTGATCTAAACGCTGTTGGTTATGTCGCCCCCATGCAAAGCCGTGTTCCCGGACACGAGCATGAAGAAGTCAAAGACTTGAATGATTATAGGTATCGAGAAAAGGGTAAGAGCACCTACTATCAAATTTCTGAAATCAGAGATGAACAGACCGGTTCTCGAATAAGACTATCCAAGCGCGATGAAGAAGCATTAGCGCGGCATTTTTACGCGGCTAATCTTAAGCGCATTGCTTATCCGGAAATGCGTCATCCCAATAGCGCTCCTCAACAACCCAAACCACCTGACGGGCCAGGATTCCATTAACGCGGCGCGTTAGGGGATTTGGCCATGAAGCTCTTCGGCAAAACAAAAACGGGAGACGGCGTCAAAGCCATCGTCGGCAGGCGGTTGGCGCGTTGGGGCATTGTCAAAGCCTTTGTTCATAACGGCCTGATTATGCTGTCATCCGGCCCGATGAAAGAATATCTCGAAGATATTGATACCGGTGTTACTGGCAACCTACCCGTCAACAACACCATACGCTCAGAAATACAAGCCCATGCTTTTAATGCTACCCGCATCGTAGATACCTTTGGCGGAAAGTTCGTATTTCAAGATCATCGGCTTTATAAGCACTTCAACAAAACGTATCCGCCCATGCATGGAAAACCGAGCGATGAGTCCAAAAAGCATTCCCGCGTCGTAGAAACCTTCATCTCCTGCGAGTTCATCAAGGCCGTCGACGGCCACTTCTTCACCGCCGTCTGCGGGGCCGACAAGAAGCGCGTCTTCTATGAAGACGAAACGCGCACGATGATGGAAGTCGTGCCCGCGCTGATCGCGGCGCTCATGAAAGAAAAGGACATTAAGACTCTCAACGGCGTACCCATTGAGAAATTCCGCAAAATGTACAATCCGGCAGATTACGACAGAACCTACCGCTACATCTGCCTGACGGAACAGCGCTTGCTTCTGCATTATTCGCGCAGCGGCAAAGCCACCGCGCCTTACGACGCCTTGACGGCTTTCAACGATTATCTTTACCGCAAGGAATTCTACCAGCTCGAACGGCGCGACACTTATAGCCAATCGGGTGAAACCTTCCGCTATAAGGACGCAAGCGGATCGTATGTCACCGCCAAGAAATGCGACCGTCCGGTTTATACCATGAACAAGATGGAACGCTTCAACCGCCGTCAAGAGGCGATGAAGAAAGAAGCCGTCAAATATCTGCGCAACGTACTTGCCGCGCTCAGCGTCAAGAAAAGCGCGTGCCGCCCGGCCTTTACCGCTCTCTCGCGTCCGGTGAACCCCGCGCCTTAAGATATTTTCACGCATGCCCCACGTCGCCCGAAAGCAGCGACGGGCTGACGCCGAGCTTGGCGAGGGCGCGTTCCCATTTGTCGCCCGTGCCTGGTTGAAGGCCCATGCTATACAGCTTAATACAATTTTAATTATTTACCCTTATTAAATATATGGGTCTTGAAAGAGGCTTTTTTAGCTGAGGTTTTCATGTCAAGACACACAATACCTGTCTATCTGTGGTCATTACTGGCGTTGATCGTTTTTGCATCGACAACAGCATCGGCGGCAGTATCGGTGCCGGCCACTTGTACGCCTTCCGTGACTTCCGGCACCATATGCAACGCCAAGGAATGCACCTCAGCCAACAAAGGACAAACGACTTTAGACGGAAATGAGCAGAACATTATCGCATGTCTAAAAGACACTTCAAGCGCAACCGGCTTTCGGTGGAAAGCGATGACGGTTAACACTGATACTTACGAATGCACGAAAGGATTAGTCCTTCAGTCAGTAAAAAACGGCGTGGTTTCGTGCGTAAAATTGCCCTCAACATCTACTGATACCAGCACTACGGCGCCTGTTTCGGGTATGCCTGTTTGCGGAGCAGGAATGTTGCCAATATCATATGGTGATCAAGGCTGGGGATGTTATGACCCCAATTATGTGGAAGGCGTCGAAGGAAATTAAAAAAGCTGAATCCCTCGTCTAGGCATGCCCCACATAGCCCGAAAGCAGTGAGGGGCTGACGCCGAGCTTGGCGAGGGCGCGTTCCCATTTGTCGCCCGTGCCGTTGTCGAAGATGATGTCTTCGTCGGCCGGCGCGACGAGCCAGCCTGTGGTTTGCATTTCCGCGTCGAGCTGCCCCGCGCCCCATCCCGCATAACCGAGCGCGAGGATCGCGCGGGACGGCCCCTTGCCTTCCGATAGTTCTTTCAGGATTTCAACGGTCGCCGTCATCGCGATCGTATCGCTGATCTTGAGCGTCGACTCTTGCGCATAATCCGTCGAGTGCAGCACAAAGCCGCGCACCGGATCGACAGGGCCGCCAAAGTGCACGGGCAGTTCACGCGTGCCCTCATCGACCTTGATATTCAGTTGTTGCAAGAGGCTATGAAAGTTGATGTCGCCATACAGGCGGTTGACGACGAGGCCCATCGCGCCTTCCGGCCCGTGCTGGCACATGAAAGTCACCGTGCGGGCAAAGCGCGGGTCTTGCATACTCGGCATGGCGATCAGCATCTTGCCCGTGAGCCACGGGGAATCCTTTTGCCAGTCTTTATTGCCCGAACCCATTGTTTTGCCCCAGTAATTGACAGAAGTAAGCGATTGCCATAACGATTTTACAGGTTCATAAACCAAATCGAAAGCGTTGAATCGGATTATACTCATATGAAACGTTTTTTTCCTTTCTTTTTCATTCTTCTGGTTCTGTTTCCTGTAACGGCTATGGCCGCCGCAGGGCCTTGGCAGCGCGATAACGACATCGGCGTGCGTCTGATAGCCGGCGTGGACGGCACAGGGTCGGAAGCCGCTATCCCTCTCGCCCTCGAAATCGAGATGGCTCCAGGATGGCACACCTATTGGCGTTCGCCGGGACCGCTCGGATTGCCGCCGCAGATCGACTGGCAGAAAAGCCAGACGGACGAAGGCAATCTCGGCAGCGCGACTTTGCTCTATCCCGCGCCGATACGTTTCGGCGAACCTGGATTTGAAGCCTTCGGTTACCGCGAGCGCGTGGTGATGCCCATCGATGCGCACGTGAAAGTTCCGGGCAAGCCTCTTGTCATCGAAGCGGCGATCAATCTTTTGGCCTGCCAGACGATGTGCGTGCCGAAAAATTTCACGTTAAGCCTGAATGTTCCTGCTGGCGCGGCGACGCCTTCGCCCGAAATGGCCGTGATCGAAGTCGCACGCGCGACGTTGCCGGACGGCGGCCAACGCGCCGGATGGTCGGTCATCAAAGCGCACCAGACCGATGAGAGTTTGCAAATTACCGTGAAAGGCAACGCGGCGTTTGCCGCGCCGGACGTTTTTGTCGAAAACGACAAGAACATCATGTTCGCGAAACCGGAGATCGAGAAAAGTCCCGACGGATTGACGGTGAGTTTTACGGTGAAGCCCGCCGACAAGTTGCCGGACGACGTGAAGCTGTCAAAGCTGCCGTTAACCGTGACGATCGCCGACGGAGCGCGCGCAATGGAACAACGCCTTGATCCTGCGGTTCCTGTCGTTATGCAGGAGGTTGCGCCTGCGCCTCAAATCGCGCCGCAGAGCGTTCCCGATCATGCGCCGATTTGGGTGTTCGTCATTCTGGCTTTGCTGGGCGGGTTTATTTTGAACCTCACGCCCTGCGTTTTGCCTGTGCTGTCGCTCAAGATTTTAGGGATGATCCGGCATGGCGGCGGCGAACACGCCCATGTGCGCCGCTCGTTCCTGATGACGGCTTGCGGAATCCTGTTTTCGTTCCTTGTGCTGGCGGGAGTCACGATGGCCCTCAAGGCGACCGGCAATGCCGTCGGCTGGGGCGTGCAATTCCAACAACCTGTATTTCTTGTTTTCATGGTTTTGCTGCTCACGCTCTTCGCGGCGAACCTGTGGGATTTATATGAAATACCCCTGCCCCGCTTTTTGGCCGACAGGCTTGACCCCCATCATCACCCGAAGCTGGCAGGCGATTTCGTGACCGGCGCGTTCGCGACGTTGCTCGCCACGCCCTGCACTGCGCCGTTTCTGGGAACGGCGGTCGGCTTCGCGCTCACTGAAGGGCCGCGCGAGATATTCGTGATATTCACGGCGCTGGGCTTCGGCATGATGCTGCCCTATTTGATCGTCGCCATTCATCCGAACATCGCGACGCTTTTGCCCAAGCCGGGCGCTTGGATGAACACGTTGCGCCACATACTGGGCAGTATGCTGGCCGTTACCGCCATATGGATGCTGTATGTACTGTCTTCCGAAATAGACCGGACAGGCGCGGCTCTCGTCGCGGCGTGCATGACGGGCATCGCCTATGTTCTTTACAGGCAACATCATGTGCATAAAGCGATGAGAGCGCGTTATTTCGTCGCCGCGCTGATGGCCGTGGCGTTCATCGTGGCTTTGCGCACGCCAGCTCCAGCCGTCGCGCCAGCGGGCAACGTCGCGTGGCAATCGTTCGACGAGGCCGCGCTGGACAATTACGTTAAGCAAGGCAAGACGGTTTTCGTGGACATCACCGCCGACTGGTGCGTGAACTGCAAGGCCAACAAGCAATTTACATTGGCGCGCGACGACATCAAGAATTGCCTGTTCAGCGACCCGAACGTCGTGGCGATGCGCGCGGACTGGACAAGCCCGAACCCGAAGATCGCCGATTTCCTAAAAAAGCATGGACGTTACGGAATTCCGTTTAATGCCGTGTTCGGCCCCGCTTCGCCGGACGGCGTCATTTTGCCCGAATTGCTGACACCCGGAATAGTGAAAGACGGCCTGGGCAAGGCAGCGGATAAACCATATACGTGTTAGGAGAAGACTATGCTACGCTTCCTTACGATAGTTGCCTTGGTACTGTCGTTCTTGACTCCCGCGCATGCAGACGTTGACAAAGACGCGCTGGAAGCGCGCATTGAAAAAGCGAATTATTGCCGGACAAAAGAAGATTGCGTAAATGCCGGACTGGAATGTCCGTTCGCGTGCGTCCCCTACGTCAATAAAAACGAAGTCGAGGAACTGCGTAAAGCCGCGCATGAATACGCAAAAAAAATCAGCTTTTGCGATCAGGATTGCGCACCCTTTGGCGTTCCGGAATGCGTTGAAGGACGCTGCGTTCCGGGAAATGGCGAATTGTTTAAGCCGCACTCCAAATAGAGTTAATGGCCTAGACCGTTCATTTCTTATCTCTCCACAGACGGCAAGGGTATTATTCTTGCCACAAATCCGCTTTAGATTTACACTTAACGTTGCGCCTCACTCAAACGAACGGGAGGGAGCCATGACAATATCTATTGGCAGCAAAATACCGTCCGTCATTCTTAGAGAGTACACGGGCGAGGGTCTTCAAAGTCTCGATACCGATAGCGTGTTCAGCGGCAGAAAGGTCGTATTGTTTGGCGTGCCGGGTGCGTTTACGCCAGTTTGCTCTGATCGCCATCTACCCAGCTATATCAATAAACTGGAAGCGTTCAAAGCCAAGGGAATCGACGTTGTCTGCATGGCCGTGAACGATCCGTTCGTCATGAACGCGTGGGCGGTGACATATCATGCAAAGGATCTGATCAAGATGCTGCCCGACGGCAACGGAGAATTGACGAAAGCTTTGGGCCTTGAGATGGACGCCAGCGCGAACGGTTTGGGCATCCGCTGCCAGCGCTTTGCGCTCTACGCCGAAGACGGCGTGGTGAAGCATCTGGCCGTCGAGAAGCCACGCGCTTATGAAGTTTCGAGCGCAGAGGCGATGCTGGCCAAGCTCGGCGAATTGGAGCCTATGGCGGCTTAAGTTCTGATTGCCCCGCGCGCCAATTCATCCACGCGTTCGTTGTCGGGGTGGCCGTTGTGCCCGCGCACCCAGTGATATTCAATTTGATGTCGAGATGCCGCGGCTTCGAGACGCTGCCAGAGATCGACGTTTTTCACGGGCTTGTTATCGGACGTTTTCCAGCCCTTTGCTTTCCATTTCGGCAACCATTGCGTGATACCGTTTTTCACGTATTCGCTATCGGTAGTGAGGCGGACGCGCGAAGGACGCGTGAGTGATTCCAGCGCCATGATGACCCCCATCATTTCCATGCGGTTGTTGGTGGTGGGGTTCTCTCCGCCGGAAAGTTCTTTTTCCTTGCCTTTATAACGCAAGAGCGCGCCCCATCCGCCGGGACCAGGATTGCCGCTGCACGCGCCGTCTGTGAAGATTTCTACGGTGTTTTCTGTTGTGGTCATATGATTGATTTAGAGGGTTTAAAAACTAAAAGCTAGGGTTTAGACAATGGGTACACAATAAAAATGTCCGCTAAGCACCTTGGATAACCCCTAAGATTTTACCTGGACATTTTTATTGTGTTCCCGATGCCTCTTTTAGTTTATCAACGATATCTCCAAAACTATACACTTCCATGAAAATTCTCTTCATCACTTCCAACCGCGTAGGCGACGCGGTGTTGACTACCGGCCTTCTTGCATGGCTTGAGGCGCGTTATCCGGCTGCGCGGTTTACGATCGCCTGCGGACCCGTCGCTCAGGATTTATTTCGCGCCGTGCCGAGGCTGGAGCGCGTCATCGTTTTGAAAAAGAAAAGGTGGAACGGGCATTGGCTAGGTCTGTGGAGGGAATGCGCGGGCAAAAAATGGGATTTGATCGTCGACTTGCGGAACAGCATCGTCTCGCGGTTGTTGCGCGCCAAACGGCGCGCCTATCGCCCCGCGCATAACACGGGGAAGCACAAGGTGATCGACAACGCCGCGGCTCTGGGGATCGATCCGCCTCCTCCGCCTTTTATCTGGACGGATGAAAAAGCTTACATAGAATCCACGCGATTGGTTCCTGAGGCTCGCAAAGTTCTTGCGCTAGGCCCATCGGCGAATTGGCCCGCCAAGCAATGGCCGGCGGATAGGTATGCGCGGCTTGCGCGATTGCTGACCGCGCCCGAGGGACCGATGCCCAATGCGAAGGTTTTAATCGTCGCCGCACCGCATGAACGCGAGCAGATCAAGGCTGTATTTGAAGGTTTGCCGTCATCGCAGATTATTGACGCGATTGCGCATGATTTGCTGACCGTTGCGGCGTGTTTGCGGCGTTGCCGATTGTTTGTGGGAAACGATTCAGGCCTGATGCATATCGCCGCCGCTATGCGCGTGCCGACGCTCGGCTTGTTCGGGCCGGGATATCCTGCGATTTATGGGCCATGGGGCGATCACACGGCCTATGTCAGCACGCCGGAAAACGCGGAGGAATTGCTGGGGCTCATACAACCCGGCAAGCCAGCGCCGAATTTGATGGAGAGTTTGGCTGTCGATGCCGTTTATGCCGCCGCCACTACATTGCTAGCAAAAGCATAACCAAATGTAGAGAAGCGGTTATATCCCCTGATTGCCGGTCAGGTTCTTGATCAAATCGCCAAGAGCGTCGGCAGCGCCTTCGTCGGAAAGTCCCTCTTCTCCTCCTATTGGATTTTCGCCGGGGGCCATTCCGGACGGCAAGCCTTGCAACAAATCGCGCGGCGGATGGCGTGAGCAGATTTCCATCATATAGTCGTGCCACACGCCTGCGGGCAGGCTGCCGCCCGTGATCTTTTTCATCGGCGCGTTATTGTCGTTGCCGAGCCAAACGCCCGTTACATAATCCGCCGTGAAGCCGAGGAACCAGGCATCGTGATAATCCGAGCTTGTGCCCGTTTTGCCCGCGACGGGTCGATCAAGCAACGCGCGGCGTCCTGTGCCGTAACTGATGACCGACGTCATCATATCTACGAGCGTCGCGACGGCTTGCGGGTTGACATTCACGGGCATGTTGACTTCGGGACGGCGGTAAATAACCTGCCCTTCGCGGTTTCTTATTTCCTTGATGGCGTAAGGAGTCACCACGCGTCCGCCTGCGGCAATCGTGGCGTATGCTCCCGTCAGCTCTAGCGGCGACACGGTGTTCGTGCCGAGCGCAAGGCTGAGATCGTGACCGATTGGCGACGTGATGCCCAGCGCTCGAGCGGTTTCGATGACCTTGGATATTCCGACCTGTTGCGCGATGCGCACGGCCACCGTATTGATCGAATGCGCCAACGCATCGCGGGCAGTCACCTGACCGCGGTATTCGCCATCGTAATTTTCCGGGGACCACTTGCCTACCTTGATCGGCGCGTCATCGAAAACGTCGTTCGGGTTCAGCCCCTGTTCAATGGCCGCGAGGTAAACCACCGGTTTAAAGGCCGATCCCGGCTGGCGTTTGGCCTGAGTCGCGCGGTTGAACTGGCTTTCGTTGTAATCGCGCCCGCCGACCATCGCGCGCACTGCTCCATCAGGTGAAAGCGTCACGATCGCGCCTTGCGAAACGTCGCTCTTCGCGTCCTTGATGAGCGCGTCGTCAAGACGACGTTCGGCGGCGCGTTGCAGGCTGAGGTCAAGGGTTGTGGAGATGACGATGTCCTGCGGCGCGTTGGCAAGCAAGCCGCTGACCTGATCCGTGATCCAGTCTGCGAAGTAGCGTCCGTCGCCCGTCGTGCCGGGCTTGCGCCGCGGTACGGGAACGTTCTCTTGCGCGGACTTCATCTCTTCTTCGGTGATATATTCTTCCTCCTCCATAGCCGCCAAAACCGTTTGCGCGCGCTCCATCGCCGCCGCAGGATCGCGCAATGGCGAATAACGCGACGGCGCGCGTAAAAGCCCCGCCAACATAGCGGATTCGCGCAACGTCAGGGCGGAAACGGGCTTGCTGAAATACGCCTCGGCGGCGGCATCCACGCCATACGCTCCCGCGCCGAAATAAACGCGGTTGAGATAGGCGGAGAGAATTTGGTCTTTGGTGTACGTGCGCTCAAGCTGAAGCGCGAGGAGGATTTCCTGAACTTTGCGGCGGAACGTTCGATCAGGCGTCAGAAATAAGTTCTTTGCAAGTTGCTGCGTGAGCGTCGAGCCGCCCTGCACCACGTGCCCCGCCATCGCGTTTTCGATTGACGCGCGCAGCATGCCGATGAAGTCGATGCCGATGTGGCTATAGAAACGCCGATCTTCGATGGCAAGAATGGCGTTGATCAAATGCTTCGGCACATCGCTGGCCCGTACGTGTTTGCCGTAAAGTTCGCCATAGCGTACAAGAACCGTCCCGTCGTCGGTGAGTATGGTGATCGACGGCTTGCGTTGAGGCTGCGTCACCTGACGGATGTCGGGCATATCGTAAGCGTAAAAAGCCACGACAATAGCAAGCAGCAATCCGCCCCATATAGCCGTGAGCAATCCGGCCTTAAAGAGCCAACGTAAAAACCTATTCAGTCGCGACCCGCCGGACGAACCGCGACGACGACGTCCGCCGGAACGGCGGGGAGGCTGTTGCCGCGGCGGCGGCGAGCGAAAGGACGGACGCGGAGGGCTCATATTATGTTGTGCAAGATATTCAATTCAATCGAAGGAGAGATGATGAATTAGCCGAAATTAGGGCGGAAGGAGAGAAAAAAATGGTGCGTTGATAAAAAGTGTCATCCCCGTGCAAACGGGGATCCTGCGGCGAGTGTCCGCGAGCCATATGAGAAACATGCCGTGCAGACGCCCGGCGCTCGATTCCCGCTTTCCGCCTACGCCCTTCGGGCTTCGGCGCGACTTGTCCTTGCAGACGCGCCGGAGCTTTAGCGAAGGCGGTCGCGGGAATGACACTGTTGGACCATAATCTCAGGGGCATCATCTCAGGAATCACATTCCCGTTTGCGTTTCGCGGTTAGAATCGTTAATATTTGATTATCGCCCTAACCTGATGACGGGCCTAGCCATAAGGGGTTTTCCATGGATACGCTTGATGAAAACGAACTTAAGAAACACGTCAAGGACAAGGACACCTGGCTGCGTTTTATATATCTGGTGGTCTTTGGCATTGTCTTTGTCGTCTCGGTCTATGTGACGTTTTTGGGATCGCTTTTCCAGTTTCTGGCCAAGCTCTTCAGCGGCGGATCATTCTCTTTCCTGGCCGAATTCGGTGACAATCTGGCCACATATCAGGCCCAGGTTACGCGTTTCCTGACCTTCGCCTCGGACGAAAAACCGTTCCCGTTTGCCGCTTTTCCTTCAAAAAACAAGGACGAACAGGGTTAAACCGGTCAAAAAGACCATTTGCCCTGCCTAAAGCATAATTTGCTTTCAGGGCCGGAACCAGCTATGCAAGCGGCAAGAAAGGCTATTGCTTTCAAAAGAGTGTTTTTTCGAGCGTGACGACGTTTGCTGATCTGGGTTTAGGTTCCGACATCCTTAAGGCTATTCAGGATGCGGGTTATGAAACGCCAACCCCCATACAAGAACAAGCCATCCCCTATGTCCTTCAAATGCGGGACGTGCTTGGCTGCGCCCAGACGGGCACCGGCAAGACGGCGGGCTTTACGCTGCCGATGATCGAGATTCTGGCGGGCGGCCGCGCTCGCGCGCGGATGCCGCGTTCCCTCATCCTTGAGCCCACGCGCGAACTCGCGACGCAGGTTGCTGAGAGCTTCAACACGTACGGCAAGTATCATCCTCAACTGACCAAAGCCTTGTTAATCGGCGGCGAGAACATGGACCCGCAGATCAAGCTTTTGGATCGCGGAGTCGACGTTCTGATCGCCACGCCGGGCCGCATGATCGATTTGTTCGAACGCGGCAAAATCCTGCTTAGCGACATCAAGATTTTCGTGATCGACGAAGCCGACAGGATGCTCGACATGGGATTCATTCCGGATATCGAAAAGATCGCCGGGTTGCTGCCGCCCCTTCGCCAGACGCTTTTCTTCTCGGCCACGATGCCGCCGGAAATCCGCAAGCTGGCCGACAGGTTTTTGAATAACCCAAAATCGGTTTCGGTCGCCCGCCCAGCGACGACCGCCGACAACATCAAACAGGTTTTTGTCGATTTGCCGACCGACAACGACTGGCAAAAGCGCGAGGCTCTGCGTCACCTGTTGCGCAAGGAAGAAGTGCAGAATGCGTTCATCTTTTGCAACCGCAAGCGCGACGTCGCCACGCTGCAAAAATCGCTGTCGCGTCATGGCTTCAATATCGGCGCGCTGCACGGCGACATGGATCAATCCTCACGCACGGCGACGCTGGAATCTTTCCGCAACGGCGAGATTATGTTGCTGGCCTGCAGCGACGTGGCGGCGCGCGGCTTGGACATCGCCGACGTAAGCCATGTGTTCAACTTCGACGTGCCTTTCAACGCCGAAGACTATGTACACCGCATAGGCCGCACGGGCCGCGCGGGCAAAAGCGGCACTGCCTATACGTTGATTACGCCTGATTCCTATAAATATGTCAGCGCTATAGAAGAGCTTATCAAGTTGAAGATCCCGCGCGAAATCATTCCCGAGCTGCCGATGCCCAAAGTTTCGCGGGGCGAACGCGGCAATCGCGGCGAAGCACGCGGGCCGCGCGGACGCAAGAAACATGGGCGCGATGACGACCGCCGCCAGGACATTCCAGAAATACAAGAGCGCAAGCCTCATCATGACAAGCCACAGCGCAAATCCACCAGCAAATCACGGCCTACGCCTGAAAAAACGCCCCAAAAGACGGGCCATAGCGCGGCGATGGGCTTTGGCGACAACCTTCCGGCCTTCCTGCGCCACCCTGCGCGGCCAATCAAGCGGTCGGCGTAATTTTATCCCAATAGCAAGGGCTCCGTAATAAAATGCGCTGCGCCTTTAAAATTCAAATACTTCAAATTGATGGCATTTGTATTGGTTCCGTTTTGTCAACAGGCAAGGATCGTAACCTTGCGTAGGTTTAGAACAGTAAGCCCGTTCTCACTTTCATTAAGCATTTCTTAGCCTTAGACGGGCTAAGCCAGTTAAGTAGTTGCCGTTTTGATCTGACTCGGGCAAGCCTGAACGTATGTTCTATTTGATTCTCAAGAGTCTTTACCGCCGCCGCCTTCTCATCGGCGCGACTTGTCTCGCGCTGAAGGCAGTGTTCGCCGAGCCTGCAACGGCGCAAGAGGAACAGGCGTTGGTTCAGGCCGACAAGATGGCCTATAGCCAAAAAGCCAACGTAATCGTCGCCAAGGGGAATGTCGAAGTCGCGCAAGGCGAGCAAGTCTTACATGCCGATCAGATCGTTTATGATTTGACCAAAGATGTAGTGCGGGCCGAAGGCAACGTTTCTGTTCTGCAGCCGTCCGGCGAAGTCATCTTCGCCGATCACGCCGAAATAACCGGCGACATGAAACAGGGCTTTGTCGAAAAAGTGCGGGTTCTCTTTCCCGACAATTCGCGTCTCGCCGCGCAGGACGCTCAACGGTACGAAGGCCGTTATCTTGTCGCCGATCGCGGCGTGTATTCGGCTTGTAATCTTTGTAAAGACGATCCGGAAAGGCCGCCCTTGTGGCAGATGAAAGCCGCAAGGATCACGCACGACAGCGAGGAAAAACAGGTCATCTACCGCGACGCCACCCTGGAAATGGAGGGCGTTCCGTTTTTCTACCTGCCCTATTTCTCTCACCCAGATCCCACAGTTAGAAGGCGGCAAGGTTTTCTATCGCCGAGTGGAGGCTTCAACCAATATCTTGGCGCGTTTGTCCGCACCCCCTATTACTTCGATATTGCGCCTAACGACGATGCCGTCGTTATGCCCGTCTTTAGTCAAGAGGATAAGCTTCAATTATCCGCGCAGTGGCGCCACCGTTTCGCGCGAGGCTCCATGCAATGGGACGGCAGCTTCACGCGCGCCGATCTGGTCGATGAGTTCGGCGCAGACCTAGGGCAGCAATGGCGCGGCCATCTGTTCGGCAATTCCCTTTTCAACATGTCCCGCGAATGGCGGGCCGGAACAGATGTGGCTTTTTCTTCCGATAAAAGTTATCTGCGCCGTTACAACATTACCTCAAACGACGTGCTGCTCAATCGAGGTTTCGTCGAGGGATTCAGCGGGCGCGACTACGCCGTCGGCAACGTTTATTATTTCCAGGATTTGCGCCCCGGCGCGCGGCCTTCCGAGCCGCTTGTCGCGCCCGAATTGCGCTATTCGGCCTTCGGGGAACCAGGAAAGACGTTAGGCGGACGTTGGGCGCTTGACGCGGGAACGCTCGTCACTACGCGCAAGCGCGACGTTAATCCGAGCAAGCAAGGGCCGGATACGCGTCGTATAGATTTCGGCGCAGGTTGGGAGAGACAATTCGTGTCATCGACAGGTTTCCTGACGACTATAGGTGGGCAAGCGCGACTGGACGGTTATTGGGCCGGCAACATGCCAGACCCGGAAAAGCCGATCGGCACCGGATTTTCCGATGTTTTTGACATACGCCAATTCGCGCAGGCCGATGTGACAGTGCGCTACCCTCTTGGCCGGCGCGGCGATGGGTATCAGCAAATACTTGAACCTATCGCCCTGCTCTCTCTCGCCCCGAACATGAGCAACCGCGAACAGCTTCCCAACGAAGACAGTCTCGATGTCGAGTTCGACGAAACGAATTTGTTCTCGAAAAACCGCTTTACCGGCATCGACAGGATTGAAGGCGGCATTCGCGCGGCTTACGGCCTTCGCCACGCCCTCATCGGCGACAACGGCGCGCGCATCGACATTCTGGGAGGCCAGTTATTCCGCATCAAGCGCAACGAAAACTTTCCGGATGGCTCAGGACTCGAAGACCAGTTCTCAGATTATGTAGGACGCGTCGAGTTTTCCCCGGCCGAATGGCTCAACGCGATTTACGGTTTCAGGTTGGACAAGGATACGTTGAAGTTCCAAAGACAGGAAGCTCAAGCCTCGGTAGGCGTTCCCTATTTCCGACCATTCGTCAACTACCTTACAGTCAACCAAACGCAAGCCACAACGGGAATCGCAGAACATATCGAGGAAGCGACGGCAGGATTTACCTCGACTTTCGCTAAATATTACAAACTCACGGCTTCGCACAGCCATGCTTTTCTGCCCGACGCCGGGCCGCGCACATCATCCCTTTCCCTATCCTATCAAGACGAATGTTTCCAAATCGGCATCACTGGATCGCGCGACAAGACCAACCGCGAGGACATTGAATCCGGAACGTCAGTCATGTTCCATTTCTATCTTAAAAACATCGGCGGCGTTCATACGGATTCCGTCGATAGCGGAACGTTCCAGACCCCCGCCTTAAAACCGTCAACACCTTGAAAATATTGGCGCGTTGACAACGCTGCCGGAAAGGACTAACGATCCGGTCCGTGCAAAGTAACGGCTTTTGCCCACATTTTGAAACTGTGCCGGTATATACGCTTTATAGATTTTATATTGAGGTAAAATATGTTCAAAAACGCATTCCGCGAAATATGCCAACGCACCAGAAAATCGCCTTTAAGAGCCTCACTTTCCATCATTATTGGCGCCGGATTTTTGGGAACAGTTGTTTATTTTGACCATTCCCAGCTTTATCAAACGGCGAAAATGATGAAGCACGCGGCGCAAATGACCGTCAGGCCCTCCAAAGCCTTCGCGCAAAATTCTGGGGCTTCCGTTTTTATGTCGGGCCACACGCCGACGACTGAAGAGGATCTAAAGAATCTGGCGCGCCTTTATGACAGCTTAAAAGCGAAAAATCCTGACTTTGAAAATACCGCCTGCGACATCAAGAAGATCATCAACAAGCAAGGCACTGACTATTCAATCCTCGACCCGACCGGTCGGAAGAATAGCGAGCAAATGTTGAATGAGTTCAACGACCGCTTGAACCAGCAATATATTTGGCTTGCCCAGGACTATTTCGAGGAAATCGCTTCGAAAGGTTGCCCTGACATTTCAGTCCAAAACATGCTTGACGCGCTCGAAAAGGCCAAGGCCCCTCTTAGCAAGCTTGACACCTCCGGTCATGCCAACGATGAGCAAGTACGTGGATCGATTGCCCGTGAAGTGTCGCTCGGAGTCGATCGCGCGGAACGGCAAGTCAAAGAGGGTTCATTGAAATGTGACCTCGATAAAATGTATATGGATTTGATCCGCAGAGGATTTTGGCAAGGCCGATTGAGAAAAGAATCTCTCCACGTCAAGCCGGAAACATTACATCACTAGGGTCCAGACCCAATTAACCTAGCGTTAAGCGATTGATGATTCAAGGGAAT
>CAZVCG010000038.1:5193-19305 GCA_964626265.1 uncultured Rhodospirillaceae bacterium | reverse complement strand
GATTCAATAAAAAGATTAACGGTTATATCTTGCCGCTTAATTCGGCGCCTGCTGCTTCACGACATGCGTGACCGTCGGGAACGGAATTTCGATATTCTCGGCGTCGAAGCGCTCCTTGATCCTCAACAGGAAAGCCCTGCGGACCTCCCACTGCTTGCCTGGCTGCGTCTTGATGCGCGCGCGGATGGCAATGGAGGAGTCGGCGAAATTCTCCACGCCCAGAACTTCGATAGGTTCCATGACCATATCGCGCAAGGCCGGATCCTGCTCCAGCTTCGTTCCTTCGTCGCGCACGACCTCGATAACCTTCCGCAAATCGCTGTTGTAGGCGACGCTGAGATCCATAACGGCGAATGAAAAGCCTTTGGTCCGGTTGATGAATTTCGTTATCTCGCCGAACGGCAGCACGTGCATGGCCCCGTTCAGATCGCGCAGACGGACGGTGCGTATGGTGATGCTTTCGACGACGCCGCTATGCTCGCCAATCGCCACGACGTCGCCGACGGCTATCGTGTCCTCGATGATGATGAAAAGGCCCGTCAAAAAATCCTTAATCAGAGCCTGCGAGCCGAAACCGATCGCGACGCCGATGACTCCCGCGCCGGCCAGCAACGGCCCGATATTCACGCCAAGCTCGGACAACGTGACCAGACCCACGATCAGCCCAAGAACGATCATCGCCGCGTTGCGCAGCATGGGCAAAAGCGTGCGCGCGCGCGCGTTGGCGGCCAATTCGTTGCCATCGGCGTCTTTTTTGCGCAGCCTCCGCTCGATCGCCGCGTATAACAATTCATAAACCACGACAACGATCATGATCGTCGCCGTAATGGTGAACGCCGAACCTAAAACCCGCTGGCCCCATGGCGAAAGCAAAACGCCTTCCACGTTCGCGCCCCACGCGGCCGCGACGCCCGCCGCGCCGGCCGCCCAAATAATGACTTTCATCAGCGCGCGGAAAACGGGGAAAAACACGCCCGGCGTAATCACATCGGACTCGCGATGCCGCCGCGCCGTCAGGCGGGCCACCCAATGAAGCGCCGTGGCGACGGCGAATATCACCAACAGGGTGAAGATCGTGCCGCGCTCCATAACGACAAATCCGCCATCCTCGCTGAACGTCGTCACGAGGTACCCGATCACGAGATAGGCTATCGCCAGCGCATGCCACGTCCGCGCCAGCCACAGCCTCAGGCTTTGCCACAGCGAAAGCCCGTGCCGAGCCACGGAAAGATCGCCCCTGAAGAATGTGGAAACATGCGGCCTGACCTTGACGATAAGCGCGATGCCCATAATGACGACCACCAATCCGGCGATGCTGCTGAAGGCCGAAATCGTGGCGGCCGGAATGCGGACGAGCTTTGCCACCTCGACGATGAAATAAGCCCCGACCATGACAAGGCTCAAGGCGTTCATCCAGCCTTGCATGAACTTCGCCTGATGATCCGACAGCGGCACAAGGCGCAGGTTGGATGATTTAGGAGCCAGTAAAAACCTTATGCCCAAACGGATCAGCCGCAATATGGCCAAACCATACACCACCGTCATGACGACAAAGCGCACGACTTTGACCGGCTGGCTTTGATCCATGAGCGCCAGCGCCGCGCCCAAAAACACGACAACGGGCACGAGAGACACGACGAACCAGGCCACAAGCGTTCCAAACTTCGCCGACATCGTCGCGGGCCGACGCCTGCTTATGCCGCGCCGCGCCGGAAGCAATATCAAATCGGCCAACCATCCTGCTGCAAAAGCCCCGCCGACGACGATCAAAAGACGTTCCCATATGATTTTCCAGCGTTCGCTCAAGACCGTATCGGTCACCTGCTGCGTGAACCATGCGGTCAACTCGGACCACCCCGCAAAATTGGTGACGATGTTTGTCGTTTCCTTCCGCACCAGTTCGAAAAAGGTCAAAACGACGCCGAGAACGCGCGTGCCGAACGTTTCCTGCGGTTCGATTTCGGTGATTTGCTCGCCGCCTGTCACAAGAGCCTGAATCTGTTGACCCAACTCTGCCGCAATCGGCCAAACTTTTTCCTTCTTGGACGCGGGCAAAGGCTCCGGACGCGACATGGCCATTCCCGCCTGCGGACACAGGGGGAGTAGTAAAAGTAATAAAAAGAATACCTTACGTAGGGCGTTTTTCATAATCGGCATACAATTCTTTGGGGTCATGGAGGCTAAAAACGCTATATAAGGTCTCCTGTCAATCACGCAAAGTGGGCGAAAATAGGACGCTACACGGTGTTTTTCCGCATTTAACGATCCAACCTCCTGAAATATTGTACATATTCCGATTTCTATTGAAAAACCAAGTCCCACGCCCATATCATAGGCATCAGGAATCCTTAACCACCAAACGAGGTAAGACCATGGTTGATCCTTTCTTCCGCACGACAGCCACGGGCCGCGAAGCCGCCGTAGGCGTCACCTATGATGCGGGCCTGCGCGCGCACATGCAGCGCGTGTTCAACTATATGGCCGGTGGGCTGGCCATCACAGGCTTGGTCGCCTTCATCGTCGCCAATACCGCGTTGGCCGGAATCGTCTTTGGCACCCCCTTGAAATGGGTGGCGATCTTTTCGCCGCTCGTTTTCATGATCTACATGAACGTTAAAATGATGTCGATAAGCGCCTCTAAAGCGCAAACCCTGTTCTGGCTTTTCTGCGGAACGATGGGCCTGTCGATGGCCGCGATTTTCCTTGTGTTCACGCAAGCCAGCATCGCCCGCGCGTTTTTCATCACTGCGGCGACGTTCGGCACGATGAGCCTTTGGGGCTATACGACGAAAGCCGACCTGACGAAGTTCGGTTCGTTTCTGGTGATGGGCGTCGTCGGCCTTCTGATCGCTTCGCTCGTGAACCTGTTCATGGGATCGGCGATGCTGCAATGGATCGTGTCGGTTCTCGGCGTGGCCATCTTTACGGGCCTCACGGCCTACGACGTTCAGAACATCAAGCAAATGTACGCCGAAGGTTGGGGAACGGAAGCCAACAACAAGATGGCGGTTCTTGGGTCGCTCAGGCTCTATTTGAACTTCATCAACGCGTTCCAGTTCCTGCTCAGCCTGATGGGCGACCGCAGGTAAATTAATCGATGATGATCCGGTGCTGGACATGCTCCAGCATCGGCAGGTCGTGCGGCGCGTTGCCATAGCCCCAAGTGTCGTCAAAAGGCCCATGCACGTCGAGATAGGCCTTCACCATCTCAGCCTTAGTCTTACGCACGCAATTGCCAAGCGGCATATGCCCCGTCACTGTGCCATGGACAACCTCCATCTTGGTGCAAATAACGGCGTCGTGCGGAACCTTGGACAATAAAACGGGCAAATAAAAATCGAGACTGCCCGAAGCTATAACAATCTTGTGGCCCTTCGATCGATGCATCCGCAACGCGCTCATCGCGGGTTCTTTTTCTCGCGGCCATGAACGCATCTTCTCGACCGCTACCGCCAAATCTTCCAGCTTCTTGCCGCCCAATATCTCTTTCAGCAAACGCGCCTTAACGAACGTGCGCGCATCGTCGCCGCGCAGCCTGGCTATCGGCCATAACGCCAACGCCTTGACCAACGCCCATAACGCGCGCGCCTGCCCCGCCACGGCGACAAGAAACGGCCACAAGGCGTCGCCATGCACCAGCGTGTTGTCGTAGTCGAAAAAAACAATCGTGCGGTTGTTCATCCACTTTTCCTTATAATTCTCTACTCCTCTTAGGAGGAGAGAAAGCAAAAACTTAAGTTTGCGACAGCAAGCTTTAGTTTTTGCAAGTGAGGTGGTTACTCCTAACGATAACCCCACCTCACCCGGAAAATCTAAAGCTTTACTACGTAAAGCTTTAGATTTTCCGCCCTCTCCTCCCTACGTGAGGAGAGGTTAAGTATCACACCCCCACCCCTAACGAACTCACCATCAACTCGGCTTTCGCGGCGGTACGGCCAACCCCCGGCGTTTGCCATTCCAGCGTATTGAACGCGCCGCACTGCTTGCACGTCACGCGCCATTCGTCATGCCCGCCGCCGCACGATGTGCACAGCCACCGTGGATCTGGCAACGCGCCGGCAGCCTTCATCAGCCATTGCGTAGCCAGTTGCTCGTCTTTGGATTCGCGCCGTTCCAGCTTTGCCAGCAAACGGTAAACGCCTTGCGTCACCCCCGGCTGCGCCACCAGCGCGAGCAGATGCCGCCGCGCCTCGCCCCACAAATCGGCGGCCAACGCCGTTTCGGCCAAGGCCATCCGGCTGACGGGATGATGGCTTGTCGAGCGCGTCAGCTTTCCCATCTGTTTATGAACGTCGAGCGGGCTTCCGCCCTTCCCTGCCGCCTGATATATCGCCGCCAATTGCGGATGCGGGTTGCGGTTCCATGCCTTTTCCGCCGTGCGCAACGCCGTGCGCACGTGGTGCGCCAAAAGCTGCTTTTGCGCGAGATTGATCAGCGCGGGTTGCCAATCCGGCGCATGCTTCAACGCCTTTTCCGCGAAGTGCAAGGCTTGTTCATGATGCCCGCGATACGTTTCCGCTTCCGAAGCCGCGACCAACAACGCCGCTTGATGGCGTTTGGCGCGGGGCGGATCCAAAAGTCTTGCCGATGTCGCCCGAGACAAGGCCTCGCTCGCCGCGTTCCATTGCTGCTTGCGCGTTGCCAATTCAAAATCGACCAGATTGAGCCAAGGCGTATGCGGATGCTGACGGCGCAACTTTTCGACGCAGGTTTCCGCTTCGTCCCACTGGCCTTCGCGCAGAGCGGCCATGATCAAGCCGCGATAACCCAAAACCGCGCTTTCCTCTTCAAGAGACATAGCGCGGAAAATCTCTTTGGCGGCGCGATGATCGCCGGCGAGCTGCGCAGTCTGCGCCTGTAACAGGCGCGTCGCTATTGTGTCGCCTAAAAGCCTTCGCGCGCCGATCGCCAACCGTCCCGCTTCCGCCGCGTTTCCCGATGCGATGGCCACTAATCCTTTCTCAAGCTGCTGATGCCCTTTGTTCAGCTTGTTAATCTTTTGGCGCAGCCGCCAAAAACGCGGCCCGTCCACGATCCACCGCCATGCGCGGAAGAACTGGAAGAACGAAAACGCCATTACGGCGAGGATGGCCACCAAAACGGCTGCCGTCGTCTGAATGGCGTAGCCGTGCCACTGCACGTTCGCGGTTCCCGGCTGGTTCACCAGCAAAAGGCCGATGAATACGACAACGGCCACACGCAGGATGAAGCCCAGCCACCGCATCAGGTTGCGTCTCCCGGCGCAGGGTCAATGGGTTGATCGGGAGCCGGAACTGCCGGAGCCTTTGGAGCCGGCTTTGGAGCCGGCGCAGGAGTCGGCGCAGGAGCCGGAGTAGGAACAACCGATGGCGAAGGCGTAGGCGTAGGCGCAGGAGCCGGAGCCGGCGCAGAAGGCGTTTCGGCCGTTGGCTCGGCCATCGGCACCGCTGGTTCCTTCCCCAACGACTGATCGATCAAATGGGTTGAGATCGTCGTCAAAACGGCATCCAGCTCTTGCCTCGCTTCGACCTTGGCTTTCCAATCCTTCAACATGTCCTGAACGGGCGGCGGCAATTTAGCCGCCTTGTCGAGCGCAGCCTTGATATTGTTGTTCGCTAAATCGCTCTCGATAGCCGCTATTTCGCCGCCCTCGCCGTTCGCGCCGCTCAATGGACGGATCGACACAAGGCTCATCAACTCGGCCATGATGCGGTCTTTCCAGTCCTTGGCGTTGGCGCGCATCAACGCGGCATGCGCCGAACCGGACATGCGCGTGAAAGTCTCGCGCAATGCCGTCATTGACGGCGCGCCTTTTGCGGCAATGGAATCCAGTTGCAAAGCGGCCGCCGTAACGACGGGATCTTGCGCGGCGGCCTTCTTCAAGCCTTCCAGCTCTTTCTTGAAGCCCTCGCCCGCCGCGGCCAGAGTTCTCAGTTGTGTGAAGGCGATGGCGACGGCTATCTGTCCTTGCGCCGCGCTGCGGACTTGTTCCGCGCTTTGCATCGCTTGCTTGATCTGCGTTTGCAACATGCCGAGCGCGCCGGACAACGCCACCATGTCGTTGCGCATCCGCGCGACGTCTTGCAGCAACGCCGCGCTTTCCTGAACGGCGGTTCTGTCCATCGACGCCGCGCTCTTCTCGAGCTTATCGAGACGTGCCGCCAGATCGTCGAAACGCTGCATCATCGGCAAGATGGGCGCGCTGCCGTTTGCGGGGGCATCTGTTGTCGCTGCCGAATCCGGCATGGAGGAAACAGGCGACGAAACTTCGGGCGTGGGCGCTTCCGGTGAGATGCCTTTAACGGCGACTGTTTCCGATAATCCGCGTTGTCCCATTGGGGCAAAACGTTCGGACACGAAAACGAAGATGGCTACAGCCGCCAAGATGACGACGAATGCGAACATTGCCTTCTGCAATGGGCTGGAAGACGCGGGCGGAGGAAGGATCGGTTTCTCGGGGGACGGCGTATCGCCAGATTGATTCATGGGTTCCTCTATTAAGGACATAAGTTGTTACGGCAGTGTAGCACAGATTGGATCTCCCCTCATGCAGGAGGGTCGAAATCGTTGGAGCGGTTCCGCGGAGGGGTCCGACAATGTATGGTGAGCGTTTCCAAATCGCCAACGGAAAAATTTTTCGAAATTCGCAATTTTATTACCTTAACGAGGGAAATTTTGTGACTCAATTGCGCAATTTTCTAACCATGAATTTTACCCGTTATAGGCACTCAACTACCAATAATGGGGAATAAACTACCAATAAAAGGGAAAATGACGTTGGTAGCATGGGGTGTTCGTTAAGATATTTTTTACCACAGAATCAATGAATTAGTTTCATGGGTCATGGTGTATACTACCCATATTAGGCAACACGAACATTTTTTATATTAGAATTTCAGGAGTAATAATATGTTAGACGCTAATATTGACGCTGCCGCCACGGTCGCCCTTATCGGGGGTCTCTCCCTCCCCCCTTTCCTTCTCACTGTTGCCGCGCACCTTCTGTCCCCTTTCCGAACGGGAAGTAGGGGTGACAGCCTTTGCGCTAATCGGAGCAGCAGCCTGACCTTGGACCTGTGGCAAGACGTTAGTGATAGTCTGGGTAAGCGAGGAGCCCTGGGGGGATGGGGGGACAGGGGGGGGAATGACTTGGATCATAAAAGCACTCCTGCCTTGGATCGCAACGTATTCTTTACCAAATTTGGAACATTATTGCACGCTGGCAATGAAGGAAATCTTAAACACTCCATGATGCAATATAATTACAAGGACGTATTTTATAACGATACAAGGAGCTTGTGGCTCCCGGAAGGGCGTCATGAGTAGCCGTATGTACGAAGAATTACCATCACTTATGGCTCTCGCTCACGATCGTAGCGAAGGAGCCCGAGTACAACTCGCCGGAAAACTTGCCAACCTTTTCCTGTCAGGCGATGTAGTACTGAATGAGCATGAAGAGACGATGGTCAACGAAATGATCGACATGCTCATTAAAACCGAGGACGTCAGCGTACGCCATGAGCTTGTCAAAAAATTCGCCGAAATTAAGACTGCGCCGCGCAAAATCGCCTTGAGACTCGCTTGCGGCGCCATCGAGTTCGCCCGCGCAGTGCTCCAGTCCTCGGAAACGCTGACGGATGACGACCTTATCACAGTAGTTGAAACGCAAAGCGTCGATCATGCTTGCGCCGTCGCTTCGCGCACTGTCGTCAATGAGGCCGTGGCCGACGCGCTCGTGACGACTGGAAGCCTTAAGGTCATGCAGATTGTCGCTGAAAACCTTGGCGCGCGTCTTTCGCCCAAAGCCATCAACATACTATCGGAAACCGCGCGCGTCGTCCTGAGCCTGCAAAAACCGATCATGCACAGGCCCGAGCTTACCCCCGATGTAGCCTCGAAACTGTACTGGTGGGTTTCGCAGGATCTTCGCCGTCATGCTATTGAGCGTTTTGGGTTTTCGGCTGGATTGCTCGATCTCTCGCTAGCCAAGGCGATCGAAACCAAGCTGAACGAACATATTTTCGAACGCCACGAAGACGCCGCGATGGTTCAAGTCGCGGACTGGCTGGACGAACGAAATGCCATTAACATCGCCATCCTGCCAAAGCTTCTGCGCCTGGGCCATTTCCGCCTTTTCAGCATAGCCTTGAGCCGGTTAAGCGCTCTCGACATTGACATGATCGACACGATTCTCAGCGAACATGGCGGTCGCCTGTTGGCTGCCGTATGCCGCTCCATTGGAATCGATAAACCCAGTTTCGTATCGATCTTTCTTTTGTCCAGAGGTGCGCGTGCCGATGAACACGTCGTCAATCCTCGCGAACTCAGCCAAGCATTGGCCGCGTTCGACAAACTTATTCCCGACGTGGCGCAGGACATGCTTCGCACATGGCGTTCAGACCCTGCGATGCTCACGAAATACGTGGAATCTTTATAATATCAGCCCCTTGAAGCCAAATTGCGCTTCTGACATTCGGCCAGAATGTCGCGTGCTATAGGGGCTGCTTTGTGGGCCCCGCTACCCCCGTGCTCCACGACCACGGAAACGGCATATTGAGGAGCTTCGACAGGCGCGAAACCCACGAACAAAGCGTGATCCCTTTCTCTCCACGGCACATCTTCAACCGAAGGCAACCCCTCTTCCCGTTGCGCCATCGTAATGCGTTTCACCTGCGACGTACCGGTTTTCCCCCCCATGGCCATTTTCTCATCCATAATACGTGCGCCGTAGGCCGTTCCTATAGGCTCGCATACGACAGAAGTTAAAGACGCTTTGACAAGATCAAGATGATCAGGCTCAAGCTCAAGCGACGGCCATTTGGGAACGATAATAGATTGTCCCTCCGTCTGGCGCATCAAACGTGGTTTGACCGCTTTTCCTCCGTTGACGACACGCGCCGTCATGACGGCAAGTTGAAGCGGCGTCGTCAACATGTACCCCTGCCCGATAGCGGCAATGAGCGTTTCGCCCTGCTGCCAGGCGCTGTTCCTCGTGGCCATTTTCCATGTCCTTCCAGGAACAAGACCCGCCCGTTCGTGAGGAAGATCTATGCCCGTTTTGGAACCTAGCCCCAGACGTTTGGCCATCGCCTGCATTTTATCAATTCCAACGCGTTTCCCAAGATCATAGAAAAACGTATCACACGATCCGGCCATGGCATGTTTAAAGTTTACATGGCCATGTCCCCCCTTTTTCCAACAATGGAAACGATGATCCCCAAGTTCAAAATAACCGGGGCAGAAAACCGAGGCTTTTGGATTAAGAATGCCAGAATCCAGTCCCGCCAATGCCGTAATTATCTTGAACGTAGAGCCCGGGGCATAAACGCCATCAACTGCCTTGTTGAGCAACGGCGTATGTTCGTCGCCGTTCAACCTGTCCCAGTCTTGCTGGCTTATGCCATACGTAAATAAATTGGGATCGAATGAAGGATGAGAAACAAGCGCGTAAACGGCTCCCGAATGAATATTCATAGCCACGGCCGCCGCGCTTTCCTCTCCCGCAAGTCTCTTGTACACGGTCTGTTGCAGCCCCATGTCAATGGTCAGCGCGATATCTTTACCGATGCGCGGTTCCTGCCGCGTCAACTCTCGCACAACGCGACCGCGCGCATTCACTTCAAGCTGAAGATTGCCCGGTTCTCCCCTCAACAAACGGTCGTATTGCCTTTCAACCCCGCTTTTACCAAGCCGGAAACCTGGAATCGTAAGTTCCGGCGCGTCACTCTCCTTATCCGCCTGAGCGACCGCGCCGACATACCCTACAACGTGGGCCATGGTATCGCCGTAAGGGTATGTGCGCACCTCGCCTGCTTCGATATCGACTCCGGGCAGCTCAAGGGCATGAAGCGAAATCGTGGCCACCTGATCCCAGGTCAGGTTATCCCGAATTAATATGGCATTAAGACCGCTATCGTTACGCAAATCCCTCTCGATGCGTTTGCGATCGGATTCCATTAAAGGAATGTAGGCGCCGATTTTCTTCAATAGCTTATCGAGATTGCCTACCTGTTCAGGGAGAAGAACAACGCGATAGTTCTGCTGATTGACGGCCAGCTGAACGCCTGCCTGATCGAGTATTTGGCCGCGCGGTGGCGCGATAAGCCGCAAATTTATGCGATTTTCTTCCGCCAATGTCCGGTATTTATCTCCTTGCAAAACTTGCAAGTAATAAATCCTCCCCGCCAGCAAAGACATCAGTCCGAGCTTCGCGCCTCCCAAAATGACGGCGCGGCGCGTAAATAACCGCGAACGTTCATTGTCGCGCGCCATGCTCTATACCTGACTAAGCAAAGTGCGTTGCATATAAATCAATACCCATACAGGAAGCGGAAATATGACAACGGTCAGCGCTCCCTGTATCATGATCGGCAGGAAAGAGATCAAGCGGCCATCTAACGCCGACAGGACCAGCCAATGTCCCACCATCACGATAATCATGATGAGCGCAAACCCGGACCAAAGCATAAAGAACGCGTGGCCGACAAAAAACCTGCGTTGTGACAAAACTAATTGATGAACCGCCACAAAAACGAAAGCCGAAAGCCCCAACGGAAGATAATGCAGCGAGTCGTACAACACGCCCAGAGCGAACGAGGCCATAGGACGAAACAGGTCGGGGCGGTGCATGGACCAATAATAGACAGCTATCAAACCCAAAGAAGGGCTTACGGCTCCGAAGTGAGGAAGGGGCAAGGATATTGCGGAAAGGAAAATAAAAAAGACCGTGGACGCTAGCGGTAGTAGGCGCCGCGAGCCAAGCTCTAGCCTTTGTAGGAAGGTAGTTAGCATTTAACGATCTTTGGTTAATCGGCGGAACCGATTTTGGCCGCCATCGGATTAAAATCGCCGCCTTTTAAATTAAAGTCAACCAGCCTTACCTGGTTCACGCGGCCCAGCGCGGCGAGCGGCGCGATTTCATAAATGCCTTGGTTAACGCCCACAACGGCCGCAACCGGCAGGTTCGGCGGAAATACGCCGCCATGACCCGAAGTCACCACGCGCGACCCCGTCTGCAAAACAGCGTCCTGCGGCAGGTACAGAAGTTTGAGTTTTGGTGAGTTGTCGCCCGCCAGAATTGCGTGATCGCCGCTGCCCGTAATCGTCACTGGAATGCGCGAGTTCAAATCGGTGAGAAGAAGAATGCGCGACGACCAGTCGCCCACTTCAACGACGCGCCCAATAAGTCCCTCGCCCGTCATCGCCGCCATACCTACGCGCGCGCCGTCCGTCTTGCCCGCCGTAACAATCAGCGACCGCACATAAGGCCCGCCCGCATCCGCGATCACGCGCGCGGAGATATAAGCCACAGACGGCTCAACCTTATAATTCAGCAGCGCACGCAGCTCCTTGTTCTCGTTCTCCATCGCAAGCGCTGTATTCTGCCATTGCGCAAGCAACGCGTTCTCTGCCCGTAATCTTTCGTTTTCCTTTCGGAGATCCATATACGCCGTCATCTGCCGCGAGACTTCCTCGGCCATCGCCACAGGGCGCGACAATGCGTCGAGTACCGGAGCCACCGTATCGACGACGCGGGCGCGAGCGTTCTCCATGAGCGCCGGATCGCTTCTTCCGGCGACAAGAATGCTTAAAGACAGTATCAGGAAAATAACGAATGAATAGCGCTGCGCCAGATGACGCCACGATATTGCTGTTATATGGACCCAACCATTTCGACGCGCACGAACCGGCATAGAGACTCACTAGGTACGGCAAAATTGCGCTAAATTAACCAATGAAACCCTTAGAGCCAAGCTTTTTATTGTGGTTTATGCGAAAATATTGGGCCCAAGTGTCGATATTTAGTAGAATACCCTCATTTCATTTACCGGATTTAAGACTATGGGAAAACGACGGCCCTATAACGAAATCGGAAAAATACTGTTTGAGTGGGAGTTTATAGCTCTTAAGGCTCCGCTGTTTTCAAATGCGGCCAAGTTGACCGTAACCATGCGATCGCTTGGCCTTATGCAGAAAACGAAAAGGCAATCGGTTGCAGGCCGTGTGTGCGATTATACGTCAGTTTATTATCCTCCGGCCAAGTTCAGACCCATAAAACGGGCTTTTCAGGAGGCTTTGGAAGACACAATCCGGCATCGCATACCGCCTTCGGCGCTTGAGCAGGACCCCGGCCTCACGAATTACATTTTCGACAAGCTAAGCTCGGCTATCGCGCACCGGGCAGCCTCCCATAAGACCCGTTTGTATCGACAGCCCGAACAGGAATTTGTCGCTAAGGATCCCCAAGAATCGTTACGCGAGAGTTACAAGCGAACGCTGCAAGAACTCGCATTCACGGACAAACAAGTTGAGCTTCTTGAAAAAGACAAGACCGTAAGAAGCGCCGTCTTGCTCGCCTTTGCCTTAAACCCGGACCCGGTTTAATACCCGCTGACCAGCAGGTTCTTGAGCGTGCGCAATTCTCCGAGCGCGCGGCCTGTACACAGTTCATGGCAATGGTTATTTCCGAAGCACAAGTTTATACATCGGCCACAAAGCCCTAAGAGAACCCCGTTTTGGCTCGAACCAAGAAGGGTGTATTTTCTTCCATTTCCAGAACTTTTCCCTCAGTTTCACGGTTTTTTTTCGATCGTTGCGATTTGTGAGTTTAAGCGAATAGACTTCGGCCAAGATTTGCGGCGATATATAGCCAAAAGCGATGTCGGTCAGATCCTCCTTGTGTATGACTTTAAATCCAACTGTTTCGGCCATACGCGTTAGCTCCTTGCAAGAAGGATAATATAATTTATACTTTCTTTTCTTTTGGTCATCTCCAGCGAATATAATGTTCCAGGACTTGTCCTTTCCGGTATCGTCGAAGGCGCCATCGTTGAGAATAACGACGACAGCGCCGGGTTTCAGCGCTTCATATATATTTTTTAGCGCCTGTTGCTGATCTTCCTTGCCGATAAAGGGCAGGGCGAAACGGCAAATTCCGGCGTCAAAAGCATTTGAGCCGAAACTCAGCTTTGACAGGTCGCGTTCATACGTAACGATTTTTGGCGTTGGCTTTTTCCCTGTCCAAAAAGACTTTTGGAAATTGTCAAAGCCATATGGAAGAACGGAGCGTTTCCATCGCGTCAGTTGAGAGGCGACGTAAAAACCGACGTGGCCGCTGCCGGACCCGAAATCGGCGATCACGCAATGTTCATTCGGCGGGAGCGCGCCTTCGATCTGCCGCGTGAATATGTAGTCGGTAAAGTCTTTGTCGAAATAGGTGTTGATTATCTTACCGTTGAAAGCGGCGTAACGCCAATGGTTCATGCCGTCCTTGAAATATAGGTAGTCACTAGGCTTGACGGTACGCTCGATACGGAGCCGCGTGACCCATTTTTGCCGTTCTTCCAAATCATCGCGCATGATCATTTTGCCCAAATAATTAATTCCCCTCATATCACGCGAGTATAGCATTCCGCCGGACGTCTTGCATTGGTTGCGTCGAAGCGGGCCAGGCAGATTCAAATATGGTTAACGAGGTGTCATGTTTGGAGAACAACAAAAGCTGCTGAATAATCTGTAGATGCACAGGCTTTTTTACGTCATTCCGGCCCCGTGTCGTAGCACAGGTTAGGCTACAGCCGAAAACCAGATGGACTATAAGCCAGCTCTAACGGAACGACACACTGGACCCCGGCTTTCGCCGGGGTGACGCTGTTGATTTTAATACCCGCTGACTAGCAGGTTTTTGAGCGTACGCATTTCTTCGAGCGCGCGGCCCGTGCCAAGCGCGACGCATGACAACGGATCTTCGCCCACTGAAACCGGCAATCCCGTCGCGTGACGCAACACAAGGTCAAGGTTCCGCAAGCAAGCGCCGCCACCCGTGAGGACGATGCCCTTGTCCACGATGTCGGCGGCCAGTTCCGGCGCTGTGTTTTCAAGCGCGACCTTGACGGCTTCGAGAATAGCGCTGACCGGTTCGGCAAGGCTTTCCGCGACCTGACGTTCCGTCATGATGATTTCTTTCGGCACGCCATACATAAGGTCGCGGCCCTTGATTTCCGTGACGCGCCCTTCCCCGTCTTCCGGCGGCGAGGCCGAGCCGATTTCCTTTTTAATGCGTTCCGCCGTGGATTCGCCGATCAGCAAATTGTGATAGCGGCGGATGTAATTGATGATGGCTTCGTCCATCTT
>CAZVCG010000038.1:0-5160 GCA_964626265.1 uncultured Rhodospirillaceae bacterium | reverse complement strand
CGATGCCGCCTAGCGACAAAACCGCGACTTCCGTCGTGCCGCCGCCGATGTCGACGACCATAGAGCCCGTCGGTTCCGTCACGGGCAAACCCGCACCGATGGCGGCCGCCATCGGCTCTTCGATCAAGAACACGCGTCGTGCGCCGGCGGATTCCGCCGACTCCTGAATCGCGCGGCGTTCGACCGCCGTCGATCCCGACGGCACGCAAATGATGATTTGCGGATTGGCGAAACTGCGGCGGTTGTGCACCTTGCGGATGAAGTGCTTGATCATTTCCTCGGCGACTTCGAAGTCGGCAATCACGCCATCGCGCAAAGGACGAATGGCTTGAATGTTGCCTGGCGTACGGCCCAACATCAACTTGGCTTCATCGCCCACGGCGAGCACTTGCCGTTTGCCACGGCTCGTGGCGATGGCGACGACAGAGGGTTCATTCAAAACGATCCCGCGGCCCTTCACATAAACAAGGGTGTTAGCCGTTCCAAGATCGATGCCCATATCGGCTGAAAGCAATCCTAACAAATTGGAAAACATAGATTCTAGCTACCTGCACGCAAGGGGAAAATAAATAGGCTCTCGCCCTGTTTTGACACCGGAAGGGCCGCAAGGCAAGGACTTCATTAAAACTTTATTAAAGAAGTTAATAGGCCAGCTTTATGTTGTAAATCCAGTCCCCATGGACGCGCTCGTCGCCCGCAAAATGTGTTAAAGCCGTGATGACGGAGCCTATTTGCGGGGGATTTTCCCCGGCTTTGAGTTGGTACGTCATCAATTGAGAGCCTCTGAACGGGATGCACCCCTCCCCGAAACTGTTTTTTTCCTGTTTATGGACTTTTCTCTCGTCGACCCGGATCAGGATGTCCGTGTATGTCACCTGACGGCGGCTTGCGTCTTGGTTAACGTCCACCGCGCCTTCGTTGCGCGTTCTCATCGACAACACCTTGCCCTTGATCTGGCACACGTCGGCCGGGAGTGCGGGCGCGGCATGTGAGCCCGCCACTACCCCCGAAACAAGGGTCGCAAGGAACAAGGAAGTAATAACAGCACGCATTCGAATAGAATCCTTTCCTTGAAGATCGTTACATATTTTGTAGCTCAGCGAGACATTTTATTCCGAATCATGGTTAAAACCATAGTCCATTCACGTTTATGGTAAATTTTACTACGAGAATCGTTCAAGAAACTTTTTTTACCGCCATCTTTCGATTAGAGTGCGACCCACTTAACGGGTCAAATATTTCCTTGAACGCGCATCTTATTGATCATGACAATAAAAATCGTCCTTAACGACCTGCCCTATAACAAAAACGGCAACCTTACGCGCAGCGCAATAATCAAAACGCTTGGCGAGCCCGTAAAAAGTTGGGCGAGCGAAGGTCGCAAATTCATCACATCGTTTTGCGGAGGACGCGACGGCAACAGCGCTCTCTTTACGGAAGAAGCGCATATCGTAGCCGATTTAACCAGCAAAAACGGTTTTGTCGCCATTAATGGCGGATGCACAGAAGGCGTCATGGGCGCGACCACAAAGAATTGCGAGCGCATCATTTGCTATGTGCCAACGCTGTTCGCCCAATGTACAGGAGCAGGCACCAATGAAGGCCTTGTGCCCGGCGCAGTCAATGTCGTCGTTCCCGACTTCTTCGAGCGAAAGCCTTGCATGACGATGACCGCTCATGGCGAAATAATCCTTCCTGGCGGATTTGGAACTGCGGAAGAATCTCTTGAGGGAATGGTTTTCGCCTTACAAAGCCAACGCAAGATGCATTTCGTCAGTATCGACGGCTTTTGGGAATCTATGCACACACAACTTAAACAGTTCATCAAGCTTGGGCTAATGCCTCAGGAATACGTCAATGCGTTTACTATTTCCCCGAATGCCGAAAGCGCCTTTAAAAAATGCATGCGTGAAATTTCAGAAAGACAGTTGGAAGGAAAGATTTTCGGCGGCCTGAGCGCATCCCTCAGCTTGCGCGATTATCTTGAACGTCATCCTGACGTTTTGCCGAAGGCCATTGTCGATTTTCTTCATGACGGACAGGCGACAAGCCATCATGTTCCCCGCATCGGCGTCATCGCGTCAGGCAACATCGGACGTAGAAGCGGACGTTTCAACATTGAAAACGAAAAATTACGTGGAGAACTAATAGAAAATTGCAAAATGCTTGGGCGCAATCTCGCTCTGGAAGACGCAGCGCTTGTGATTTCAGGATCGAAAAGCGGATTGCGAGGGGCTATTGCCGACGCCGCAATTCAAGCTGGCGGCAAAGTCATCTGGATACAAGCCGAATACACGGGTCAAGCCTTGCGCATTGAAAAAGAGGAAGGACAAAGAAAAGAGCTTTATCTCAAAGTATCGCAGCAATATGAGGTCGACAGATTGATGGGATATCTCTGCCACAACTTTATCGGCGTGGCCGGAGGTTTGCATACGGCAGACCGAATGCTCGGTATCGTCACCCGCATCCAAACGGGGCATAGCGGCTATTCCGATCTTCATCCGGAATTTTACGCAAAAGACCACCGCCGCCCACGCGTTATTTTCTACGATCCCCAAATCAACGGCACAACTCTCTGGGGCCCATTGACGGAACAAATCAAGCATTGCTCGGACAGCGGCTTTATTCCGGCAACGCCTGAAAAAAATCACCTTGCTCTCTTCCATCCCAGCCACGACACCGGCGAAATGACGGCGCTCGCCCTCAAGGAAGGTTCCGACCAGCACGATCTTGTCATGGATGTCTATTTCAGCCGCAAGCCGCGCTCTACGGATTGCTCGCCCCGCTTGAACGCGACCGGCTGCGATTTGTCATAAGCGGCGCTGACGACATCGTTTAAGCCGACAAAAAAGGGCGCCGCAACGGGCGCCCTCTTCTTTTTTATTTTTTATCACGCTTCCATGAAGCTTAGAAACTTAATAGCGCGACGTATTCGGCATTTTGAATTCGGGCATAACGTCGGCGCTGCTCACGCGCGATTTGCGGCTGACCGTTTGATAGGCCACGCGGGCGTGATCGACGCAATACGGCAAGCCTTCATAGGATGGGCAGCCGCAAAAGCGGAATTCCGGCGAACGCGGATCGCCGATGGGCCAACGGCAATGGCGTTCGCCCGCCTTCGTAACGGCGATGCCTTCGGTACGCTTGATTTGCTCGATGGGCTTGAACGCTTCGCGCGCGACTGGACGCGCAACGGCCTCGGGCATCTGCACGGGCGGCAACGGTCGCAACATGCTGCGCTTCTTGCTGATCTTCGTCATCGTCGGCAAAACGTTTCCGCCGACTTTCATCGGCATTTCGCCGCCGGCTGCGATCGGCGAGGGACGCGATGAGAGTTTCAGGCGATGCGCCTTGCCGATAACGGCGTTACGCGTCAGGCCGCCTCCCAGCGTTTTGGCAATATCGCTGGCGCTGTAGCCATTGCCCCACATTTTTTTGAGCGCTTGTATTTGTTGCTCGGTCCAGCTCATAGCTTGCAAGCTCCGTTTGTTTGCGTCGATCCGGATGCGAGATAAAGGAGCTTTTCCATCATACTCCCTTTTGCATCCGTGCGCGGGTTTACCCTTGGGATCGGCGTTAGGCTGTTTCACCTTCGAAACCGTCCCGACTAGCGTTAACCAAACATGACATATTGAATGTCTATATGTAGTGGCGAACACTCCATTTCCATACCAGATATACGGCCCTGATTCTATCCCTCTCATTATGTTGTTGATAACTAAGGATTTTGACACAACATGTTGATAGTTAACGCTTTGTTAAATCGACCAAATAACCACATATTCACATGTGGAAAAATCAAGAAATTGCCTTATTTTGCGCCTATTTAGGTCTTAGTTATCCACAACTTTTTTCGAGGACGTTCAGGCTTCCCTTTTAACCAAAAATGTGTCATAAGAGTCACACATCCGGACAATAGAGTCGTTTCCCCCATAATGAGCAGCGTTCAATGACAGTTGCCGCCAACGCGCAAGCTTTATCCGAACACGCCCATGAATCACGATGGGTGGTTGCGGACACGCCATTCAAAGGCGCCATTTGCCCCGACGGCTATTTCATGATGGGCTATGCCGAGGCGCGGCGCGTGCTCGGCAACAACGGCATCGTCACCGGTATCGAAAAATACGACGACGCTATCGTCGAGGCCTTGGCCACGGCGCTCATCAAGAAAGGCAGCAAGTACGACGAGCTCGGATCGCCCAGCGCTCTGAGCTTCTTCAGGCATTCGGCACCCTACTATTACAACAAGTATCGCAAGTATGCGCCCGTGCTCGAATGGACGCATTTGGTCGAGACCGCCGTCCGCATGAGGAACAATCCGGAGTTTGCCCATCTCGATCCCGAGTTCACGGTATTCGCCATTTTGAACCACGACGAGGGCGAATATTTCCGCAGCATTGGCCGCAACGACATGGTTCCCTTCCGCATCATCCACCACCGTTGGCTCGGGGACAAGCGCCACACAGCCTATAACGTCCGCTTCAACGATATTGCGACGGATTCTCCCAAGCTTCACGGCGAAGAGCGGATTTTAGACCAGTTGCGCATGGCCCGCGAAGAAATGCTGATCACCGGCAACCGCGAAAACGGGTTTGGAGAATACCACGGATTTTATCCGGTATTTCGCAAGGAAGACAAAACGAGTACTTATGCCCGCGAATTGTGGGCTTTGATGAACGGCTACTTGACGTTCAATACGCACGCGCAAGCCGAGACATTTCTGGCCAAAATGCACATGAAGGGAGATATGCTGCGCCAGTTGCCCATTGTATTGAACCATGTAGAAGAGTTTTCGCGCATTGAACAGCAAATCGAGCAGATAGTAAGAAAAAAGCATCCCTTCCCAAAACGACAAAACTTCCTGAAATTGGTTTTCTCAAAAGCCGGAATAAAAACGACAAATCATAATCCCTCAAACGTTCTCCCCGCCAACGATAGCCGTCCTTCATGGGTTACAAATTTCCTTAATTTTCGTAGCTTTTTTTCGCGCCCATCTCTATAACGCGTCTCTCCCGCTTAACGAGATTATGGTTAACGGTTATTGTTGAAAGCAATAACCCGGAATATGATGTCATCAGCAGCCTGCGCGGCTATGCTTTATTATTATTAGGACTTACGCAAACTGAATGGTAGGGCAAGCGAGTTCGCGGGCCAAGAAGG
>CAZVCG010000037.1:0-19307 GCA_964626265.1 uncultured Rhodospirillaceae bacterium | reverse complement strand
AGTCTGCTTAATCTCAACCGTCTACTGGTGGCTTAATTGAGTCTGGACCCTAGTATTCTTCAATAGCCGCTAACGCCTGATCGAAATCGGTGATGACCTTCACCCCCGTCAATTCGGGAAGGTCTTTCTCATCCGTCATCCAGAGGCGCGTACCTACGCCTGCTGATTGCGCAGCCTCCATATCGCGCTGGCGGTCGCCGATCATTACCGAGCGCGATAAATCAAGCCGCAGTTTTTGCGCCGCTTCAAGGATCATGCCGGGGTTGGGCTTTCGCCAGAAGCTTTCGCGCTTGTACTTGGCGATCGTGGCGTCGTCGTATTCAAAACAGGCCAAAACAGCGTCGATTGTTATGCTTTCCTGCTTGAAGCAGTCCAGCATCCAATTTGTCAGGTCTCGGTAATCGTCCTCGGTGTAACGGCCGCGCGCAACGCCGGACTGGTTCGTCACAATGGCGATGCGATAGTTGCGATCCTGCATCTCGCGCAAGAACGGAAACAAGCCGATTTTGAACACAAAATTCTCGCGCTTGCCGACGTAGCCGAATTCGACGTTGACGACTCCATCCCTGTCCAGAAAAAGCCCGCGTTGCATGATTCCCGCCATAACCTCTCTATATTCGAGCGGTATCAGAAAAACGCTTTCAGGGCCATGCGATTTCTGATAGGTGTCAAAAACTTGCCGCAATTTCCTTCCGATGGTATCCCCCATGAAACACATCCTGACCCTTTTTCTTGCTTTCTTTATTGGAGTTCTCCCGATGACCACCGAAGCCGCCGACTCCAAACCTGTGCTCGATCCTGAAAATACGATTTTCCTCGATTTGCCTGCGGGCCGCGTGACGATCCAGCTGCGCCCCGATCTGGCCCCCAAGCACGTCAAGCGCATTAAGGAACTGGTGCGTCAGGGATTTTATGACGGGTTGACCTTCCACCGCGTCATCCCCGGATTCATGGCCCAGACCGGCGATCCCAAGGGCGACGGCACGGGCGGCTCTGGTCAACGCCTTGTGGCCGAATTCAGCAAGACTCCTCATGTGCGTGGCACTGTATCCATGGCCCGCGCCAACGATCCGGATTCCGCAGACAGCCAGTTTTTCATCTGCTTCGACACCGCCGATAATCTTGACGGAATATACACCGTATGGGGTCAGGTCGTTTCCGGTATGGAAGCCGTCGATAAGATCAAGATGGGTTCGCAGCTGAACAACGGCGCGGTGAAAGACCCTACGAAGATCGTCAAGATGACAGTCGCCGCTGACGAAAAGAAATAACTTCGAAACTTCGTCGCATTCCAAGCCATTAACTGAGGCCAAGAACGATTGGTTTCGGCGATGAATTGCGCGTTTTGAACATCTTCGCGAGCATGATGCTCGCGGTTATGTTTTCAATAAGCGGATTTAACCTGCTCGATGCGCCTTCTCGTTGGAGTTTTTGGACGCCTACGTCGCGGAGATACCTTAATGCGGAAGCGTTGTATTTTTCCGCTTCCTCCAAAGTTACGTCCTGCCCGTTGCCGTCAAGGGTCATCCCCGCCACCGTGATCATGGAACGGACGATATAATTATTCGTATTTTCGGCATCCTGCGTATGGCCTCGAACGAATTGCGAGTCCGCAACGGATTTATATAAATGGAAAGACGCCCTGATGTCTTTCTCTCGGCCAACGCCTTCATAATACATGCACGCCAGTGCGTATCTGGCCCTGACGGGAGTTCCATCGTTTTCCAGATCGGTCAAACTCGAAGCCTTCGCGTAGTAATCGGCAGATGCGCGGAAAAGCGACTGCCTTACGGATTCGTCCGTTCCACAATCTTCTCCTGCTGGAGTCATGCGCTGCGCTTTCAGAAAATGGATGACGCCAAGCGCGTATAAAGCTTTTGGATAGTAGCTGGCTTCTTGAGGCGCCAGTCCCAGAAAGTCTGCAGCAAGATCAAAAAACAAGTCGTCGCCGTGTTTCGTATATTGAACGGCATAAACGCCTCCGGCGCGGAACAAGGCTTTTTCACACCCCATCTTTCCAGCCTGAAAATAATACTGGAGCGCTTCAAGCGTATGACCTTTCTTGTAGGAGATTTCGCCCAAATCGAACAGAGCTTCAGCGGCATGCGTGGGATCTTCCATGATGCGAGAAGACCGTTCTGACAAAAGCCTTGCTCCTTCTTCATCAAATGAAGAGTTTTTATCCGTCGGATTGAACATAATTTTATCTCATAAAGCATGAACAAGAGACATAATAAACGAAAGCCTATAATATCACGACATTGGCATGTTGTAACGCATTGAATAATAATACATGGGATTTTAATTCGAAAAGATATAGAAGTTAACCATGACAAACGTTCATATCATCGGCGGCGGATTGGCGGGCAGCGAGGCCGTGTGGCAGCTCGCCGAGGCGGGCGTGTCCGTAATATTACATGAAATGAGACCTATGAAATCCACGGAAGCGCACAAGACCGGTATGTTCGGCGAACTTGTTTGCTCGAACTCCCTGCGCGCGGACGACAGCGACTTTAACGCCGTCGGCCTCATGCATGACGAATTGCGCCGCTGCAATTCCCTGATTATGCGCTGCGCGGATGCGCACAAAGTACCGGCGGGCGGCGCGTTGGCGGTTGACCGCGAGGCTTTCGCGTCGGCGATAACCGAAGCCCTGACAAAGCATCCTTTAATTACGATTATCAGGGAAGAGGTAACATGTTTGACAGGCCTTACTCTCACCCCCTCACCTGCAAAATCTAAGGACTTGCTTTCGCAAGTCCAAGATTTTGCTTCCTCTCCCTCCAGGGGAGAGGAGCATATTATCGTCGCGAGCGGACCGTTGACATCGGAACCGCTTGCGGAATCCATCCGTGAGCTAACAGGACAAGAGTCCCTCCACTTCTTTGACGCCATCGCACCCATTATCGAACGCGACAGCATTGACATGAGCAAGGCGTGGATGCAATCGCGCTACGACAAGGGCGACGGCTCGGATTACATCAACTGCGCGATGGATAAAGAGCAATACGAAGCCTTCATCCACGAATTGCTCACCGCGCCCAAAACGGAATTTAAAGAGTGGGAGAAGAATACACCGTATTTTGAGGGTTGCTTGCCCATAGAGGTGATGGCCTCGCGTGGGCCGGATACGTTGCGTTACGGGCCCATGAAGCCCGTTGGGCTGACCAACCCGCATACAGGCAAGCGGCCCTATGCCGTTGTGCAACTCCGGCAGGATAATGCGCTCGGCACGCTGTGGAATCTCGTCGGGTTTCAGACCAAACTGAAATACGGCGAACAGGAGCGCGTGTTCCGGATGATCCCCGGACTGGAAAACGCCAGGTTTGCGCGACTTGGCGGACTGCACCGGAACACCTTCATCAACAGCCCTCTTCTTCTCGACAATCATTTACGCCTGAAGGCGCGGCCAACCATCCGTTTCGCCGGACAGGTAACGGGCGTAGAAGGCTACGTTGAATCCGCCGCCATGGGATTGCTCGCCGGATTGTTCACGGCATCCGCTATTATGGGCCGAAATATCGAACCGCCGCCGCGCGCGACAGCCATGGGCGCGTTGCTGGCGCACATCACAGGCGGTGCGCATCCAGAAACTTTCCAGCCGATGAATGTGACTTTCGGCCTTTTCCCGCCCATTACGACGGGACGCAAGGGACGCGACAGAAAACTGGCCTATACGCAAAGAGCGAAAAAAGAATTTCAGGAATGGCTTGCGCGCTTCAATATACGGTAAATTTACTTTTGCCACATAACTTTGCGGCTTCGTTTTTCATCACCAGAATAGTGATATGGTTACCGTTTCCGAAATAATTGAACTAAGTGGTAAACGCCTGCAAAAAGCCGGCATCTTTCAGCCGCGCGCGGAGGCGAAGACGATTGTTCTGCGCGTTCTCGATATTAACGAAGAAATGTTGGACGAAAAACGCAGCCTTATTGTCGAAGAAGAAAAGATGTTAAAAATTAACGAGGTTTTGGCGCAACGTGAAAAAGACATCCCCGTTCCGCGCATATTCGGATCGACGCGGTTTTGCGGATTGGAAATCACGGTCAATCCTGGCGTATTTCTCGCCTATCCAGAAACGGAAGTCTTGGTCGAGCATGTCCTGTTGTCGATCCCTTCCAAGGAAAACTCATTGCGTATACTCGATCTTGGGACTGGAACCGGCTGCATACTTCTTGCGCTCCTGAAATCGCTTCCCAACGCCTCCGGCATCGGCATTGATTGCGACGAAGCTTCTCTGAATCTGGCGCGTCACAACGCCGCAACCAACGGATTAGGGGCGCGCGCAGAGTTCCGGATCGGCGACTGGTGCGATGGCATTACGGAAACATTCGATATTATCGTCAGCAACCCCCCTTGCATAAAGACGGAGCGAATTCATTTTCTTTTGCCCGAAATGCGCAAGCACGAAACCGTTACGTCGCTCGACGGCGGTCCAGATGGATTGAAATTCCATCGTCTTCTGGTTGAAAATTTCGAGAAATTGGCGAAAAAGGACGCTCTTTTGCATGTTCAGGTTGGATCGCCCAACACGGATCAGGTAAAAATCCTGTTCGAAAAGGCCGGATATGATTCGGTCAAGATTAAAACGAACTATTTGGGCGTTCCCGCATGTCTTTCGGTGGTCTTCCGCAAAAAACCATCATGGATAAAACGTCTTCAAGGCGTTTTTACGCGCTCCTCGGCTTGATTTTCATCGCCGCTATGGCGGTACGACTTGTGTTCGTTTATCAATGGTACGCCACGCCCTACGGGGATTATCCTCTAATCGACGCCGACGCCTACGACAAATGGGCGCAGGAAATAGCCAATGGCAGCCTCATACGAGGTAAGGCGTTTTACCAATCCCCGCTTTATCCCTATCTTCTGGGGCTAATATACGCGATTTTTGGCCATAAATATGTTGTCGCTTCTTTCCTAAACGCTGCGCTAAGCGCCCTCGTCTGCCCGCTTCTAGTCCTCATTACGCGCCGTTGTTTCGGCTTTGGCGCAGCAGTTATCACGGGCATTTTAGCGGTCTTTTACAGGCCATATATATTCTACGCGGCTCCTTTGTTGAAAGAATCTCTCGGTCTTTTCCTCCTATGTTTGTTTCTTCTGATCGCTCTACGTTCGCTTGACCGCCCTAAGCCGAATTCCATTTTCTTGAGCGGATTGGTTCTGGGCTTGGCTTCTCTAGTTCGCGGAAATATTTTATTGCTTGGATTTGCTCATTTGCCCTTTCTTTTTGCCGGATTGAACCTTAAGACGTTGAATCGTTTCTCATTATTCCTGGTGGGTATCGTTCTGGCCATTCTTCCGGCCACGCTGCATAACGCCATCGCCAGCAGGGATTTCGTGCCGATGACTTATAACGGCGGGTTTAATTTTTTCATTGGCAGCTCGCCTGGCTCTCTCGGCGCGGCAGTGTATCCCGCAGGCATTTCTTCCGACCCTCTGTATGGAGAGGAAAACGATACGCGGCGCATAGCGGAAAAAGAATTGGGGCGCCCTTTGCGGCCGTCGGAAATATCATCTTACTGGTTCGATCGCGGCCTTAAATCCATCATACATACGCCTATGGAAGCCCTTGTACGCGTCATCAATAAAATATGGCTAGCCGTGGACGATCACGAACACGGCGACAATTATGACATTCAGTTTTTCAACAGAAATTTCGATTCCATCTTACGCTGGCCGTTGGCTCGGTTCTCCGTGCTTCTGGTCGCAGGTGTTTTCGCAGCCTTCGCCCTTTGGAACAGACAAAACCGCCATGTGAAGTATCTTGCGCTTTCAATTGTTGTTTACGTCGTCTCGCTTGCGATGTTTTACGTGACGGATCGCTACAGGTTGCCTTTAACCGTCTTTCTGCTGCCGCTAGCCGGCGCGGCTTTTCCGGCGGCAGCCGACCTGATCAAGGAATGGCGCATAGGTCGTTTCGCCTTGGCGACATCGGTAGCGTCGCTAATATTAATGGCGAGCCAGATTCTTGTGAACGGATCGCTCGCGACAGACGCCCATAAATGGGCGCTTCTGGCCCATGTGGAATATTTTGCGGGGAAAAATGACGAAGCCATTGCCTATTTGGAAAAAGGGCTTGCTCTCTCGTTCGATGGCGTGCCCGTGGAATCCCTCAATGTCGGCTATCAAGCCGCCGTGAAACTTGGGCTTCAGGAAAGGGAAAAACGTTACAAGACGCTAATTTTACGGGCCATGAAAACCACTGCGCGCAATTAACGCAAGCGCGTCACGTCATCGCGCAAGCTTGAGGACGGAACGGCGACCTGATCGCGTCGGTCATGAACGGCGCGCATTATGCCTTCAAGGCCGTCCAACGCCACAAGGAGGCTGTTGGCTTGCAGCCAGTTTTGAACGCGAAGCGCCTGCATGAGGTTTTTAATGCCCTGCTCCATCGCCTGACCGGCTTTTTGGGCTATACGGTCACAATGCGACGCTTCGGACGCGCCGACCAGCTCTTCGCGCAGCGCGTCTATCATCGGGTCTGAGGAACCGGCGTTTGCGGATTCCTTCTCATGCAGCGAAAGCCAATATCGGCCGCGCCTTAACGGATCGCGTAATGTTTCGTAAGCTTGTTCCAAGGCTTCAAGCTGTTTGGCGGCATGCCCGCGTTCGCCTATGCCTCGTACGGCAAAGCGCGCAGGATCAAGCGTCTTTCTCAATGTCGCATATTGCTTTTCCAGTTGCGCGACATCGAGGTCGATCCGCATCTCAAGACCGAGTCGGGCAAAGTGGTCGAGATCTTTTACAGGTTGGATGGTTCCGCAGGAGTGACAAAATAGAGCGCGGATGGAAACGCCATTCTGGCACAGCCAGCAATGCGTGCCGTTACGCTGCCCTTCCGGCGACCCAGAAAACTCGATTACGTTGCTCATAGCCCGCCCTGACGAAGTAGTTATCGTTATTATAGTCTAACGGAAGGCTGGCATTATACACGATATAGGCCTTTCCGGCGAAGCCTTTGATAATCGCCGGCGAATCAATAAGGGGACGGCGGCTCTGCGGGCTAGGCATAAACCACAGGCGAACCATCCCCTGGCGCACTGAGCTACTTTTGCCTATTTCCGGCTCAGGCAGCGTGATGACGATGAGCTTCCAGTTTTTCGGGCTTATCTCGCCCTGCTATCGTGCCCATCAAATGGCCTTTTTCCTCTTCCTTGCCAAAGGTCTTCAGGTCGTTGGCCGCCGTTCGGCAAAGGGTACAATTATCGACGTCCGCCAGCGTGATCGTGCGCAAGTACGCGTTGATCTCGTCGCCGATCGATTGCCACAGCAAATCGGTCAATTGACGCCCATTGGCCTCCTCGGGGTCTTCGATATGCATTCGCGGTTGATGGTCGTCAACGGCCGTCACTATCTCGGCGATCGTTATCTTATCGCTCGGCATAGCCAGCATGTAACCGCCGCCAGGCCCACGAACGCTCTTTACCAGGCCTTCAGCTTTGAGCATCGCAATAAGCTGCTCAAGATATGAGAGCGATATTTCCTGCCGCTGGGCTATTTCCGCTAATGACACCGGGGTCATTGGCTTGTCGCGCCCGTGCCGGGCTAAATCAACCATGGCCATGACGGCGTGCCGTCCTTTCGTGCTGATACGCATGATTTGGGCCCTCCTTTTCTCAAAAACGAGTCCAAATTAGTTAGGACTATTCTAGTGCAATTAATTTAACTCAATTCGGGGTCTTTTGGAAGAAATTTTTACCAATTAACTACTGATAATAGGATTAGCAGGTGGTTACATGGTTTAATCAATTATGAAAATTGAATTTCCTCCTTGAAATTCGCACTGCTTGTTGTGCTAGTATCGAATCGCTTTCGCGAAATTTTGGCCGAAACGCTAGTTAAATTATTGATATTTCGTTAACAAGTCGCCAATTACCGGCGATATCTACACGGGGAAAAGGTTAGATCACATGCCTGAAGTTCTTTTTGCCGGTCCTGCTGGCCGTTTGGAAGGCCGTTACAACCCCGGCAAGTCGCCTACGGCCCCGATAGCCCTCGTCCTCCATCCCCACCCCCAGCACGGCGGCACCATGAACAACAAGGTGGTGTTCGGCCTGTATAGCTCATTCGCCGAGCGAGACTTTTCGACACTGCGTTTCAATTTCCGCGGCGTAGGACGCAGCCAAGGCTCTTATGACCGCGGCGAAGGTGAACTGAGCGATGCCGCAGCGGCGCTCGACTGGTTGCAGTCGATCAACCCCAACGCCCGCAGCGTCTGGGTCGCCGGCTTTTCGTTCGGCGCATGGATCGGGATGCAGCTTTTGATGCGCCGTCCCGAAATTGAATCGTTTATCTCGGTCGCGCCGCCTGCAAACATGCTGGACTTTAGCTTTCTCGCGCCCTGCCCTTCGTCAGGCATGATCATTCACGGCGAGTCAGATGAGATCGTGCCGGAGCCTTTCGTCGCGAAGCTCGTGAACAAGCTGATGCACCAGCGCGGCATTCATATCGATTACCGCGTCATTCCGGGCGCAAGCCATTTCTTCGGCAACCATCTCGATCTTGTGCTCGATCATGCCGAGGATTATCTGGACATGGCCTTGCACCAACGCCCGATACAAATGGCGATGGCGGGATAGGTTAGACCGCAGCAACCTTATCAGAAATTTCTCTAACAGGCTCGAAATACACGCCGCCTGTCATGGGCATAGGCACGCCTGTCGTGCCGGGAACGCTGAGTGGCAAGCCGAGCTTGGAGCGCACGGCAAGATAGGCGAAAGCCTCGGCTTCCATCGCGTCCCCGTTCCAGCCAAGAAGATCAACCAATTCCACGTCCAGACCCGTCTTATCGGCTATCCAACGGCGCATGGTCGCGTTGTGCCGCCCGCCGCCCGTGAGATAAAGCTTGCGGGATTTATGCGGCAATTGGCGCAACCCCTCGGCAATCGCCTGCACCGTCATCATCGTGAGCGTCGCAACGCCATCGAGCGTATTCAGGTGTTCAGGCACATATTCCTTGAACGTGTCGCGATCCAGCGACTTTGGCGGTTTCTTGTTGAAATACGCATGTTCAATGAAACGATGAACGTAACCTTCGTCCACGCGGCCTTGCGCGGCGAGCTCGCCGTCTTTGTCGTACGTTTCTCCAGTTTGTTTCCAGACCCAATCGTCGATCAGCGCGTTGCCGGGGCCCATGTCGAAAGCAATCAATTCCTCGTCCCCGTCGCCGCCGACCCAAGTGATGTTCGAAACGCCGCCAATGTTGATGATAGCGACTGGCTTTTCTATGTTCGCGACCAACGCGCGGTGATAAACCGGAACCAAGGGCGCGCCCTGCCCTCCTGCCTTGACATCCGCCTTGCGGAAATCGTTGACGACAGGAATGCCCGTTCTGTCCGCCAGCAATTCGCCGTCACCGATTTGAATGGTGACGCCTTCCGTCGGACGGTGGAAGATCGTCTGACCGTGAAAACCGATGAGGTCGATATCATCAGGCGACCAGTAAAACTGGTCGAGAAAATGCTTAACGACCAATGCATGCATTTCTGTCAGTTCACGTTCGACAAGGGCAACGTCAAAATCGTCCGTGCCCTCACGGTTGCCCAGACATTTGCGAATACGCTCACGGAAACTTGGCCCAAAGCTTTCCGAATAAAAGCCGAGGGGCCGGACATAGTCATGCCCGTCCGTCTCGATCAACGCGATGTCGATCGCGTCGAGCGACGTGCCGCTCATCAGTCCAAGGGCGCGGAAACGCTGGAAAGACATGGAAAACTCGTTTGATTTATAAAGACTTTCGCTCCAACAGGTCTTTGGCTAGTATAACGTCCTAACCAATATCATTCGAACACTATTTTAACGGCCAGAGCAACTATCATGTCCACACACCTCAAATCCGATTTTCTGCGCGTGATGACCGAACGGGGTCATATTAACCAATGCACCGACCTTGAAGGGCTGGATGCCGCCGCCCAGAAGGGCATTATCACGGCCTATATCGGTTTCGACGCCACGGCGGATAGCCTTCATATCGGCCATTTGGCCGGAATCATGATGCTTCGCCGGCTTCAACAGACAGGTCATAGAGCAATCGTCCTTATGGGAGGAGGTACGACCAAGATAGGCGACCCATCCGACAAGACGGGTATGCGCCAAATGTTGTCTGAAGAAAAGATCAACGCCAACATCGCCAGCATCAAGACCATTTTCGCCAACTACCTGACCTTCGGCGACGGCCCGCGCGACGCGCTCATGGTCAACAACGCCGATTGGCTGGATCATCTTGAATACATCCCCTTCCTGCGCGAAGTAGGGCGGCACTTCACGATCAATCGCATGATCGCGTTCGATTTCGTCAAGCGCCGTCTGGAGCAGGAATTGCCGCTCACGTTCCTCGAGTTCAATTACATGATCATGCAGGGCTACGACTTTGCGGAACTTTTCAAACGCTACAAATGCACGCTTCAGATGGGCGGTTCGGATCAATGGGGCAACATCGTCAATGGCGTGGAGCTTGGCCGCCGCATGTACGACGCGGAACTGTTCGGTTTGACGACGCCGCTGATCATGACCTCGTCAGGCGTCAAGATGGGCAAGACCGTCTCCGGCGCGGTATGGCTGAAGGGTGAGAAGCTCAGCCCCTATGACTACTGGCAGTTCTGGCGGAATACGGAAGACGCCGATGTGGGCCGCTTCCTGCGCCTATTCACCGACATGCCTATCCCCGAAATCGAAAAGCTCGAGAAGCTTGGCGGTTCGGAAATCAACGAAGCCAAAAAGATTCTGGCCAATCTAGCCACGGCCATGTGCCACGGCGAAGAAGCCGCCAAAACGGCTGCCGACACGGCCAAGGCCACGTTCGAGGGCGGCGGCATGGGCGCGGATTTGCCGGTCTATACCTTTGCGAAGGGAACTGCCCCGCTTTTGGTCGATGTGGTCGTTTCGCTCGGATTCGCGTCATCAAAGGGCGAAGCCAAACGCCTGATCGAAGGCGGCGGGTTGAAGTTGAACGACAAGGCCATCGACGCCATTACGGCAACGGTATCCGAAGCCGATCTTGGCTCTGACGGTTCAGCCCGCTTGAGCGCTGGCAAAAAGCGTCATGCCGTTTTGAAGACTGCCTAGGGCGTAGTGATTTTTAGACAGATCACTCTCTCCTTGAGGGAAAGTCGAAATCGGTTTAGCGATTTCGGGCAGGGCTTCATAAGCGAACCCCTCACCTGCAAAACCTAGAGCAATTACCGAATAGATAGAATCAAGAGGGATTCACAAGGGGGGAGATTTGTGATTCAAGATGGGGGCTGGACGGGAGGCCAGCAGAAATGGCGAAGCCCCTATCGAATGACATAAGAGAACGCCTTGTGCGAGCTGTTGAAGGAGGGATGTTGCGGAATGCGGCAGCCGAGAAGTTCGAAGTAGCGCCGAGTAGCGCGATCAAAATTGTTCATTTATGGGAGACAACAGGGAGCTGGGCACCGAAGAAGTTCGGCGGCCATAAGAAGCACAAGCTTGCGCCACACAAGGAAACGGTTGAAAAACTGATCGAAGAAACGCCGGACATGACGCTGGAAGAGATCAAGGCCGCGCTGGCGGCAAAAAAGATCAAGGTTAGCCGAACGGCGATATTCCGTTTTCTGGAAGCTATTGGGCTGAACTATAAAAAAAACAGTACACGCAAGCGAGCAAAACAGATCGGACGTTCAAGCGGCACGGGAAGAATGGAAACAAAACCAAGGCATGCTTGATCCTGCGAAGCTCGTGTTCATCGACGAAACGGGTGTAACAACCAAGATGGCGCGGCGTTACGGGCGCAGCCCTAAAGGCCAACGATTGTTGTGCAAAGAACCTTGGGGGCATTGGAAGACGACGACGTTCACAGCAGCTCTTCGTCACGACGGCATCACAGCGCCGCTCACGCTGGATGGCCCTATGAACGGCGAAAGCTTCCGCGCCTACATCGAACAGTTTCTGGTTCCGACGCTCAAGAAGAATGATATCGTCATCATGGACAATTTACCAAGCCACAAAGTTACGGGGATCCGCGAGGCTATAGAAAAGGCAGGCTCCAAACTGATTTATCTGCCGCCTTACAGTCCCGACCTCAAACCCATTGAGCAAGTGTTCTCGAAGTTCAAAGCGTTGCTCCGAAAAGCGGCAGCTCGGAGCGTCGATGCTCTTTGGAAAGCCATTGGCAAGGCTCTCGATACTTTCTCCCCAGTGGAATGTTCCGCTTACCTCAAAAATTCAGGGTATTCCGCCTAATGGGAATATGCTCTAATGACTTACTCCGTAAGTCAATGTTTTTGCTTCCTTTCCCGCAAGGGGAGAGAGATTCTTTCTGATTTCATCACACTCTAACAATTCAATTAGACATATAAAAACCCCCTCCCGTGGGGCGGGAGGGGGTTTTGAAGCCGTGTGCAGGCGGAAGCTTACGGTTTAACCGGGCCGCGTTCCGTCTTTTCAGTCGCCGGAGGAACAGGAGCCGGGGTAATTCCCCTCGCCCCGTCAGGATTTGGCGCCGTTGGCGATTGAACATGAATGCCCATTTCCTTGAGCTTTTCAGTAATGACCTTGGTATTTTTGTTGCCTTCGTCGGTCAGCTTTTGCGTGCCGAGCAACAAGGCTTTCAGTTGTTCCTGAAGACGCGAAGCGTCTTCAAAGGCTTTTTGCTGTTGGCCCTTGGTCATGTTCAGAGCGTCGCGGTCACGCAGGATTTGCGTGGTTTGATAGCTCAGCAGGAAAAAGACCGTCACCGACAGCAAAGTAATCGGGGCCAGCAGGTGGCGCATGGTGAGATTGAAGTTGGTTTTGCTCATGATGACCTCTCGTTATTCGTCTGAAACGGGTTTCTTTTTGGCGGGCGTATCAGTCTTGTCGCCTTTTTTGTCGTTCTTGCTGATCTTGATGCCTTGCGCCGCCAGAAGATCGCGGATTTCCGTGTCGTTGTTCTTCACGGAAGCCTCAGCGAGGGCCTGAGCCAGATTTTGGTTCAGCGGGGTCAGTCGCGCTGCGTTCTCAATGACGCCCTGACGTTGGGCAATTTCGGTTTGCAAATTACGGTTACCGCTAATAAGCCCTATATCCATCACGAACAGAAGCAGCGCCAAACCGCTTAGCACTACAGATGTCCAATATAAAATTTTATCGGTCATTTTTCCCCCATAAAGGCTGATTAGGATACCCAAGCGGGTAACGCCTACGAACGAGGCGTTTTGCGAGATACATTCCGCTAACACCCATCCAGTTGATTCGCAACAACTTCCCGTTAGAAGACATCACTTGAAAACGAACTGTGGCAACACCACCTTACATTAAAGGATTGTTTATCCCTTATCTTTTATCTTTGGAAAGTCTGGATATTTTCGCAGCGCAAATGTAACAAGGGGCTACGGACATGATCAGAACGGGCAGCCTTACCCACCTCATTTCACCGGACGATTTATTCCAGTTCGGCCTAGATGATTTGGCTTACGTCAAGCCCATCACGATCAATGACCAGAAACTTTATGCCGTTTATGCGGCTGACGGTACGCCCATTCTGATTGCGAGCCAGCGCGATCTGGCTTTTGCTGCCGTGCGGCAACACGACTTGAAACCGGCAAGCGTGCACTAAATTTTCTTTATTTCCGATATAATGCGGCGGGCTTCAGCGTAGCATTGTTTTTCGCTGGGTTGAAAATCCTGTTCGATCCACCATTTTTCAACCGCTTGCAGAATCTTGCCTACCATGGGGCCGGCTTTTATGCCGAGGCTGACGACATCGCCACCCTGAAGCGGAAACCTTACCGGCACCCATTCATCCACAATTGCTAGACTTGCTTCAAGGTCGAGCGGCACGCCGCTCGCCGCAAGCAGCAACAAGCCGTCGCGCACTTTATCGTTATCATATTGGTATAGCAAACGCCGAATCGACTTTGGATCTCCATGTCCGCGAAGTTGTCCGGGAAGTTGATCCAACACCTTGATAGTGACCTGCTCACGCAAGGAAAAACGCAGGCAGACGGCCACATGCGCGGCCGAACCTGTTTTAAGCAACGCCGCCAGCCGCCTGAGGTTATAAGGCGGGACGTTTCTGGCTTTTTCTAACTCGATAAGTCTTTTGAGTCGTTCAACCCCGTCGGCTTCGGGCAAGACATATTGAAAAACGCCTTCTTTAAACATCAAGGCGCATGCCGTGGACGGATCCGGAGCGGCCAGCAATTTTCCCAATTCTTTCCATACCCGCTCGACCGATAGATTAGGCAGTAAAGGCGCGAGTTCCTTGCACGCCTTTAGACCTTCCACGTCAGGAGGATCTTTTCCAAACCACGCGAAAAATCTGAAAAAACGCAAAATACGGAGAACGTCTTCGCGAATACGATCTTCCGCCTTGCCGATAAAGCGGACATAACCAGATATCAAATCTTCATATCCGTTGTAAAAGTCGTAAACTTTTCCGGCGGCATCGGCATAAAGCGCGTTGAACGTGAAATCGCGCCGCGCCGCGTCGGATTCCCAATCGTCTGTAAAGGATACCTTCGCTTTCCGCCCATAAGTTTCGACATCAAAGCGAAGCGACGTAATCTCATAACCTTTGTGATCGACTATCGCCGTGACGGTGCCGTGATCCTTGCCGGTCGGCACTGTTTTAATTCCTGCTTCCCCCAATGCTTTCATGACGGCTTCCGGAGGCATGTTCACGGCAAGATCGATGTCTTCGACCTTTTGCCCAATCAACGCATCACGCACGGCCCCGCCGACAATCCGGGCCTCGCCGCCGACATAGGCAATGGCGGCCATGATTGATGACAGGGACGGAGCTTTGATCCATGCGTGAATTTTGGGATCGAGATCGGGAGCTTTTTTCATGGTTGTCGTTTTTCTCTTTAGGCGAGGCAAAGTCTAGAAGGAAAGAGCGGGATTAATCAAAAATAGTTTTCCGCATAATGCGCGATTCTGGGCCCCATAAACCCATCTTTCTTCATTGATTTTCCTATGCTAAAAGTACCGCCACGTTAACGGGATGTCACTGCATAATTATGACGACGACCTACCGCATCCACCACCACCCCCTCGACCCGCCCTCGCGGCGCGTACGGCTGGTTCTGGGCGAAAAGGCGTTGCAGTACGATACGGTCATTGAAAAGCCTTGGGAGCCACGCGCTGAATACCTTGAACTTAATCCTGCCGGAGAGGTTCCTACCCTCATCATCGATGATGACGGCGATAAAATCGTCCTGAGCGACGCAATGGCTATTTGCGAATACCTGGAAGATACACGCACTGGCGTCAGTCTTCTTGGCAAAGACCCCGTAGGCCGTGCCGAGGTAAGACGCCTCGTCATGTGGTTCGAACAAAAGACATATAATGAGGTTACATCGCTTCTCGTCAACGAAAAGGCCATCAAGCGGCTGAAAGGCTTCGGACAGCCGGATAGCGCAATGATCCGGGCAGGCTGCCATAATATACACGGCCATCTGGACTATATCGGTTGGCTGGCCAGTCGCCGGAATTGGCTCGCAGGCGACCAGATTACGTTAGCAGACCTGGCCGCCGCCGCGCAACTATCCGCCATTGACTACCTAGGTGATGTGCCATGGGACCAGCACCCTGAAGCTAAGGAATGGTATGCCCGTATCAAATCACGGCCTTGCTTTCGCCCACTTTTAGGCGATCATATAGCTGGATTTATGCCACCGCAGCACTATGCTGATCTTGATTTTTAACAGGGGGAAGCCATGACCAAGAGACTTTTTTGCCTATTATTGATCGCTTTAAATTTGGCCTTGCCGATGGCTGCGCGCGCCGAGCATTTCAAGCCAGACGACACCGTCATTATCGATCTCGCTGCGGAAGACTGGGTCACGACAAAGACGGCCCGTGTCATGGTGAACGTCGAGGCTTCGGTTTCCAGCTCAACGGCCGGAACAACGCGCGCCGCAATGACAAAGGCCTTAGACGACATGATCAAGACGGAATGGCGTTTGATATCGTTCAACCGCAATCAAGACTCCACCGGAATGGAGCATTGGAGCGCGATGTACGAAGCCCGCGTTCCTGAAGGCCAGCTTTCGGGCATCAACGAACAGGCCAAGAAGGTAAGCAAGCCCGGGATGCAGCTTTCCGTGAGCAACATTGACTTCAGTCCAACGCTTGACGAAACGCAAGCGGCTCTAGGGCTATTGCGCACGAAAATCTACAAAATGGCCAACGAACAATTGGCGGCGTTGAATGCGACGCTGACGGGGCGCGGCTACCGCATCGCCATGATCAACTTCACGCAAGACGGCGGCATGATGGGCGGTGGCATGGGCATAGCCGACATGGCGATGACGAAGGTTCTTCGTGGCCCGCGGGCCGCCGCTATGACGGCCGAAATAGCTCCTTCCGCGCCGCCTTCGCCCCCTATGGAACGTTCGGAAAAGCTGGTGATGACCGCGCGGGTTATTTTCGCTGTGACGCCGCCATCTGCTGCCATGTCAACCCAAGCACCTGCCCCAGTCACAGGCGCAACCCGTTAAGTCAAATATGACGCGAATGTTCAAAATAATCCTGACTTTCGTTGTCTTGGCCGCGCTGTATTCCGGCACGGCCGGAGCTAACGACACGTTCATTCCGTCAGAAGAGTCTATTGGAGGTGTCCGATTAGGAATGAGTGAAAAAGAGGCCTTGGACTCCATATCATGCAATCCACACAAACAACATGAAAAAATCTACGGTTCATCAGGCGCTTCATTTGAGATTTGGACTTTTCATGATTGCGGCATAGAACTCCAAATGGTTTCGCAAAAAAAGAAGAGCATGAAATCTGTGCGTGGCATATTGGTGCAAAAGCCAAGCGAACTTAAAACCGCGCAGGGAATTGGCATTGGAAGCATGGAGAAGGAAGTCGAAATAGCCTATGGCCAGTTCAAAAATATTGACTTCAGCCGTGAGATGGAAGCCTTCGTGGTGACATCAGCCAAGGGCGATGCCGGTATGAAAATCGATATCAAAGATGGTAAGGTCGATCGCATATTCTTAGGCCCGATAGAAGAGTAAGCTTTGTTGCAAAACTTTGTAGGATGATCTTATGATAAAAGGCGAGACATTAGCTCCGCTTAACGGCGGGAAGCCGACGAGCGCCGTTATCCTCTTGCACGGTCTTGGCGATAGCGGCTCCGGACTCATCGACTTGGGCGGTGTCTGGCAAAGAGGTCTGCCCGATACCGAGTTTCTGGCGCCTAACGCGCCCTTTCACTGCGACATGGCGCCGTTTGGCTTCCAATGGTTTAGCGCGCAAGATTGGACGCCTTCGGTCATTCTCGAGGGCATCAAAAAAGCTGCGCCTTATCTGGACGAATTCATTGATCACGTTATTACGTCGCGCGGATTGCCGGCCAACAAAGTCGCTCTGGTAGGTTTTTCACAGGGCACGATGATGAGCCTTTATGTCGCGCCACGGCGCAGCGAATCTTTGGCGGGGGTTCTCGGTTATTCGGGCGCTTTATTCGGCAGCGAAGAACTCAGGAAGGAAAAGAAATCGTCCCCGCCCGTCTTGCTTGTTCACGGGATGCTTGATGAGGTTGTTCCCTTTACCGCCATGGCCCACGCCTATAGCGGTTTGCAAAACGTCAACATCAACGTCGACGCTATAGGCAGACCTGATCTTTATCACAGCATCGACGATGTTGGCTTGACCGAAGGTTTGAGGTTTTTAAGGCGCGTTCTTTTGTAACTGGAATGCTTTACGCATTCCAATACGTCCCCAGTGGCATACTTCACGGACGGCTTGGCACGGGATGACAATTGGAGCCGTGATGAATCCACCGGCGAGGTTAAGCATCGCTAGAGATGTGCGGTATATCCATCGGTCAGGCTTATGCGTAAAATATATTTGCGCATAGGTAGCCCACCAGCCTGTAAGCTTTTTATCCTGGCGGCACAACTTGATCGTATTCCTGATGTAATTCGATGTATGCAAACATACTAAGGTTGCCGCTATGGCCCATGACGTTTTCGGTGGCATGGTAAAAGGACCGAGAACAAGGGGCGTCAACAACGAAGCGCAAACGAGATTGCCAGCTAAAAAAGATACGTACCTGACTGCTTTTGATTCTTTATAAAATTTCAGGATCGCATCGGATTCTGTGTCATTGTCCATAATGATCTCTCTCTTCTGTTATTTGCTCCGTGACAATGCTGCATCAATAAACCCGAAACAGTCCATTGAACATACCAAAATGGGGTAAAATTCCGCGAAACTTGCTTTCTTTACCGTTCTTAACTAAAAGTTTTTTCCAACTTGTTTTGGAGTCGTTTTAGTTGACGCCGCCGCCTGAAAGTTGCCCTGCGCTCGTGCTTAACGCGGACTACCGCCCGTTGAGCTACTTCCCGTTGTCGCTGTGGAGCTGGCAGGACACCGTCAAGGCCGTTTTTCTCGGGCGCGTGACCATTCTTTCCGAATACGACCGCGTCGTGCGTTCTGCGCGCTTTGAAATGAAGCTGCCCAGCGTTATCGCGCTCAAGGATTACATTTCCGCCACGCGCTATCCTGCATTTACGCGGTTTAACGTATTTCTTCGCGACAGGTTCAGTTGCCAGTACTGCAACCAGCCGCATGTTACGCATGATTTGACGTTCGATCATCTCATTCCGCGCTCAAAAGGCGGAAGGACGATGTGGGACAATGTCGTGACGGCTTGTATGAGCTGCAATCTCAAGAAAGGAAGCAGATTGCCGGAACAATGCGGCATGTATCCGCGCCGCAAGCCATGGAGGCCGACAAGCTTTGAGCTACAGGAAAACGGCCGCGCTTTCCCGCCTAACTACCTGCACCAAAGCTGGCGCGATTATCTTTATTGGGATACTGAGCTGGAGCCTGCGTAGATTAAGCCCTACAGAAAAAGGTAATTAGGGCGAAACGTAACCAAAAAACGTTTGCAGGAACAGCTTGAAGAGGTTGTCTCTGCGGTGGTTGAAACGATATTCGATCTCCTTAAGATACATCGGAAAGTGATATTTGGAAACGCCTCTGTAGTTGTAGAGGATATGCTTGCCGAACGACCAAAAACCTTCGATGCCGTTGATATGATTTTTGGTGCGTTTATCGACCAGGCTTCTGCTGTGATTGACGGTGTGATGCTTGCCGTACCGCTTGAGAGATTGATAGCCCTTAAAGGCATCCGTGTAGTAGACGCTGCCCTTGCGGGTTTTGGCCCTGATGTGAGCCATCAAAGTGTCGGCTGAAACGTTCTCGACAACCTTGGTGTAAACCCGTCCATCACGCTCCAATAGGCCGAAAACAACGCTTTTTCCGGCTGCGCCGCGTCCCCGTTTGCCTTTGCGGCGGCCTCCAAAATAAGCCTCATCCAGCTCGATCTCGCCGGAGAGTTTGCTGGCCATC
>CAZVCG010000036.1:0-19734 GCA_964626265.1 uncultured Rhodospirillaceae bacterium | reverse complement strand
GAGGCCGGATCGAGAACCGATTTTACGTCCACGAAATAGCCTTCCGGCTCCACGAACGCGTAAAAGCTCTTGATGTCGTCGAGCAAAACCTTATGCGGCACGGCGAAGATGATGGCGTCGCAGTTCTTCAAGTCCTCTTTCTTGCACAGATCGAGGCCGTATTCGTGCTTCGCGTGGGCCGGATCGGCGACTGGATCGTGCACCAGCACTACTACGCCGAAGGATTGCAGCTCCTGCACGATTTCCGGCACGCGGCTGTTGCGCAAGTCGCGCACGTTTTCCTTAAACGCCAGACCCAGAACGCCGACTTTCGCGCCTTTCAACGCCGTGCCGTTCGCCGCCAATAGCTTCACCAGCTTTTGCGCCACGAAAATCGGCATGTTGTCGTTGATGCGGCGGCCCGACAATATCACCTGCGGATGATAACCAAGTTCTTCCGCCCGTGCCGTCAGGTAATACGGATCGACGCCGATGCAATGTCCGCCGACAAGGCCCGGCGTGAATTTCAAAAAGTTCCACTTTGTTCCGGCGGCTTGCAGAACGTCGTGCGTGCGGATACCCAGCCTGTCGCAGATAATCGCGATTTCATTCATCAGCGCGATATTGATGTCGCGTTGCGTGTTCTCGATTACTTTGGCGGCTTCCGCCACGCGAATGTTGGCGGCGCGATGCACGCCCGCCGTGATGACCTTGCCGTAAACGTCTTCGACGCGGTCGAGGCTTTCCTTGTCCTCGCCGCTCACGATCTTCACGATGGTTTCAAGGCGGTTCACCTTGTCGCCAGGATTGATGCGCTCCGGCGAATAGCCGAGCTTGAAATCGACGCTTTGCTTCAGGCCGGAATGTTTGGCGATTTCCGATCCGCAAAGCTCTTCCGTCAAGCCGGGATAAACGGTCGATTCAAACACGACCAGCGGAACAGGCGATTTTTGCTTACCATGCAGCTTCAAAACATCGCCGACGATTTTGCACGCGCTCAAAACGGGCATGAGGTCGGGACGCTTGGCTTGGTCTATAGGCGTGGGAACCGTGACGATGAAAAACGTGCAATCTTTCATGGCCTCTGGGCGGTCAGTCATCTTGGCGCGCGTAACCTTAAGCTCGGTATCGTCCGCTTCGCCTGTCCAGTCGTGCCCGTCCTTGAGGGCCGCGACCCGCTTCGAGTCAATGTCAAAGCCCACAACGTCGTCGTAATGCTTGGCCAGCCCCAGCAAAAGAGGCAACCCGACATACCCAAGGCCCAATACCGCGATTTTTTCCTGCATCGTAATTACTTCATAGAGTTAGAAAAGATGAGAGTCAGCGTTATGCGACGGGGACACAATAAAAAGGCTGGTAAATCCGAAGATAAATTAAACCGCTGCTACAGGCCTTTTTATTGTGTCCCCATTGTATCTATCATTACCGACATTCTCTAGGCTGGCAGATAGATAAATCCCCCTTATGCGCTTGGCAAATGGTTATTTATGGGCTTATTTTAGCAGCCCATTTAGCCAATTATGAGTTTAGAGAGTTAGTCATTCCGGGGCGCGCGCAGCGCGAACCCGGAATCCCGTTTGTTGTTTTGTTTTGAATATAAACGGGATTCCGGATCCATTTTCTTTCGACCACCAAAGCGGTCGAATAGAAAATGTTCCGGAATGACAGTTAAATGATTGGTAGTTATAATATAATATCTGGAACAAACCGTTATGACCCCGTCAGCCCGCCTGCAAGCTGTCATTGAGTTGCTTGAGACCATCGACACCGTACCGCGTCCTGCGGATGCGCTGGTCAGCGGCTATTTCCGTTCGCGGCGATTTATCGGCTCCAAGGATCGCGCAGCCATTGCCCATATGACCTATGACGTTCTGCGTCATCACGCCCGCCTGAACTGGTGGCTTGAAAAGTATAAGGCCGACACGATGCCGCGTGCGCGGGTTCTAGTCTATCTGGCGCTGGTAGCGCGGGTTTCCATCCCCGCGTCGACCGACGGCGAAGGCGCGGCCATGGAAGGCCGCGCTACCAAGTTAACCGCCAAAGACCTCGAACAAATTTTTACAGGCAAAAAGTTTGCCCCTACGCCGCTCACAGACGCAGAACAAAAGCTCCTCAAACGTCTCGAAGGTCATACAATAGAGCACCCGAACATGCCCGAAAGCGTCACTTTAGAGTGTCCGGAATGGGCGTATAAGGCTCTCAAAGAGCGTTTTGGCGACGCCTTCGAAAAGGAAATGGCTGCATTGTTAGAGCCTGCGCCGCTGGATTTGCGCGTGAACCCCCTTAAAATCACTCGCGAAGAGGCTTTGGAACAGCTTAAAAAGCATGGTTTCGCAGCGTCCCCATGCCCCTATTCTCCGCTCGGCATCCGTCTCAAGGAACGTCCCGCACTAAATCAATTGACACTCTTGCGCGAGGGGTTCGTTGAAATTCAAGACGAAGGCTCGCAGCTTGTCGCGTTTCTGGTCGATGCTAAGCCCGGCGAGCGCGTCGTGGACTTTTGCGCAGGCGCAGGCGGTAAAACGCTCGCCATTGCCGCCCAGATGCAAAACAAGGGCCGGATAATCGCCTGCGATGTCTTGGAAAATCGCCTCAAGCGCAGCTCGGAACGCTTCCGCCGCGCGGGCATCCACAACATCGACATTAAGCCGCTCGCCAACGAACATGACCCTTGGGTCAAAAAACACAAATCTTCGTTCGACCGCGTTTTGGTGGACGCTCCCTGCTCCGGCACGGGTACATGGCGGCGCAATCCAGACCAGCGCTGGCGCGCGCTCGGCCCAGGCCTTGACGCCCTCATCCCCTTGCAATTCAGCATCTTAGAAAGTGCCGCCCGCCTTGTTAAGGACGGTGGCCGCCTGATCTACGCCACATGCTCCCTACTCCCCCAGGAAAACGAAGAGCAAATAGAAAATTTCCTCATAAAAAACAAAGATTATTCTTCTGTTTCGATAAAGGAAATCTCTAAAGATTTGCCAGGGCCTGGCCCCTATCTCTCCCTCTCCCCCGCTAAACACCAAACTGACGGCTTCTTCACCGCCGTCATGCAGAAACAGGCGCGTTAAGATCTGATTTTCTTAGTTAATTGGTTAACGAAAGTATTGTCTTCTTTGACTTATTTTCATCCATACATCATATTAGGCCTACATTTTCCAAAGCCATTTTGAGCGGAGATTAATTATGACCAAGGCCAATACGGCAAACCGCCAGTATACGACTTTCAAAGGCATGGATTTTCGCGATTACGTATTTGAACTGGATGCGGATTCTACAGAAGTACCCGTCCATATAGAGCCACGTCGCACCAATAAAACCGCGCGCAAGAAAGCCGCAAGAAAAACCACTGAAGTTTTAAGTGTTGTAGCTGACCCTGTCGTTCTCACCGAAGAAGAAGAGTTTCGTGCTGTTTTTGGGAACGCCGAATATGAAAAATATTTGCAACAAGTTGCTGATGAAAAGCTCCGTAAGGAAAATGAACTCGCTGAACTTCAAAAAGAATTAGATAAAATTGAAAAAGCGGCCAGAGAAACCGAAGTGGCCCATAAGCGGCAAGAACGTTTGGACGATAAGCTCAAAACTCTTCAAACTTTCTTGAGCGGTAAAAATAACAACGGCCTCAGTATTGCTCAGATCCGTAATAAAATCGTTAAACTTGGCCTGCACCGCCAGCATAAACTGTTACAAGAGCGCTTCGGCAATGAGTTCTATTTTGAAAAAATCGCTCGAGCCGTCAAAATGGATCTGGTCAAACCGAAAGCCGCTAAAGAGGCCGCCCCGACTATACCGCCTCAGGCCGTCGAGCAACCCGCAGAGAAAGCCTTCCAAAAACAATCGGCGACGGCCGAGGACGAAATTATCGATCTGGTGGATGTGATCGACGAGTTACAAGAACCCGATTTTCATCTTTCTGATAGCGGTTATATCGACCTGCTCAAACCGGCCCGCGGCGTAACGGAATTGACGGAAGAACATTTCCTTCAAAACATCAGAACGGTATTAAAAGAAGCCGAACTGAATGTGACCGAATATCACCGCAAAACAGGGCACGATATATCGACTAACGATCTCGCCCTTATTTTGGGCTTACAGCAAATGATCAAGGGCAGGCTTAAAAACATGAGCCGCGCTGACAACCATGACGCAGGCGCGCGTAAGACATTTAGTTTGGCCATGTTGAACCGTATCGCCACATGGCATACGGAATCGACAAAAGAAGGCAACGATCCGTTATTGTCGCCAGTCGCTCCGCTTATAAACGTTATATCGGGGTCTATATTTCAGCACGAAAATGGCCGCTTCACGCAAAAACCACAGTTTACAGAGGCCGTTACTGAGGAATCCGGAAATCTGGAGACTGCATACGATATCAAGGGAAATCTGGATCGCATTCTCGGTTTGGAAGATGCAGAGACTAGGGCCGGAGAGCGTGCAGCCGCTTACGCAGATGGGCAATCGGCTAAAGAAGATCTATTTTCCGATATAGAATACATCACGCGTCCCGCCACAAAGACCTTAGAGCCGGTCAAGAAAAACCGTTTATCGGCTTTCCTGAAAAGCACGGCTTCACGTCTTGCGCTTAATGCCCGCCAGTTCGCCGCTGCCTTTTTCAGAAGGCCTGTGGTCAGCGCGTTTGCTTTGGCAGCGCTCGTTATCGTGACGCCTGCCGTGACCAGTCTGTCGCCAACGCCTGTTAAGGCTCCTACTGTTGAAGATAAGCAGACCGTTCAGCCGCCGGTAGAATTGGAACAGATTCGAGAAGTCGCGCCCGGTTTCACATTGGCTTCTCTTCAATCGAGCGCAGTGAATCCGCAGCCAACGGTTAAACCCGCTGAAGTTAAAGACAAAAAGAAACAGGTTAAAACCGCGCCACGCAATCGCGCTGAAAAACGCGCCGCGCAAAAGAAAAATGGCGGTTCAAAATCCCTTCATGCTTCCAAACAGCGCGCGCCCGGCAAATATAATGCGCTTAAGGATTCAAAGTTGAGTCAAAAAGAACTGGATATGGGTTTCAGGTTGGCCAAGAACGGCAAACTGACCTACAACCCTGATTTGGATAAATCCGGCTATCCGATTTATGACAAAGCGGAAACGGCCAAGATTCAATCCCCTCAACAATCAGCAGTCGCAACGACGGAAAAGTCTCCGGAGCAGAAGCAACGCATTGTTGAACAGCAACCCAGGGAACGCGATACCCTTTTGACAAAAGTTAAAAGAGTGCCTTGGCCCTTTAGTCCTTATAACTACTAAAAATCGTTTTTGATAAATGATAACGGGGCATAGAAATATGCCCCGTTTTGCTTTTTACAAATAGGCTGTTTCTTGCTGTTTGCCCTTCCCGTAAACAATGAATAATGGCTTTACCATCCGTTGCGTTTAGGCCAGAATTGCATGAATACATGCCTGAAATGGAATATATATGCTTCTCCTCATCGATAACTACGACAGTTTCACTTATAACCTTGTGCAATATCTCGGAGATTTGGGAGCTGAGGTTGTGGTCAAACGTAACGACGCCATGACGGCTGAAGAAGCCATAAAGATGAAACCGGATCATATTGTCTTGTCTCCTGGCCCCTGCGGTCCTGAACAAGCCGGCATCTGCCTCGGCCTTATTAAGCTTGCAGCAGAAACGTCAACGCCGCTTTTGGGCGTATGCCTGGGGCATCAGTCGATTGGTCATGCCTTCGGCGGCACGGTCATGCGCGCGCCATTGCCTATGCACGGAAAAATCAGCACCATTACACATTCTAACAAAGGGGTGCTCAAGGACGTTCCTTCTCCATTTCAAGCCGCCCGCTATCACTCGCTCATCGTTGCGCGTGACGATAAATGGCCAAAGGAATTGGAAGTGACTGCCACAACCGAAGATGGACTTTGCATGGCATTACGTCATACAACGCTGCCAATCCACGGTGTCCAGTTTCACCCCGAAAGCATCGCCACGGAACACGGCCACACTATGCTGAAAAACTTTTTATCTATCACGCAGGCCTGATCCATGCCTATCAAAACCTTCCTCAATAAAATTATTGCCAAACAAAATCTAACTGCCGATGAAGCTCAACAGGTCTTTGATCTGATTTTCTCCGGAACAGTCCCTAAAGACCAGATAGCCGCGCTCCTTTTGGGCTTACGCAACAAAGGTGAAGTCACATCTGAAATTCTGGGCGCGGTTCGCTCCATGCGCTCGAACATGCGTTCGATCCACGCGCCGCCCGGAACCATCGACATTGTCGGCACGGGTGGCGACGGGCATGGAACGCTCAACGTTTCAACGGCGACCGCGCTGCTTGTCGCGGCTTGTGGCGTTCCCGTCGCAAAGCACGGCAATCGCGCAGCGACAAGCCTATCCGGTTCCTCCGATACGCTTGGCAAGCTCGGCATTAATCTTGAACCAGAATGGGATGTGCTGGAACAATGCTTGAACGAAATCGGCATCGTTTTTCTATTCGCGCCGCGTCATCATCCGGCTATGAAGCACGTCGTTCAGGTGCGCAAGGAACTCGGCGTGCGTACGATTTTCAACCTGCTTGGCCCCCTTACTAACCCCGCGAACGTAAAACGCCAAATGATCGGCGTTTATGACTCGCATTGGTTGCGCCCCATGGCTGAAGTCCTTTTGAGTTTAGACAGCGAACACGTCTGGTTCGTTCACGGCGAAGGCCTTGGAAAGGATGGGCTGGATGAAGTCTCGACTATCGGTCCGACCACGGTCGTGGAACTTGCTCAAGGAAAAATCAAACAGTTCACAATATCGCCGGAAGACGTAAACGTTCCTCGCGCGAAACTGGAAGATTTGAAAGGAGGGGACGCGTCCGTTAACGCCGAAGCCATTGAGCGATTGTTCGCAGGAAAGCACGGCCCATACCGCGACATCGTTCTTATGAACGCCGCCGCAGCTCTTGTTGTTGCCGATAAGTCGGAAAGTCTGATTCAAGGTCTCGAAATCGCCGCCGAAGCCATCGATAGCGGCGCGGCCAAACACAAACTGGAAGCCTTGGTTAAAATGACGAACAGGTTGGCCGCATGACCGATAAACTTGTCCAAATCTGCGCCGAAAAGTGCGCTCACATCGCCAACCTGAAACTTAAAGCCTCATACGCCGAAATTGACTCGGAAGCGCGCAAAGCTCCTCCCCCACGCGGTTTTGCCAAAGCCCTAAAGGCTAAGGCAGATCAAACCGGCACAGGCATTATTGCTGAAATCAAAAAGGCTTCGCCATCTGCAGGGTTGATCAGGCCAAGTTTTTCTCCTACGCAACTTGCAAAAGCCTATGAAGATGGCGGCGCGGCTTGCTTATCCGTGCTTACGGACGAACCCTATTTTCAGGGCCGTAATATGCACCTGATCGAGGCGCGTGAGGCATGTTCATTGCCCGTTCTGCGTAAGGATTTCATGCTTGACACCTATCAAGTTGCAGAAGCGCGCGCCATAGGCGCCGACTGTATTCTCATCATCATGGCTGCCATGGATGACGACGCTCTGGCTGTGGATTTACACGCGACAGCCGTCGATTACGGCATGGATGTCCTTATCGAAGTCCATAACAAAGAAGAACTGGATCGCGCCTTGCGTCTGCCTTCAGGTATGATCGGCATTAATAACCGCAATCTGAAAACGCTTAAAACCGATTTGACTATAACCGAGGAACTGGCCCCGCTCGTTACCAACGACCGCCTCATCGTCAGCGAAAGCGGCATATCCACGCCCGAAGACATAAAGCGCATTAAGAATGTAGGGGTAAATTGCTTCCTGATCGGGGAGTCGTTGTTGAAACAAGCGGATGTATCAGCGGCAATTAAAGCCCTTATGCCTCCATCGCCTTAACGATGTCTTCGCACATTTTCTTGGCGTCGCCGAACAGCATCATGGTGTTGTCGCGGAAAAACAGCTCGTTCTCCACGCCCGCGTAACCCGTGGCCATCGAACGCTTGATGAACAGCACCGTCTTGGCCTTCTCCACGTCCAGAATGGGCATTCCGTATATCGCCGATTGCGGATCGGTTTTAGCGGCCGGGTTCGTCACGTCGTTTGCGCCGATGACGAAAGCCACGTCGGTCTGTGGAAAGTCGCGGTTGATTTCTTCAAGCTCCAGAACTTCATCATAGGGAACGTTGGCTTCTGCCAAAAGCACATTCATATGTCCCGGCATACGTCCCGCCACAGGGTGGATGGCATAGCGCACCTGTACGCCATGGCCCTTCAAAATGTCCGCCATTTCACGCAAAGCATGTTGAGCCTGCGCTACGGCCATGCCGTAACCCGGAACGATGATGACGCTGGCGGCGTTCTTCATGATAAAGGCCGCGTCGTCAGCCGATCCCGCCTTCACGGGGCGATCCGAAGCACCTCGTCCACCAGCCGCGCCCGCCGTTTCGCCGCCAAAACCGCCCAAAATGACGCTGATGATCGAACGGTTCATGCCTTTGCACATAATGTAACTAAGGATCGCGCCCGACGCGCCGACCAACGCGCCCGTAATGATCAGCAACGGATTTTCGAGCGTAAAGCCCGTGGCCGCCGCTGCCCATCCCGAATAGCTGTTGAGCATGGACACGACGACTGGCATATCTGCCCCGCCTATCGGCAGGATCAACAGAAAACCGAGCAGCATCGTCACACCGGTGATCGCGTAAAACGACCATGCGGACTGCGTCGTCACCATGGCGACGATCAGCATGAACGTAATCACGCCAAGGCCCAGGTTCACCTGATGCTGGTAGGGATAGACGAGCGGCTTGCCAGAGACCAACCCCTGCAGCTTGGCGAAGGCGATGATCGACCCGGTAAACGTGATCGCACCGATGGCCACGCCCAGCCCCATTTCGATAAGGCTTGAAGTGAATATCTTATTGCCTTCGACGATGCCGAACGCCGCCGGATTGAAGAACGCCGCGCCGGCCACCAAAACGGCGGCTAAACCTACAAGTGAGTGAAACGCCGCCACAAGCTGGGGCAAGGCCGTCATCTTGATGTTACGGGCCACCACCGCGCCAATCGCGCCGCCGATGGCGATGGCCAGAACGATCATCCAAATCGAAGAAACCTCGACCATAAACAATGTCGTCGCCACGGCGATCAACATGCCTGCGATACCGAACTGATTGCCGCGCTGCGCGGATTCCGGCGAGGCCAGGCCTCTCAAAGCCAGAATGAAAAGAACGCCCGAAACCAGATAGGCGAGTGCTATAATGCTGTTCATCGGTTTACTTGCCTTTTTTCCTGAACATCTGAAGCATGCGTTGGGTCACGATAAAGCCGCCGAAAATATTGACGGAAGCAAGCGTAACCGCCGCTAGCCCCATCCACGCCGAGGTCGTCATTTCTGCCGACCCTGCGGCCAGCAACGCGCCGACGATAATCACCGATGACACGGCGTTCGTCACGGCCATTAGTGGTGAATGCAACGCAGGAGTCACCCGCCACACGACGTAATACCCCACAAAACAGGCGAGAATGAAAATGGTCAGACCCGTGATGAAAAACCCGTGACCGCCTTGCGCCGCTGCACCTGTTTCCACAAAAGCCTGCGCCTGATCGGCCAGCGCCTTGGCCAGATCGCTGAGTTGTTTTTGTTGCTCGGCAAGGTTATTAAGCGCGGAAGATAACGAATTGGTTTCCATTTAAAACTCTCTCATATGGTTACTTTTTGGTAGTTACTCTTTAGGCGCCTTTTCGGGCAATTGTATCGACATCGGCTCCGTAGAAAGAGGTTTCTTCGTCGGCGCCGGTTGCTGCGGCGATACATTGGGTTGCGCTGGCATAGGCGCAGCAGCAGGCGGCGGGGCCATGGATGGCGGCGCCACCTCCGGCAAAGCCATTGGCGCTGCAGGATGGGCAGGCTGTGAAGGTTGCATGCCATATGGAGTCTCACCAACAGGCGGCGCAGGCATTGGCTCAGGCTGTCCCGTCTGATATTGGGGCATGGCCATAACGGGCTGCTGGCGTTGAACCATCGTGCGCCTGATGTAATCGATGTCGGCCACAATTTGATGTTGGCGCTCTTGGAGAATTTCAAGCCTTAAGTTCGCCAAAGTAGCTTTGTCGGAAACGTTCATGATGTAAACGGCGAACACAATAAAAAGCGTAGCGCAACAGACGACCGACACGCCTAGGCTGATGATCCATTGCGATATGACCTTTTGCTGTTCTTCGACTGGACTCATGGCCATTAGCTCCGGTGGTCTGGGTTGATATCGATATTGGTTCTTAACAACCTATAACTGAAACTGCGGGTGAACGATTTTTCCGTCGTGAGTCAACGTTACGCCCTTGACGATTTCGTCCTCCCAATTCACGTCCAACTCGCCGCCGGATTTCGCCGTCAGCATAGTGATGAAGCTCAAAACATTGCGCGCGTAAAGCGACGAAGCGTCAACGGCGACACGGCTCGGAACATTTCTGTGGCCAACGATCTTAACGCCATAAGCTTCGACGATCTTGCCGACTTCGCTCAATTCGCAGTTACCTCCCTGCTCCACTGCCAAGTCAACGATCACAGACCCCGGTTTCATGGTTTGAACCATCTCGGCCGAAATCAGGCGCGGCGCGGGCCGCCCCGGGATCAAGGCCGTACAGATGACGATGTCCTGTTTCTTGATCGTCTCGGCTACGAGCTCGGCCTGCAACCGTTTGTATTCGGCGCTCATTTCCTTGGCGTAGCCGCCGGATGTCTCGGCCTGCTTCGTCTCTTCGTTTTCCACCATGACGAACGTCGCGCCGAGGCTTTGCACTTGTTCCTTGGCAGCGGGGCGCACGTCGGTTGCTGAAACTATCGCGCCAAGACGCCGCGCCGTCGCAATTGCTTGCAACCCGGCAACGCCCGCGCCCATAACCAATACCCGCGCCGGAGCCACCGTCCCCGCAGCCGTCATCATCATCGGCATAGCGCGGCCATATTGCTCCGCGGCGTCGATCACGGCTCGGTAACCCGCAAGGTTCGATTGGCTCGACAAAACGTCCATCGCCTGCGCGCGCGTGATGCGCGGCGCCAGTTCCATCGCCATGGCGGTGAGATTGTTTGCGCAGTATAGATCCATATCCACGCGCGCGGCATACGGATTCAACATGCCGACAAGCAAGGCTCCCGGCTTTATTTGGCCTATTTCATCCAGCCCTTCCGCCGAGTTCATGGGCCGTTGAACTTTAAGAACTATATCCGCGCCGAACAACGCTGTTTCGGCATTCGGAGCTATTTCTGCGCCCGCCGAAGCGTATTGGTGATCAATATATGAAGACGCTTCGCCCGCGCCGGTCTCAACGGCAACGTCATAACCTAATGCTCGATACTTTTTAACGGTATCGGGAGTCGCGGCAACGCGCTTTTCGTAAGGGCGGCGTTCTTTCAAAACGGCAATTTTCATGGCTACAGTCGGCGAGAACATATTGGATTCGTTAGGTAAAGGCTACTCTGCCCCATTTACGGCGGCATGTGAAGCAAAAACGGAATATCATCCTGAAAGTCCATGCTTTTTCAACAAATTTCTTTGCCTCCGCCCCATTTCTTCAGGGTCAAAATCTTCGATAAGATTATTGAACAAATTATGCCAGTTGATCTCTGCCTTTAGTCGCAGGAATACGGCTCCTAAACCAATCGAAGCGCGGTCCACAAAAACGAACTCGCGAGGAACCGTGACTGCGCCAATTTTTTTCAGTTCCTTATGAATCTTGAAAGCGGTTTCGCGGCCATACAAGGTCGTGTGTGTCTCTTCAATCACTCTCGTTTTGTCTTCCAGCAATGGCGCATAAATGAACCTCGCCCATATGTTCAATATCTCAATGAGTTTCTTGGACGGGTTCTTAAAACCCCAGCCCTTATAAGCTTCGACCGCCAGTTCATGATCGTTTCGCATCAACGCGTAATAGAGATTGATCACGCCTTGCACTAATTGCGGTTTGAAGATGCGGATGCACCCAAAATCCATCAAATTAATGCTATTATCCTGCCGCACCGTGTAATTGCCCAAATGCGGATCGCCATGGATCACGCCGTAATTATAAAAAGGCGCATACCATGCGTTGAACATGTTCATGGCAATGGCGTTGCGGTCTTTCTTCGGGCGCGTATCCGCCACATGTGCCAGCCGCTCCCCCTCCAGCCACGTCATCGTCAGCAAACGATCTGTCGATAATTTGTCGATGACTTCCGGCACACGAACGTCCGAAACATCTTTCAGCATATCGCGATAAAGTTTTATATGCTTCGCCTCTCGCGCAAAATCCAGTTCCTCGCGCATACGGTCGGCGATTTCCTGATGCACTCCAGATGTCGAAACCGTCCGGTCAATTTTTTCGAATATAGTTAGAATAAGTTTAAGTTGCCGCAAGTCAGCTTCAACCACCGACGCCATGTCAGGATACTGCAACTTGCAAGCCAACCTACGGCCATCCAAACCTACTGCGCGATGTACCTGTCCTAACGAAGCCGCATGAGCCGCCGTATGTTCGAAAGACTTAAATTTCTTTTCCCAGTTAGGTCCAAGTTCCGTCGCCATGCGCCGTTTGACGAACGCCCAACCCATCGAAGGCGCATCGGCCTGCAACTGAGCCAGTTCGACGGCATATTCCTTGGGGAGAATATCGGGTATCGACGCCAAAAGTTGCGCGATCTTCATGATCGGCCCTTTCAGGCCGCCCATGGCCAAACGCAACATCTCGGCCCGCTTTTGACGATCCTTGTTAAAAGCCAGCCGCTGCCCCGCCATGCGAACGCCCACGCCCACCGCGGCCCTGGAAACCTTGGCGTAGCGTCGAACACGTTTGGGGAGGGTGTTTTTTTCAGTCTTAGGCATATATCTACTTATGTGTCATTCCAACGACCGCCTTCGCTAAAGCTTCGGCGCGTCCACAGGGAAAAGTCGCGCCAAAGCCCGAAGGGCGTAGGCGGAAAGCGCTAATCCAGCATCGCATATCAACGCGATATATGAGTCAACTGGCTCGCAGACGCTCGCCGCTGGATCCGCGTTTGCACGGGGATGACGCTAACGGACATGCCCACTCTTAAATCATCGCCATGCCGCCGTTAACGTGGATCGTTTGACCCGTGATGTAACGCGCTTCTTCACTCGCTAAAAAGGCAATCGCCGCCGCCACGTCTTTCGGCTCGCCCAAATACCCAAGCGGAATGTTCGCGAGCATCTTGGCCTTTTGGTCTTCGGTCAAAGCATCCGTCATCGGCGTGATGATAAAGCCCGGCGCGACGCAGTTCACCGTTACGCCGCGCGGCGCCATTTCTTGCGCCAGCGATTTGCTCATCCCCATCAGGCCCGCTTTCGAAGCTGCATAGTTCGCCTGCCCAGCGTTGCCCATCTGGCCGACGACCGAAGCAATGCTGACGATGCGGCCCCAACGGCGGCTCATCATGCCTTTTAGGCACGCGCGCGATAGACGGAACGCGGCAGACAGGTTCACGTTCAGCACCAAATCCCAATCTTCGTCTTTCATGCGCATGGCGAGGCCGTCGCGCGTCAATCCCGCGTTGTTGACCAGAATATCAACGCCGCCGCCAAGTTTTTCCTCTACTTCTTTCAGCATCGCGCCCGGCACGGCGGGATCGCTCAGGTTACCCGTAACGACAACGGCCCTATCGCCAAACTCTTTTTGGAATTCCTCCAACGGCTCCAGCTTCATATCGGCCAGTGCCACGCGCGCGCCTTGCGCCACCAGCGTGCGGGCTATCATTTTGCCAAGACCGCCCGTCGCGCCCGTCAAAAGAGCGTTTTTGCCGTTTAGATTAAACATGGAAATTCCTTTCTTTACTAACTTACTGATCGGAAACGAAGATAGTGAGATCATTTGTGATGGGCAAGCAAAAACCCTTCAACCACACTTCGGGAATGTAGATCTTGTGTCATCCCCGCGAAAGCGGGGATCCAGCGGCCCGCGTCTGCGGGCCTCATGACTCATATGCTCGCTATCGCTCGCGCTAGATTCCCGCTTTCGCGGGAATGACGCTACTTATTCACCTTTCAAAAACGCCTCAATCTCCTGCGGCGTGTGGAGCGATACGGATTTAATCTCACGGTCGATGCGTTTGTTCAAGCCCGCCAGAACAGTCCCCGACCCGCATTCGATGATTTGTTCGACGCCCTGTTCTTTCATATACAAAATGCTTTCGCGCCAGCGCACGGAACCAGTCACCTGCTTCACCAGCAAATCGCGGATGACTTCCGGATCTTGCGTCGCCGCCGCCGTTACGTTGTTCACCACAGGCACACACGGCGCTTTCAACGTCACGTTGCTCAACGCCTCGCGCATGACATCCGCAGCAGGTTGCATCAGCGGGCTATGAAACGGCGCGCTGACGGGCAACTTCACGCTGCGCTTGAACCCCCGTTCGGCGGCCAAGGCAATCGCGCGATCAACGGCGGCTATATGACCGCTCACAACCACCTGCCCCGGCGCATTGTCGTTCGCGGCAACACAGATTTCACCATGCGCGGCAGCTGCGGCAATCTCGCGCGCCGCATCGATGTCTGCGCCCAACAATGCCGCCATCGTCCCCACGCCCAGCGGTACGGCTTGCTGCATGGCTTGCCCACGTTTACGTAAAAGCTTGGCCGTATCCGACAGCGACAGGCTCCCCGCCGCGCACAGCGCAGCGTATTCCCCAAGGCTGTGTCCGGCCACAAATTGGGCTGCTTCCGGTAACCTAAAACCGCCCTGTTTGTTCAAAACCTTAATAACGGCCATGCTTACGGCCATAAGGGCGGGTTGGGTGTTTTCGGTCATTTTGAGGTCGTCTTCCGGCCCTTCAAACATCACTGTGGTAAGCTTCTGGCTCAGAGCCTCATCGACCTCTTGAAAGACCTCACGCGCTTCAGCAAAGGCCTCACAAAGGGCTTTCCCCATGCCGACTACCTGACTGCCCTGCCCCGGAAAAACGAGCGCTTTTTTCATTAACTCACTCCCTTTGTTCTCATTTTCGGCCACACTCAACCCGCTTGTAAAAGCCGCGTCAAGCGGGTTAAATGCCGCCAGACGTTAACCTTTTAATCTATTTGGGCAATTCATGATCGTAGTGACCGGCGGAGCCGGCTTTATAGGGTCAAATCTTGTCGCGGCATTGGACAAGCGTGGCGAGCGCGTGGCCGTCTCTGACTGGCTGGGAACGGACGACAAATGGCGCAACCTCGCCAAACGCGACCTTGAGACCATTGTCGCGCCCGAAAACCTGATGGATTTCCTGAATTACTATGCGGGCGACATCGAAATAATCTTTCACATGGGCGCGATTTCCGCGACCACCGAACGCGACGCCGATAAAATCCTAGAAAACAACTTCCGTCTGTCGCGCAGTTTGTGGCTCTGGTGCAAAGACAACGACGCGCGTTTTGTCTATGCCTCCTCGGCGGCGACTTATGGGGATGGCGCGGCAGGCTTTAACGACGACGAAAGCATCGAACATCTCGCTACCTTGCGACCCCTCAACCCCTACGGCTGGAGCAAACACCTTTTCGACCGCTGGGTCGCCAAGCAAAAAAGCCGTGGCGACCGTGGACCCACGCAATGCGTCGGCCTGAAGTTCTTCAACGTCTATGGCCCGAACGAATACCACAAAGGCTCCATGCGTTCTGTCGCCGAACAGGTTTACCCGTTTGCCAAGCGCGACGAAGCATTTCAGCTTTTCAAGTCGCATAACCCCAAATACCAAGACGGCGGACAATTACGCGATTTCGTATGGGTAGGTGATTGCGTCAACGTAATGCTCTGGCTTCTCGACCATCCAAAAACGAATGGCCTCTTTAATCTCGGCACGGGCAAGGCCCGCAGCTTCGCCGACCTCGCCAAGGCCGTTTATGCCGCCGCAGGAAAAGAGCCGAAAATCGCCTTTCGCGACATGCCCGAAGAACTTCGCGATAAATATCAATATTTTACCGAAGCCAACATGAACAAGCTGCGTGCTGCAGGCTATACCGCGCCCTTTACGTCGCTTGAAGAAGGCGTCCGCCTCTATGTGCAAGATTATCTCGCTAAACCCGATCCATACGTTTGAGAAAGCTGCAAATGTACGCTCACCTCCTCCCTCTCCTTGAAAAGATCGGCGGTCATCAGATTTTGGTAGTCGGCGATGTCATGCTGGACAGGTTCGTTTACGGTCAGGTCGAGCGCATCTCGCCGGAGGCTCCTATTCCCGTTTTGCGGGTACAGCGTGAATCCCTGACGCTCGGCGGCGCGGGCAATGTCGTGCGCAACATCGTCGCGTTGGGCGGCAAGGTGGACATGATCGGCCTTGCCGGACAGGATCAGGCGGGTTTCGATCTCGAAAACCAGATATCCTCGCTTCCGCAAGTTACTTCTTACCTGTTAACTGACAACACACGCCCGACGACGCTTAAAACCCGATTTGTCGCAGGGGGCCAGCAGCTTTTGCGCTCTGATTATGAAATGGCAGGTGCGCTGTCGCCCTATATGGAGGATCAAATCCTCTTGCGCATTCGCGGCGCGATGGAAAACTCCAAAGTCGTCATTCTGTCGGATTACGCCAAGGGCGTATTGTCCGACCGTGTTCTGGCCGAAACCATCAAACTGGCCAACGGCAAGGGCCGTTACGTCCTTATCGACCCGAAGGGCCGCGATTTCAGCCGTTATAAAGGCGCTTATATGCTCACGCCCAACCGCGGCGAGATAGCGAACGCAACGGGCATGGCGATCAACACAATCGCCGACGCCGAAACCGCTGCACGTAAGCTGATCGAAGCGAACGACCTTCAGGGCGTTTTGGTTAAACTGGGGTCTGACGGCGTATGCCTGGTCATGAAAGACATGCCTCCCTGGCATTTCCGCGCCACGGCGCGCGAAGTCTATGACGTTTCAGGAGCAGGCGACACCGTCGTCGCCACGCTTGCTCTGGGTCTTGCTGGAGGCTTGAACCATGAAGACGCCGCAGCCTTGGCAAACATCGCTGGCTCTATCGTCGTCGGCAAAATCGGAACGGCCATCGTTACGAACGAAGAACTCACCCGTGAATTGGTCCATGACCAGACCCGCGAAACGGAAATGAAAATCCTCACGCTGGCGGAGGCGAGACAAACCGCCGAACGCTGGCGCAAGCAAGGCCTAAAAGTCGGTTTCACGAACGGTTGTTTTGACCTTTTGCATCCCGGACATCTGTCTTTGATCCGTCAGGCCAAAGCCAATTGCGACCGCCTGATCATCGGCATGAACAGCGACACATCCATCAAACGCTATAAGGGTGAAAACCGTCCCATTCAGGGCGAGTCCGCTCGCGCCGCCGTTCTAGCGTCCTTGGCCGACGTCGATGCTGTGGTTGTTTTCACCGAAGACACGCCGCTCAATCTGATCAAGGAGATAAGGCCAACGCTACTCGTTAAAGGCGCGGATTACACGATTGATAAGGTGGTCGGCGCGGATCTCGTGCAAAGCTGGGGCGGCGAAGTCGTTCTGGCCAAACTCGTCGAGGGCCAAAGCACCACGGCAACGATTGCCAAGCTCAATAACCCTAAATCTGCAAACGCTTAAACAGCGGGGAGAGCAAGGGGGACACAATAAAAAGGCCCGAAAAAACTATCTATTTTTTCAAGTTATTTACCAGGCCTTTTTATTGTGTCCCCATCGTCATTGTTTGATCTTTAACCGGAGGATGACAATACTGCTAAAACCGCCTATGCTGAATTATCAGGTTATTTGGTGCGCAGGCCTTCCCTGCGGTTCTTGAGAGACATAGATGGACGCAACTTTTTTCGACGAAATTTGGTTCCGCCTGATTGCGGGAGTTGTAATTGGCATGGCGTTGGGAAGTTTTTCGACGATGCTCAGTTATCGTATTCCCCGCCGTCTATCAATTATTAAGCCCCCGTCGCAATGTCCGAAATGCCATGCGCCGCTAAAACCGCGGGACTTGATTCCTCTTCTTTCTTGGATCATCAACCGTGGCAAATGTTCTTATTGTCTCGCGCCCATCAGCCGCCGTTATCTGGTTATTGAAATAATTACAACGCTGGCCGTTGCTTCAGCTTTCGTCGGCTTTGGCTTCAAGCCGCACCTGATCGCAGCATTGATAGGCATAGTCGCGTTCATCACGCTCGTGACGATCAACATCGAGCGTAACAAAGACGCTTAAACCCCCTGCCGCCCAAGCTTTTTCATCCGCTCCAGCCATTGCTTGCGTTTGGCTTCGCTCATGGATTCGACGATGCCGACAAGGTCGTCCTTGATCGGGCCCATGCCGCAAAATCCGAGAATGCTGCGTTTGAGATTGTTCAGGCTGTGCGCCCCGTAATACCAGCGGAAAATGACGCCCGGCATGCCCATCGTCACGACGATGCGCGACGTTTTGCCTTTAAGCAGATTGGCGAACATCTTGCCGAGTTCCGATTTCTCCTGAACGAGATCGGGCCGAAACAACTGCTCCAGAAACCCTTTCAACAGCGCAGGCAACCCGCCTAGCCATAACGGATAGACGATAAGCATATGATCGGCCCATAACACATCTTGTTGGGGTTGCCTGAGCGCGGGAGGCGTCGGCGTGTTCTCCCATTCTTCTTTCGACCGTAGGATGGGAAAATCTAGATCGGCCACGAAAATCTCGCGAATCTCGTGCCCGCCCTCGCGCGCACCCTCGACATAAGCGTTCGCCAAAGCATGGCAGAAATGAACTTTCATCGGGTCCGGATGACCTTGGATGATGCAAAGACGCTTGGGCATGAACAACTTTCGGTTATGTTAACGTGAACCATATAGAAATTCTTACGGTTCGCGGGGCTTTTCTTGGTGTTGGGTGGAACGTTTGGCATCCTTTGGTTCATCTGGTTCGCCAGACCTTGCATCTTCAATTTCCTTCCAAATGCACGTTTTTGGCTGACCGTCCTTTTTCGGACGATAAAGACGATCTGAAAAGCCCCTAGGTAAACGAAGCTTACTCATTCCTACCTTCCTTAACCTAATGATGTCTTACGCCGCCTTGGCTATCTTCGCCAACGCACCTTCGATTTCAGCAATGGCTTTGGGCATAGCCGCCTCATCCGTGCCGCCCGCTTGAGCCATATCTGGACGGCCACCGCCGCCCTTCCCGCCCAAAGCTTCCGCGCCGACCTTCACGAGGTCAACCGCGCTCACCTTCTTGGTCAGATCGTCCGTAACGGCCACGACGAGCGACACTTTGCCTTCAAAGCTTGCCGCCAATGCCACTACACCGGATTTAATCTGAACCTTGAACGCGTCAGCCATTGGCTTTAGGTCTTTCGCTGGAATATCCGTCAATACGCGGCTGACGAAGTTCACGCCGTTGATCTGCTTAGGCGCTTCAACTGCCGCGCTACCGTTCCCGCCGCCCATTGCCACCTGACGGCGCAATTCCGCCACTTCCTGCTCCAGCCTCTTTCGCTCTTGCACAATCTGCGAAACGCGTCCGGCAACTTCGGGAGGCGCGGCTTTCAACACATCCGCCACAGCCGTCAATTGCTTTTCCTGTTCCGCGAAATACGCCAAAGCGCCAGCGCCCGTCAGTCCTTCGATGCGTCTCACGCCGGCTGCCAACGCGCTTTCGCTGACGATCTTGAGCAGGCCGATGTCGCCCGTGCGCTTCACGTGCGTGCCGCCGCAAAGCTCGACAGAGAAGAAAGGTTTATCGTCTTTATCGTTTGCGCCCATCGACACCACGCGCACTTCGTCGCCGTATTTCTCGCCGAACAAGGCCATCGCGCCTTCCTTCATCGCTTCCTCGGGCGACATCAGGCGCGGTTTGACTTCATCGTTCATGCGGATGCGCTTATTAACCTCGGCCTCCACCTCTGC
>CAZVCG010000035.1:0-20163 GCA_964626265.1 uncultured Rhodospirillaceae bacterium | reverse complement strand
CCATCTTGAATCACACCATTCCTTAAGCCATTCTTAAATTTGCGTAAGTCCTATCAAAAAAGAAAGCGCCCATCGTTCTTTTTTATGCGGGGCCATCTGATGAAGTAATTGCCTTCATCTTAGCAAAAGAGCCTTCGACCGCCCCAGAGGATCACCCCCCGAACTGGCGAACAGCAGAGAAAGAATCCGACAGGCTTGGCGCGCGGAGAATAGACGATGTTCCAATCTTCGAATATCTTATGTCCGAGCATCTTGAAGAAGATTTGCTCGCTCATGGAATAGAGTTCGGTGCCCATAAAAGAGCCATCAAACAGATATGGATTTACGTATCAGATAAATTTTCCCGTACCGATTTTCAGGAAGCCGCAACGCTGGTTTGTGGGGCGGGCGAAGACTCCGCCTTCGTCCTGAAAGAAATGCTGGGGATGCTGGATGGCGATCATCTGAAAATCCTCAACAAGCGTTCCGCCGATTTGTTCCGCGCCTTTAAGCCGCTCGGCAATGACGAAGTTCAGCGGTTGATGAGCATGACGTATTTGCTTGAGCTTCGCGCCTATGCGAAGGCGCACAAGGACGCCGATGCGATGAAGCTCTATAAACGCCTGCGCGATTATTTCCTTGTTTGGCGCCAAGACAGGAAAGACGCCTTTTGCGCCCGGCCTAAAGAAATCAAGCTCGCCTTCAGGCAAGCGCGCAAAGAAATCCTGCAGGCGTTCGGCGGAAACTTTTCTAAGTCCACTCCTTTCCGACCGTCAAAAAAGATTTTTTCCTCTGGCGCTCCGAGGGCAAGCACGTGAGGTTTGAGATTGTGGTGAGGAATGGCGCGCAAACTACGCAGTAAAATGAAAGACGTTGCCGACAGCAGGGGCTGAATTACCACTAACAGGTAATTTCTTACCGTTTATTGGCAGCTTAACTCTTTATAAACCATTGATTTTGCGAAGGAAACTATTTGCCGTCTGATATAATGGCGGCAAGGGGCTGAAATATTCTGCGGCCCGGTATTTTGGTTAACGGATTGAAACCATTTTCAAAAGTTATGGGAGAGCGATATGTTGAATGTACTTGAATTGTATGACGAACAGGCGGCGCAAAAACCTGTTCCAAAATTGAGACTGGTTCCGATGCCTGAAGCGACGGCAACATACCTTGGCTGTTTATACACCAATACGCCCGAGAAAGGGAAATTGCCGCATCCACAAGATCGGCCCCTGAGGGAATTGTGGCGCGTTACAGGTTTGAGCGTAACGGAAAATGGCATTTACGCCCTCAAAGTCTCCAAAAAAGCCGGGTTACGAAAAATCTCCTTAAGCGAAGCGGAGAAAAACAGAGACGATCTCGAAAAACGCAACAATCTGGCGTATGGTCGCGATGAAGTTGATTTGGAGCCGCAGCCGATTCCTAGGGAAAGCGGACTGTGGAAGTTGTTCGTCCGCAGCTATCAAGAAGCTCTTCCAAATACGACATGTGAATTCGTCTAGGCATAGCAACTTAGAACAAAGGAATTGCTATGCTTGGGCTCGACCTCAAGATTGAGAAATTTTGCCAAAACGTCATTCAACCAAAGATTGACGCGGGCGGCTTTGATTCCAGGAAAATTGCCGAAATCGTTTTATTTTATGCTGGTCCGTCGGAAGAAGTCGTCGCTGCTTTATGCGCGAAGCATCCAAAAACCGAGCCAGAAGAATACATTAAAAATTGGGTAACGGCAGCGGAAGAATCGGAACGTCTGGTCGCCAAAAGAATCGATGATGCTCCGATTTTCGACTACTTGAGATCGGAGGAATTTAAAGAGGATTTTATATCAGCAACTGGAATTACAGAAATAGGATTTGAAGATGAGAAAACGAAGGTTTGGATTTACGTATCAGATAAATTTTCCCGTACCGATTTTCAGGAAGCCGCAACGCTGGTTTGTGGGGCGGGCGAAGACTCCGCCTTCGTCCTGAAAGAAATGCTGGGGATGCTGGATGGCGATCATCTGAAAATCCTCAACAAGCGTTCCGCCGATTTGTTCCGCGCCTTTAAGCCGCTCGGCAATGACGAAGTTCAGCGGTTGATGAGCATGACGTATTTGCTTGAGCTTCGCGCCTATGCGAAGGCGCACAAGGACGCCGATGCGATGAAGCTCTATAAACGCCTGCGCGATTATTTCCTTGTTTGGCGCCAAGACAGGAAAGACGCCTTTTGCGCCCGGCCTAAAGAAATCAAGCTCGCCTTCAGGCAAGCGCGCAAAGAAATCCTGGAGGCGTTCGGCGGAACAGCCCCACCCGCTTCCCCTTCGGCGTCGTCACCTGCGGCGAGAGTTGCTTGCGGGTTGATGTGAAAGTGTGAGGCGGTCGGCGCGGCAAAAAGTTAACAACGCCTGCGCTTGACGTGTTGGCGTTAACCCTGTCGCGCCGATTTTTACTTTTTCATGAAAAATATGCGCCACGGTTTCCGGCATTTTGGGCGTACTTTGAAGGAGGAATTTGGCATGATCGGCACGAAAAAAGGAAGATTTTGGCATGATGGGCGCAATAAATGCCCGAAATAAGGGGCGCAAAGGTTTTGTTTTTTTTGCGTATATTTAGCAAGTCTTTCCCAGGAATTCGGGGGCGGAAAACGCGCGAGGTTGCGAAAGGATTTTGTGTTCGATTCCGCCCCGTATTTCGGGCTAAAACCAAGGGCTTCCTCACAAGCTTGTAATGCCCTTGTTTAACCACTATATCCTTACTCGACTTACCCAAACCCGAACCCCGAAAATTGACATGGTCTCACCCGCAGAAACGCTTGCCGCCAGCCTGAACTTTTCCACCTTTAGCAAGGCCAAGGAGCTGAAAAGCCGCCTGTGGTTTACGCTTTTGGCTCTCATCGTATTCCGCCTTGGCACCTATATTCCCGTTCCGGGCATCGATCCCGTGACGCTCGGCGAAATCTTCAAGCGCCATGGCGGCGGCGTGCTCGGCATGTTCGACATGTTCGCGGGCGGCGCCTTGCAGCGCATGACGATTTTCGCGCTCGGCGTTATGCCGTACATCACGGCGTCGATCATCATGCAACTGCTCACGGCTATCGTGCCAGCGTTCGAAGCCATGAAAAAAGAAGGCTCGACGGGGCAAATGCGCATCAATCAGTATTCCCGCTACATGACGGTCGTATTCGCTGTCGTGCAATCGTACGCGCTGGCCGTCGGCCTTGAAAGCATGATGGGAACCGCGGGATCGGCCGTTACCATGCCGGGCTTTTTCTTCCGCATCAGCACGATGGTGACGTTGACCGGCGGCACGGTGTTCCTGATGTGGCTGGGGGAACAGATTACGGCGCGCGGTATCGGCAACGGCACATCGATGATCATCTATGCCGGTATCGTCGCCAATTTGCCTCACGCCATGGCCCAGACCTTCGAATTGGGCCGCACGGGCGCGTTGTCCACGTGGTTCATTCTCTTCATTCTTGCGTTGATCGTCGCGGTGCTGGCCGCATGCGTGTTTTTCGAACGGGCGCACCGCCGCATTCTGGTCAACTATCCCAAGCGGCAGGTGGGCAACAAGGTCTATGGCGGCGAAGCGTCGCATATGCCGCTCAAGCTCAATACGTCGGGGGTCATTCCGCCGATTTTCGCCAGCTCTTTATTGTTATTTCCTTTGACGATCACAAGCTTTACCGATGTGACGCAGAAAGGCGGATGGCTAGCGGAACTCATTGCCCAGCTTGGACACGGCAAGCCTTTGTTCATGGTGCTGTACGCCGCATTGATCGTCTTCTTCTCGTTTTTCTATACGGCGGTGGTGTTTAATCCCGTCGAGACGGCGGACAACCTGAAAAAATACGGCGGCTTCGTGCCGGGCATCCGTCCGGGCAAGAACACCAGCGATTACTTCGACTATGTGCTCACGCGCCTGACGGTGTTGGGGTCTGCTTATCTTGTCGGCATCTGCTTGCTGCCGGAGTTCCTGATGAGCAGAGGGGCCATCCCGTTCTATCTGGGCGGCACGTCGCTGCTCATCGTCGTCAGCGTGACGATCGATACGATCGGCCGCGTGCAATCTCACCTCATCGCGCACCAGTATGAGGGCTTGATCAAAAAGTCCAAGCTGCGCGGCTAATTCGATAAAGGAAGGCAGCCATGAACATCATTCTTCTTGGCCCTCCCGGGGCCGGTAAAGGCACGCAGGCGCGTCAGTTGGAAGAGAACTACGGCATGGTTCAGCTTTCGACGGGCGACATGCTGCGCGCGGCCATTAAGAACGGCGAGCCTCTTGGCAAGCAAGCCAAGAGCATCATGGACGAAGGCAAGCTGGTTCCGGACGATCTGATCATAGCCATGATCGAAGCGCGAATCGAGCAGCCTGATTGCGCGAAGGGCTTCATCCTCGACGGCTTTCCGCGCACCGTGCCGCAGGCCGAGGCTCTCGACAAAATGCTGGCCGCCAAAAACAAGAAATTAGACGCGGTTGTTGAGTTGGCGGTTGATGAGGATAAACTCGTCGAACGGGTGTCCGGACGCTTCACTTGCGCCTCTTGCGGGGAGGGGTATCACGACAAGTTCAAGATGCCCCAAAAGACCGAAACATGCGATTCTTGCGGGGGCTCGACGTTCATGCGCCGCCCCGACGACAACGCCGAAACCATGAAGAACAGGTTAAAGGCATACCGTGAGCAAACCTCCCCTATTTTGCCCTATTACAAGGGCCGCGGCACGCTCAAAACGATCGACGGCATGGCTTCCATGCCCGAAGTTTACGCTTCCTTAGTGAAAATTTTATCTCTGTAAACCTTTCTTCCGCCTATCTCTTTTACCTTTCCACCCTTTAACCTTACGGCAAGGTATTTGTGCCATAAGGATAAACTCCGGAAGCTTTTTATCTTGGCAGTTCAAGGGCTTCCCGTTTCCTTGAAGGGAGAGGCAGCGTGAGTCAACTGGCACAGCTCAAAGTATTGATTGCCGACGACCATTTTTTGGTGCGGCAATTCGTGCGCAATACTTTGCAAGAAGCGAAAATCAGCAATATTCAAACCGCAGCGGACGGAAACGAGGCTATAGACCTTATTCAAAAAGCCTCCGAGGCTCAGCAACCTTACGATGTCGTTTTTCTCGACTGGAACATGCCTACGGTTTCAGGGATCGAGGTGCTGAACTATTTCCGGGCCAAACCCAATTACGCTGACACCGCGTTCGTGATGCTCACCGCGGAATCCGAGCAACAGAACATTATGAAAGCCATCAAGGCCGGCGCCACGTCGTACATCATCAAACCGGTCTCTCCGGCTGATCTTAGCAAAAAGTTGTACGAGATTCATGAGTGGATCAAACGCAAAAGGCAGAAAACCGACCAGCCCGCGAGGGTCTAGTTTTCTCCGACGATTTAGCCCTGGGGGACCGAATGGCAAACCGCGTATTACCTTTAAAATTAGATGAGCAGCTGGCCAAAGAGATCAAAACGGCCGTGACTTGCGCCATGCAAAATACGTTTGGCGCGAAAGTGACGAGCGGCGACTATGAAACCGGCGAAGGGATCGTCTCTCTCATGGGCGACGTTTCGGGCGTCATCGGCATGGTGCAAAACCGCCTTGAAGCCACCATGATTATTTGCCTGAACTTTGAAACCGTACGGGACATCCTGCCGCACGTCGTCGGGCATTCGGTTTCCGTCACGCATGAGATGACCGTCGACGCCGTAGGCGAAATCACCAACATGATCTTCGGTCAGATCAAAACGGAACTGAATAAGCGGGGCTATGCCCTCAAGCTCGGCATCCCTAGCGTCGTGATGGGCCGCGGCCACTTCGTCAGCCAATTTCATCGTGGCCACTATATGATCGTTCCATTTTATCTGGACGGCCAAATGTTTCAGGTTCAAATCGCATTGCATACGCCGTCGCGGGATGACTTTTCCTAGCCCGGCATTTAAGGCCCCTTATGCTCGAGGAAACTTCGCCTTCTGACGCTCTTTTGCTGCCCCGTACAGCGGTCAGCGAGGCCGTGCTTACGGAAGCGAACCATCATGCCGATATTGTGCACACGTCGCTTGTTGGCATGACAGCTATCGTTATGGTGCTTTTGGCCGCGTTGGCGTTGCCTGTCTTTGGCCTGGCGCCTGTGACCCAGCCCGTTTATTTCGCCGTTATCGTAATTGCCGCTTTCGTGGGCATGGGCGGCCTCTATTACCTGAACTTTCAGATCCACAAACATGTTACGAATCAGGCCCGTTTGACAGAAGTGCTAGTCAACAGCCTTGGGCAAGGCTTTCTTGTTTTTGGCCCTGACGGATTGTGCGGCACCGTTTATTCGCAAGCGTGTCTTGATTTGCTTGAAACAGTGCCAGCGGGGAAAAAAATCGTAGATGTTCTCTGCGTTCCTGAAGAGCAACGAACGGATTTTCAGGACTGGTTCGAGATTCTGTTTCAACCGGATCATGCGCTGGGGTTTGAGGATGTCATAAGGTTTTTTCCTCAGTTTTTTCCTCATAGCCAGAATCGCCGGGTTAGTTTGGTCTACCGGCCGATTTACCGCCGCGATGGGCCGCTGATCAACGTCGTCGTCATTGCGACCGATCAAACGGAAGAATACGCCGCGCGCGAAGCCGCCAAACGGCAGCAGGCCTATGCGGACATGATATGCCGCATTTTCAGAGAGCGGAACAAATTCCACACAACGCTCGATCACTTACGGGAGTTTCTGGATGAAACAGGCAAGCGCAAACAAACGCTTCGCGACGCTCCCGCCATTCTACGCCAGTTGCATACGATGAAGGCGACGATCAAACAGTTCAATTTGACGGAATTGGCCGATGTCATCCACAACGTCGAAAACGATTTGCGCAGCCCCCTGGTGAACGACGATGAATCGTTTTCAACACAGATGCAGGCCGGACGTCAGAAGATTGCGGACGTGCTGTTGCAAGTTACGGACGAAGTGCGCGGTTTGATTGGCGGTGAACACGAGTGGCGCGGCAACATTCGCGAGATCGAGGAAAAGGACTTGTTCGCATTCGCGCTGGAAATGAAAAAATGCGGCGCCGATCCGGCGTTGATTCAGCGCTATCTGGACAATATCGCCGCGGTGCCTATGCGCGATTGTTTCCATTCATTCGAGCGCGAACTGCAGGAATTGGCGACGATGCTGGACAAGCAGGTCAAGCCTGTCAAGTTTACGGGCAGCAACCCGCGCGTTCTGACTTTGCCGATCCAGGATCTAATATTCTCGCTCACCCACATTAGCCGCAACATTCTCGATCACGGGATCGAAGCGCCCGTCACGCGTATGGCGCGCAGCAAGGATCCTGCCGGCCAAGTGACTATTGACGTGTCGATCATTCCCCGCGAAAACGGATCTCAGGAATGGCTCAAGATCGTCATCAGCGACGATGGTAACGGAATCGATCCATCACGCATTCGAACAAAACTCGCCATGCTTGATCCGGAAGGATCATGGCGTTTCGAAGACGATCAAACCGTCATACAAAGAATATTTTCATGGGGCTTTTCGACACGCGAGGAAGTGACGACGTTGTCGGGCCGCGGTGTCGGTCTTGAGGCCGTCGATCGGGAAGTCAGGTTGTTGGGGGGCTCTATTCACGTAACGTCTGAGCTTTATCAAGGCGCCAGTTTTGAAATTCGCATACCCTATTGTCTTGACATTTCGTGCGTCGAGCGCGCCAAAAGCAACCTGAATAAGCCGGCAACGGAGCAAGAATCGACAGCAGTACAGCTAACATCTTGATAATTCACAACAAAAACAATGTCTAAGCCGGAATGGATGGGCTTGACTCGTTCAAACCGTTGCCTATACTGCGCCCCTCGGCTCCAGGTGGGAGAGCTGAGCCCCTGTTTGCGTCTTGCGGGACCAGAAACCCTTAAAACGGGCCCAACCCCAAGACTCTGAAATGTACCGCCACGGCGTTGCGTGCGCATGACCGGGTGGTATTTGTGTTGGCGCAGACAACGGGATACGATCGCACAGAACATGAAGCGGCGGCAGGAACGCATTCGCGACATTGCCGCAAACAGAACGAAGGAGAGCCACGTGGCCCGTATTGCAGGCGTTAATATTCCGGCGGGAAAGCCATTACACATTGCTTTGCGTTATATCTATGGAATTGGTCCCACGAATGCTCTTGAGATTTGCGCACGCATTGGATTGGAACCGCAAAAGCGCGTCAACCAGCTGACTGAATCCGAAATTCTCAAGATTCGCGAAGACATCGACAAGCACGTCAAAGTCGAAGGCGATTTGCGCCGCGAAGTGGCGATGAATATTAAACGCCTGATGGATTTGGGATGCTACCGCGGCTTGCGTCACCGCAAAGGGTTGCCTGTGCGCGGCCAACGTACGCACACCAACGCGCGTACGCGCAAAGGTCCGGCGAAACCGATCGCGGGCAAGAAGATCGCAACTAAGAAGTAAGGCGTTTCGTTAGCGAGCTTTGAGGCGAGCCTGCAAAAGCCTTATCCCCGCGAAAGCGGGGATCCAGTGATCCAGGAATTATAAAGTCTAAATCATAGGAAAAAACGACATGGCAACTGCCACAAAATCTTCCGAACAAAAAACGTCAAAAGCGGCCGGAGGGCGTTCCCGCCGACGCGAGCGTAAGAACATCGTCAGCGGCGTCGCTCATGTCAACGCCAGCTTCAACAACACCATCGTGACGATTGCGGACGCGCAGGGCAACACGATTGCCTGGTCGTCCGCCGGTCTCTCCGGTTTCAAAGGCTCGCGCAAGTCCACGCCGTACGCTGCGCAGGTCGCCGCCGAAGACGCGGGAAGAAAGGCGATGGAGCATGGCGTGCGTACGCTCGAGGTAGAAGTGAAAGGCCCTGGATCGGGCCGTGAATCGGCTCTGCGCGCGTTGCAGGCCGTCGGTTTTGTTGTCACGTCTATCCGCGATGTCACGCCTATCCCGCATAACGGGGTGCGTCCGCGCAAAAAGCGTCGCGTCTAGTTTTTATTTGGCGGTCACGCCGTAGAATTTCTCGAACCAGAGGGGTCGTTCCGTGTTGCAGAAAAATTGGAAATCGCTCATTCAGGCCAACAAGCAAGTTCATCCGTCCGAGGATCCAAAGCGCGTCGCCACGCTGGTCGTAGAACCTCTGGAGCGTGGCTTTGGCATGACTCTGGGCAACGCCTTGCGCCGCATTCTTCTGTCGTCGCTTCAGGGCGCTGCTGTCACAGCGATTCAGATCGACGGCGTGTTGCATGAATTTTCGTCCGTGCCCGGCGTTCGCGAAGACGTGACGGACATCATCCTCAACATCAAGGCGCTGGCATTGCGCATGCACGCCGAAGGCCCCCGCAAGGTCCGTTTGCGCGCCGAAGGCCCCGGCGAAGTTCTGGCCCGCCAAATCGAAACGACAGGCGACATCGAAGTCATGAACCCCGATTTGGTGATTTGCAATCTCGACCACGGCGCGCGTCTCAATATGGAAATGACTCTCAACACGGGCAAGGGCTACATTCCCGCCTCGGCGCTCCGCAAAGAGGACACCCCGATCGGTCTGATCCCTGTCGATGCGTTATTCAGCCCCGTCCGCAAGGTAGCCTATAAGGTCGAAAACAGCCGCGTCGGGCAAGTCACCGACTATGACAAGCTGTCGTTGACGGTTGAGACCGACGGCTCGATATCGCCGGAAGACGCCGTGGCCGTTGCCGCGCGCATTTTACAGGATCAATTGCAGCTCTTCATCAATTTCGAAGAACCGCGCGCCGCTGTGGCGCAGGAAATTCCGATGGGCGACCTGCCGTTCAACCGCAACCTGTTGCGCAAAGTGGACGAACTGGAGCTGTCCGTGCGTTCGGCCAATTGCCTCAAGAACGACAACATCGTTTATATCGGCGATCTGGTTCAGAAGTCGGAATCCGAAATGCTCCGCACACCGAACTTCGGTCGCAAGAGCTTGAACGAGATCAAGGAAGTACTGGCTCAAATGGGCCTGAACCTCGGCATGCAAATTCCGAACTGGCCGCCTGAGAACATTGAGGATTTGGCGAAGAAACTGGAAGAACCGTTTTAAGACAGACGTCTTAGAAGCCGGATGCTGCGCAACAGGTTCGGCTTAACATAACCGGCCCCTGCAGGAGCCCCATAGCGGGGAAAATCACAGGGCCAAGCCATGAGAAGGAGACAGACCCATGCGTCATAAAGTCGCAGGCCGTAAACTCAACGTAACCACCAGTCACCGCAAGGCGATGTTTTCGAACATGGCTGCGGCCTTGATCAAGCACGAGCAAATCAAGACGACGTTGCCGAAAGCCAAGGAAATACGCTCGGTCGTCGAAAAACTGATTACGCTCGGCAAAAAGGGGGGGCTGGCCAATCGCCGCCGCGCTTTCGCCATGCTGCGCGACAACGAAATGGTGACTAAATTGTTTGATGTGTTGGCCAAGCGTTATGCCAAGCGTAACGGCGGATATACGCGTGTCCTGAAAGCTGGGGTACGCTATGGCGACGCGGCCTCCATGGCGATGATCGAGCTTGTGGATCGCGATCCGGAAGCCAAGGGCAAGAATAGCGGCCCTGTTGCCGATAGAATCGAGCAAACCGAAGAGGAAATGGCCAAAGCCAACGTCTAAATAGACAAAAAACGAGTCTGATGTCATAAAGGGTGCATCTCTTTCGGAATGCACCCTTTTTTAATGATAAGGACTATCACATGGCGCACCCTAAGCAGCTGAAAAAGCTTTCTTTTCTATCTTTAGGCTTTGTGGCCGTTTTGCTTGCGGGATGCGTTTCGGGCAAGTCGGCGACTGATGCTTACACAAGCCGGAGCGGGGCCGTCACGACTATCGAATCCGACCGCGAATCCTGCATCCGCGCCTGCAATGCCGAATACGAGCGCTGCGGTGACATGATGTCCTCGACCCGCAGCGATGTGAGTTCGCAGCCTACGATCAGGCCATTCGGCATCAAGGCGGAATGTCAGGATGCCTTGAAAGCTTGTTTGCCGCGCTGCAAGGGGCGGTGAAAAAAGCTCTGTCCCTCTTGCCTTTTTTATGACCCGTTCCAATAGTAAATAGTTGCAAGGTCTTTGGGTCTTTTTTTGACTTGGAACGGGGGGAGAGGGAGACCATGAAGCGTTTGCTTGCGTTTATTTCTGCCTTTTTTTTAGTTGTAGGTTTGGTGTTGGTTGCGCCTGCAATAGCCGAACCTGTCAAGATACCGCCCTCTACGGCCCAACAAGTCACCTTAAGCTATGCGCCTGTCGTGAAGCGCGTCGCTCCGGCGGTTGTCAATATTTACACGAGCAAGGTTATTCGCCAGCGCATCGTTTCGCCGCTATTCAATGATCCGTTTTTTCAACAGTTTTTCGGCGGCGGGTTGCCGCATGGCATGACGCGCGAGCGCATGGAAAGTTCGCTGGGTTCGGGCGTGATTATCCGGCCCGACGGCCTGATCGTGACGAACAATCATGTCATCGCGGGCGCGGATCAAATAAAGGTTGTTCTTGCCGATCGACGCGAGTTTGAAGCAAAGGTTGTAACTGCAGATGAGCGTACGGATCTGGCCGTCGTTCGCATGGACACTAAAGGCGAGGCGTTGCCTTTTATCGAATTGAGGGATTCCGATAACGTCGAGGTTGGCGATTTGGTTCTGGCGATAGGAAATCCCTTCGGCGTCGGACAAACCGTGACAAACGGCATCATCTCTGCCTTGGCGCGAACTTCGCTTGATATCAACGACATCAATTACTTCATCCAAACCGACGCGCCGATCAATCCGGGCAATTCGGGCGGCGCGTTGGTGACAATGGACGGCAAGCTTGTTGGCATCAATTCGGCCATCTTTTCGCGTAGTGGCGGAAGCATGGGCATCGGTTTTGCCATTCCGTCGAATATTGTGCGTACGGTTGTGGCCGCCGTGGAGTCCGGCAAGAAAAACGTCGTGAGGCCATGGACGGGCATAGAAGGCCAGGAAGTTACGGGCGAAATCGCGGCTTCATTGAATCTACAGAGCCCTGCAGGCGTTCTTGTGAACGCATTGCATTCGGCGAGCGAAGCGAAGCGCGCGGGACTGAAAATTGGAGATATCATTCTGGCCGTGAACGGGAAAATAGTCGAAGACCCTGCGGCTTTTCGTTATAGGGTGGCTACAATGCCGATAGGATCGGATGCAACCGTGGAAGTGATGCGTAAAGGACAGAGACTAAACATAACATTCAAGCTCATTGCGCCGCCCGAGAATCCGCCGCGTCAGGAAACGGCCATCAAGGGCAACAATCCGCTTTCAGGCGCGGTGATCGCAAACCTTTCTCCGGCCGTGAGCGAAGAACTGGGTTTTTACGACATTGAGCGGGGCGTGGTGGTCTTGAAGCTGACGGACGATGGGCCCGCAGCGCGAATAGGATTCCGTCCTGGCGATGTTATAGCGCGCATTAACGGCCTAGAGATCACAAACGTCAAGGATGCGGAGGAAGCTCTTCAAAAGAGCGTGAGAGGTTGGCGCATCGGTTTGCGGCGCGGCGGCGATGAAGTCAACATAATGGTCGGCGGATGATTAAATATCCAAAAAACCAGGAATCGTCGCTTTTCAGCTCTGCCGTTGCAAAACCTTTGGCCGAACGGCTGAGACCAAAAACGCTTGCTGAGGTTGTGGGGCAGGATCACTTATTGGTCGAACAGGCGCCTATCGGGCGCATGGTGGCGGCGCGGCGCTTGGCCTCGATGATTTTATGGGGTCCGCCGGGGTGCGGTAAAACAACCATCGCGAGGCTTCTGGCCGAGGCCGTTGGTCTGACGTTTGAACCTGTTTCCGCCACCGCTTCGGGCGTTGCCGAGTTGCGCAAGATATTCGAAACGGCGGAAAATCGCCGCCAGATCGGTCAAGGCACGTTGCTCTTCGTGGACGAAGTGCATCGGTTCAACCGCGCGCAACAGGACGTGTTGTTGCCTTATGTCGAGGACGGCACGGTTGTTCTGGTTGGCGCGACGACGGAAAATCCATCGTTTGAACTCAACAGCGCTTTGCTGTCGCGTTGCCAGGTTTTTGTTCTGAATCGACTTGACGATTTCGCGCTTGAAAGATTGCTCGATCGCGCCGAAGACATCGAAGGCCGCAAGCTTCCCTTGAATGATGATGCTCGTGCAGCACTTCGGGATATGGCAGATGGTGACGGGCGTTATCTCCTTGTAATGGCGGAAGAGCTGTTCATGTTAAAGGATGCGCATCCGCTCGATACGACATCGCTTACAGTATTCGTGCAACGCAGAATGCCGCTTTACGATAAAGCTCATGAAAGCCACTACAACCTGATTAGCGCTTTGCACAAGTCTATGCGTGGCTCGGATTGCGATGCGGCGTTGTATTGGTTGGCGAGAATGCTGGGAGGGGGGGAGGACCCCCGGTACATAGCGCGCCGCCTTACCCGTTTTGCCAGCGAAGACATAGGGTTAGCAGACCCTCAAGCCCTTCAAATGACGCTTTCTGCATGGGATGCGTATGAGCGTTTGGGCAGTCCGGAGGGGGAGTTGGCACTGGTTCAGTCGGTGGTTTACCTCGCTACAGCGCCAAAATCGAACGCTTTATACATCGCTCAGGGCGACGCAAGGAGGGCTTCAGAGCAGTATGGCTCCCTCATGCCCCCCAAGCACATCCTAAACGCTTCTACGAAGCTTATGGGTGAACAAGGGTATGGGAAGGGGTATGCCTACGATCATGACACCGATGAGGGCTTTTCAGGCCAGAATTACTTTCCGGACGGCATGGAGCGGCAGGTTTTCTACAGGCCCGTCGAGCGCGGGTTTGAGCGCGAGGTGAAAAAGCGGCTCGACTATTGGGCCGAGCTACGGCGGAAGAAGCAGAATAAGGGTTAATTTTGCTTAACGCGGCTGAGGAAGGATTGTACCTCTTTTTGCAATCTATCGGCCTGTTGCGAGAGCTGTCCGGAGGCCTGAAGAACTTCGCCTGCCGCCTTGCCTGATTCCGAGGCGGCGTGCGTTACCGTTATGATGCTGCTCGACACTTCGTTGGTTCCCGCAGAGGCTTGTTGCACGTTATTGGCGATTTCCTTGGTAGCTGAGGTTTGTTGCTGGATGGCGTTTGCGATTATGCCGGAGATTTCGCTCATTTTATCTATGGTGACGCCGATATTGCGGATCGCGGACACGGCTTCGGTGGAGACGGTCTGTACCGTCACGATCTTGTTAGAGATTTCTTCCGTGGCGCGGGCCGTCTGGTTGGCGAGATTTTTCACCTCGCTGGCCACGACGGCGAAACCTTTGCCCGCTTCCCCTGCGCGGGCCGCCTCGATCGTGGCGTTGAGCGCGAGAAGATTGGTCTGTTCGGCTATGTCCTGAATAAGCTTGACGACGTCGCCGATCTGGGCGGCGGCTTCGGACAGCGTCGAAACGGTTTCGTTCGTGTGCTTGACCTCTTCGACGGCTCCGGCGGCCACGCGCGAGGATTCGCTAACTTGCCTGTTGATTTCGCCGATTGAGGCGGAAAGCTCTTCGGCTGCCGAGGCCACCGTCTGTACGCTGGCTGAGGCTTCCTCGGTCGCGGCTGCTACGGTGGAAGATTGGCGGTTCGTCTGATCTGACATTTCAGACAGATGTTTGGCGTTTGATTGGAGCTGTAACGCTTCGGCAGCGACGTCGTTGACGATCTGGCCGACGTTTTGCTCGAACTCGCCCGTGAGCTTTTCAAGAAAGACCCGCTTGTCGGCGTCGGCTTTCATTTTTTTAGATTCTTCCTCGGCGAGACGGTTCACTTCGAGGGTGATTTTTTTCAGAATATCGACGATACGGGCGATATCTCCGCACTCGTCTTGACGGTCAAGAAGGGGCACCGTGATTGAGAGATCGTTAGCAGCAAGACCTGTCATGGCATGGGTCAATTTGGATTGCCGATTGAACAGGGCCATAAGCAGATATGAAAAATAGACGGTCGCCGACAGGCCGGTAATGGAGCCGATAATGGCGGCGGCCTGCGATGCGGCGGGGCTAAGGTCGAGCCAGACAGCCGTTTCCCACATAACGAACGTCAACGTCATCGTGGCGAGATAAGCCCAAACTTGCGCGGTTAGCGAGAAACGGAAGGGGCCTTTTCGATCCTTGATGATCATAGGCGTTTTGCCGATAGCGCGTAGACAGTTGATCACGCTGTCAATAGCCGCCTGGCTGGCGTGAGGCCCGGGTATGATTTTAACTTCCGGAGCCGTTTGCGGTGGAAAGCCGAAGGTGATGCCCAAAAAATTTTGCGGCGAATCCACGCGCTTTGCCATGGGTTTTACGGGCAATGTCGCCGTATTCGAGGCAATCACGATATCCTGTCCCGCCTTTTCCCGTATTTTCGCATGGATGAACGACTTGATATGGTCGTTTTCCAGCACGATTTCGAGGCAAACGGCGCAGTTTTTCAGCAACGAAAAATCGGTTCCCGATGTAAGGCGGGATATAACCTCTTCTTTCTTTTGTTGGTTTATTTTTCCCGAGGCGACATCCTGATCTAAGGCGTTGCCTATGCTGTTTACAGCGTTGATGAGGAATTTGCCGCTGACATCGACGAGAACGACGTTATATCCGGCTTGGGCGTACATTTGCGCAATAGCAGTTCCCATTCGGCCTGCGCCGACTATGCCTATCGTATCGGTCATGTGTTCTCCCAACCGCCAAAAGAGTTCAATCAACGGTCATTAGAAAAGTTATGGCGTAGTGTTAGTTGATTCGCCGGACTATTGCTATAGCAAGATAACACAATCACGAATAAAAGGACTATGCGCACGTAAAGAAATGCGAAATGTCAGTCTGAAATGTATATTGCCGTTATTTGACGTTATCCGGTTCTAACCTTGGATAGGAAGGTTTGAATCTCGGCGCGCAGCGCTTCGGATTGTTTCGACAACTCGCCTGATGCCTGAAGCACCTCGTTGGCGGCGTTGCGGGATTCCATCGCGGCGTGAGTCACGTTAACGATGTTGCTTGAAACCTCGTTGGTTCCCGCCGAGGCCTGCTGCACGTTGTTGGAGATTTCCTTGGTCGCCAGTTCCTGTTGCTGGATGGCGTTGGCGATAACGCCGGAAATCTCGCTGATTTTCTCGATCGTCGCGCCGATGCCGCGGATGGCCGAAACGGCCTCGGTTGAAACGTTCTGTACGGTGACGATTTTGTTCGATATCTCCTCCGTGGCGCGGGCCGTCTGGTTGGCGAGGTTCTTCACCTCGCTGGCCACGACGGCGAAGCCTTTGCCCGCTTCGCCGGCGCGCGCCGCCTCGATCGTGGCGTTGAGCGCGAGAAGATTGGTCTGTTCGGCGATGTCCTGGATAAGCTTGACGACGTCGCCGATCTGGGCGGCGGCTTCGGAGAGGGTCGAGACCGTCGCGTTCGTGCGCTTGACCTCTTCCACGGCGCCGGCGGCCACGCGCGAGGATTCGCCGACCTGCCGGTTGATCTCCCCGATGGAGGCCGCAAGCTCCTCGGCGGCGGAAGCCACCGTTTGAACGCTGGCCGAGGCTTCCTCGGTCGCGGCGGCGACGGTGGAAGACTGGCGGCTCGTCTGGTCGGCGATTTCCGAAAGGCTCTTGGCGCTGGTTTGCAGTTCGGTCGAGGCCGAGGCCACGACGTTGACGATTTGGCCGACGCTCCTTTCGAACTCGTCGGCCATTTTGTCCATGGCCTGCTTTTTCTCGGCGGCGGCCTTGCGTTCCATCTCGGCCTGTTCGGCGTTCAGCTTTTCGACCTGGCGCGCGTTTTCCTGAAAGACCTTGACCGTCTTGGCCATCTCGCCGATCTCGTCAGCGCGGTCCTGCATCCCGACTTCGACGTTCAAGTCGCCTGCGGCAAGACGCTGCATGCACTTGGTCAGAGATTGCACCGGCTTAGAGATGCTGCGTCCGACGAAGACTGCGGCGGCAACGGCCGTGACGAGAATAAACAGGCCGATGAGGCAAAGGGATTTGACAACGCGCCAAATTTGGGCTTCCACATCATCGACGAATACGCCGCTGCCGATGAGCCAGTTCCATTCGGGAAAGCCCTTTATGTAGGAAATTTTGAGTTTGGCGGTGCTGTCGGGCGGCCAATAATAGCGATAGCTGCTTTCTCCTTGCTTTTTCACAAGCTCGATCATGTCAACAAAGATTCTGTTTCCGTCCGCGTCTTTGATGTCTTTTACGTCAGTGCCCACAAGTTTGGTCGATACAGGGTGCATCACCATTTTGCCGTCAAGATCGTTGATCCAGAAATAATTGGTCTTGTCGTAGCGGAGCGAGCCTATGCGCTTCATGGCGCGGTCCTGGGCGTCTTCAAGCTTCAACTCTCCCGATTTCACGCGCGCCGCATATTCGTCCAGCAGCGCATAAGCCATCTCGACAAGACGGCGCGTTTGTTCCGAACGAGCTTCAAAGAGTTCTTCTTTTATCGAGTTAGCGCTCATGGCGATGATGCCCGCTATGCCCAGCACGACGATGCCGATAATGGCGTAAATGCGCAGAGAGATCGTTAAGCGGAGAAGATGCGTGTTCATGTATGTGCCCTCAGGTCATTGTTGTCGTTTTTGCGAAGGAGGAGCGTTAGGGAGGGGATAGCTAACTAACCTCAGGAAGAATTAAGCGAGTTATAAGTGATTCGCAAGCAGGGTTAACAAATAGAAAATAAAGCTATTCAAAGAAACAAATACTATATAAATAAATTTTTGCCCCAACAAACGAATACAATAGACCCGATGCAAAAGTCGGGCGATTTTTTAGGACGAAAAGGCCGCCTGGCTGACGTTCCGGCTCAAAACCCCGCCATGATGTTGACGATGCCCGCGACGAGGGCGAACTTGGCGGCATAGGTTGGCAGGGGATATCTGAATCTCTCGGACAACATCCTGAACTTCTTGATTTTGGCGATGCTGTGCTCGACGCGAACACGGTAGCGACTGAGCGCATGGTTGTAGTCGCGTTCGTCCTTGGTCAGCGGTTTCTTTTTTGTGCGTTTATAGGGTATGTCGGCGTTCGGGTGATCCTTGTGGATTCCCTGATAGCCGCTGTCGGCATAAACTTGTGTGTCTTTCGGCAAAGGGCAACTTCGCCGTCGCAACTCAAGATCATGCACTCGCCCCGGCGCAGGATTTGAAACGGCAGCGATCCGGCCCGCTTTCGTGACAACGATTTCGGTTTTGATCGTATGCCGCTTTTTCTTGCCGGAATACCAACACCGCTGTTTACGGGTCGGCCGCTGAATAGGCTGCTCCGTGGCGTCGATAATAAGAGCTTCGGCTTCTTCGCGGGTCACGCGGATTGTCCGCTTTACGCCCAAAACCCGTGCCGCCAACTTCTCGATCCGCCCAACGGCCCGACTGATGGCCGATTGATCGACCCCATACAAACAAGCCAGAAAATCCTGCGTCACTGCACAGCGATACAGGATCAGAAGGACAAGCAGGTGATCTTCGAGCCCGCCGATGCCCCATGGACGACCATCCCGATCCTTCGGCTCGACAACCTTCTCTCGCCATGCAGGGCGGAGCCTTTCAACCATTTTCACGAATATCGGCGCTTCAAGGCCTGCCAGAGCCCGAAAAGACCTCTTGCCAAGAAGGCTGCGACTGTTAAATCTTGTCATCGGAGAGGCCTCCAACGCCTCTCCAACCTTGAATCACAGCCAGGTTAACAAAGTTTCAACCCGACTTTTGCATCGGGTCTAATAGTATTGTATCAATACAATAAGCCAATACTTCGGGCATTCTGCCGTCATATTCCGGTAAAATGTTTCAATAACAAAGGTCGCTGTAAAAGCTCTCCACTATTCATCGCAAGTCCGGCCCTCCTCTTGCCGGAGCCGGAATTTGGCGCGTTTCAAAGCCCGGGAAGGGTCCGGCTTGCCAGAAGGGGGCGGCTCTCTTATCCTCGGGGCAGCCATAAAATTACTTACAGGGAGCCTTCTAACCATGACCGAAACCGATCGTTTTTTTGCGCCCCGTTTGAGCAAGGTCAATCCGTCACCGACGCTCAGGATCACTAAGCTGGCGAAGGAGCTGAAGGCCTCGGGCAAGGATGTCATTGGTCTTGCGGCCGGCGAGCCGGATTACGATACGCCGGATTTCGTTAAAGAGGGGGCCTATGCCGCCATCAAGCGCGGCGACACGAAATATACGGCGGTGGACGGCACGCCCGAACTGAAGGAAGCCATTGTGGCCAAGTTCAAACGCGAAAATGGTCTGACGTATAAACCGGGCCAGATCATCGTGTGCGCAGGCGGGAAACAGGTTCTTTACAACGCCATCATGGTCACGGTCGGGCCGGGCGACGAGGTGCTGATCCCCGCGCCTTACTGGGTGTCGTATCCCGACATGGTCAATCTGGCCGAAGGAACGCCCGTTATCGTGCCGACGAAGGCCGAAAACGGCTTTAAGATGAAGCCGGAAGAGTTGGAAAAGGCCATCACGCCAAAGACGAAATGGCTCATCCTCAATTCGCCGAGCAATCCTTCAGGCGCGGCCTATACGGAAAAAGAGTTGAAAGCTTTGGGCGAAGTATTGCTGCGTTATCCGCATGTTTGGATCCTGAGCGACGATATCTATGAGCATATCGTGTATGACGGGTTTAAATTCTCTACTATCGCGCAGGTCATGCCCGAACTTTATGGTCGCACGTTGACTATGAACGGCGTTTCGAAGGCCTATAATATGACAGGTTGGCGCATCGGCTATGCGGGCGGACCGGAGCCGCTCATCAAGAAAATGGCCGAGGTGCAGGGTCACTCGACCAGCAACGCCTCGTCGATCAGCCAAGCGGCGGCGACGGCCGCTTTGAAGGGACCGCAAGATTTTCTTGCAACCCAGAACAAGACCTTCAAGGAACGTCGCGACATGGTGGCGGATATGCTGAACGCCGTGCCGGGCCTTTCGTGCGCCAAGCCCGAAGGCGCGTTTTACGTGTTTCCGAGCTGCGAAGGCTTGCTCGGCAAGATCACGCCAGGAGGGAACGAGCTGACGTCGGATGACGATGTTGTCGAGTATTTCCTTGAATCCGAGGGCGTTGCGGCTGTGCCGGGATCGGCATTCGGATTAAGCCCGTATTTCCGCATTTCATACGCGACGGCGACGAAGGACTTGAAAGAAGCCTGCCAGCGCATCAAGCGCGCGGTGGAAAAATTAAAGTGAGCTTGGCTTTTACTTTACGCGCTGCAAGGCGGGATTTAGAGTGATTCCTAGGGTCCAGACTCAATTAAGCCACCAGTAGACGGTTGAGATTAAGCAGACT
>CAZVCG010000034.1:0-20671 GCA_964626265.1 uncultured Rhodospirillaceae bacterium | reverse complement strand
GAGCAGGGGACTGAAAATCCCCGTGTCGGCGGTTCAATTCCGTCCCTGGGCACCAGCCTTCGCGAATGCAGTAAGCGAAGGCTGCCGCGCCGAAGCCCATCGGGCGGAGGCGGGTTATCGGCAGTTCGCTACGGCTCGGCAGGCCAGCGCCGACTCACTCCGCACGCTTAACCCCTCGGTAACCATTTCATTCGTAATGTACTTTCACATTTATCCTCTTACCGGGAAAGGGACAGCCATGTGTGGAATCAATTGCGCCGCGATTTTAGAGCGCACGAAGAACATTATTCTCAAGCCCGCGCAGGAGTGGGATAAAATCGCCGCGGAGTCCGCGACGGTCAAAGATCTGTTTCTCGGCTACGCAGCCGTGCTTGCCGCCATACCCGCCGTATGCGGCTTTCTAGGGCTGGTCCTGTTCGGCTATCCGTTTCTAGGCCGGGCGCTGAATGTTTCCTTCATGAACGCTTTAAGTTTCGGCATTTCCAGCTATATCCTCGGTCTCATCGGCGTCGGCGTCACGGGCTTCGTGATCGACGCGCTGGCCACGGCGTTCGAAGGGGAAAAAAACCAGACGCAGGCGTTCAAGGTCGCCGTCTATTCCATGACGCCAGCCTGGATTGTGGGAATTTTCTCACTCGTGCCGTCGCTGTCGGTTCTCGGGCTGCTTGGCCTTTATGCCGTCTACCTCATGTACGTCGGTCTGCCGAAACTCATGAAATCCCCGCCCACCAAATCCATCGCCTATACGGCCAGCGTCATCGTCGTGGGGATCGTTCTGTCGGTGATAGTAAGCGGCTTGTCCAGCAAGTTGATTTCGCCTGTAGGATTGCCCGGTTAAGGGTAAGATAGAATCAGCGCGGCATTGCTTTTAATGCCTAATTATTCGCGTTGGCCGATTTAGTGTTGGAATCCGGATAGATCGGGGGCGTTAACACTATTTTAACTTTCGCGCCTAATAGTTCAACATAAGGGGAATGCCCTTCACAAGAAGGGCTGTGCAACTTGCTTGCTTGGTGCACAAAGTGAACTGAGTAGAAGTAATCAAAATTAGTCTAAGAGTATCGATGAATAAGCGTATCGTTGAATAAAGTAACCTGTTGAAAGTGAAGTGCGTTCAAGTGAGACGGTTAGAGAACGGTACAAGAAGACTGATTTTCGGAACAAATATAAACTAGATAAAAGGAGTCAAATCGTGAAAAAGATCAGTCTTTTAAGCGCGTTGACGTTATTGGCGATGCTGGGGAGCTCACCAGCATTCGCTGAAAACGCTTCGTGTGAGGAAGCCAAGGCCATGGCAGAAAAAGCGGCCGCGTTAGTCAAGTCAGAAGGGGCCGATAAGGCCTATGCAACGTTCATGGACGAGAAAGGAGGATTCAGGGATAGAGATCTCTATGTTTTCGCTTTTGACCCGAAAGGTGTCTATAAAGTCCACGCAACAAAGCCCGCAATGGTAGGAAAGGACGGATCAGGGCTTAAGGACGCAAATGGCGTAGCATTCGTTCAAAACATCTTGGCCGTGAAGGAGGCCGGCTGGGTGGAGTATAGTTACCCCGATCCGTCGGACGGGGGAAAAGTAAAACCGAAAAAGTCATATGTTATCCGCGTCGCTGACGACGTGCTGGGGGTGGGCTGTTATGTGAAATAGCCACCCATCCAAACCGAAACCACACACATGCTGCCACACACAGCATACTGCACACACTAAGTCTACACACGACACGCATACTTACACACAAATACAAGCCCGCCTTCTTCTCTCGCTCGATGAAAGGCGGGCTTTGTTTTTAGTGCAGAAAAAGATGGGCTACAGGGGACACAATAAAAAAGGCAACAGAAGAACGTTCAAAAGCCAACTGATTGACGGAGCCTTTTTTATTGTGTCCACATTGTCCTTTCCTTGACGCATATACAAACCGCCTGCTTTGAAAAAAAATCGCGCAAAATAAGTCATTGATGTTCGACGGAAACCATTGAAATCCCTGACGCGCATTTTTTATTTTAATTTCCATGTTGAAAATAAGATTTCCGCGGCCACATTATGGTCGTATTCAAAGGCATGATGTACCGTCATGTGTAATCAATACGGCAATACGATCGCTACGCGCGATTATTACGACGAGTTGAGCCTTTGGGGGCTGAAGCTCGTTTCGCCGGCGCGTCATGCCGCGCCGAATCTTCAACCAAGGCCCTTCATCCGTCCGACGGATTCCGCGCCGATCCTGCGCACTGTCGATGGCGGCGTTGAGTTAAAGGAAATGCGATGGGGGCTGATCCCGCATTTCCACAAGGCGCGAGTCAAGGATTGGAAAATTCTCGGCACCAACGCGCGCAGTGAGACTGCTTCGAAAACGGCCATGTTCAAAAACGCGTGGCAGCATAATCGATGCCTTGTTCCGGCGAGCGAGTTTTACGAATGGTCGGGCGAAAAGGGCCATAAAACGAAATGGCGTTTTCGCTCAAAGGGCAACGAATGGTTTTGCATGGCGGGTTTGTGGGAAAAGGCCGACACCGCCGAAGGGACGGTAGAAAGCTTTACTATTCTCACCATGCCGGCGGGGCCTGACGTTGCGCCTTATCATGACCGCCAACCTGTTGTGTTGACTGAAGAACAGTATATCGACTGGCTTAACCCGAATCTTGATGCCCGCCCGCTGTTCCTGAGACCTCCCGTTGGCCGTCTTGAGGTCTGTAAAGCGACGAAGTTACTAAGTAATTTCCAATGCGTCGATTTTCAAGACCATCAAGAAAAAAGATTGGCCCTTTAAATCCGGAAAAGACTGCCCAAATAGTGGAATAGGAAATTGGACGGTTCGCGAGAATCCTTTAACCCTTAGTATCGGCTTTTTGCCGGAGCAGGGTTGGAGAGGCGAGGTTTTGGCAATGGGGACACAATAAAAAGGCATAAACGATCGTTAGAACAGCAATATTTTATGCAGGCCTTTTTATTGTGTCCCCGATGCTCTTGCTTTTTCAGACTAACCGCAAATTTCTGAATATTTTTCTAAAGAAAGGAGGCCATCATGAACTGGCGCATCACCCCGTTTACAGGACGCGCCCTCGCGCGCGCTAGCGACAACCCATTCAATATCATGCAACGTGAACTGAACCGCATGTTTGACGACGTGTGGGGCGGCCTGCCTTTGGCCGGCGACACGACGGCGGCTGCTACGGCTTTACGTCTGGATGTAAAGGAAGACGAAAAAGCCTATCACGTAACGACGGATCTGCCCGGCTTGACGGAAAAAGATGTCGATGTGTCGTTCCACGAAGGCGTGTTGACAATTCGCGGCGAAAAGAAAGTCGAACGTGACGAAAAGAAAGACACGTGGCACATCATCGAACGTTCTTCGGGCACGTTTGCGCGTCAGCTAAGCTTGCCCGCCAACATCAACGAGGAAGGCATCACGGCCAAGTTCGACAAAGGCGTGCTGACTGTCATGCTGCCCAAGCAACCCGAAGCCCAAACGAAAGCGAAAAAAATCGAGATTAAGGGCGCATAATGAAATCAAAGGAATAAATTCGATGGGGACACAATAAATATTGTGTCCCCAACTTTTTTGTGTCCCCAACTTTTTCTGTCTCCAACTTTTTCGATCCAGGGTGAGGTGGGCCGAAGATAAGCGCTACCGTTGCCTTTTATGGTTAACGCCGATTTCCCTTATTAGTTTCATGCGTCATGAGGTAAACGTTATGCCATTCAAAGAAATGGTATTTTATGACTTGGCGCGACGAACTTATTTCCACAGCGGCCGAAGCCGAAGATTTCCTGCGCAGGCACGTGTCGTCGCAGGAAATTCCGGATCTAAAAATCGAGTCCGGCCATAGAAACGGACTTGGTTTTCTATCATGGGGCGGGCCGAGTAACGAACGTGGATGCGCCGTTAATGTTTCAATTGACGCTACTCAATACGCATGTAAGTGGAACGACCTTCATGTGGCCAAATATTTGCAAAGACGGGCGATTGGCTTGATGGCCGTGAAAGCTGGTCTGGCGGTCGCGCATGAATACTGCAGCGGTTTTATACAGATAATGATGGTTCGGGATGATGGGCCGGGTTTTTGGCCGATGCTCGGCGCCGTGCCGCTACATTGTCCGCAAAAATTGGCTGAAACGATAGAAGCTGTTAAACGCAAACGTAGTAGCGGGATTGACCCCCTTCAAAAACGCCTGATCGGTCAAATCCAGAACTTGGCAGAGGAAAATCCCTATGCCGGATGGCGTTGGCTGTCGCAAACGGAGATTAAAATTAAAGACGGGGAGCGATTTAAAGAACTCGTTTTCAGGCATCTATGCGTGAACGACAGTCTTTATCTTTTATTAAGCGACTACGGAACCCAGGAAATCCTCAAAAAACGTCTTGGCACGCTTCCCTGTTTTCCTGCGCAAAATTCGAGCGATAAGCTGTCAACGCGCATTATCGCCAATCTGGAATCTAACGGACAGCACAAGTTTCCTGTGCCGATTATTTAAAAATCGCATCCAAAGCCCTTTGCAACCTTGCGCGAAAATCTTTTTTCAGGCCCAGCATAAGGTCGATTTCGAGCATGAGCGCGAGGTCGTCTACGCTCACAGGCGGTAGGCGAGGGTTCAGGCGAACCATCGTTACGCGCCCTCTATGTGCTGCCTTGTCGTGATGCGGCGGTTTTTTGAAGGAGCGTGGCGTGGCGGCGGTAAAAGTCGGCATAACAATCCTTTTGTTCATAGCCATCGTCAAAATCTACCCCGCACCTTACAATGGGAAAATTCCCACTTCAAGGGAAAATCGACAATTATGAGAGAGATTTTTGGGAGACCGACATACCAAAAAAGGCAACGAGTCATGTTGCGGCGCGGCGAAAGGCCGATTTACTTCAACCGACCCTGAAGATAGTCGCGCGCTTTATCGAAGTCTGCGCGGGTAAGGTCGTCCATGTCGCTGCGAGCGAGGCGGCTCAACATATCCTGCTTTAAATCCGGTTCGTTGAGCGATTTCATGCGGCTCGCATAGAACAATAGCGCATCAAGTTCTACGCGCTCATAACGATTTAGCGGGCGGCGGGCTTCGTGGATCGTGTGTGTAACTGCCAGCGTGCCGAACGCAGCCAGAAAAGCGGCGAGGCAAACGGCCTTGACCGATGAGGCAAGCGTATTGGGTGATGTCGTTTTGGGCGCTTCAAATGAGAACTCTGAGCGGAGCATTTCACGGGCCAGATTGACTATTTTTTCGCCGCGGTCGTTCATTGTTTTTTGCCCATATAAACGCGTTGATCGAAATATCATTCCAAGTGTTCTTTTGGGGGCGCCTGTTCTCTGCGGGCGCTGCGTTGCCGTCAATATCGGAAACTACCCATTATTGGTTATAACGCGCGCGTTCCATCAAAGCAATACAAAAGTGGGAAATTAACTATATATTTTTGTTTTTGTTATTTTCTTGCGGCTCTGCGGAGGGCGTCATAGGCCATCAGGTCGTAGATTTGTGGGTGAAGGGAGGCAGGGGAGATGGGTTTTTTACCGTTGGGATGACGAAGGCGCTTGTAAATGGTCGTGACCATGGCGGCAAAATCGCGGGGTTCGACCTTATGCTGGTATTCCTCGGCGACTTCCTGAAGACGGGCGATGATCTCTGTCAGAAGCTCAAGATTGTCCTCCTGAGCTACATGGGCCATTCTTCCTGTCATTTTTTGTTCGTTTTTATCCGTAGGGCCGCCCATAAGCTGGGAGGGGGTTACATTCAGTGCTTGCGAAAGGGCTAGGGCCGTATCATAGCGGGGAAAGCGGGTACGGCCCTCGAGCATGTCGCGCACGGCCGTGGCGTTCAGGCCGGCCTTGAGCGAGAGGCTGCGGGGGTTCAGCTTCTGGGCCTCCATCAGGGCGCGAAGGTTAACGATCCAACGCGGAGTCTCAAGCATGGGTTTCTTCATACACCCTTTTTTAGTCCTAAAAAACCCGCCTGTCAACGCATGTGGGGGAAAAATCCCAAAATTAGGCAAGAAACTACCATTTTTGGGTTGCCCCGAATAAAATCCCTTTTTCCCTAAACCAATTTTCCACAATTTTAGTCATCCCCACGCCAATTACCAAACCAAACAAAACGTCCGACAAATAATGCGCATTTACCATAATGCGGCTTAGGCCGAGAACAAAGGCAAAAGCTATGGCATAAGGACGCGAACGCGGAAATAGAACGATCATAGAGGCTGCTATTGCAAAGACTGTTGTAGAATGTCCTGAGGGCATGGCGTCCCAATCAGGATCCACGATAAAAGGGTCAAACCCAAAAGTGCCGTCAATAAATAGCAATTTTGGCCGTGCGCGACCGATAAGAACTTTGAAAACATTGGCGATAATACCGGCGACCGCCGAGCTTGTAAAAACGAACAGGAAGGCTTGCGCGACATGAAGCAACTTTTTTCTGGCTTCATCGCCCAACATATGTGCCTTCTTGCCGAACATAAAATAAGCCGCAAAAAGCAGGACTGTGCAGATCCCTGAAGGCCATTGGTACCATTTGGAAAGGCCGAGCTTCGTCAATATGCGGAAAAAATCTATAATGTGAGGATATGATAAATCCAGCTCTTTAGTCGTGTAGGCAAGATGCTTATCTACCATGTTGACGAGAAAAATCTCAACAACGATAAACGCCGTTATGCCGATAAAGGCGTGAATACGATTAAGCTTATTTGTCGCTAGCATCCTGTTTTGGCAAACGATAAAGCGTTAGTTCCGTTTTTCTTCCCGAACCGATGTTAAAACCGGCGATTCTGGCGAGTTCCACTGGCTTGATAGCATCAGTACGGAAACTTTCAAGAAATTCGTTCTCATGCCTGTTGTCTATTACGCCCAAGGTGCATGAATCCTTCCTAAGCGACTGCGCAATTTCGCCGCCTACGTTATCGACTTTTGTGCGAGTTCCGGCAAGAAAAATCAAGCTTGGTTCGTTAAAAGCCGAGGAGGCAAGACTCAAGGTTGGGCAGAGATTTACCTGCGCAGCGATTTGTACGATTTCACGGGAAAGCCAAACGTTTTTAAGGGAAGGAAGAGTAAAACCGAAGGCAATAATTGAAGCCAACAAGCTGCCGACAAAAAGTACCGTTAATTGATGTAGTGATTGCTTTTTATAGGCCAGAAGAAAATAAGTTACCCAAAAAAACATGAGGATTCCGGATATCACACCAAAAACGTTTATCTCTTTCGTTAAAAGAATGGGAACATATGTAAGAGCTATGGCCACGGAAGCTCCCGCTATAAGCCAAAAACAAAATGCAGCCCAAAGAATTATACGATTTTGTTGGTTTCGGAATGCGGGAAAACCTTTTGTCGCAAAATAAGCGGCAAGAAGAGCAATAGTCGGATATGTCGGAAGTACATAATGAGGAAGCTTCGTCAAGGATAACTCGAATGCTATCCATGTGGGAATAATCCAGCTTAAGCAGAATAGAAGATGATCGTCTTTCCGGTTGGCCCAAATATCGGGCAATGCCAACATGGCTAGAATCGATCCGGGGAAAAATACAAGCGGAAAAACAAGCATATGAAGGCCGGGCGGAAGCGCCCCCCTATCCTGCCCTTGCCAAATCTTGGCCAGAAAATCGTGTCCGATAGATTGCGACACGAATTCGCCGTGGCTGGCCGCCATTATGACGATGAACCAAGGCGATACGGTCAACAGCATAAAAAGTAAGCCGATGAGAGGTTTCAGCGATATGAGCCAGGCCGCATTTTTCTTTTTATCAAAGGTCCGTAAGGCAAGCGTCGTACCCAGAGTAATCAGCAATAATAGAGGACCCTTGATCAAGAAACCCAATGATTGAGCGGTCCAGAAAGCCAATATGGAAGGCCAGCCCAGTTCGGTTGGGTTCGAATGACGCAAAAGGTAGGCTTTGGCCAATCCGTATTCCGCAGCAAGCGTGCAAGCCAATAATATGGCATCGGTTTTCGCCAGCCGCGCTTCGACGTTCAAGATCATGCAAGAAGCCATAAGCAAGGCCGCCAGCAAGCCAGTTATAGGATTGAACATCAAGAAGCCCAACTGTGCCGTTATGACGACCGCAACCGTCGCGCCTATCAACGATGGTATGCGATAGGCCCATATTTCGTTCAGGCGAAGCGGGTTGAGAAGCTTAACGCTCGCAGCTTGCAGCCAATATATTCCGATGGGTTTTTTGTAGCGCGTTTCATTCTGAAAACGGATGTCGACGTAATTGCCGCTTTCAATCATTTGCTTTGTGGCTTGCGCAAAGCGTGGTTCATCGCGGTCGATAGGCGGAATGCTCGATATACCGGGCAAAAAATGGGCAAGGCAAAAGATTACGATGAGCAAATAAGCCCGCCAGCTATATTTTTTTCCATCATTCGTTTGTAAAGATGAGGGTAGCAGGGCCGAAAGATCGTTCACTCGGTTCTCCTTCGACAATTAAATGAGGCGATCGGACAAGGCGGCTTTCTTCTTTCGTTTATCGCGCCAGATGAACTGTATATTGCGGATATAGATGATGGAGCCAAGAGCCTGGCTGAGAATGAACACGAGGTCTTGTTTATGGATGGCGTAGATTAAAACGATGAGTCCTCCCGATAGGCTGAAATACCAGAAAATTTCCGGGATTACGCTGTGCTTGACCTTTTCACTGTGAATCCACTGAAATATGAAACGCATCATAAATAAGCTTTGGCCGAACAATCCAAATAAAACCCAAAAGTTCATTTGGGTAATAAGCCATGCCGTGAATGAATTGATCAGATTTTCCATCGCGCACACGAATAAATACCAGAAAGCGTTTCGATGATGCTTTCTAGCACGGACATTTTATCAGGCAACAGGGGATTAGGCTCTGAGAAAACCTGAGCGGCGCAGGGCCGACATATGGTTGGGTTCTTCGGCGAGTTCGGACGGGATCATGCCGCCAGCAGTAGCGCCAGAGAGCTCCTGTGCGACGCGATTCAGCAAAGGCTCGGCATCGCTGCTAACTTCCAAAGCATCGCGTACAAGACCGCAAAGCGCGAGATAGGCAACAGGCGATAGTTCAACTAACACGTTTCAATCCTTAGTATGTTTTTGTAAGCATTCTTTTTAGCCATAACTTGTTAAATCGAGATTAACTTGTAAAAAGGAAAAGGGAAAAACTTTCATGAAATAAATTTTGGGCGCTAACCAAAAGTGGTAAGTTATTGCCGTTTATAGGTAATTAACCCTAAATCAGGTCAAGACTGGAGCGCGAAATTCGCACTTCGCGATGAACCGAAAGGCTCAATAGCAAGCCGCAGGCCATCAAAAGTGTAATCAACGAGGTTCCGCCATAGGAAACAAGGGGCAGGGGTATCCCCACCACAGGGATCGTCCCCGTCACCATCGCCACGTTGATGAAAATATGCAGGAAAAAACATGTAGTTAGACCAAACGCCACCAATCGCCCAAACTGGCTCCGCGAGGTCAGCGCGATCAGCATCCCATAGGCCAACAGCAGGAAATACAGCCCAAACAGAAACATAGCCCCCACAAGCCCAAATTCCTCGCCCAGCACCACGAAAATGAAGTCCGTATGCTTTTCAGGCAAAAACTGGAGCTGGCTTTGGGTGCCTTGGCCGAAGCCCTTGCCCAAAAGGCCTCCCGACCCCATGGCTATTTTGGACTGAATGATGTTGTACCCCGCGCCGAGCGGATCGGCCCCGGGATTCATAAAAGTAGATAGCCGCGCCTTTTGATAGTCGTGGAGGTGATGCCACGCATAGGGCAGCGCCACCGCCAGCAGCGCGAACAGGATCACGAATTTCCACCACCGCACGCCCGAAACGAAAAATAGCGCGCCGCTGACCATCAAAAGAATGCCCGCCGTGCCGAGATTGGGTTGCATCAGCACAAGGCCCGCCGGCACCAGCGCCATCACCGTGGGCGGGATGAGCATCATGGGCCGCCCGACTTCTTCAAGATCGAGCGCATGGAAATATTTGGCCAGCCCGAGAATGAGCGATATCTTCATCAGTTCGGACGGCTGCAGCACGAAAAAGCCGATTTTGATCCACCTTTGCGCGCCCATGCCGACATGGCCCATCAGCTCGACGACGACGAGCAGCACGAGCATGAGGCCATAAAGCGGATAGGCCCAGCGCAGCCAGAAGCGTATATCGACCAGCGCCAGCGCGAGCATGAGCGCGAAGCCGACAAGAAAGCGCACGAGCTGGGGCAAGGCCCACGGATGCCAGCTTTTGCCGCCGGAGGAATATTGCAGCGCGACGCCGATGAGGCAGATGAGCGCGATCAGCCCCACCATGCCCCAGTTGACGAGGCGCAGCTTATCAAAAAATCCCAAGTGGTCGGCTTTAGAGAGGGATGGCATTTTTCAGGGGGCAGGGGTTTGGGGATTGGGGGTTAGGGGTTAGGGGTTAGGGGTTAGGGTTACGGGAATAGTGAGAATTGTCATGCCAGCGAAAGCTGGCATCCCATTTTCTTTTGCCGAAGTCAAAAAAACAAATGGGATCCCTGCTTTCGCAGGGATGACACATTTTTCGTACGTTCAAAATTGTACCCGACCCTATCGCGAGGGGCAAAGGAGGGCAAGGGGGGGCAAGTCTCAGCATAAATACAGTTGCTAACCTCGCCTGTGCTCGGCATCTGATCGAGATCTGACGGCAGGATTACAACCACTTCTGCTCTCATAGCCTAGGCAAGCAATCCCCGGCGGTCTAGCACGTCAGTCTGCGCCCGACTCTTGCGGTCGCAGACTGACGCTTGCGGAGAGGCTGGCTCATGACTATTTTTAACCCAAGGACTCTACCTCAAACTGACCCGGCTTTGGGGAGAACGTCAATGGGGGCAAGGAACGGGCTATGGCCTTGGTTTTTATAAGTTTAAGGAAGTATCAAAAAAGCCAAGATTAACCCCAGAAAATTGCTTTGGTAACAACGTTAATCAGAAAAATCCGGTATTAACTATAGTCTTGTGTTTTATTACATAATTATACCCTTTAGTCTGGAGGCATCCGATGGAACTCTACAATGTAAAGGATGAAAAATGGCCGCTCAAAAAAAAGGGAATACTTCTTCTTCCGCTAGAGATTGCGCAGAAGAAATCTTTCAATTGGTCGTTGATTGGCATCAAGAAGAGTCCGGCGAATTGAGCGCCGATACTTTAGTGGCCACCTTGGCCGCCCTAACCGGCGAAGCGACGCGCCGCGCGGCTGGCAACATGATAACGCAAGAAGACAAAAGCTGCGCAAACGCGTTTCTATCCATAATATCCGATGTCTTGACGCATGTGGTTCAACAAACCGGTCATAAGTCAAAAGACTTATCAAGTTTTGACAGCGTGCTTGAACACACACTGAAGAATCCAACATTGCAGAACGGGCCTGTGCTGACCATAGACCCTTATCACACGCCTCATCAACCGCCCGCTCAGGTCGCGGCGATACTTCGCGAGGATGTTCTCTTTTTATCCAGAAACCATGGTCTTTCGGACCAAGAATGCGCTGGCGCTTGCCTGATTGCCTTAGGTCAAGCAATGCAGCAGGTTTCTCATGTGTTGCCGCCACCTGTGGCCTATCAAATGAGTATGGAAGTTGCGGCCGGCGTCGCTTATATGGAGCCTCTCGACAGATCAAAAGTAACCTTTGACAAAAAGTTCTTTTTGACAAAACGCATCATAGCCGCTGCGAATGAAATTACGCGTATAGCCATTATCCAAAACGCGGTTCTTGAAAACGGGCGTCCCCATCCTCAAACATTGGCGGCAAAAACCGGCGCTATTTTAGGAGAACTTGTTCATAGGGCTGCAGCCAGGAATATTTCCGAACGACCGTCATATTCGTCTGCTGATTATATAGTATTACCTGATGTGGACCAATTTTTGGAGGAATGCAACGTTCAGTTCATGGCTTCATGCATCCGCCGCGGTAAAAATATCGATAAGCTGCCTGAATATGGAGAGTATGTAGCGAATGCCGCTGCGAGCATTGGCCATGATCCTTATCCCAAGCATAACGTAAAAGAAAAAGACCGCCCTCATTCTTTCCCCGTGGCCGAGGCGTCGATGGCCCGTGAACCGATTAGGCGGGTCGCGCAGAAATATAATCTTTCGGATTGGGAACTTGCGTCGGCGTGCGCCGCGACGGCGAACGATACGATCAGACTTGCCGAGCAGGTCACTTCAACGCAAGCGGCTTTTAGACTTGTTATGGAAGAGGCTGCCGCTATAGCCCGCATTAAGCCATTGGATCTCGATAAATTAATGGAAAGCGCGCCGGAAAATATTCGCAAGGGCATGATGGAAATGAGGCAGAGGGCTTTGGCTGCCGTTGAAAATGGGCCTGCCTAGGGTCACAAAGTCGGGGCAAGTCGGGGGACACAATAGTTATTGTGTCCCCATCGTTTTTTTCCCAACGTGTTGACCCAGCCTTACCGACGTATGAATGCAATGGGGACACATTAAAAAAGGCAAGAAACAACGGGTGAAATGCCGTGCTATTGCTCGCGCCTTTTTTATTATGTCCCCTTGCAGTGGCGCGTGTTTGTCCGGGGTTGCGTTAGGCTTGCGGGCGTTGAGTTGACCGGATTAGTGGTGATTGCGTTGGTTCCTTGCGCTATAAAGGCGGCTCTGAGGGAGACGCTTATGCTTATCAGGCAAGAAACAGAAGCAGATTATCCGGCCATTTATGAGTTGGTGAAGGTCGCCTTTCAAACCGCGAAAGTTACGGACGGCGATGAGCAAAACTTTGTGAACCGTTTGCGCGCGGGCGGGAATTACATTCCTGAGCTTGCGCTTGTCGCCGAGGATGGCGGCCAGCTTGTCGGGCACATCATGCTCACGCGCACGCATGTCGATACGGAGAACGGGCCGTTTCCGCTCTTGCTGCTTGCGCCTGTCGCCGTCGTTCTTGAACGCAGGAACCAGCAGATAGGCGCGCGACTGATCGAAGAGGCTTTCCGCCTCGCCAAAGAGAAGGGGCATAAGGCGACAATTGTCGTCGGCGATCCGGCTTATTACGGGCGTTTCGGGTTCAAGACTTCGGCCGATTTCGGGATTGAGAATACGAACGGTATCCCCGGCCAATATGTCATGGCGCGCGAGCTTGCGCCTGCCGCGCTTTCCGGCATCAAAGGCAGCCTTACGTTTGAGACGTGAGATGGCGTGGAAATTGAAAATACAAGGATAAAATTCGATGGGGACACAATAACTATTGTGTCCCCAATGCAAAGGCTGACTATCTCCGGGCGTTTTTCCTTGAAGGCGGCGTTGACGATGCTTGCAGCGCGTTCAGCGGCGTGGCCTTGTCCCACATGGAGTAGAATTGTTGACGGAAAGCCTCGGCGATGACTTGAGATTGCAGGACTATGATTTTCGGCGTTGGATCTGCTTTATGCGTGACGATGCCGTATTTGTTATCGTACACATAGAAAGGGACCGAATGTACATAACTTTTCGACATTAAACGGTACTCGCAATACGACGGGGAAGGCAGATAGTCATAGCTTTCCGTAATGATGCATCTTACAGGAACCCGATGTTTAATGGTTTCCATTCTTTTTATGTGATTATCCCAATAGTCAGCCCCGAATAATGTAGGAATTATGTTGGGTATTCTGGAAACTATAACCACATCTCCATCTTTGTTGTTCATGGTATTATAAACATCATCATAAAATTGCTTGGCTTCATCGAGTCCTTGATAGATGGTTATTTCCTCCGGCTTATTGCGAACGCCGTCGGGTTCTAAGAACTCGAGGCCGTTGTCTTCGAACGCCTGACGGATGGATGAAATCGTTTTGCCGCGCGGCGAAATGTAGCCGAGCTCTAATTTGCGGATCGTCGCGACGGACAAGCCCGTTTGCCGCGCGAGGTCGTCTTGCGACCAATCGAGCAAGGCGCGCGCGGCTTTCATCTGGCGGGCTTTGATTGCGGTATTGTGGATCATCGCGGCCTCTTTTCTAATTTCGAAAAAATATAAACTATATGTAATGCGAACTAATCTGCTGCATTATTACCTTAATCTATATGAAATAGCTCTTTTTCGCATAGGGCTAAAAGTAGGTATAAAAGCTAATTTGCCGATAGGAAAACGCTATTGCAAAGCAAAGAGGCGGTTTCGGTTGCCTGAAATTGGTTAAAAACACTGAATTTAGGCGGTGAATATATTATTTAACTCAACATAATAAACGCAGGGAAACTTCATTCTGCCCGTTGGTAGGGGGCAGGAGACGTCATAAACAAGCGGTCATGCGTCCATACATGCGTGAGCCGCTATAAGGAAGGCCGGGGAAATTTCCGCCCCGGCCTTTTTTGTTGGGAAAATCAGTGGCTTGTGCTGAAGGTTCTTGGCCTTGCCACAGGGGGATAAGGCCACTAGATTGCCTTCGGAATCCGTATCTTATCCTAATGTGAGGCTGCAAGCCCATGGAAGCTGCTGTTGTCGTTTTTCCCGGCTCAAATTGCGATCGTGATACTGCCGTAGCGCTGGAGCGCGCGACGGGCAAAAAGCCCAAGATGATCTGGCATGCGGACACCGAGCTTCCCAAGCTCGACCTGATTGTTCTGCCGGGCGGGTTTTCCTATGGCGATTATCTGAGAACGGGGGCTATGGCCGCCCATTCGCCCGTGATGCGCGAGGTTATCGCTCAAGCCAAAAAAGGCGTGCATGTCATGGGCATCTGCAACGGTTTCCAGATTTTGTGCGAAACGCAACTTTTGCCGGGCATTTTGTTGCGCAACAAAAGCCTAAAGTTCATTTGCAAATCGGTGAAACTCAAGGTCGAGAATAACGACAACAATTTTGCGCGTCTTTATCAGAAAGGGCAGGAGTTGCGTATTCCCATCGCGCACGGCGAAGGGAACTTTTTCGCCGAGCCGGAAACGCTCAAGAAGATTGAAGACAACGGGCAAGTGGTATTCCGTTATCTGCAGAACCCGAACGGCGCGGCGCATGACATTGCGGGGATTACGAACGAAAAAGGCAACGTGCTGGGCATGATGCCGCATCCAGAGCGCGTTTCGGAAGATTTGCACGGCTGCACCGACGGCGCGGCCGTTTTTGAGAGTTTGGTGAGGGGGATTAGGTGAATCAGCCCCTGCTCTATATGATTGCAGGGCCGAATGGGGCAGGGAAAACGACTGCTGCTTTGTCGTTATTGCCAGATTTTTTATCCGTTTATGAGTTTGTCAACGCCGATGAAATTGCGAAGGGATTAAATCCCCTTAATCCTTATGGACAGCCCATAGCCGCAGGCAGGGTCATGTTGCAACGGATCGATGAATTGATTGTCGAAAAGAAAAGTTTTGCTTTTGAGGCGACGGGTTCAGGATTGATGTTTACCGAAAAAATGAAGGAAGCCAAAAAGGAGGGATACAGGCTTGGCTTGCTTTATCTTTGGTTGCCCAATGCCACTATGGCCAAGGATCGCGTGAGATTACGCGTAGCCCAAGGCGGGCACGATGTTCCGGCTGCAGACATTGAAAGGCGTTACAAACGCAGTCTTGTCAACCTCGTCAATCTCTATTTGCCTCTTGTTGATGAATGCAGTATTTTTGACAGCACACTGCCTATGACAGATATTTCCCAATTAATTGCACAAAAATTTGATATAGAATGGAAGGTCTATATAAGCGAAGTATGGAATGAAATCCTGAAAACTGCCAAAGGCTAGACATGACCCAAACGAATGAAATCTTCATACCACATGTTATAGAAGGCGTACACGCCGGAGCGCTGAAAGCGATCGAGACAGCGCGTAGGACAAATACAAAACTTGTCATTTGGAGGGACGGGAAATCGGTTGAAATTACGCCTGAAGAGGCAGAAGCAATGATTCAAAAAGATAAGGGTGTGCGTTGATGAAAAGTAATGGCCGCGACAGCTTGGCGGTGTTCGCGAGTTTGGCGAGGGGGATTGGATAATATGTTTTACCGGAAAGCGACCCCCCACCTGCAAAAACCAAGGGCTTACAAAGTAAGCCCAGGTTTTTGCTTCCTCTCCCGCAAGGGGGGAGGGATTAGGGTGGGCGCGGCGGTGTTCGAGAGCTTGGTGAGGGGTTTGAAATGAGCAAGTCTGCGACGATGAACAAACTGAACATCTCTCCCGAAATCGAGAAGCTGATTTCCGAGCACAACATGGCCCGGGACGAATATGGTGTGTTGCTCGACGTGCTGGGGCGCGAGCCGACGGAAGCCGAGTTCGGCGTGTTCGCCGCGATGTGGTCGGAGCATTGCTCGTACAAGTCGACACGCGTGTGGCTGAAGACATTGTTGACCACAGGCAAGCGCGTGTTGATCGGTCCTGGCGAAAACGCTGGCGTGATCGATATTGGAGACGGGCTGGCCGCGATCTTCAAGATGGAAAGCCATAACCATCCGTCGTTCATCGAGCCCTATCAGGGCGCGGCGACGGGCGTTGGCGGCATCTTGCGCGACGTATTCACGATGGGCGCGCGGCCTATCGCCAACCTGAACGCTCTGCGTTTCGGCGAGATAAGCCACCCGAAGACGAAATCGCTGATCGCGGGCGTTGTCGCGGGCATCGGCGGGTATGGCAATTGCGTGGGCGTGCCGACGGTCGGCGGCGAGACAAGTTTCCATAAAAGCTATAACGGCAACAATCTCGTCAACGCGATGACGGTGGGCGTCGCCAAGGCGAACAAGATTTTCACCTCCAAGGCGGCAGGCGTCGGTAATCCAGTCGTTTATGTCGGCTCTAAGACTGGGCGCGACGGCATCAAGGGCGCGACGATGGCTTCGGGCGAGTTCGACGCGAACGCGGATGCCAAGCGTCCCACTGTGCAGGTCGGCGATCCGTTTACGGAAAAATTGCTTATCGAAGCGTGTCTCGAATTGATGGAAGGCGATGCGATTATCGCCATTCAGGATATGGGCGCGGCGGGGCTGACATCTTCGGCGGTCGAGATGGCGTCGAAAGGTCAGCTTGGCATCGAGCTTGATTTAGATAAAGTGCCGCTTCGCGAAACGAAGATGAGCGCGTATGAAATCATGCTCTCGGAAAGCCAGGAACGCATGTTGATGGTGTTGAAGCCCGGGCGCGAAGCCGAGGCCGAGCGCATCTTCCGCAAGTGGGAGCTGGATTTCGCCGTCATCGGAAAGATGACCGACACGGGCCGCATTGTGTGTTTGCGCAACGGCAAGGTCGAGGTGGATATTAAGGTCGATCCGCTAGTGGAGAAGTCGCCCGTTTACAAGCGTCCCTATGAAACGACGCCGCCGCAACCGGAAATTGACGCGGCGAAATACCCGTTGCCGAAAGGCGCGACGTTGCTCGGCACGCTTGAAAAGATGATGGGCACGGAAGAATTGTGCTCGCGCCGCTGGATCTGGGAGCAGTATGACAGCCAGGTCGGCGCGGATACGGTCATCAATTCGGGCGGCGACGCTGCGCTTGTGCGCGTACACGGCACGAACAAGGGCCTCGCGATGACGACGGATTGCACGCAGCGTTATTGCTTCGCCGATCCCGTCATGGGCGGCAGGCAGGCCGTCGCGGAAACGTACCGCAATATTTGCGCCGTGGGCGGTACGCCGATCGCCATTACGGACAACATGAACTTCGGCAATCCGGAAAAGCCGCGCATCATGGGCCAATTCGTCGGCGCCATTCAGGGTATCGACGAGGCTTGCCGCGCGCTGGATTATCCGGTCGTTTCCGGCAATTGCAGCCTTTACAACGAGACGAACGGCGAGCCGATCTATCCCGCGCCCGTCATCGGCGGCGTGGGTCTTTTGGAAGACGTGACTAAGCACACGACGATCGGCTTTAAGGCTGACGGCGAGGCTATTTTCGTTATCGGCAAGACCAAGGGTCATATCGGCCAGTCGCTATATCTGAGCATGATCCATGGCAAGGAAGAGGGCGCACCGCCGCCCGTGAACTTGACGGAAGAACGCCGTCACGGAAAGTTCGTACGTAATCTGATTGCCGAAGGCGGCGTGACGGCTTGCCATGACGTGGCGGACGGCGGGTTGCTGGTCGCCGTGGCCGAGATGGCTTTGGCTGGCGACATTGGGTGTGATCTGTCCGTTTCCGCAACGGATGCCGGATTCTGGTTTGGCGAGGATCAGGCGCGGTATGTCGTGACGGTCAAGGACAGCGACGCGTTCATGGCCAAGGCCGACTCGGCTGGAATACCTGTACTTCTCCTTGGTCAAACGGGCGGGGACGCGATAACCTTGGCAGGAACGAATCTCGATCTGGCCCAATTGCGCAAGACGCATGAGGAATGGTTGCCGAAGTATATGGGCGGGTAGGGTTTTTTCCCGATATACGTTGGGTTGGAACCCCGCGCTACCGCTATCTATATGATAAAACGTGAAAAATAACCCTTGAAAAGTCGTACGAAAAAGCGTACGATAATCTTTATGGATATTCTTACCGCCAGCGAAGCCCGTGAAAAGCTTTACCGTCTGATCGATCAGGCGGCGGAGAGCCATGAGCCTATTTTCATCAAAGGCCGCCGTGCCGATGCCGTTCTGATCTCAAAAGAAGATTGGAGCGGTATACAAGAGACTCTTTATCTCACATCAATTCCGGGAATGCGCGAGTCTATCATACAGGGGATGAAAGAGAATCACGAAGATTGCACTCATGATTTGGGCTGGAAAGAGCTTGACGAGTGAGCCTGTGGAAACTTGAATACACGCGGCAAGCGAAAAAGGATTCGCGTAAGCTGGATTCAAGCGGTCTCAGGCCGAAAGCGGTAGAGCTACTTAGATTGATTGCTGAAGATCCATTCAAGAATCCTCCAACGTATGAGAAGCTTTCCGGGGATCTTACGGGGGCATATTCACGGCGCATCAATGTTCAGCATAGGCTCGTTTATCAAGTTTATGAGGACGAGCGTATCGTTAAAGTGCTGCGCATGTGGACTCATTATGAATAGGGGTTAGAAGAACGCGTTTGATGCATCCCGAAGACATAGTTGACCTTATCAAGGAGTTGTTGCCCGACGCGTGCGTTGAATTGCAGGACTTGCGCGGCAACGGCGAGCATTACGCGGCCTATGTCGAAAGCGAATCCTTTTATGGCGTCGCTCCGGTCGATCAACACCGGATGGTCTATAAGGCTTTGCAAGGTCATATCGGGACTTCACTTAGAACGGTAACTCTGAAAACCGCGCCTCCCGCGGTCTATCAACAGGCAGAAGCGAGATAGGGTTCGCAGCCATGTCCGAAAACGACGCCAGCGTTCTCGATCGCATTCGGATGGAAGTCGAAAACAACGAAATCGTTCTTTTCATGAACGGCACGCCCGTGTTTCCCCAATGCAGTCCTTCCGCTCAAATGGTGCAGATGCTGGGGATGCTCGACGTGAAATACAAAAGCATCGACGTGCTGGCCGACCCAGGCCTGAAAAGCGGGCTTAAGCTTTACAGCGACTGGCCCAACGCTCCGCAGCTTTATATCAGAGGCACGTTTATCGGCGGCGCGGACATCGTGCGCGAGATGTTTCAGACAGGCGAGCTGGAAACCGTCTTGTCGGGCATCGCGCCTGTCATCGGCGAATAAAAAAGGCGCCGTTTAGGGCGCCTTTTTCGTTTTATCCTATATGTCTATTGATATCCGCATTCGCCCTTGTTGTCGCCGAGGTAGCGGAGAGTTACGAATGAAAACGATTTTTGCGCAGGCGCGTTGCATGCGATAAAACTTTTGAGTTGCAAAGCATACATGTTGCCCATTTTAAATATCACGCTGCCTTTCTTTGGCAACGCCTGGGTGGGGCGTTTGCATACGGCGTAACCGACATAGGCCAAGTTGCTGTATGTTCCCTCGTATTTAATGACGCCTTGTTGGCCGGAGAAGACTTTGGCGCCGTACGCTCCTTTGTCCGTCGAAAGCTTCGTTTTGACCATGAACTGGCAATTGAGAGAAATTTCCTTCGGTCCGTATCCGAGCGCATCCTGAACGGTTTTGATGTCGCCGTTGCCCCACATATAGGATGAGGAGACGCTTACCGTTATCTTGTTCGGAAACTTGCTGGTTATCTCTTCGACGGACGCAGGATTTGAGAGAGCGTCGGCGTCGTTGACGATGATGGGCTCGCGAATTTTCCTTCTTTCCTTTTGCTCGTAGTATTTGCGGGCCTCAGGGTCGGAAAAAGTCGGTTTCAAAGACTCGAGCGGGATATTGTATTGACGCGCAAGCGACTGAAGCCTCTCTTCTTCGGTTTGATAATTTGTCGATGCGGCTCCACCAGGAGTAATGCTGTTGAGCACAGGGGGTTTAGGTAAGTCTTGAGGCGTCTGCGGCGCATCCGACGTAACCGGTTTAGGAGCGATCACTTCCTTGTTCGACTCCAACTGAGGCGTTGCCTGGTTAGTAGGCGTTTGCGCATCAGACGGCGCGAGGCCCAGGTTGGGCACGGAAGTTGTGTTAGCGTTATTGGCGTTGCAGTTAGCGCCTTCGCAAGGCAATAAAACGCTCGTTTGAGCTTGAGAGCCGGATACCGAAAAAAGCAGCAAGGCTGCCGCGATAAAAGAGCCGTAGCGCATAGCAATCTCCATTGTTTATAATATCTTAAGGGCAAGAGCCTAAATACATTGTTAATTTATCCTAGGGGGATAGGGAGAAGTCCGCAAGGGGCGACCAAATTGGCCTTAAAAGGTTGAAGGGGCACAAAAATTGGTCTAGTTTTCGGCATTCCGTAAAGGGCGCGGGTGTAGCTTAGTGGTAAAGCTCCAGCCTTCCAAGCTGGCTATGAGGGTTCG
>CAZVCG010000033.1:0-20997 GCA_964626265.1 uncultured Rhodospirillaceae bacterium | reverse complement strand
AAATCTCCCCCCTTGGGAATCCTAAATTAGGTCAACCTACTCGGGAATTGCTCTAGCCTTTTCGAGCGCAGCCAGTTGTGCATCGGTCAGCAGAATACCGTCCTGTGCCGATCTGGCCTCCAGCGCTTTCAGGCGTTTCTTCAGCGTTTCCACGTCGTGCCGCAGCCAAATCGAGCGCACACCGGTCGAGGACACCATGACCCCACGCTTCTGCAGCTCGTTGGCGGCCCGAAGCTGGCCCAGCGCCGGGTTGTCCGTCGCCAGATCAACAACTGCTTTCTCAACATGCTCAGGAACGCGGTTCTTAAGCAGAGGCTTCTTCTTGCTGATATCCATCAGCGCTTCTTCGCCGCCGTTCTCGTACAACTCTTTAAAACGGTAAAAGCTGTCGCGGCTATAGTCCATCACTTTGCAGGCTTGGCTTACGCTGCCCAGTCGTTTGGCGAGTTCCAAAACCCTAAGCTTTGGCTTGATGACTCTTTGTTCCATGCTGTTCATCTGACATTTTCCTTCTCGTTAAGGTTACGGTCGCTGAAGGGCCTGAAAGTCTGTGGAAAACGCAAAAAGGCGTTTCCCACAGCTTTCATGCCACAACAACAACCAAAATGTCAGATCAAGTTGAGTGTTTTACAGGTGATACAGGCAAGACGTTTCGCATGTCACAATAACTGTTGTGTTTCCATTGAAAATTTCTGGACATCGCGGGACACAATAGTTATTGTGTCCCCATCGAATTTTCTTTAATGATTTTATATGCCAAGACAAGCCCGCGTCGTTATACCCAACATATCCCACCATGTAATTCAGCGTGGCAACCGCCGGCAGGATGTCTTTTTTGGTGGTGAAGACTATAAAACTTACATCTCCCTTCTCAAAGAAACATGCGAAAAGACAGGCCTTCGCGTTCAGGCTTATTGCCTTATGCCCAATCATATCCATCTTGTTTTGGTGCCATCGGAACATCTCGGCCTACGTCCCATTGGTGAAGCGCATCGCCGCTATACGCGCTATATGAACATGAAAAAAGACTGGCGGGGCTATTTGTGGCAGGGCCGTTTCGGCTCTTATCCCATGGATGAGCGTTATCTTTACGAAGCCGTGCGCTATGTCGAACTCAACCCGGTACGCGCGGGATTATGCAAACACCCTTGTGATTACCGCTGGAGCAGCGCGCGACAACGTATCAAACATCCCGAAGCCACAAACGATTTCAAAGTCGAACCGTGTTTTTCATTGGATGATTGGGAATCGTATTGGCACAATGGCTTGCTCAGACACGACATGATAAAACAGTTTGACGAAAATGAGCTTTCTCTACGTCCTCTTGGTTCTATCCCCCTAAACAACAATGGGGACACAATAGTTATTGTGTCCCCATCGAAAATTTGTGTTGAAAATTAATGTCCATCTCTCAACGCCTCGATGTGCGGCAAACGCAAAATCTGGTCATGACGCCCCAGTTGCGTCAGGCGATCAAGCTTTTGCAGATGTCGAATATGGAGGCGAGCGATTACGTCGCGGGCGAGATCGAGAAAAACCCGCTGCTGGAACGCGCCGACGACGGCGCGGCGAACGCATCCGATTTGAAACAAACCGTGCCGACGGAACCGGACTCCGTCGCTATCGGGCCGCCTGTCGTCGTCGGCTCCGGCCCCACGGCCGCGCTCGCGCCCGGCGCCGTGACTTCCGCCGCGCCACAGGTGACTGATGTTTGGGACCGTGCGCGCTTGACAGGTTCAACGCCCGACTTCGGCATCGGCGGCGCAGGAACATCGGCGCGCGGGGGCTCATTCGACGATGACGACGATTACGCCGCGCAAAACGTCGCCACCGGCACAAGCTTGCGCGAGCATTTGCTGGAACAAATCCACGTGGATTTTGCCGATCCGGCGGAACGCCTCATGGCCGTATCGCTTGTCGAACTTTTGGACGAAGCGGGTTACCTCCCCGCCGATCTTGAACTCGCCCGCGCGCAACTCGGCGCAACGCCGGAAGTTTTTGAAAGCGTCATCGCGCGGTTGCAACGTCTCGATCCTGCGGGAATTTTCGCGCGCTCGCTCAAGGAATGCCTTGCGCTTCAGCTGCGCGAGAAAAACCGGCTGGACCCCGCCATGCAAACGCTGCTCGACAATCTCGATCTCGCCGCCAAGCGCGAGCAAAAACAGCTCATGAAACTTTGCGGCGTCGATGCGAACGACATCGCCGATATGCTCAAGGAAATCCGTCTCCTGAACCCCAAGCCGGCCACGGCGTTCACGGCCGATGTCGCGCCGCCCGTCACGCCTGACGTATTGCTATTCCCTCAGCCTGGCGGCGGCTGGCGCGTGGAACTCAACGCGCACAACCTGCCGCGCGTACTCGCGAACGAAAGCTATTACGCCGACGTGCGAGCTTCGGCCCGCACCAAGGAAGACAAGGAATATCTCAGCGAACGTTGGCAACAAGCCAACTGGCTTGTTAAGGCCTTGCACCAGCGTGCCACGACCATCCTCAAAGTCGCCGCCGAAATCGTGCGTCAACAAGACCGCTTTTTCGTATTCGGCGTGCAGCATTTGCGCCCTCTCATTCTGCGCGACATCGCCGAAGCTGTGAAAATGCACGAGTCGACCGTGAGCCGCGTCACGCAAAACAAATACATCGCGACGCCCCGTGGCTTGTTCGAATTGAAATACTTTTTCACGAACGCCATCGCCACCACGGGCGGCGAGGAAAGCGTGTCGGCTCTGGCCGTGCGCGAACGCATCCGCGATTTGATCGCTAACGAAAAACCGGAAGCGATTTTATCCGACGACAAACTCGCCGAAATTTTACGCCTTGAGGGCATCGACATCGCCCGCCGCACAGTCGCCAAATACCGCGAAGCCCTCCGCCTCCCCTCCACGGCCCAGCGGCGAAGGGACAAACGAAGCAAGTAATCAATAACCTTCGACCCAGATAACTTTAGGATCCCAAACGGGGTCTCGGCGGATGGCGTAAAGTATGGTCTTCCGGAAGCGTGGCGCAAGGAATCGGGCGGTGAGGGACATCCCTTAATGACACCGTGGACTGTCCGCCAAGTGGGGAACCAACGGAACAAACGTCTCGCAAAGATCGCTTAAAAGGAGTTTCGCCGCGCATGACTAAATCAAAAATACGTTTGAACATGTTATTCATCCTCAAAAGAATGTTTTCTTTGAGATTAGCAAAAATCGAAATAGTCGGCAAGGCAAGCCAGCAAAAACGATAAAGGCTTAGCTTTTCAGGAGATGTTTAAGGTTAAATGCTGGGCGGGCGCTAAATGACGGTCTTGCGCCGCGTTCTTCCAGAACGGCTTCGGCGTTCAACATGGCCAATTCCATGCATTTTTCAAGCGGCATGTCATGGGATAGGCCGATCAACAGCCCAGCTAGGTACTGATCTCCTGCGCCGATCGAATTTTCAATGTCGATATTACTGGAGGCAGGCATATGAATCGTTCGGCCGCATAATTGAGCGCGTGATCCCTCAACGCCCAACGTGGTTACAACAAGCTGTTCCTTATTGATCGGCAAGGGTTGGACTGCGACAAACTCTTTCATCTCGTTGTGGGAGCAAAGGATTATGTCGGCCAGCGGCCCCACTATATCGGTAGCCAAATCCTTATGTGCCCACCATGTGCCGATATCGTGCAGAGCAAAAACGATTTTACAACCCTTGGCCTTCGCTAACTTGATCGTATCGAGCATGTCTTGGCGAAACGGCGAATCCCGTAAACTATGCGTTTCTATGAGGAAATACTTTGCGCGCGCAAAATCGAATTTTTCAAAATCTTTCGCCGAGAAATTGTCGGCGCAGCCGGGATTATAGGCCATGTAGCTTATCTTGTCGGGCTCAACCAAAATGACGCAGAGGGCGGGAGTATATATCGAATGCTCTATGCCGGAGGCCGGTTTGCACAACAGGTCTATGCCACGTATTTTGAGGTCTTTCGCGAAACGTTTGCCCAGTTCATCGGAAAAAAATTTGCCGAAATATCCCGCCTTGCCGCCCAAAGCCGCTACGCCAGCCATCGTGTTGGCGACGGAGCCGCCCGGCAAAAACGTTACGCCGTGGTCTGATGCGGCCTTAAGGATTTCCTGTAGGCGTTCAGGAGTTACGCGAAGGCCGCTTTCCGCAGGGATTTCGAAACCTGCGGCGAACCCCTGCGGAACATAGCAAAAGGCGTCCATATAGGATCGACCCAAACCAACAGCGTCATATTTTTTTGGCGCGAAAAACACGTAAACACCCCTGCACGAACAACATCATACATAAAAAGATTAAAATAGTGTTTTAGATGGACTTGGCCAAAGCAAGGATCTCGGACTTATGGTGATAGCCATCAATATGATGTTGGCCATTGGAGCTGCCGTCCGGCGAAACCGTGAGGGCATAAACGTCGATTACGGAACATCCTTGACGTGTCGCTTCCTCCTTCAAAACCTCATTGAACATCCGGATGGTATCGATAAGGAGCGGCGCATCCGTGGAGGTAAAGTCCTTTTCATGCGCACATAGATAATCAAGATTCGGCGCAGGCACGTTAACAAACGAGACGTTGAGGTTGCGTTTCGCCGAGCGTCCTACGGCATTACGCACATAGGGGCGAACACAGGCCTCGATATTCGCGCGTAAGTCGACTCCTTGTTTCTTGACGTGCCGAAGAATGCCTTCGTTAAAACGGCAGTCGATTTCGCCAAAGACGAGATAAACGGGCGTAAACGGCGTGAGGCGTTTGAGGATATTGTCGAATGACCACAAAAATTGGTTAGGCGTCTTTTGGGCAAGATGCCAAGCCTTGCACCCGATAATTAGATGGGGTTTTGCCGCATATGTGCTTCCCTGATAATCGAGATGTGAATCAACATAGCCGAGGCTATGGCTGTCGCCGATTACGGCAAGTTGTTGTGTCACTGTCGAGCCGATCGGGCGTGAAGACGCATAAGCATGAAGCTTCGCGAGATAATCGACATAGGCCCGCAAACTGTCGACGTTTTTTAGGGGAACATCGCCCAGATTATCGGATATCAGGACGCAAGCCGTAAGCGTATCGTAAAGGCTTGCTAGCTCGTCTTGCGCCCAATAGTGAATGGCCAGATTAACAAGAATTTCCAGCTTCTGAACGGGCGAGGGTTGGCCCCCCGCAAGATATCGTTGAGCTATGGTTTTCCATTCTGCCATGGGCGCGCGTAAAATCTGCATCGCAGCTACATAATAGCGAGCGTTGGCGTTTGATGGGTCGATTGACGCAGCGCGTTCGAAAAGCGCCAGAGCTTCGTCAACGCGGCCCCGCTTGACGTTCAGGTTGCCAAGGTTGATGTGGGCGTCGATCATACGGGGGTTAAGCGCGATCGCGCGATCGTAACAATCCGCAGCTTCGTTAAATTTTCTTTGGTTAAATAAAGAAACCCCGAGATTGTTGTATGCGGGCGCATGGTTGGATGCATAAGACAAGGCTTGCCTGGCGTTGGCTTCGGCCTCTCTTGGTTTGTTGAGTTCGTTGAGGATGTTGCTTAGGTTGTTGAGAGCGTCGGCATAATCCGGCTTAAGGGCTATTGCGCGTTCACAGTGCGTCTTGGCTTCCTTAAGCCTGCCTAGGTTCCTCAGCGCGTTCGCGTAGTTGATGGTATTGGGGCGCTCTTGTATCCCGTTCGAGCGCGCGGGCGATAAGATTGGCGGCCTCTTGATTGTGACCTGTTTGAAAAGCGATAACGCCAAGAAGATGCAAGGCGTCAGCGTTGTTGGCCTCAATCTCCAATACTTGCCTGTATAGCCGTTCGGCCTCCGCCAACCGGCCTTGTTGATGATGCCCTATTGCCCCTTGAAGCAACAAGGGAACGGTCGATGGCGCTTCTTGTGGCTGGGACCCCCTTTTATTGACCATTCGGCGTTCGTGACGATTCATCGGGCAATCGGTCCTTTTAGCGTTTTCTCCAACTTCCATCCGGTGCCTGATAAGAGCTCCCGCGCGGCAGGTTGTTGATGACTTGCTGCGCGGCGAGTTTCGCAACTACGTCAAGCGGTTGGCCATTCTCTTTAGAGATGCGGGCATATTCATCCCTGCGTTTGGCGTTTACATTTGCCACCAAGGCCTGAACCTCAGGCGTTGATTGCAACGCGGTGATATAGCCGTCGAGCTTTTCGCCTACTGCGCCCGAAGCCCGCGCCTGAGCCAGATCGAGGGCAAAGACAGGCAGAGCAAACAAGGTAAACAACGTTGCGGCAATGAGGAATGTACGGAATTTCATGTGACCTCCTTTTAAAAGACATCCGGGTTCTTGACGATGGCGCGTTGCACATCGCGTTCGATTTCAACCTTGATGCGTTGTTCTATGTTGACGTTGAGATTGATCTCAATCGGCTTGTCGGGCGCTTGGACTTGCACCGTTGGCGTGCAAGCCGCGAGAAGTAGAGTTGTCAGGAGTACCAGGTTAAGGTTTTGCATGGGCGCCTTGCTCCAGAAACTTCTTGGGGTTGGTTAGAGACAGCATGTTTTGTTGAACGAAACTTAGCACATCGCCGGTAAGACGCACGTTAATTTTAACGGGACGGCCTTCATGCATGTCGGGATTTTTGCCTTCAAGAGACATGGTAACGGCGATTTTGCCGTCCTTCTCGCTGTCCACATCGATGGACAGCATGGAATAATAAAAATTCTTCAGAACGTCGCGCAGGAGAGTTATCTGAGCGTTGTCGCCGGGAATGGCTTCAGGCGACAGAGCGATGGTTCCCGGGTCATCGGCTTTAAGCGTTCCGGCATGAATGGAAATGTCGCCGTTCGTTCCGATCGTTATCGGCAGCGCTCCCGAAAGGGTGCCAGTTGCCGATGCCTGTTCGCCCGTCAGCTGCTTCATCAACGCCGCAGCGGATATGCGCTCCAGTTGCATGGCGATGCGTTGCGGGGCTGCGCTGCCCAAGGAAACATGGATCTCCTGCGCCTTAACGGCACCGCCGTGCCAGGGAACTCTTGTCTCCGTAATCTTAAGGGTGGCTTTGTCCGGCGCGTCCAAAGGATAATCAAGGCGAAAAACGGCATTGTAGGCTTGAGTGGAGTCTTCGACCCGACCTTCAAGTTCTATGCGATTGGCATGAGCCATCATAGCTCCCTGTCCGCGAAGCAAGGGGACTTCCGTGTCGAGTCCGCTTACTTTAATGTTCCGGGCTGTCCATGTTCCGTTCCATTGTTTTTGATTAGCATCAAGGGATGCTTCCAAGCTTATTTCATCGGCCAACAGGTTAATGGCTGCATATTTGTATGATGGGCCTAAAGATCGCGCGCTTATGCGAGGTTCCGGGTCATTGGCCCAAGCGGCATTCAAAGGAATTTGGACGTTCCATTGTTCCGCCGAAAAGCGCAAAACGCTGTCTTTCATTTCGGCTCTATTAAAGCCAAAAAAACTTTCGCTTACGGGCAAGTAAAAGGGTTTTGCCTGCCCAGTTTCCGCCGATTGCAAGGCAAAACCTCCGACAATCCATGCGTTTCCGGTTTTATGCATATCAAAAGAAAGACCAGAGACAGACAATCCCAGAGCTTGGCCGTTAAGAAGATCGCTAAGAGAATAATCCAAAGCGAAGTTGCTTAGCGTAACAGGCGGATTGTCGCCAATGGTCATGTCTTTAATGGTCAAGCCCGTGAGGCCGACATGATCCAGCGTTAGATGAACGCTTTGAAGCCCTTGCGACTCCAGCATTTTTACAAGCCGCGTTTCCAGCCAAGCTTTCCATGGCGCAAAAGCTGCCGCAGCTGCGAAAAAGCCAAAGAGAACTGCCAATAATATTGCTATGCGAAAACGCGTCTTTGTGAGCATGTGAGAAAGCGCCTTTAGGTGTCAGTCTTACAATAAAACATGGCCAATATAGGGCCAATAGTGGTATAATGAAGAATGTTCCATGGCAGGAAGTTGTTGCACATGTTTTCAACGTTTTTGGAGCCTGGAATATGGGAAACACGGCTCAAAACACCCTGGAAAGAACCCTGGCGTTCTTGCCTGGCGAGGACGAAGGGTTGGTTTTGCTTGAACGCGATAACCTGACCTTTGATGAAAACGAATATATTAGGGATCTAGCCAGCCATCATCCTTTTTCGGTCTTTCTTAAGACTACGCCTCGTCATGTCGTGGGCGCGCTTGCGCAGGTTTGGCCCGAAGAGCCATCGTTCCAAGCGTATATGATTTGGCGCAAGATAGAACGGCTTGTCCGTGACGTTCCTTTGCTCGGTCCCACGCAACGCATCGTGTTGCGCGTTTCCGTTTCGGATACCGAACTGGAGCCCTTCTCTCTTCCACAACCTGAAGAAGCGGCTGTGGTCGCCGCCTTCGATGCCGCCACGGGCATTGTCCGTGAATGCGTTGTTCCTCCTACGGAAGCTCAACCGCCTGTTGCCGAGTTAAGAATTAAGAAAGGCATGATGGTCTTGATCCAGCCTGTCCCGCCGTTGGTCAACCCATATAGCGATACCGAGCCAAATGAGCCGTATCCCCGCCACCCTGACATAATCACTGATCGAAACCGCGATATTTTTAATAAACCGCATGGTATTCATTGGGTTTATAAAATCGCGGCAGGCGTCTTTTCCCCATTCCTGCTCAACCGCCCTGCTTACGGCCTTCATGCGCCGGTATCGCATAAACAGCGACCCATACCCGACAGCGCCCTTGAGCAATATGAATACCGAGAGCCTGAAATGACGCCGCTTTTTGCGCCTTCGCCCATGACGATTGCAACGCCTGTACCGGTTGAACCCAGAAGCGCGCCCGTTACGTCGGTCGTTGTGCCACAAGTCGGACTGTATTTTCCAGCGCAGCCCCCCCTAACGACAGAGGTGCGACCACAAAACGCAAGGACGGATGTCGAACAAACCCCAATTATCGCTTCTGTCCCGATTGGCGAGCCGCCTGTATTGGCGCCGGAACCGATAAAGCCGCTTTCACTAGAAATTGGCATTATGTCTCCAGTAGAAATGAAAACGGAAGCCCCAGCCCCGACTCATATGGACTTGCGTTTGCCTGAAAGGATCGAAGAACGCCCGGTTGTTTTGGAAGCAGAGCAATCTATTGGCTTTGTTTTACCAACAGAAAAATCTCAAATCATTGTTCCAGAACCAGAAGGACAAATTTATCAATATGTTGGTCCTCCCTTGGTTTTAAGTTTTGAATGTCGCGAAGAGCCCCCATTTAGAACAGCCCCAACCGATACTCCAATCGTGAGTTTGGCCGCATTCGAGAGACCTGGCGCGGAAAAATTGCGGCGCAACGTTGCGCTTGAAGCCCTTCCAGCAGTCCGTCCGGTTAGTGGAGAGCCTTCGGAGCCAATTCGCACAATCGAATCGCGATTTGAAGTCGAAGGAAAAGTTCCAACGCCTGAACGCATAATGGAAGCAGTCGAGCCTCTTGCAGAAACGTCTCGCCCAATGGAAAGTCTGCGCGAGCGCCGAGTGGAAACTGATGAGCGACGTGAGGAAACGACAGAACGTTGGGAGGAACCAAGACAACCTGCGGAACCAGAAGAACGCCGTCCGGAGCCGGAACGGCGTGGCATGACAGAAGAGAGACATCCAGAGCCAGAACGGCGCGCGGAAACGACAGAACGTCGGCAGGAGCCAAGACAACCAGCGGAAACCGAAACCGAGCGACGTTCCGAGCCTGCGTTACGCCGCATTGAACCTGAAGAAAATCGAACTGAACCGGCAAGACATAGAGGAGAGCCGCCCGAACAACCGGAGAGGCGAACGCTAACCGAGTTTAGACGCGAAGATGAACCGGAGTTTCGCCGTGCCGCCGAGTCCGAAACGCGATTCGGCGCATCGCAAACCACGCCAGCAGAACCGGCACAAGATGTGTCTGAGACTTCTCGCGCTGAAATCTATAGAGAACAAAATCAGGAACCCGTAACTGGTCCGGATATCCGTGTCGTCGGAACAAGCCCCGTATCCCCAACACCAGAACTTGATGTCCTGCAAGGCACAACAGATAGGATTGGCGTCAGAGAATCTCACGCAGAAACCCTTGATGAAAAGCGCAAAATCTTCGAAGCTGCGGCCGCTAGGACGGATGAAAGGCAACCTCCTCTGGGAGAAGGACATAAAGCCCAGCCTTCCATAGAGCCGGTTCATGAAAAGGTGGCCCCAAAAGAACTAACACAGGCAGACGCTCAGCCCGAAACAGAGACACAAAAGACTCGCAAGTGGATTCCCCTGAAAAGCGACGATGCGCCAGAAAACGAGCAAAAGCCGAAGACCAAGGGATTAAGGAGATTTTTCAGGGTTATGCTTGGCCGCGAGCCGATATTTAGATGACGGGAAACGTCGTTAACTCCACGACATGCCCGTAGCCGTTTTCTTTTCGCTCTGAAAGAGCTTGGCCAACATGCGAATGATGTCCTGCAAATTAGGCCACGGCAGCTTTCGTCCGGTGAAACGCGACGACATAACGTCCCAACAATAAACGGCGTGGTTGGTGCGGCCCAGACAGTTGCCAAGTTCCCAATAGGTTTTATTACTGTTACGCAGGAAGTTGAGAAAACCTGACGAGCTGGTTTTGAACTTGAACATCTTGTCATAGCTGTCCTGATAATCGCGCACGATATCTTCGATCCGCTGCCATTCCGTACGCAGTTGATCTTTTATCGCTGTCATCATCGCAAGCATTTCTTTCACTTCGCTGGTCGGCACGCCAGCTGGCGGCGTCTCATTGTCTTTGAGCCATCGCACGAGTTCAACAAGTTGTTTTTGTTCGCGTTCGTAGCGGAACGAATAATACACAATGCCGCGCCATGACGAAAAAATGTCAAGAGCTTCATTTTGTGGAAGCCGGAAAGCGTCGATCAGGGGCTGTAACGCGACCATATCGCGCGCTTCCCACATCTTGTCGATTAACAATCGCGCCTTATCGTCAGACGACATTACTTCGGGAAAGGCGGCCTTGACGAGGGGCTCGAACCTCATGAGCATGAACTGTTCGATTTCATCCCAAGCAGCTTTGCTGACTTCGAAATAATCTTCGTTGACGGTCATTTTGTAGCGAAGAAAAATATCCTTGAGCAAAAAGGGATCCAGCGAAGGCAATTTGTCCAGAATGCGCAACACGCGCATATCCTCGGCCAGATCGTCTTTCGAAACCGCTCCTTCGCCATATTGGCCCAGGATTGCACCTTCGACGTGCTTGTCATGGATGAAGATTGTGCGCCCGCCCTCATATATATTCGTGTCGTTGAAGGGAAAGTAGATTTTGGTCCCGACCGGAGGGGCGCCGCCGCGGCGATCGTCTTCGGGCGTCGCGTCCTTGATCAGGACTGTGTTATTAAGGGGTTTGTTGCGAAAGAAGTGTTTTGCTTCCGGGTTTTTATGAAAAATCCTTCTTGTCATCTCATTGCAATTGAAGACGCGGGGCGAGCCCACGTCGAGCATCGGTTTGAGATATTTGTTTTCCATAGAAATGCCGTAGCCTTGCGGCGCGCCTTCTGATTCGAAACGAAAACAATAATTGCCAAGATACAATTGGGGGAAAAAATTAATTAATTCTTAGTCGCCGCCTATAAATCGAAGAATTTCTGGCTTTTTTCTAGAAATAGGCTGTATTTCGCCTCTTGGAACGCCAACGATGATTGCCGCATAAGCCATAAGATTTGTCGGCACCCCCAATTCAGTCCGCCAGAACGGTGTATTGAGGGCTTCGATGGCCAGGCCGATCACGCATGCGCCAAGGTCGAGGGAGCAAGCCATTAGCATCAGGTTTTGAGCCGCCAGCCAGCAGTCCGCTTGAACGAAAGGCCCATCAGATTTGCCATAAATCGCTATCAATGTCCCTGCGTCATAGAAAAGGCTGGCGTCAGGATCTTTGGCGCGTGCAACCAGCCGATCGCGGTGCTCAAGCGGCAGTTTTGAAGCGTTTTGAATAACGCTCTCTTTACCCGTTGCCGAAAGCCGTTGAAGAACTTTGGAATCCTGAATCACAACGAATGACCATGGCTCCTGTCGCATGGCTGTCGGAGCCTGCACCGCGGCGTCAAGGAGCATATCGATTGTAGTTCTATCTACTGTATCGGGAGTGAACGAGCGTATGGAACGACGTTTGTATATCGCGTCCTTAAGGCTCATTTCGGGAGTTTTGATGGCCATAGACTATCACCATGGAAATGAGATAACGAAAGCAGACAGGCTATAGGTGTGTAGTCTATAGGGAATCAGGATATTTATCCAGCATCAGGCGTTGTTGAGTTTTACCTATCGGCGATATCTATCCCCGCCAAGGCGCGCACCGCGATCATTATTACCAGAAGAGATTCCGGAACGGTCACGAAATTCATCGCGACGTTCCATTCTGGGCCGCGTAAATGCGTCTGTCCTTCGTTCGTTGCGTTGCTGCGCCGCAGGAGAGGGAAAATTTGTTCTGGCTTCGGATTGTTGATCGCTTCGTGGCTCGAAAACAGGCGCAGACCGCGAAGGCGTTGGTTGCGCCACAGAATCGCTGACGCGCGCGGCCTCGCGCATGCGTTCTTCCATATGCGCTCTGCCCCGGCGTACGATGACATTTTGGTTGGCCGTTTGTTCAACGGAAACCGCGCGCGGTTCAGGCATTACAGTGCGCGGTTCAACGGTTACGGTGATTGCCTGACGGCTTCTGGCGGGATCCATGATCCGGATCGTGTTCTCGGAAGAAATGGATTCCGGCCGACGATGATCGAGATATCGTCCCCGGCGCCAATCCCTGCGTTCCGTCGCCTTGTCGGCATCCGAGAATTCGAACGGTACAAATGCGCCGTCTCGGAAAACTCGAGCAGGTACGGACGCGCTGGCAACAGGGGGCTCGGATGTGGCTGTAAAACGTTGGTTGCCCGTCGTCATTCGGTTTCTGTCGTTGACGCGGGGGCTATCAGCCCACCTATGAAAGCTGACGTGAAGGGGCCTTTGCTTATGATGATGATCGAAATGAGCGATCCGTACGACCGTTATGCCGGGACTGAACACGACATATGGCCGCGTATAGGTATACCCTGCGAAATAATAAGGTGGGTAATCAGCATACAGCCAATAACCATAGATATATTGCGGGTTGTAATAAGGAACATAAAGTACGTTCGGATCTGTTGGTTGAATATATACACTTTCATTCTGGGTCGTCACCGTTTGTTGAGGGGTCGAAGTCAACGTTCCAGAAGCCATCGCGAGTTGCCGTAACCGTTGCACGGAGAGCATGACGCCATCGTATTGAGTAGCATAAACTTTGCCGAGTTGTTCCGTCCACTCGATGTTATCGTTGAGCGTTTTCAAGACCAGCGGAAAGGCAGCAAGCGCTTTGACGCTATCATCCCAGTCTTTGGACTCCAGTGCCGAATTGAGCTGTTCGTCTTGCAGCAAAACGTTTTCCGGCTCGTTAACCCATCTGTAGGCCTGAATGATCTCAAGAGGATGGGACGATGCTTGCAAAATATGATCGATAAGAGGGTCGGGATAGAGAGCGATGGGGGCGAGAAGCTGATCGAGCCGCTCCGCCGAATAAGGGGCATATTCCCTATAATTCAGTTCGTAATAAGGTTCTTCCGACATAGCCACCAGTTCTTGCGCGTAAACCGGTGTTGTTCCCGATGCCAATAACAGCGCAAGCGAAACGATCAAACCTGAATGGAGCGCGCTTGATAGCCTTGCCACAGTATCCTCCCGGAAATGTATTCCTTTAACCAGTGGTACAGGCTTATTTTGTCATTATTGTGCTCGATTCTAGTTGTGTTGAAGACGTTGACGGCAAAGGGGCTTGTCCTCGCACGCGCTCCAAAGAAGCGACCTTCGAAAAAGCGTGTGCGGGCCCTCAAGTTATAAAGCAGAAAAAGAATGATGAATACGAAAAGGTTATTTGGTTAACAAAGAAAAACAAGAAAACGCTTCATGAAAGTAAATATTTCTGCTTTTCTATCATTATTGATCAAAGGCTTATTTAAACCGGATATTTTTGAAGGATATTGTGTTCAGGGATATCAAAAAGCGTCTTTTAAAATCCGTTGCCTTAATCGGCAAAGCCCTTCCTGCGGTCTTGATTTCAACCTCACTGTTATTCGTTTTTGGAGCCAAGACTGCTTCGGCGAAACAGCATTCCAACACGGCAGTTAAGCAAAACGTTTCGGATCAATTCAAGCAAGCAGGAACCGACATCGTCAAACCTTCTGAACCCCGCAAAAGCCGCAAAAAACGCCGTCAATACGCGTGCGCCCCCCAACAAAGGACTGTGAAAACTGAAGACTCCGCGCCTCAAAATCCGCCAGCAAAGAAAAAAACCCCGCGAACGCGTAAAGAATTCATGGAAGAAACGTATCGTGAGCTTGTCGCCATGCGCGAAGCGGATGAAGAAAACTTCAGGAAGCAAACGCAAGAAATAGTTGTCCAACAAAATCCAAGATCTTCGGCTGACAAGGAATATAATGCTTCGCCTACAAATATGGCCGTCTCTGCCGATGGCAATCTTGATAACGTTAAAACGCCAAAGCGCGTTGATATACATGAAGCCTATAAAAAATTGATGGAGGAACGCAAAACCAAAGCCGAAGCGCAAACGGACTTGTTCGCCCCCAAGCCCGCCGAAGGCGTATGGGACCCGACAGCCATGTCTGGCTCATTGGACGAACACTCGTTTATGCTGTGGCTGCAAAAATTCAAAAGTCCCTTTAATCCCGGGGCCCTTTATCCTGCAGGATATGTTTTTCCGGGGAATGCGCACATGGTTCCGGGCGGCTATTATGGAGCCCCTAGGGACGGACGCCCGGACGGCCACACCAAGAACGACGTGGCCAAAAAGGGAAAATTTTATCCCCTGCATGACGGCGATCTAAGCCGCAGAGAGATTAGGTCACAGGGAATCGGAACAGTTATGCGGGTGACCTATAGCCCGGACCTCTATTCGGAATACATGCACGTAAAAGAAGCGAAGCTCGACAAAGTTTATGTAACGACGGAAGACGCCATAGGAGAGGTCAAGCCGGATAAAGCGTCAAACGGCACTTATTGTGTCGATATTAAAATGGTTTTACATGGAGAAGAAATTAACGCGGCTTTGTTTGATTTGGCCGGGTTTCAGCGCGCAATTGAAGAACTCGACCGCCTGGCCGCAATTAAAGGCGTGCAGCCGCGCAAGTTAACGGCGAACGAAATACGCGTATTTTATCACCCGGAAAAACCGTATGACGACGTTGCGAGGCGAGGCCTCATTGCCGCGGTTTCTTTGGGGGCCAAGACCGTCAATTTGGCCATGGATAATTATAGGGCGTTCAAATTTGCGCAAGCCAAACAGGAAAAAGAACGCCCGCAAAATAAAGTTACGCTCGGACAGGAAAAAGCCGCTGTTAGCGTACAAAACAAATATGTAAAATTCGCCGCCAGCGGCGACATTTTCGGAAAATTTAATCCTAAATTAGGTTAAGATATGTCATGTGGCTTTTATTAATCGCCCGACTCATCAACGCGATGTAATCGCATTCCATTCAACCGCGCCACAATCTAAAATGACGGTTGGTTTCCTCACATAAGCCATAAACATGTCTAGACTTTATCTTCTTCCAGTGATCGCATTTCTGCTTGCAGGTTGCGCGATACGTTATGACAATCTGCCGCTCCAGCGTGGCGCGGAAAACGAAGAACGACGCACTATCGACGTATCGCACAAAGACCGCCCCGTCATTCTGGTAGCCGTTTCCGGCGGCGGCGCCCGCGCAGCAGCTTTCGGTTGGGCTGTGCTCAACGAACTGAAAAAATCGACTTACGTTTTCGAAGGTAAACAACGCAGATTGATTGACGATGTAGCCATTATTTCTTCCGTTTCCGGCGGCAGCGTAATTGCCGCTTACTATGGCCTGTATGGCGCGGACAGGCTGGATCAATTCGAACAAGATTTTCTTGTTGCCGATAACGAAGGTCCTCTAATCTCTCAAATTCTCAATCCTTTCGCCGCCATCAGCCGCCTCGCGGAAGGTACGTCGCGGTCGGAACCCGTCAAGCAGATGTTGGATGAAAAGCTTTTTCACGAAGCGACGCTTGCCGACCTCAATCAACCCGGCAAACCCCTAGTTATTATGAACGCCACGGATATGGGATCAGGCGAAGTATTTTCGCTTACGCCGCGCCGCTTTAATGATATCTGTTCCGATCATGACCGCTTGCCGCTGGCAACTGGCGTTACGGCTTCCGCTGCCGTGCCTGTGGTGTTTTCGCCCATAGCCTTCGAAAATTTTTCGGAATCGCATTGTGCCGGCAGGCCTTTGCCGCCGTGGATCGAAAAAAGGTTGAGCGATCCTTATGCGCCTTACCTGAATCTCGAATCGTATAAGCGCGCGAGGTATGCGAACGATTTACGCCGTGGGCCCATGCGTTATCGTGACATCCGTTATATCTATCTCGTCGATGGCGGACTTGCCGATAATTTAGGCGTTCATGGCTTGCTCGATGCGGCTTCGAACTCGCATGACGAAGGCTCAATTCTGTGGCGTGTTAATCAGGGACACATCAAAAAGCTGGTCGTCATCGTCATCAATGCCCACGTTGACGAACCGAATTCTGCTTATACGTCGTCCATGCGTCCCGGCCTTGGCACAGCGTTAAAAAGCGTCTTTTCCGTGCCTATTGCTTCGGCTTCGGCCAATGTGAATACGCACATGGAGGATTTGCTGGAGGAAATCCGCAAGGCCGCGCGCAGCGCTTCGCCGAATTCGAAGTTGAACGGAATGAAAGTGTACAGTATTCAAGTCGGCCTTGATCAGTTGCGCTTGAAAGACGGCCATCAAAGCGCCCTCCGCGCCAAGACCGAAAAAATTCCTACTTCATGGAACATCAGCCCGGAAAATCGCGAAACAGTGAAAGAAGTCGCCAAGCTCTTGGTGCGCCAGCACCCCTGTTTCCAAAGGCTATTGCTTGATGTTCGCGCCGACGCGCCTTTCGCCGATCGAGAATTCGCTGCGAAAGGCTGCCCAATGTAGAAAAATTCAGGCGGCCTGCGCCGCGTTCGCCGTCGTTAAAAGGCGTTCGAGCGATGCGGCGTCTTTTACGCGGCGAAGCTCCTCGCACAACCTGGGGTCGCGCAACAGGCGCGAAACAGTCGCCAACGCGTGCAAGTGATCGGCTCCAGCCGATTCCGGCGCAAGAAGCATGAACACCAAATCGACGTTACGATCATCAACGGAGTCGAAGGCAATGGGCGTCGCCAGACGGGCGAAGAAGCCGCAAACCTTGTCGATTCCGGCAATGCGTCCGTGCGGAATGGCGATGCCGTGCCCGACACCTGTCGTGCCGAGGCGTTCGCGCGCCCAAAGCACATCAAATACGCCATGCGATTCAAGGCCAAGCGCATCGGCTGCATGTTGAGCCATATCGTGCAACACTTGCTTTTTGCTGGACGACTCAAGACCTGCCAGAACCGCCTTTGGCCCCAACAGTTCGCGCATCGTGACGCCGCGGGTCATGGAATTACCCGCGCGCTTTAACTGGCGCGGCGGCCATGTTTTGTGACGGATCGACCCAGCCGATGTGCCCGTCAGGACGACGATAGATCATGTTGAGACTGCCATTCGCGCGGCTGCGGAACATCAACGCCGGCAAATCGCCGAGGTCGAGGCGCATAACGGCTTCGCCGACCGTCAGGGTTTCTATAGGCGTCGTCATCTCCGCTACGACGACAGGGTTGTCGTTCGCACCACCAGCAGCGTTATCTTCTTCAGGGTTGAGCACGAACGAGGGAGCCATCAAGGCCTCTTCAGCAGGGCCTTCCTGATGATGTTTGCGCAAGCGTTCTTTGTGGCGGTTGAGGCGCTTAGCTATACGATCAGCCGCCATATCAAATGCAGGATACGGTTCGTTAGCGCTGGCGTTGCTTTGCAAAAGAATGTTGCGACCGGCGTGAACGGTGATGTCGGCCCGGTATAGATGCGCTTCGCGCGAAAACGTCACGCTGGCGTCTAGAGAGCCGCCGAAATATTTGCCGACAATATCGGTGAGCTGGGTCTGGACGTGCTGGCGCAGGGAGTCGCCGACATCAATTTGCTTGCCTTTAACGGAAAGTTGCATGGATGACCTAATGAGTTGTTGAACGTTGTGGTTAGCCTGATAATTTTCGTTGTAACAGTTACCACGAAGCTTTAGGACGGCTTGAGACGCTATCAAGTTTATGGCTCAAGGGCGCGTCCGCCATGGACGCAGGTGGCAGGATAGACATCTCTAACCTAGAGTCAAGTTTGGCGGAAAAATTAACCTTGTTGTCCAATAAAGTTCTTGTTTTTCTTAAACAATCAGGAGCCGCCCGCAGCGAGCCATAGATGTTAATGCGGCGGTTGCACGGTTATCTGGCAGTTATCAGGTTTAGGCCGTTAACCTTTTCTGCATCCGTTGAGAAACAGTCCGACCGCGTCGCTTGCCCACTTGTCGATTTCGTGCGTAGTCATCGTTTGACCAAGCATCAAGGCTCGGCGCAGGGGTAACGAGGTGGTCATTTGCATGAATTGTTCCGCCGCGAACACGGGATCCCTGAGCGAAAAGCGGCCTGAAGATATTTCACGTTGAAGCAATTCGGCGATGAGGCCCACCGCTTTTTGCCGAACGCCCTGAACGTTCATCAGTTCGGCAAGTTCCGGAAAGCGCGTAGCCTCGGCCAGAATGAGGCGGTTAAGCGCAAGAGATTCTGGCGTCAATGTAGCCCGCAACATCACGCTGGCGAGCTTTTTCAAGGAGGTTTCTATGTCTTTATCATCAAGCAGGCTTGCTGTTTTGAACGGGCTCAAACGTTCGATGACGCGCTCGACGACTGCGCGGAAAACATCTGCCTTGTCGTTAAAACGGTCATAAAACGTGCGTTTGGAAATGCCTGCTTTTGCGGCAATGGCCTCAACGCTCGTCAGGCCGTAACCTTGCTCGAAAAAAAGACCGGAAGCCGCGTCGAGGATGTCGTCGCGCAGTCTCCCGGCTTTTTCTTTAGAAGGTCTCCCCCCCTTTCGGGGGGAAGCTTTTTTTGAAGTCTTATTCATCGCGCATAATACGTTCCATGATAGTGAACCGGCGTAGGCACTACCCTATAAGCCGTTGGATAAGTGTAAACCACCGTGCGGCGCGGCTGAGCATAGCGGTAAACAGGTTTTGGCGCTACGTAATGAACCGGACGCGGCGGCGGCGCCTGATTGGCGTTCGCGATGACGGCTAGCGTCGTCAACGCCGCAAGCCCTGCGAAAAGCCCAACGGCCACGTCATTGCCGTTGTTGTGGCGGTTGTCATGGCGGTATTCGACATTTTTGGCTGGACGCGGCGGGGGCCGGTTGTCGTGCGCCAAGGCAGGCGCCATCGGCGCAGCGATTAAAGCCGTTGCCAACAAGCCTGTGACTATGCGTTTGGTTTTCATGGCATCCTCCTTTGGTAAGCTCTTGGATCGGCCCTAGCGCCGGAACCGTTAAGGCTGAAACCTCAACTAAACGCTACGGTATCGTTTCTTTATGGCGGGATTGCGGCCTTGAGGTGTTTTTGGCGTGATTTTCCGCCGGTTGGAACTTTTTCCGGAAAATTGGTCCTTATCAAATGGAACTTTCATCCCAACGTATGCGGGGCACCCATTGAGCAAACCAATTTCCCACGTGAAGTATGTGGTGCTGCTCTTGCTCACGCCATTCAGAGCCGCGTTGAGGCTGTTTATTGTCGTAGGCTCAGGACCCATTAAATTTTGAGGATTCACAAGGGGGTCGGATTTTGATTCACTCTGGTCGGAGGTGGACCATGAGCGAACTGTTTATGCTGAGCCGCAAACAGCTTAACCGGATGAAGCCGTATTTTCCGCTGTCGCACGGTGTTGAACGCGTGGACGACCGGCGCGTTATTAGCGGGATCATCTACGTCGTCAGGAACGGCCTGCAATGGAAGGATGCGCCGCGCGGCTATGGTCCGCCCAAGACGCTGTACAACCGTTTCGTGCGCTGGAGCCGCATGGGCGTGTTCAATCACATATTTGCTGAACTGGCGGGACAAGAAAAAGTGCCGGATAAATTGATGATCGATGCCACGCACCTGAAGGCCCACAGAACCGCAGCCAGCCTGCTTAAAAAGGGGCTCTTCCCCGCTGTATCGGTCGGACGAAAGGCGGCCTGAATACCAAGCTTCACGCCGTTTGCGATGGCCAAGGTAAGCCTGTTGCCATGTTGCTGACGGAAGGACAGGCGAGCGATTATCAAGGCGCAGCTTGGCTTTTGGATAAATTGCCTCAAGCCAACGTCATGCTGGCGGATCGCGGTTATGACAGCGATTGGTTTCGTGAAGCCTTAAGGGCCAAGGGCTTCACGCCCTGCATACCGCCGCGCAAAAACCGCAAAATTCCTATCGATTACGATAAAGCCTGAGAGCGCAAGAACAACGGGCCTCTATGACCGGCGCAATGATCAGGTCTCGCTTGATGAAGTCGAGCGAATTTTGATTTGAGGCGGATATACCAAAAAAACAAACCGGCTATTAATAGGAAAGAGAAAACAATGCTCAATCATCCCGCACTTTGGATCGGCTAAAGAAACAATTATCTATTACCCCTATGGCCCCACAAACCAGCAGAATATAACCAAATACCTTAATAAAAAGATTGGACCACACTGCCTGCTCTGGGTTTTCATCTAAAGACAAAGACATGAGTCCGCCCCGACTGGACACTTCTGGACACTTTTTGTCCATGACTTGCAAGAAGAAGTCATCCCCGGATGGTAATGAGATTGATACATCTTTTGCTACATAATAAGCTTGGTTTCCTGCTGCATAAGAACCAGAAGGCTCAAAGTTTTTTATATCTCTGTGATAAATTGTTTTATCATTTTTGGTGATGTCGAAAGTCAAAGAACATTCCAAGATTTTGTTTGCTCTTTCTTTAATTAAAGGAGTTGCCATTTCAATTGAGTAGACACCACCGAGCGGTACAGAGAAGAAGTAGCCCACTCGTAGGCTCTCCCCTGGTATCATACTAGGGTCCAGACCCAATTAACCTAGCGTTAAGCGATTGATGATTCAAGGGA
>CAZVCG010000032.1:0-22223 GCA_964626265.1 uncultured Rhodospirillaceae bacterium | reverse complement strand
CGGTTGTAAAGCCGTACCGAGGGTTCGAATCCCTCCGTCTCCGCCAGTTATAGCCGATAAAGGTCCTGACTTATTCGAATACTTCTGTCATGTCAGACCCTGTCTGCGCGAGGGCAGGCTTCAGCCGTCATTCTATTTTCGTTTAACTCACTGTAAACCAATTGGGATCCCCGTCTGCGCTGGAAGGAACCTTCGATTTGATGGGCAAATCTTCATCGCTGTTATCCGAAGAACGCATTGAAGAGATAGCCAACCGCCAAAATTCCGCTTCCCACCACGCCGAAATAGACGACGATGAGCCGCATTGTCAGAACTTTGCGCAAGATGATGGCTTCGGGAAGGGAAAGCGCGATCACGGCCATCATGAATGACAGAACAGTGCCAAGAGCGGCGCCTTTGCCAAGAAGCGCTTCGACAACGGGAATAATTCCTGCCGCATTCGAATACATGGGAATACCGACAAGAACCGCCGCCGGAACCGACCACCATGTGTTCTTGCCCATGATCGACGCCAAAAGCTCGGCGGGCGCATAGCCATGGATAAACGCGCCAGCAGCAATACCGGCGATCATCCAGGGCCATACCTTGCCGACAATCTCCCGTATCGCCCTCAGACCTTCTTTGATCCGGTCAATGGCGGTCAACCTCTCAGACGGAAGATTGATGGCTCCGGCGCGGGCGTTGCGTACCCAGTCTTCCAGCCAGCTTTCAAGGTGGAATCGACCAATGACCCAGCCCGCAACGATAGCGATGCCTAAACCAAAGGCCAGATAAGCCAACGCGACTTTCCATCCGAGAAGACCGAACAGAAGCCCAAGCGCGATTTCGTTGACCATCGGTGCGGAAATCAGAAACGAAAGCGTCACGCCAAGAGGAACGCCTGCCGAAACGAAACCAATAAACAAGGGTACAGCGGAACACGAACAAAACGGCGTTACGATGCCAAGACAGGCGGCCGCGACGTTACCAAGCCCCTCATTCTTTCCAGCCAGCAATGCGCGGGTGCGTTCAGGCGAAAAAAAGCTGCGGATAATGCCCATCAAGAAAACGACAAGCGTCAACAACATCAGGACTTTTGGCGTGTCATAGAAGAAAAAGGTGATCGCCTCGGCAAGATGCGTTCCTTTTTCGATGGGCAACAGGGAAACGACCCACTCCGAGAAAGGCACAAGCTGGCTATAAAGAACAAACCAAAGCGCAATGCCAACAACGGTGTTTGTCACCCATAAGGCGGAAGAACCTTTATCGACGGGGACTTCGGCAACTACTGTATCAGACTCGCACTGACACTTCATGCGGCTTTCCTTTTTGACGGTTTTTCAAGATAGATTGCCGCCTCGATGAGCGCGATCATGGCTTTGGAGAGTTGAGGATTGCGCGTATAACGCACCCATTGGGCATCCCGCCTGTCCATGACGAGTCCTGCTTTCTTAAGGGTAGCCATATGACGCGACATGGTGGACTGGCCTTTGTCCAGTGCGTCCATAAGCTCGCACACGCAGTGCTCGCGGCCATCCCATAAAAGGCGCATCGCCTCTAAACGGGTGGGTTCAGCAAGGGCGGAGAGAATCAGAAGCGTTTGTTTCATTCGCCATATATGCACTGCCAAGCATATGCACGCAAGCGGATATATTGCTTTCTTTATTCCGGCTCTTTGCCTTAAAATAGCGGTTCAGAATTTTCGGAGGCGCCATGGGCAACGTGGAAAACGATAAAATCCGTCGGGCGGTGCGCCTGCAGTACGGCGCAGTCGCGCAATCCTCCGGTTGTGGCTGTGGTACATCCTGTTGCGGCGGCCCCGCTCCCAATGCCGGTGAAATGGCGCAGGCCGTGGGCTATTCGTTTGAAGACGTCAGCGCGATCCCTGAAGGAGCGAATATGGGGCTGGGCTGCGGCAATCCCCAAGCCATAGCAAATCTCAAAACAGGCGAGACTGTTCTCGATCTTGGCAGCGGCGGCGGATTCGACTGTTTTCTCGCTGCGAGGCAAGTTGGCGACACGGGGCGCGTTATCGGCGTGGATATGACGCCGGAAATGATTTCCAAGGCGCGGGCCAATGCACAGAAAGGGGGACATACCAATGTCGATTTTCGCCTCGGCGAAATCGAGAATCTTCCCGTCGCCGACAACGCGGTCGACGTAATCATCTCCAACTGTGTCATTAACCTGTCGCCAAACAAGCCCCGCGTATTTGCGGAAGCGTTTCGCGTTTTGAAATCTGGCGGACGTTTAGCCGTCTCGGATGTTGTCGCTTTTGCCGAGTTGCCGGAGGATATTCGGCAGGACATGGCATTGCACACCGGCTGTATTGCCGGGGCAACGACGATCGCAGAGGTCGAAAACATGTTGCGCGCTGCCGGTTTTGAACAAATCCGCGTTGCCCCGAAGGAGGAAAGCAAGGCCTTCATGAAGGACTGGACGCCCGGCGTCCCAATTGCGGATTATGTTGTCTCGGCGAATATTGAAGCGGTAAAACTGTAATTAAGAAATCATTTCCGACTTTTTAAAAGAGGCGCCAATCTCTCCGTTGCCGTTCGCAGGCCTCCGCCGTCCGGCCTTTCGTTATGCCGCCTGTAGCTTTACGTTTTTGTCGCGATCCGCCTTTGATTCCTTTGTCTTGGCTGAGACGCTGTTCAGAAGGCTGGCCGCGTATTGGAGCGCATGCGCGAGCAGAATGAGCATTATAACGCCAAGCATGACGACCAGCGCGGATTCAACGGCGTCAACTTTCCCGATCTTCAGCACGATGTGCGCGATAAGTGAAAGCGCGGCCCCCGTGCAATAGACCGCCAGAGAATGACGGCCGCATAAAGACACCGCCTTAACGAAACGGGAACGCCATACGGAAGAAGAGTCCGGCAACAGCCGCGCGGCGACGACCGCAATCGCGAAAAAGTGCGCGATGCGAACCCACGCCAGATTGGATTTGTCGTCGATTGCCAGTAATTCAGCCGGCACAAGCCGCCAGGAGACGAAGGCTTCAAAGTGGGTCCATGGCGCGACGGCGATGAAACTGGCTCCAGCGGCGATCAACGCAATCCGAAAGATAATCTTCGACCCGACAATTTCCGTTATTATTCGCTTGCGCTCTTTATAGGCAACCATGCCCGCGACAAAAAGGAATTGCCATGCCAGCGGATTGAAAAACCACGTCACGCCATCCGGATAATTGGCGAATGATTGTCCCGTGACGTTGATGGAGAGCCAAAGCAGGAATGACGCTCCCAGAGCCAGAGCGGGAGACGCCTTGACCAAGGCCCATGCTGCCGGGAACAAGAGAACGAGAACGATATAGAGAGGAAGGATGTCCGTCAGGTTCGGCATATACCCGAGCTTGAGCAATTTCACGATGGCGACGTCGGTTTCCACGAAAAACGGCGAGAAGTTGAGCTGCTCCATGATGGGCTTGCTGTCCGTGAATTCGCCGGCGAAGGCGATGATGGCAGAAAGAGCGAAGACCAGAAGAACGTGCGCGCAAAACAATTGCCAGGCCCTTTTCAACGTTCGGACCATGCCGGCGGCAAGGCCGCCGTTCTCGAAATAAGGCCCGAAAGCCAGCATGGCGCTGGTGCCTGAAATGAACACGAAGGCTTCGGCTGAATCGGCAAATCCCCAGTTGCGCAGCGTAAGCTTCGCCAACAAGTTATCGGGTACATGATTGACGTAAATCATGAGCAGGAACAAGCCTCGCCAGAAATCAAGGGACAGAATGCGTCCGGTCGATTGGGGTGAGGTTGAAGCGTTTCTGGCCATGAGGGCGCACCGACGGGTTGAGGTTTGGTTCGTTGCTACACGATGAGGCCGATTCACGCCAATGAATCCGGATAAGAAATCGCGTAACCGCGCCGCTGTTGGTCAAAACCTGTAGAGGCTTGTGGGCATTTTCCCTTTCGTCAAAAGGCGACAACCGGCTTGCTTTTTATAAACAATAAGATAGGTTGCATACGCTTTCGGAGCCGGGGAGCAATGTATGTTCGCCGCTCTTGGGAAACTGTTGACGCGAGGCGCGCCAGCGTTCGCGAAAGAATGATTAACTGTTGAGCGAGAAGCGCGAATGCCCCTCCCTGATTTTCTTTTTCTGGATTTCATGACAAAGCCCGTGTGGATGTGGCTGTCATTCGTTACCGTCGTCGTCGCCATGCTGGTATTCGATCTGGGCGTCATGCACCGCAAGGATCATGAGGTCGAGGTCAAGGAAAGCCTCATCTTCTCGGCTTTCTACATCACAATAGGTCTTCTGTTCGGCGGGTGGATCTGGTACGAGCTGGGACAAGGGAAGGCCGTCGAATACTTCACCGGCTTCATCGTCGAGAAGACGCTGTCGATCGACAACGTGTTCGTCATCGCGATGCTGTTTTCGTTTTTTCACATTCCGCGTTTGTATCAGCACCGCGTGCTTTTCTGGGGTATCCTTGGCGCGGTCGTTCTGCGCGGCGTCATGATCGGCTTCGGCGCGGCTCTGGTCAGCCGGTTCGAATGGGTCCTGTACGTGTTCGCCGTGTTCCTGATCGGCACGGGCATCAAAATGCTGTTGGCGGGCGACAAGCCGGCCGACATCGCCGAGAACACGTTGCTCAAGTTCATGCGGAACCATTTCCGCATTACGGACGCGCTGCACGGGCACGACTTTTTCGTGCGCCAGCCTTCCAAAAAGCACGGAAAGAAGGTTTTATGGCTTACGCCTCTATTCGTGTGCCTTGTGATGATCGAGTTTGCCGACGTTATTTTTGCGGTGGACAGCGTTCCCGCGATATTCGTCATAACGACGGATCCGTTCATCGTCTACACAAGCAACATTTTCGCGATCCTTGGCTTGCGCGCTCTGTATTTCGTGTTGTCCGCGATCATTAAACGTTTCCATTACCTAAAATACGCTTTGTCGGTCGTTTTGGTGTTTATCGGCAGTAAGCTGTTTATCGCGGACTTTGCCGGATGGGAGAAGTTTCCCGTAGGGTGGTCGCTGGGCATCACGTTCGCCATTCTGGGCAGCGGCGTCGGCTATTCGCTTTGGAAAACACGGAAAGTCCCCGCAAAAGCGCGTTGACGGGACGCGTGGCGCGTTTAAGCTTGCCGTATGTCAAAAGCCTATAAGCCCGGCACGATTGTCATCGTCAACGACCGCATGCAGCGAGGGTATCGGTATAAGCTGGTTGCGCCGATGGGCAAAAAGTTCGCGCCGGACTTCAAGCCTGCCTTCACGCCGAAAAAAATGCTGGAACTCGGCGTTTTCGAAGGCAAATACATGAACGATTGCCGGAAAGAATTTCCCGCCGATTGGTTCGCCAAGGCGAAAACAAGCGACAAACCTAACCCTAAGCTTAATTGTTTTGGGATCAAAAGCCGCCAACCCCTAAGCGTTTGGAGGGAAAGGGGCTGGATCATCGGGCCCGATCCACGCGGCTGGTTTCAATGGTATTGCCGCTATTATATGGGCCGCCGGTTGCCTGACGTTGATGAAAAACAGATTAAACGCTGGAAGGCATTCAAACGCCACTTGGCGCAGGTCAAAATGAATTGTACGCCTATGGATATGGAATGCCGCCCACGGCAGCGGCAAGGCCTGCTCCAATGGGCCTATGATCCGTTTGTTTGAGGGGGTTCGAAGATGACCGAAACCGCACATAACATCGACGGCCCCGATGGCAATAGAATTTATGGCCGGCTGCGCAAGAACGGCAACAAGCGGCTCGTCGTTCATATTCATGGCATGACGCACAAAATGGGGTTTTTGCTTGAAGTCACCTCCGGCGAGTTTTTCTATAAGAACGGTTACGATCATTACAGGGTGAGCCTGTACGATGCCGCGCCGAAATCCCGCCGTTTGCCGGATTCCACGCTCACGACGCATACGCGAGATATTCTGGCGGTCATCGAACGCTTCAAAAACGATTATGACGCGATTTACATCACGGCGCACAGTCTTGGCGGTTTGGCGACGTTGATCTTGAATCCGCAAGGGGTGAAGGCTATCAGCTTGTGGGATCCCTCGTTCGATGTGACGAACTTTTGGGCGTCGGGGCCATATCTCACGCACATTCCCGAACGCAAGCAATACTATCTCGATTATGGGTGCGTGTATGTCATCGGCGAGGAGATGGTTGAGGAGATCAAGAAATATCCGGACGAAAAATGCCTTGAATTAGCCAAAGCCATATCAACGCCGACGCAACTTATTATTCCGGAAGAAAGTATTTTCAACGCCAGTCCGCACACGTCGCCGGAGAAATATCGCAAAGCGTTTACGGGCCCTTTTGATTTGACGCGCATAGCGAAAGCCAACCATACGTTCTCCTACGAGAACAATCGTTTAGCGTTATTTGACTCGACGCTCGAATGGTTCGAAAAGTTCGCTTAAGTGGAAGCGTTACGTTGTCGTCGTGCCGTCGAAATGTTCATGGGCATTTTCGGCATCGGCGCGCGTTTTATGTACCACGCCATCGCGATGTTCGGGCGGCGCGTAAAGCGTATAAAGCTTCATGGGCGTGTTGCCGGTATTGATAATATTGTGTTCGGTGCCGGCCGGGACGACGATGGCGGAGCCATCCTGTATCGCATTCCGTTCGCCGTCGAGCAAAGCTTCGCCTGTGCCCGACTCCACGCGTAAAAATTGGTCGAGATCGTGGACTTCCTTGCCGATGTCTTCGCCGGGCTTGAGGGCCATGACGACGAGTTGGCAGTTCTTGGTGGTATATAGGACGCGGCGAAAATCGTTGTTCGCCGCCGTCAATGCCTCGATGTTGTCAACAAAGCCTTTGCTGTTTTTCATGGAGCACCCCCGTCTTTCACATTGTTATAGCATTTTACCGGCAAAAAGCCATGAACGCAAAAAAGAACAAGTTTGGGGGGCTAAAGCAACTTTTCCGATTTCAAAACCTCCAACGGCTTCTGCACGTCGATGAGTCCGAGGGAGCGCGTTATAGCGTTCAAGGACTGCCAGCGGGCTTTGGCGAAGGCATAGGCTTCCTGAAAAACATGACCGCCGATGCCTTTGGTGAGCGTGATGTGCGGATGCCATTGTACCGGATCGTGATAAGCGATCACCATTTTCGAAAAAGCAGCAAAGGACGTATGACATCTTTCATAACAGGTTTGCAATTCGCGCGAGGGCATGGGTTCAACGAACAGCACTTTGCGTCTTCCAGGAAACGAGCCGAGACCGTGGAGCGTCAGCGCGATGCTGCGGAAGCCTTGAGCCAAGGCGTCGAAGCATTCGAACACGCCGTTTTGCTCGCCGTTGTCGAACACGGCCAGAGTCATATGAGGGCCCATTTTTCCTTTCACAGGGGGAACGCCGCGAATATTTTCCGCCAAAGCCTCGCGCAGGCCCTGCAAGACCTCCTCAGTCTTTTCGTCAAATGTGAAGAAAACGGCGTAACGCATTTGTAAACCTTATTGAAAAATCGGCCTTGTCTATGTCCCCATTAAAAGGCAGGCTTTAACTAGCGTCCTATATTATAGACCCGTTTATCGCATTCAACCTTCAATCTACGGAGCATGTGCATGAAACATACAATGATGTTAACGGTTGTGGCTGCTGTCGTAATGGCTGCTGCGCCGTCATGGGCCGCACCCAAGAGCTATCAAGTGACCGGCCCGGTTCAGGAGTTGACGCCGGAAAAAATAGTTGTCCAAAAGGGCGGCGAGAAATGGGAAATCGCACGCGGCTCGGCCACCGTTCCGGAAACGGTTAAGGTCGGCAGCAAGGTAAAGGTAGAATATTCGATGACGGCAACCACCGTCGAAGACAAAGACGCGAAGCCCGTCAAAACCGAAAAGCCAGCCAAGACTAAGAAATAGAGTTCGTGGCGCGATAAATTGGGGGCAGGCGCAAGTCTGCCCCTTGTTGTTTGGCTTTGGGTGACGAAACGAACATTAAGAAAACCAAATAAACAGCTTATTATGTTACAAAAAACCACATTCGATTAAAGTAATACTTTAACCGTTATAAAGCGAGAATATCTCGTAAAATTTTGCCGATTTAGCCTTTCAGCGTCACTGGCGTGTCGGGCAGGCAAAGCTGATAACGGTCGCGCCATTCAGGGATAACGTAATTAATCTCCATCAGGCGTCGCACGCCCTTGATCGGCCTCTTTTCGAAGCCATGAAATGTCGTTTCCGTACGCACGAAAATCACGGCGCGGTTGAACTCGGCCGTGCCGCGGTCCACCCATTTTTGGTTCTCGTCGTAAATGTCCGTGCCCCAATTCTTGGCTTCCGGCCCGGTGCAAAGGTAGATCACCATCGAAAACAGCTTGGCCGTGATGTCAGGATGCGGCTTGAGCCACATGCCGTCGGTGTCCTGCATGTATTCGATGCGCAGGAATCCTCCTTCAAGGCGTTCCGGCGCGATATTGCACGTTTCCGAAAACTGCCGCGCGACTTCGGGACGCTGGAACGCGTCGACGAACGCCTTGATCTCCGGAAAATCGTTTTGCAATTCCGGCGTGAAGAACGTGCGCTTTAAATTGTTGTCGCCCAGATCCCGCACGCCGCCGCTGTCGCCCATGTCAGGCGGCTTGATGGGCAGCATCATGATCCGGAAAGCGAGGCTTTCAGGAATTGTGTCCGTCAACACCCATCGCGTATACGGCGAGTCCAGACGTTGAGAGTTCTTCAAAGCCCTGATGAAATGGGCTGCGGTTTCGGCGGGTTCGGGAATGACAGGAAAGGGCATGGCGCGTTTCTTACTTGGTCTTCAACTGTGCCCACACGTTCTTCGGCATATAGCTGAGTAACTTGTTCAGCGCCGGCACCGATTTCACGAGCGCGCTGAGGCCGTGGCGGAAGTATTCTTTGCGCACGTGGCCGGGCGTATCGACGTAGCAAAGTTGAAGGCTCATGCGCGGGCCTTTTTGCGGCAAAAAGCCGTGCCAAGACTTGTCGGAAACCTTAAAGCAGAACATACAGCCAAACTCGGGCGCGAACTCGAATGCGTAATCGTTGCGGTCTGGACCACGCAAAACGCGCAGGCGGCCACGTTCATACGGCCATTCGCGCGTCAGACCGATAAGGACGGTCACGATTTTGTGCTTGGAGTCGGGATGCGCGTAACCTTCGTTGTAATGGCCCGAGGTGTTGCCCATCATAACGATGCAAGGCGGATAAGGGCTTAAATCCATGCCGACGATCTCGCCGACGAGCTTGCGAAAACGGTCGCTCAGCAAATCTTCCAGAAGTTTTTCGAATTCGGGGCCGCGCTTGAGGTAAGGCAGGCCGAAATAACTTTTGATCGGATAACTGCCGCGCGTAGGAATTACGGGCGCGTCGGCCAAGACTTTGTCGAGATAGATATTCGGTACGGCGTCAGGGATATAGCCCCATTCGTACGGATCCGTGTTCATCTTCATGCGCCTAACGGCGGCTTCGTCGATGTAATTGAATGGTTTGTCGTCCAACATGATGGTGGCCCTTTCGCCTGCAGGAATCTTACGCCTAACGCTAATAGCACCGGCGCGTCAAATCAAGACGTTAGAATCCGGGCAGAGTCGGCTCATTGCTATCCACAATGGCCATGCATTCGACCTCGATCAGCCAGTCGGGGCGGCAAACCGCGCCCTCGACGATGATATAGGGGATGCCCAGGTAGTTTTCCCTGATATAGGTGTCGATGCGCGCGTAATCGGCAGGGTCGCGCAGGTAAACGATCATGTGCATCGTATCTTGAATCGTCGCCGAGCCTGAGCGCAGCAAGGCGTCGATGTTGCCGAACATGCGCTCGGCCTGTTTGACGACATCGCCGTCGTAGTAAACGGTCTTGCCTTCGGCATCGATACTAGCCGTGCCCGAGATGACATGCAACGCGCGGTCGGCATAGGCGACGCGCGTGCCGCGCTCGAAGTTCACGTTGTAAACGTCCGTGTTGCAAAGGCGCGTAAAGTCGTTGAGATATGAAACCTGTTCGCGTTTCAGATTGATGACGGAATAGGCGTCCATCGACATGAGGTCGAATTGATGATCGCATGCGCCTTCGATTCCGGTGCTGGCAATAGTATGTTTTTTCGGCGACAAATCCTGTTCGTTGAAAACGTCGTAACGCGCGTTCACCATGCCGCGGTAAAACGCGTCGACGTTTTTCATGAAGATCCACGTGCGAACGCAATGATCGCGCAGGTTCGCTCCTTGGCTTGTCAGGGCTTCGATCAAATCTTTGAATGCCTCGTGCGTTTGCACTTCTACTGGCGATGTCGCCGCGTGCGCGCCCGCGCACATGCCTGTGCTCCACAGGTGCTTGAGGCCGTTCTTTTCGACGATAATATGGCTGTCCGATGTGCGCGTGGCGGGAAGGCGTTTCTTTTTAAGCGGCTTGTCGCTTTCGATATGATACGCAAGTAAAGCGATTTTTGAACCGGGCAGGGGCGGTTGCTGGATGATCGATATGGCGACGGGATTTTTCTTGTCGTCGCCCAAAAGTTTGCTTTTGCGAACTACAGGCGCTTGATTGATAGCGTCGCTCAAAAAAATCCGCCGGAATACGGCGGTCGTTTCGGCAAGGCCTAAATCCTTTTGAGCTTGCGCATATCGTTCTTCGATTTGGACGATCTGATCGTGCAAGTCGCCGTGCCCGTCTGTGCGGACAATAATATAATGCTCGTTTCCTCCGGTCTTGCCGCGGAAACAGCGTGTCATGATCCCGTTACTTGCCAACATCGATTGTTGTTTCTCTTATCCTCAAGAGTACTTACGTGACGGCCCAAATTACTCGGTCATACCCGAAGATCAAGGGGTTATTTGTTCTTTTATTATGCGAACTTGGCCAAGGAATTTTCCATGCGAGGACACGAGTCCGTTCCGGCCAGATCGCACTTTTGCATGGTGTCTGAATCGCAAAAATCGCATAAAGCATAGGGTTCCGGCAGGGTTATGTAATGACGGTCGATTTTAAATCCTGCGTCGCGGAAGTTTTGCAAAATGCGAGAGAAGGTCTCCGGCTTGACTCCGAGATAAGCCGCGATAAGCGATTTATCGAAAGGCAACAGAACAGGCGGGCCGCCGATTCCCGTTTCAAGATTTTGATACAGCAGGAACCGGCCTACGCGGTCTTTCGCGCTGTGAAGCGTCAGCTGTTCGAAATGTCCGATGAAGCGTTGCATTCGCCGCGACAGAAGCAGAAGCAGGTTAAGCGCCAGCTCTTTATATTGTGTCATGTGATCGCGCATTAATCCCGAGGGAAGGGACAGCATTTTGGTTTTGGTGATTGTTTTGGCGCTGACAGGGCTCGGCGTGATGGGGAGAAGGTCGCTTTCAACGACGCATTCGCGCTTGCCGAGCAGCTGAAGGATAGCCTCATCACCCTCTGCGGTGCTTGCGTAAATTTTTACCCAGCCATCAAGGATTATATAAAAGCGTCCCGCCGTTTCGCCTTGTGTGATGAAGACGCTGTTCTTGTCATGCTGAACGAGCCTTGCGGGCCGCAATATTTCGCGCAAAACGTCGTTGCTCAGGCCGCGGAACAAAGGCAAGGCGCGGATAACGTCGTAATGACCTTCGACATCGACATCGAGAGCCTGTCCGGTCGATCCGGATGAAACTTCGGCGGTTTCGTCGACCAACTGGACGGCCATTTTCTTTGCGGCCTCGTAAAGGGCTTCGATCTTCGTGCCGAAAAAGGCGAACTTGTCATTCGATTTATTGTTGTCTTCGGTTCCCGCAAGGGTGCCGTCAGCGAATATTTTCTTGAGCGGCGCGCACAACTGGCGTTGCCTGTCATCAGCCACGCCCCAGAAAAGACGTTCGAACGTCTGGCGTTCGCGAATGATGTTTTTCAGGCGCCGGATAAAAGCGTCATCGTGCAGCCATTCCTGTCCTGCCAGCTGCGTGACCATCTCGCGCTCCTGGCTCAGGCGTTCTTGCCATTGCATCAAATAGATGAAAGCGCTGGCGCGGACGGGGATGATCTTGGGATCGTGCAGGATGTGATCGGCCACAAGGTCGATGGCTGGCGCGATGAGGTTATCGGTGTACCACGTTGACGCGTCGCCGATAATGACCGATTCCTCGGTGATTTTTGCGCGGTGACTGGGGAGGAGTTGGAATATAGGGGCGAGGGATTCAAGTTGAGGGCCTGATGCGAGCATCGCTTCAGGTATTTTCTCTATGGCGATGTCGGAGACGACGAATTGGCTTGCCATTTCCCCTTTATAGATATCGCCGTGACGGCACAGATAGCGCATCGCATAGCCGCGCTCGTTTTGCAAAGCGTGGATGAGGTCGAGGCAAACGAGGAGCGGATCGGTCTGCGGAGCCATATAAGAAGTAGGGTTGATGGGTAGAAAACTTGATGTGAAAAGATGATTCTCTTGATATAGATCAAATCGCCTCTTGCCTCACCATATTTTTTTGGGGAGTATTTTGTGTCATTCCCGCGAAAGCGGGAATCCAGTGGCCCGCGTCCGTGGGCCATATGAGTCAATAACTTCGGATATAAGCTATGTTTAGTCAGTTTTCTTCATATGCTCGCTATCGCTCGCGCTGGATTCCCGCTTTCGCGGGAATGACGCAGGTGGTTGAGGGAAGGATATAAGCTAACAATGACCCGCGAAGGTCTGCCCATACCACTTGCCAAAGGCGTGATGAACATCCTGCCCGCTACGGCGTTGGGGACGTTGATCGATGTCGTCATGTACAGGATGCAGCGACGGCATCCGCGCCTGTTCAAAAATCTCGTCGCGCTTGAACCAGCCATCGTGCATATCGAACGGATCAGCCGCATCGATTTGCATTGAACATCGGCCAGCCGGACGTGCATCTCGCGGTTATCGGCGCGGACGACAAAACGAAACCCGACGCGTGCATCGGCGGGCCGCTTGCAACATTGCTCGATATGCTTGAAGGTCGCTCGGACGGCGATACGGAATTTTTCGCGCGCGGCATCACCGTGACGGGCGATACGTCCGTGATCGTCGCGCTGCGCAATACGCTGGACCGCGAGGAAATCAATTTGCTCGATGACATCATGTCGTTCTGCGGGCCGCTGGCCAAACCCGCCTCGGTTGCTGTGACGGTGTTGGACAAGTTGGCGCGTCGGATGAGGGAGCGGCTGCGTGCGTAAAGCATCCTACCTCGAACTCGTTTGTCCCGCCGGAACGCCGGCGGCGTTACGCGCGGCGATAGAGGCTGGCGCGGACACGGTATATTGCGGCTTTCGCGATTGCACGAACGCGCGGAACTATCCGGGCCTTAATTTCGATGTCGATGAAATGGCCGAGGGAATAGAATACGCGCACGAACGCGGGCGCAAGGTGCTGATAGCCATCAACACGTTCCCGCGCGCGGGCGACGAAGCGCCGTGGCACCGCGCCATCGATAACGCGGCGGCTGTGGGCGCGGACGCGGTCATCCTTGCCGACATCGGCGTTCTGGATTACGCGCATCGCAAGCATCCCAAACTGCGCCGCCATCTGTCGGTGCAGGCGGCGGCATCGAACCCGCTATCGATCGCGTTTTACCGCGAGCGTTTCGGGATCAAGCGCGTGGTGCTGCCGCGCGTGCTTTCCATCGACGAAGTCGCGCAGCTTGTGAAAGAGATCAAAATCGAAACCGAAGTGTTTGCGTTCGGCAGCATCGGACCGATGTCGGAAGGGCGGTGCTTTTTGTCGTCGTACATGACGGGCCTGTCCCCGACGAGCGAGGGCGTGTGCGCGCCTGCAAGCCATGTTAGTTATAAAGAAGAGGGCGATCAGGTCGTCTCATGTCTTGGCGACGTGACGCTGAACTGCTTCGCCAAGGGCGAACCCGCAGCTTATCCCACGCCGTGCAAGGGCCGCTACCGCGTCAAGGGGAAGGCGACGTATCTGTTCGAAGAACCCGTTGGCTTGAACGCAATTGACGTTTTGCCGGAACTCAAGAAAGCGGGCGTGACAGCCCTCAAGATCGAAGGGCGGCAGCGAAGCAGGGCTTACGTCATGCAGGTCGTCAGCACGTTCCGCAAGGCGCTTGACCAACTGGCGCAGGGAAGGGCCGTAACAGTCCAAAACGAGCTGAAAAGCCTCACCGAAGGCGGTAAAGAAACCGCCGGAGCATATAAAAAAGGCTGGCGATGAAGAAACGGGGCACGGGGCACGGGAAACGGGATTCGGGGAAGAAGGCAAGGGGACAAGCCAAGCCTTTAGCGTCATCCCGGCGAAAGCCGGGATCCAGTGGTTCTTTCCACATTAAGGATCGTGCATCGTTAAACCGCGCCAAGCCGCAAAGTTCTCTGGATTCCGGCATTCGCCGGAATGAAAAAAAAGACAAAACGGCGAGGGCAGGGGCCCCTGCCCTCGCGCACCCCCCTGCCCCCAACCGTCCCGCCCTCACCCTCGGCCCGCTTTATTTCCACTGGCCCGAGGACAAGAGGTGTGATTTCTACTACCGCATCGCCGACGAAGCCGATGTCGATGTCGTCTATCTCGGCGAAACCGTTTGCTCCAAACGCGAACCGTTTTTCGAGCCGTACCGGCAAAAAGTCATTGATCGTTTGAAGAAGGCAGGGAAGCAGGTTGTGCTGTCGTCGCTGGCGATGGTGACGACGCCGCGCGAGATGGCCTCGATCAAGGAAAAGGCGAAGAGCGGCTTTCAGGTCGAAGCGAACGACCTCGCCGCCGTTCAGGTGCTAGCCGGAAAACCCTTTGTCGTCGGGCCGTTTATCAACGTGATGAACGAAAGCACGCGGGATTACTTCAAGCGCCTTGGCGCGACCCGCATCGTATTCGCTTCGGAGTTGTCGGCAACAGCGATTGGGGTGTTGGCCTCGTCATCCCAACGCGTCATCCCCGTGAAAACGGGGATCCAGCGGCGAGCGTCGGCGAGCCGTATGAGTCAATTGCCGCGCGGACGCGCGGCTCTGGATTCCCGCTTCCGCGGGAATGACACTGGGGACAACCTCGAATTCGAAGTTCAGGTTTTTGGCCGTCAGCCGCTATCTGTAGCTATGCGCTGTTACGCCGCGCGGGCCGAAGGGCGGAATAAGGACGGGTGCCGGTTCGCGTGCGGCCAGTACCCGGACGGCCTGCCCGTAGACGACTACGCGGGCCGGCCGATTCTGTCGGTCAACGGCACGATGACGATGTCGCACGGGTATGTCGTCTTGTTACGCGAGATGAAAAAGCTTCAACGGCAAGGCGTTAGCCATTTCCGCCTGTCGCCGCAGGATGTGGATATGGTTCGAGTCGCCGCCCTCTACCGCGAGGTGCTGCAGGGCAAGCGCACCCCCGATTCAGCCCAGAAAATCCTTGGAAAATTGGTAGGCCGTACCCCGTTCATCAACGGTTTTCTGCATGCCAAAGAGGGCCTTTCGTGGCTCAAATAAGCTCCCTTCGCGAGTCTTTTTTGGGGGGTCTGTGAGCAAAATGTGGATCGTATTTTTTTGCCGGAAAAATTTTTTTGTGGTAGGTTAATTTCCGCCCTTCGATACGTCCGCGAACCGATAGGCGGTTAGGCTTGATCGTCGCGGGAAGGAGGTATTCGGCGTTAATTTTGGTATCCAACCTGTTAACCCTTCTTTTTGAATTCTCTTGACCTAAATCAAACCACAACACTACATTTTGTGGTTCTATCCACCTTGTCACCTTTATGTAGTACTTACATACGTCTTGTCCGTACCGAATACCTAGGAATTTCTGGAGGATTTAATGCTCGATAGCGCCACGGCCACCGCTCAAGTCATCAAACTCGAAGAGCGTCGCCACCTTCCGGCCAATACCCAAGAGAGCGGCACGAAAATCAACTGTTCGGACACGATCACCGAGTATCTGTCTAAGGCCGATTGGCGCATCAACGCGAATGCCAATGTAGGCTATAGCCACGCGGGCCTGATCAACAACATCGCGGGCAAAGTCATTGCCAATTTTTGGTTAGATGAAGTTTACGACGCCGAAGAAGGCCGCGCCCACCGCGAAGGCGACTATCACATCCACGATCTCGACAGCCTGTCGGGCTATTGCGCGGGCTGGAGTTTGCGTCAGCTGCTCGCCGAAGGTTTCAACGGCGTCACGGGCCGCGTCTCGTCGCGTCCGCCGCGCCACTTCCGCGAAGCGTTGGGCCAGATGGCGAACTTCCTCGGCATCTTGCAGTCCGAATGGGCGGGCGCGCAGGCGTTCAGCTCGTTCGACACCTATCTCGCGCCGTACGTTTTCCGCGACCAGATGAGCGATGCCGAAATGCGCAAGGCGATTCGCCAATTCGTTTACAACCTGAACGTTCCCGCGCGCTGGGGCCAGTCGCCGTTCACGAACGTGACGATGGACATCACCGTGCCGAACGATTTGCGCGAGCAGATGCCGATGGCGCGGGGCGAGCACCTGTTCGCCAGGCTGAAAGGCAAAGAACAGGAAAGGCTTCTCGAAATCGCCAAATCGCGCCGCCCGTCGATCAAGGCGCTCACCGACATGACGTACGCCGACTTCGTGCCGGAGATGGAACGCATCGTCGTCGCCTATTACGACGTGATGACCGAAGGCGACAGCACGGGCCAGCCGTTCACGTTCCCCATCCCGACGATCAACATTACGGAAGACTTCGACTGGAACACGCCGTGCGCCGACGCGATTTTCGCGAACGCCGCCAAGGTGGGCAGCTCCTACTTCCAGAACTTCATCGGCAGCCAGTACGTGCGCGCCGAAGACGGCTCCATGCAGCCCAACCCCGAGGCGTACAAGCCCGGCGCGGTGCGCTCGATGTGCTGCCGCCTCCAGCTCGACCTGCGCGAATTGCAAAAACGCGGCAACGGCTTGTTCGGCTCGGCGGAAATGACCGGCTCGATCGGCGTGGTCACCATCAACATGGCGCGCCTCGGCCACAAGTATAAGGGCGACGAGGATGCTCTTTTTGCCGAGATGGAACGCCTGATGGATCTGGCCAAGAGCACGCTTGAGAAAAAGCGCGCGTTCGTGAACGAGATGTTCGAACGCGGCCTGTATCCCTACACCCGCCGCTATCTGTCGGGTTTCCGCAATCACTTCAGCACCATCGGCGTCAACGGTATGAACGAAATGGTGCAGAACTTCACGAGCGGCAAGCACGACATGACGGACGAGGAAGGCATCGGCATGGCGCTTCGTCTGCTCGACCGGATTCGCGCACGTCTGCGTCATTATCAGGAGTCGACGGGCAACCTTTACAACCTCGAAGCATCGCCGGCAGAAGGCGCGACGTACCGCTTCGCCAAGGAGGACCACAAACGGTTCCCCGACATGATCCAGTCGGGCACGTGGCCGAATGTGTATTACACGAACAGCAGCCAGATCCCCGTGGGCTATACGGCCGACCCGTTCCATGCGCTCGACTTGCAGAACAAGCTCCAGTGCAAATACACGGGCGGCACGGTGCTGCACCTATATATGAACGAGCGGATGGAATCGACCCAGTCCTGTAAGCGTTTCGTGCGCTCGGTGCTGGAAAACTATCAGTTGCCCTACATCACGATCACGCCGGTGTTCTCGGTGTGCGACACGCACGGCTACCTGAACGGTGAACAGCCCAAGTGCCCGCATTGCGGCGAACAGACGCAAGTGTGGACACGCGTCATGGGCTACTTCCGCCCCGTTGACAGCTTTAACATCGGCAAGAAGGGCGAACACCGCGACCGCCTGCACTTCACGGAACAAGAAGCGTGCAAGAGGTGTTGAGGAAATAGGGATCAGGGGGCAGCATTCAGCGGTAGCGCGGGGTTCCATCCCCGCGTTTTCGTTTTTAGAACTGCGTCATTCCCGCGAAAGCGGGAATCCAGCGGCCCGCGTCTGCAAGCCGTATGAGTCTATAAAATTGTGTGACTATACTAATAACATTGCATCTATGCCTTACATGCTCGCTATCGCTCGCGCTGGATTCCCGCTTTCGCGGGAATGACACAGTGTGTAATTTAATTATTGTAACATATCCTAATTAAACAGCAGAAATGCCCAAACGCTATTACGTTTATATTCTTGCCAGCAAGCGAAACGGCACTCTATACATCGGGGTGACCAACGACATCGCAAGGCGCGACTGGGAGCATAAAACAAAAAGCGACACAAAAAGCTTTTCGGCCCGTTATGGCGTTAACAAGCTTGTATACTTTGAGGTGTTTGAAAATATCACCGATGCTATTGCGCGTGAAAAGGCCATGAAGAAATGGAACCGTGCATGGAAACTGGAACTTATCGAAAAAGCAAATCCGGACTGGGAAGATTTAAGGCCGGATTAGACATCAAGCGCTGTCATCCTCGTGAAAATGGGAATCCAGTCAGCGAGCGTCCGCGAGCCATATGAGTCTTTTGCCGCGCCGACGCGCGGCGCTAGATTCCCGCTTTCGCGGGAATGACGCTAACGGATAAGGCATTTCCTACATTATTTATTCAGGCCTTCTCGGCAAAGGACGCATATGCTACCCTCCCCCCATGGGCCAGTTGTACGACATAACCCCTTTCACATTATTGGATTTCCCCGGCGAGACGGCGTGCATCGCATGGTTCGCGGGGTGCAATCTGCGCTGCGTGTATTGCCACAACCCAGACATCGTTGGCAGCCATGGCGACAAGGAAGTCGATGAGCTTCTCGACTTTTTGAACAAGCGCAAAGGGCTACTCACGGGCATCGTTCTTTCCGGCGGCGAGCCGACGTTCTTCGCGGGCCTCGGCCACATCGCGGAAGAGGCGAAGCGCATGGGCTATAAGGTCAAGCTCGACACGAACGGCTCGCGTCCCGACGTGATTGCAAGCATGTTGAAAGACAAACTGCTCGATTACGTCGCGCTCGATTACAAATGCCTGCCCGAGCGTGCCGAAGACATCATCGGCACGTTGCATTTCGTCGAACGTTTTTACGAAAGTCTCAAGATGCTCATCGAGGCCTCCAAGAAAAGCCGCATCAAGCTCGAAGTGCGCACGACGTTCCATGCCGACCTGATGACCGATTCCGAACTCGGCCTCATGATCCGCGAACTGGACAGTTTCGGTTACAAGGGCACGTATTACATCCAGAACGTGGTATCATTCGGCGACAGCACCATCGGCGGCGTTTCGAAGCCTGAGCGCGTGATCAACACTGCCGAATTGCCTAAACCGAAAAACTTTACGCTCGCGTTCCGCAACTTCACCGACGCCAAGTCAGCCGAAGCAGGGGATGTTGCTCACTGATTTTCCCCGGGAAGGGGAAACAAGGCGCAAAAAAGTCCACAATCAGCCCATTCTGGTATTAAATGAAGGCTTTTTACCTTCTAAAAGCTTGCAAAATGGTCTTGATCAGGAAGAAAAGCACGTAACAATCCGTCACCACAATTGAATGCCTAAGGCCTTGCCGTGTATAATGGAATCCGGCGAAGATAGGTAAAACCCTTTACAACAACAGGAGAAATCCCATGTGCGGCATCGTTGGCATTCTGGCGGAAAGACCGGTAGCCGATCTTCTGGTCGATGGTCTCAGGCGTCTGGAATATCGCGGGTATGACAGCGCGGGCGTGGCGACGCTCGTGAAGGGTGGGATCGAAACGCGCCGCGCCGTAGGGAAACTCCATAATCTCGCCGACCGTTTGGCCAAGGAGCCGCTCGGCGGCAACGTCGGCATCGGCCACACGCGTTGGGCCACGCACGGTCGCCCCAGCGAAGACAACGCGCATCCGCACTCAAGCGGTAAAGTCGCCGTCGTTCATAACGGCATCATAGAAAACTACCGCGAATTGCGTGAGGAGTTGGAGAAAAAAGGCCACGTCTTCAAATCTGAAACCGATACGGAAACGATCGTCCACCTCATCACCGATTACGTCTGCCAGGACATGACGCCGCAAGACGCCACAGCCGCCGCGCTGAAACGGCTCGAAGGGGCGTTCGCTGTCGGCGTTTTGTTCGCGGGCTATGAAGACTTGCTGATCTGCGCGCGGCGCGGCAGCCCGCTGGCCATCGGCTTTGGCGAGAAGGAAATGTACATCGGTTCGGACGCGCTGGCCCTCGCGCCGCTCACGAACAAGATTTGCTATCTGGAAGAGGGCGATTGGGCCGAATTGCGTCCCGGCAAGGCTGTCATTTATGACGAGAACAACAAGGTTGTCGAGCGCAAGGTTCACGTCACGGCGCTGTCGGGCGCTGTCATCGGCAAGGGCCAATACCGTCACTTCATGCTCAAAGAGATTTTCGAGCAGCCCGCCGTCATCGGCGATACGCTGAAGTCGCTTGTGACGGCGGACGGCAAACTCACGCTGCCGGAAATGCCGTTCGACTGGAACAAGATTTCGCGCCTGACCATCGTCGCTTGCGGAACGGCTCATTATGCGGGCGTTGTCGCGAAATACTGGTTTGAACAATATGCGCGCTTGCCCGTCGAGGTCGATATCGCGTCCGAGTTCCGCTATCGCGACCCGCCGTTGCCGGAAGGCGGGGTTCTGATGGCGATATCGCAATCGGGCGAAACGGCGGACAGCATCGCCGCGATCAATCACGCCAAGAAAGAAGGGCAGAAGATCGTAGGCGTCGTCAATGTGCCGCAAAGCTCCATCGCGCGGCTGTCGGATGTCGTCGTCCCGACGTTGGCGGGGCCGGAAATCAGCGTAGCCTCGACCAAGGCGTTCACGACGCAGTTGACCGTGCTGCTGTGCCTTGCCGTTTCGGCGGCGCTCGCGCGCGGCAAGATGGAAAAGAAAGACGCCAAGCTTATCATGCAGGCTCTTCGCGAAGTCCCCGCGCAGGTCAACGCCATTCTGCGCGATGAAAACAAGATTCAGGAACTCGCGCAAAAGCTGTGCGAATCGCACGACGTGCTGTATCTGGGCCGCGGGCCGCTGTATCCCTTGGCGCTCGAAGGCGCGTTGAAACTCAAGGAAATCTCGTACATCCACGCCGAAGGTTTTCCGGCGGGCGAGATGAAGCACGGTCCCATCGCGCTTATCGACGACAATATGCACGTGGTGACGCTCGCGCCGCACGACTTGCTATTCGAGAAAACATCGTCGAACATTCAGGAAGTCATCGCGCGCGGCGGCAAAATCGTCGTGTTTTCGGATCCGAAGGGACTGGCGAAAATGAGCAAGCGGATGTTCTGGGGTATGGCGCTTCCAGAATGCCATCCTGCGGTGGAGCCGATCCTTTACGCCGTGCCGGTGCAACTGCTGGCGTACTACACGGCGCTGGCCAAGGGCACGGACGTAGACCAGCCTCGCAACCTCGCAAAGAGCGTGACAGTGGAGTAGGAGGGGCTAACCATCAGATAAATAATAGAAAAACCTCGTTCACGTCGATTTAACCTAAATCGGCTAAAGTAGGCTTGTTTTTATTATTTATTTCAAAGTGTCATGACGCATTACCACGGACCGAATTATTACAGGCAAAGCCTAAGGCCGGTTGTTATTGATCCGGTCGAAAGACTTATCGAAACGGCTGTAGCGAACAAACCTAAGGCTTTCGCTAAAAGCCTTATCGCTTGCGATAACAAATTCGACGGCGTCAATGCCAAGGCGACGCCTGAACATCCTGCAAATCTGGCGCACAATGTTGTCGTCACGACAAGAAACGCATTGGCCAAGGTTTTAGGGGACAGCGACGACTGCGCATGGACGGCGGCTGAAAAAGCGGCTCTCTTTATAGACAAAGCTTGCATAGATGGAGAAAAGCAATTTGGCCGCAAGCCGGAAATGCCGGCGTATCACGACCCCACGCATTATCTGACCGTTGCGTTAGGCGCGATGGCTACGGGCCTTGCTGATCACATCTATAACAAGAACGGCATTTTGACGCGCCCAGACGTTACCGACCTGTTCGTCGCGGGGTTGGTTCACGACTTTTTGAATCCGGGCGGAAGCAACCGCGTCGATAAAGACACGTATAAACTCTTCGCTTTCGAACGCGTAACATGGGAAAGCGTCAAGCGGCTCTTGTCGTCGTCGGGCTATGAAGGCGAGCGTCTTGAGCGTATGCGAACGATCGTTTTTGCGACTGACCCTGAATGTGGCGCGCCATTGGCCGAAATGGCCTTGGATTATCACTATTCAGGTAACGATCCGGCGAAGCAAGCCAACCTAAAGGCCACTGCTGCCGCTCACATCAATAAGATGTCAAAGCAATTTGAAACGAAAGAAGAGAAACGCCAGCTACAGGCGCTCTATAAAGATCTGTTCGCCGACCGCAGAACCGCCGAGATGGCGGGTTTCCTGACGCATAACGACATTGCGCTTTCGACGTTGTCGGAGGAATCTTATCTGAAGAACACGCGAAAGCTCGACATGGAATATATAGGACTTACGCAAATTTAAGAATGGCTTAAGGAATGGTGTGATTCAAGAT
>CAZVCG010000031.1:0-23421 GCA_964626265.1 uncultured Rhodospirillaceae bacterium | reverse complement strand
TCGCTCGAAACCCCGGTGGGTGACGAAGAGGATTCGCATCTCGGCGATTTCATCGAGGACAAGAACGCGATCCTGCCCATCGACGCGGCGATCCAGTCGAACCTGCGCGAGACCACGACGCGCGTGCTCGCCTCGCTCACCCCGCGCGAGGAGCGCGTCTTGCGCATGCGCTTCGGCATCGGCATGAACACCGACCACACGCTTGAGGAAGTCGGGCAGCAGTTTAACGTTACCCGCGAACGCATCCGCCAGATCGAAGCCAAGGCCCTGCGCAAGCTCAAACATCCCTCGCGCTCGCGCAAGCTGAGAAGCTTTTTGGATACTTAACCAAACGGATTATTTTCAGGATGGACATTTCCGTCATTAACCTCTGATCGGGACCATTCCGTCGAAAACGGCCCCCATACGGATTAAAATCGGCCAGCCCAAAGACATGGATTGGGCTCCTACCGCGAATCGGTAAAACCCGTTAAAATGCCCGTTAGACCATCATAAAAGAGGCGGCGACTATGGGCTTCCGTTTTCACAAGTCGATCAAGCTGATTCCCGGCATCAAGTTGAATATGAGCAAGTCCGGCCCAAGCCTTTCCGTCGGCGGCAAAGGCATGACCTTTAATCTCGGCTCCAAAGGGACGAAAACGACCGTTGGCCTACCAGGCACAGGGGCGTCCTATTCGTCCCATAGCTCTTATAAGAATACGAGCGGTGCGCGGCTGGTCTGGATTGTCGTATTTATCTTGATAGCTTTGGCCGTATTCACGATCTTGCCCGCAAAATAAGACACTAGCAACAGAATCTGGGTGCCGCTCCATCCGCCGTTTGGCCTTTGGTAACGATTCTGTCGCTTTTTACCTAGCTCCAGAAGCATTCAAGCAAGACATATATATATATCGAGCCCCTGTTCGTTAAAAAAACCAAACCGTCATTTCTCTTTATACGGCCTATGAAAATCTTTGGAAAACTGCGCCCCAAAATATGAAACCCCTGTTCGACTTACCTGCGATCGCGAGGCATGCCGAACAGGGGTTTTAAAAGTCAAACATTATCGCCCATGGGGCGACAAAGCTTACTTCTTCTTCTTGGCGGTTTTCTTCTTCGCCGTTTTCTTAGCAGCTTTCTTCTTCGCAGCCATTGTGGCCTCCTTAACTAGAGTAGAGTGTCGCCATGTTGTGGCTAGTCACAGGAATAGTCAACAACATTTTGTCGATTGCCCCGATTATGTGCCCATAAGTGTGCGTCATCACCGTTCTACGTTGCAGTGTTGCAACATCTTATCGAACGTAACGAGGTTGAGAGATGCTCGCTCTACATCTCTCTCATCGCACATCGAGGAAGCGAACGAAGTATAACGCAACCCAACGACTCATGATCGGAAGCGTTCTTTTTATCCCAAGCGTTTCGTAAACGAATTATGAAGAACGCCCGGATCGCTTCGTTCGCGTTTACGTTCGCGCAAAATAATTTTTGCGTTCTCGGTACGCCGTCGAGACGCTCGGCAGCGCCGTAAGCGGCGGGCGGGAACTCACCAACCACACGCGAAATACGTGCAAATCATGCCAAAAAGCTCGAGCCACATGGTTAAGCAAGAGGTCTATTGAAGTCGGCAAGCGAGTAGAATAACTTGCGTCTTGAGAAGCGAAGGGCCTGTAGCTCAGTTGGTTAGAGCGGACCGCTCATAACGGTCTGGTCGTAGGTTCAAGTCCTACCGGGCCCACCACCCTACGCCTTCGGCTTCGGGCGGCAGGCCACCTTATACGATAATCTCATCGCTTGTCGCATAGGCATCGCATTTGCTAATCGTGCGCGCCTTTTTGCTGATTTTCCTGAACCTCTTCCGGATGATGTATCGTCTCAAGAGTCTGCATAAGATTTCGGTGAAATCGGTATGGATCAGCCACATGGTCGATCGGAGAAATGCCGCCGCCCGTGCCTTTCACCATGACCGTGCCGTAACCTAAGAGACGGCCAAGAACCGTTTGGTCGATGTTGGCGCCTTCTACCTTTGACAGCATCAGTTCGTAGGTCGTCGTGGAAATGAATCCGTATTTGGCTATGACGCGACGGTTCGTGATGACCAGTTCAGTCGAAATCTGGCGCAAGAAGCCGAAGAACAAATGCAAGGCGCCGACGAAGATGATGAACATCGCGGCGTAAGTAAGCGGCTTCGATATATATTCAGTGTGTTTGGCGTCAATAAGGTAAGCGGCAATCGCAGACCCATAGTGGCCAAGAAACGCCCCGAAGATCGTCGTGGTCAGTCCGAAATGATAAACGATCCAGTGCAGCTCGGCGGAGTAAATTATCTTTTCGTTGCCCTTGATCTCGCGTTCAAGATACCTGCCCATAACCGCTCCTATGAATGTTCCGCCAAAAACCTCTCGGCCTCCAGCGCCGCCATGCACCCCATCCCTGCGGAAGTCACAGCCTGCCGGAACACTTTATCCTTAACGTCTCCGGCTGCAAATACGCCGGGAACATTGGTGGCGGTCGAATCGGGCTTGGTCAAGACATACCCTTGGTCGTCCAGGTCGATCTTGCCCTTGAATAACTTCGTCGCCGGGTCATGCCCGATGGCTATAAACACACCATCTGCCTTTATCTCTTCCTTCTCGTCCGTCTTGACGTTGCGCACAACGACACCCGTCACAGCCCGCGCCGGCTGTTCCTGACCTTTAATTTCCTCCACCACGCTATCCCAGATGATGGAGATCTTGGGGTTGTTAGCCACCCTGTCGCGAAGGATTTTCTCGCCCCGGAACGAATCGCGGCGGTGGACAATTGTCACCTTGCTTGCGTGGTTCGTCAGATAAAGCGCGTCTTCCATGGCAGTATTGCCCCCGCCCACGACAACAACTTCCTTGCCGCGGAAGAAAAAGCCGTCGCACGTCGCGCAACCGGAAACCCCAAAGCCCTTATAGAAGTTCTCGCTTTTCAGGCCCAGCCAGCGGGCTTGCGCCCCCGTCGCGATGATAACGGTTTCCGCCATGAACACATCGCCAGAGTCGGCAACGCATTTGAAGGGCCGTTTTGTGAAATCGACATCGTTGATCACGTCGAAAATTATCTTGGTGCCGACTTTGCTCGCCTGTGCAGCCATTTGTTCCATCAGCCAAGGCCCCTGAACCATATCGGCGAATCCGGGATAGTTTTCGACATCCGTCGTCGTCGTTAACTGGCCGCCCGGCTGCATCCCCTGCACAAGGATCGGCTCCAGACTGGCCCGCGCCGCATAGATAGCAGCCGTGTAACCGGCAGGGCCGGAACCGATAATCAATACTTTCGTGTGATGGACCGTCATTTGAAAACCAATCAGAGAAGAAAACTTGGCGTTGATTGCATATCCTTTATATATGGCACAGTTCGCTCCCCAAGTCATTGGGCCGGATATCAATGAGTTAACGTTGCCTTTCTCTCTATTTCCTCGAGGATTAACAAAATATTAGCCATATTGGGGCGATGTTTACGTTCTCTAATTTGCAACGCCCAGAAAGCTAAAAAATACAATTTGGGCTTAGAAGATGAAGTTTCGCGCCCTCGCAATGCTCAATAAAACCGCCATTCTATTCATAGTTATGGTCGTGGGGCTTGTCGCAGTCCTCGTTCCTGCCCTTGTCAATTACCGGCAATCCATGATGAACGAAAGGCAGGCCAAACTCAGGACTATGGTCGATTACGTCAACGACATCGTCGTGAAATATCACGACAAGGTCGAAAAATCCGGTATGCCGGTTGACGAAGCCAAAAAGTACGCCTTCGAAGCCATCCAGCTCCTTCCTTATGACAATAACGGCTATTGTTGGATCAATGACATGCAGGGCGTCATGATCATGCATCCCATCAAGCCCGAACTGGTAGGGAAAAATCTGCTCGAATATAAAGACGCTAACGGAAAATATCTTTTTAAAGAGTTCATCCGCGCAGTAAACGAACATAACGAAGGTTTTGTCGATTATATGTGGCCGAAACCTGACGTTCCCACGGACAAGCAATTCCGCAAACTTTCTTTCGTGAAGGGATTTACGCCGTGGGGATGGATAATCGGCTCGGGCGTCTATATCGACGATGTCGACGCGGCTTTCCGTCATGCCGTCCTGATGACCGGCGGCCTGGGGCTAATGTTTATGTTGTTCCTCGCCATCCTCATCTTCACCCTTTCGGAAAGCATAAGAAAGCCCTAGGTTCTGTAAGCATAAGCCCATGAACGAAACTGTCGAAGAAAAAGAGCGGGCACTGTTCGCCAAAGGAACGGCGTACGAATTCCCCAAAAAGCTTCTTATCGTCGCCATGCTGCTCACGATGCTGGCCATCATGTGGGCCGGCATCAACAACTATTACCTCTACTACATGATGACGAGCCTGATCGGAACCGACCTGAAGATCAGCACGCTCGGCGGCGAAATAGCCTATTTGGGGAGCAGTTCCGTACAGGCCGCGAAGCTCCTGACGACGACCGGCGATCCCAAATGGAAGGAAATTCACCGCAAAAATTACACGCTGATGATGAGCGATTTCGTGCGCGTCAAAGAAAAAACGTCCGATCCGAAACTCCTCAAGATTCTGGGCGAAATTGAATTTCATTACGCCAAGCTGGCGGAAATGGACGATCTTCTGTTTCAACTCGTCCAGCAAGGCAAAACGGACGAAGCGAAATATATTATAGTCAGCCCGGATTACGCTAAACACAGGCAAGAATTCTCCAAAGCCAGCCGCAACCTTTCGAAAGAAGCGGAGAGCCGTCTGGGCAAGAGGCTCAGCGACTCCGCCGGCGAGGTCCAATACACGATATACCTCGTTTTGTTGGGCGGTAACCTACTTCTCATCGCGTGGTTTTTCGCCCTGCGAGGCATTCGCCGTTGGCAAAAGGAACTGGAAGACGCGCGCAGCGCGCTTGCCATGCGCATTACCGAAAAAGAGTATATGGAAATGCAGATGCGGGAATATCTGCATCATATGGAAAAAGCGCAGGCCGAGACTTCCGAAGCAAAAAAAATCGCCGAGCAGGAAGCGCGTTCGACCGCCTTGCTTAAGGGCATCGCCGATGCGGCCAACAGAACGTCGAACATCGACGAAATAATTCAAAACGTCCTTGAGATGCTGTGCAACTACATAAATTGGCCTCTTGGCCATGCCTATTATGTGGACGAAAAGAACGGCTTTCTTGCGCCGACAAACCTCTGGTTCTCAAAAGACAAGGGTTCATTTCTCGCCTTTCGGGAAACGACCCAAAATACCAGCCTGAAGCTTGGAGAAGGATTGCCGGGACGGGCTTGGCAAACGCTAAAGCCCGAATGGGTGTCGGACGTCACCTTGGAATCTATCCAGCAAAGATTCTCTGATGAACGGGATTTCGGCATCCGTTCAGGCTTTGCCTTCCCGTTGGTCGTGCGCGGTCGGGCGCTTTACGTTCTTGAGTTCTTCTCTTCCGAAGTATCCAAGGTGGACGATAAGCTCATCGACGTCATGAAGGAAATAGGCAGCCAGCTAGTCTGGGTTTTCGAACGCAAGCAGCACGAAGAAGAGCTTGAACGCGCCAAGGAAGCCGCGGAGGCCGCCAATGCCTCGAAAAGCGACTTTCTGGCCAACATGAGCCATGAAATACGTACGCCGATGAACGGCGTTTTGGGCATGCTCACGCTCATGATGGATTCCGGACTTTCCCGCCAACAGCGCGAATGGGCTGAAATCGCCCGGCAATCGGGCGAAAATCTTCTGGAAATCATCAACGACATTCTCGACCTTTCGAAAATTGAGGCCGGCGAGCTCGTTATCGAGTCCACGCCTTTCAACCTCCACGCCACGATCGAAGCCATAACGGACCTGCTCTTCATCCGCGCCAAGGCCAAAGGCCTAAGGCTTCTGGTGGAATTCGACGCGGACTTGCCGCGCGGCGTTATCGGCGATCCATTGCGATTGAGGCAAATCGTCATCAACCTGATAGGCAACGCTCTCAAATTCACCGAACAAGGGCACATACTCATCCGCGCGAGCGCCACGGGTACGGACAATTTATTGTTACATATGGAAATAGAAGACACGGGCATAGGCATAGCCGAAGACAAGCTCGACTATATCTTCAACAAGTTCAGCCAGGAGCATGAGTCGACCACACGGAAATTCGGAGGCACAGGATTGGGGCTAGCGATATGTAAAAAGCTGACGACTCTCATGGGCGGCGACATCGGCGTTAAAAGCATTGTCGGCAAAGGCTCGACTTTCTGGTTCACGGTTTCGCTAAAACGCGATTCCTCAGTTCCCCGGCTTGCGCCTTTGCCTGAAGACATGGCCAACTCGCGCGTACTGGTCCTCGAAAATTACGAATATGCCCGAAACCTCGTTGTAAAAGTCATCGCCAACGGCGGATTGAGGGCCGATGTCTGTGAAGATCCCCGCACACTGTTGTCACGGCTCGCCGAGGCAAATGCCGCTAAAGATCCTTACAGTTTCGTCATGATCGACGCGGAAACCTCCGAAGCGATCTGGTGGAGCCTCGTCCGCAGTCTAGCGGCTTCCGAACAGGCCAAAGATCTTATTGTCATTCTTTGTTCTTCGCCCGACACGAGCCTTCAAGGCTACGATCTGAAGACCAACAAAGTCGCGGGCATTTTGACAAAGCCGCTTTATCCGGCTCAAGTCCTTGAGATGTTCGAATACCTTTGGAAAAACCGCAACGAACTTGACTCCATGCACGTGGCCACGCGGCGCACTTTGGAACGCGCCATGCTGCACAAGGAGGACTTGGCTGTGCCTTCGGTGCTGGCGACCCGTTTTGCGGGAACGTCCGTTCTTCTTGTCGAGGACCAGATGGTCAATCAGCTTCTCATGAAAACCATTCTTGAAAAAGCGCAGTGCAAAGTCGATACGGCGCGCAATGGCCTAGAGGCTTTGAAAAAAGCCACAACCAATAATTATGACATCATTTTCATGGACTGCCAGATGCCGGAAATGGACGGTTTCGAGGCCACGCGCGAAATTCGCGTATTTGAAGAAGGCAAGCGGCGGCATGTGCCTATCGTCGCCCTGACTGCGGACGCCATGCAGGGGGATAAGGAAAAATGCCTAAAAACGGGCATGGACGACTATCTCAATAAACCGGTAAGCCCGGAAAAAATCCACGACATGATCCGGAAATTCGTCTCAATTCCAGCATCAGGCAGCGAACGCGAAGGCATCTTGCTTCACTAATTTCGTCCTTGGCTTTGCCACAATTTCAAGCCATGTTGGGCCTATGCGCAAACTATTCTTGATAATCACGTTATGCTCGCTGGCGCTGCCCGTCTGGGGAGAAACGCCGGTAAAGGCCGAACGCGCCAAGCTCTCGGTCAAAGACCGAGAAGACGTGGCCCGCATCGAAAAGTACCTGAACGAACTCAAAAGCGTATCGGCCAATTTCCTTCAAATCAGCGACGGCGGCGAGTTCCGCCACGGCGACATCGCCATCCAAAGGCCAGGCAAAATGCGCGTGACCTACGATCCGCCGCAAAGGGATTTCATCGTGGCCGACGGCACGTTCGTTCACATCTGGGACGACGACCTTAAACAACAGTCCAACATGCCGATGGGAAACAGCATCGCCGAATTTATCTTGCGCGACCCCATTAAACTAAGCGGCGATGTCACCGTTACGCGATTTGCCCGCTATCCGGCCAAAATGGAGCTGTCTTTGGTCTCCACCAAAGACCCCCATGATGGCGAATTGACGCTTATTTTTGAGGATAAGCCCCTCCAACTTCGCCAATGGCGAGTCGTGGACGCCCAAGGACGCACGACGGGCGTTAATCTTGAAAACGCCCGGGAAGGCGTCTCTTTTCCCGCGGGAACCTTCTCTTTCGCGCCGCCCAACCTTGGCAAGCCCATAAGAGGAAACAGGTAATTTCATTTCATTTTCGCTTTTCCTTCCGACTCATCCTGTCCGAATTGTGTCATTTTCGTGGACAAAAACGCTTTTGTCTGATTGCATCCTGATTCTTATCAGGACGTTTTCATCGGAGCGTATGATGTCAACAAAGAACGGATTTTCTCGATATTCCAAAGTACGTGACTTCACCCACACTGTTCAAAAGACTCTAGGCAATTTGACAACAACCGATGAAGACAGGGGGACGAATTTAAGAGATCTGGCGAAAGCCTTAAGCTCCGCAACAATTTTCTGCCCTGACGAGCTGGATAAGGTACGTGAAAGTTGTGAAGCTTTTGCCTTGATGATTGTTGAAACGGCCGCGAAAAATAGCGGCAATGGATCAAACAAGTTGGGATTGTCCGAAGGCCAAATCTTCTTCCTTCAAATGGTTCATGCGGACGATTCCGGGGTCGAGCGGTATGTTAGAGGGCTGGAATCCATCGTAAGCAGGCCAACACGCACGGCGCTCAGACCCATATGGAAGCAAGTCAGACCTTATTCCAATTTTCGTTTTTTGACCGATAAAGATTCAGATGAGGCGCAACGGCATAATTATCAAGATAACTCCCCTTTCCGCCCTATAACGACTCGACCCCAAAGCGTATCGGACAAACGCGTAATTAAATTTAAACGCGATGAGTTCCCTTGCGCATTCTGATGCGGCTTCATGTAATATTACATGGTTAACTTTCGTTTCCGACAGGAATTTATTGCACCCACGCGCAATATTCTTGCCCATTTGACGCTTAACGCATTATTTACGAATTGTATTCACTCTAAATATAGACAGAATCGTGCTTCCGTGCTTCGCTCGCCGCATAGCTAGCGGCATATTTATGAAGGATCACTGTCATGGAAATCAGCCCACATCGCGCCACGCGCATAATGGCCATTGATTCAGACCCGGTCATTCTCAGCCAGCTTAAACGCGTATTCAAATGCCTTTCCGCCAAAGTGAGCAATATCGAGCTTGTAACGTTCGGGGATTTGCCTTCGGCGCAAAAGGATTATCTGGCGACCTTTATTGCAGGCAATCCCTATAAAATGATCCTTCTCAACAGCAAAATTCTCGGCACTGCTTCGCAATCACAAGACTATACGGGCGGATCGAAATTCGTCCGCGAGATATTGATCAAGCGAGACGATGAAAACAGCGCGGAGCAAAAGACCGGAAACCTTTCTTTTCCTCAGTCTGTAATTCTCCTTTCCTCTGACGCCGCCCAAACTATCCGGCAAGCCAGGGATTATGCGCCAGAGGCGTCTTTGCTTCCCTTTAACAAGGATTCTTCGGCAAATCTTTTCCTGAAAGCCGACAACATTCCTGTGTTTCCCATACCTGTTACGGGATGGGATCATGAAACCAGAGTCGATTTGAAAAGACTTTTCACCTTATTACCGTTCGGGCAGGCTTTCGCCCACATCAAATTCGAGGATCTGATAAAAAGCCCGGAACCGCTTACGGTCAGAACGCCCGTTGCCGACCGGAAACCGGTTATAGTCGATCGGGAAATCACGGAAAAAGCCCTGGATTGGGGTTATGGCCTTGATTGCCTGCGCTCGAACAAGCCATCGGGAACGCCCTTGCTCGACGCGTTTCACACCGTGACTTACGCGCGGAAAAAAGAAAACCAAAGTTCAACCATAGAGCCTGTCGCGCCTGAACGGTCCGTTTCTTCTGCTCCAACAAGGGAGGAGCGAGAGAGATTCAGGAATAAAATCTCTATGGAAGCGTCCAGACGGGCAAGAGAACCCGTAAACTTCGCTTTCGGATAACGTTAGCGGACGAATACCGTCAATAAGTTTGCCGTCCGGCCTCTTTGCTCCAGGCATTAATCCCGCCGATCAGGCTCTTGACGTTGCGATAGCCTTTTTGCTTCAGCAGCTCTACAGCGTTCGCGCTGCGACGACCGCTACGGCAATAAAAGACGATTGGTTTGTCTTTGGGCAGTTCGGAATAATGCTTGTCGAGCTCACCAAGCGGTATGTTCTTGTCGCCCGCGATCACGCCGTTTTCGCGTTCTTCCGGCTGGCGGACATCGATGACGACGGGTGGGCTGGCTGACTTCATTTCCTTTTCCAACTCGAGCGCATCTATAGAGGGGACAGAAACTGGAACCGAAGAATGCGACGCAACCGGCGCCTCCTTCCCCTGAACGCCGTAAACGGGCAAGATCAAGGCGCATGACATGATCAAAGCAAAAATAAGCGTTTGATTATTCATGATTTTTTCTCCATTTTAGCTTTAGCCATTTAACCTTTCATTGAACCAAACCGCCGCAGCGAGGGGGACACAATAAAAAAGGCTCCGCCAATCATTTGGCTTTTGAACGGCCTTCTGTTGCCTTTTTTATTGTGTCCCCATTGCTTCCCTTCACCTGCTTGTTGATTCAATAAAAAGATAAACGGCTATAACTCGAAGTATGTTCTACTTGACCCCAGCATATATTAAATCTTAGTGTGCCTCGGCCAAAAGGAAAAATCAAGGCGCGGTGGCAGAATGGCTATGCAGCGGACTGCAAATCCGTCAATGCCGGTTCGATTCCGGCCCGTGCCTCCAGCCTTCGCAAGCAAAGCTTGTGAAGGTTGCGCATCGTAGCACGAAGTGCGAAGACGGGCACGTTTCCACGCTCTCCTCAGCTCGGCAAGCCATTAGATTAGCTTATCGAGTGAAACAAGATTTGGCCAATCTTATATCCTCCGACTTGTCCTCCGAAGCTCGAAGAGCGTAAGAGGAAACCTTGGTGAAGGCGAACAATTAGACAAAAAATGGCTGATCGTATAAACGCTATTATACTCACACAATATTACATGAGAAGCATAATTATTATATCAAGTTATAATAATATATATATTTTCATAATATTATGAACTTATATTTTACTGTAATTTTTTGCTATTACGATAATACACTACAGATAACCATTATTTTTTATGAGCGATAAAATCGCCCACATCGACAAAACGAGGCCTAACGGATTCCGTTCGCATTAAGAAACGATGCGTACTTCTTATCGGTATTCATTATGTGATCCAGCCACCAATCTTTGAGGAAATAAAGGATTTCCATAGGCTTTACCGACTCCGGGTTTTCCCGAAACTGGTCGCGAATGGCAAACGTTTTTGTCGTAAATTCCTTATGTTGGCGCACCTGCTCGGCCGCGCCCTCATAACCCGTCTGTTCGAACATAGCTTCCTCGGCCTCGAAATGCAGGTTTATGTAAACGATGAGGTCGTGAAAAATGTCGCCCATGATTTTCATTGCGCGGCCTTCCAGCATGGCGTCGTGAAGGCGGTTGATCAGTTTCATGATGCGCTTGTGATCTTCGTCGAGAATGGCCACGCCCACGCTCATGCGCGGCGCCCATGCAATCAAATCAGGCATAAATAACTCCTATTTCGTTTTTAATAGATCGCGAATTTCCGTCAGCAATACTTCAGATTTTGTCGGTGGCACAGGCTCGGCGGCTTTTTGCGCGATAAGCTTTGCTTGAAGCTTATTCACGCCCTTTACAAGCAAAAAGACCGCAAAAGCGACAATTAGAAATTTAATGACCGCGTTCAAAAAGACGCCATAGCCGATCACGGCCGCGCCCGCGTCTTTGGCCGCTTTGAGCGAGGCATAAGACTTGCCGTCAAGCGCGACGAAAAAATCGGAAAAATCGATCCCGCCCAAGATCATGCCTATGGGCGGCATGATAACGTTATCGACCAGCGATGTCACAATTGCCGTAAACGCCGCGCCCATAATCAAGCCGACCGAAAGATCAACCACATTCCCGCGCGCGATAAATGTCTTGAACTCGCTCCACATAAAGGCCTCCATGATCCCGTGAGAATCAAAAGTATGGCGGAGATTAAAAAGGCCGACAACAGCTTATATATATTTATCCAGCCGTAAAAATCGGCCCTTCAACAGCTTGCCATTGGGCCTCTGCGGAGTCCTGTAACATTCCGGTACGGGACGTAATGAAGGATCCGCCCCGCCGGATTCGTCCATCGCGGCAAGAATTTTAGTGAGTTTGTTGTTCCTGCGCGGATCGAAGCCGGAAATGCGCTCGAACATGCGCTCTTCTTCCTCGCGCGTGAAAATGGAGATCGAGCCATCCTTGAAACGCGCCAGAACGCTTCCTTCGCCAACGATACGCGGCAAACCGCCACCGTTCAAAACAACGCTTTCCGTAACTGCGACAATGTCGACCTTAAGCGCCTCTTTTTCCTCCGCTGACAGGATAAAACGATACGAAATATGGGGATCGAAATTCGTATCCACGAAATAACCGTGATAGGCGAAGCCGTTCAGTTCCTCATCAGACACGAAAAACGTTTCGCCACCCTCCGTTACCTGCCACCCGCCAGCGCTCTTCTCAAAACGCATCAGCGGGTTAAGGCACGCCGAAAAATCCGGCCCGTCGCTCAATTCAAAATATTCGTGTGGCGTAATAATGCGTTTCTCCACTAATATCTAGAAAAGTTCCAACGCATTACCCGCACGTAACCTGCGCAACGCGATCATTGGAATCCAAATGAATGTTCACGCGGTCCGGCGAGTATTCCAGGGTTACTGAATCGCCACGATGCAGGAAGCGCACAGGACGTTTACCGAACATAGTGAGATTTATAGAGCTTCTTTGCTGCCCGACAAGGTTCGAAAAATCGCATGTGGGCAGCGCTGTGTTCACTCCCTCATCTTCATGCATCCGGCCTATAATAGCGTCCTCAGCCGCGTCATCGTCGCTTGTGCGGCCCGATACCATGTTAGGATTCTGCGCCAAAGCGCCTCCAACGCCACCCGATATCACCGCAGCGGCAATTATTGCGATCAAAACCAATTTTTTCATTTCAGATCCCCCTTTGGCTCATGCCGCCTCAGTCCGCGCCATCGCGTCCTTGTCATCTTCGATGGCCGCCTGCGCCGCCGCAAGGCGCGCGATCGGCACACGGTAAGGCGAGCATGAAACATACGTCAGCCCCGCGCGGTGGCAGAACTTGACCGAAGCCGGATCGCCGCCGTGTTCGCCGCAAATGCCAAGCTTGATGCCGGGGCGCGTCGCCTTGCCGCGTTCGCACGCGATTTTCACGAGTTCCCCAACGCCGTCTTGATCCAACGTCACGAACGGGTCTTGATCCAGCACGCCCTTGCCGATGTAGTCCGGCAAAAAGTTGCCCGCATCGTCGCGGCTTAGGCCGAACGTCGTTTGCGTCAAATCGTTCGTGCCGAAGCTGAAGAACTCGGCGCCTTTGGCGATCTCGCCCGCCTGTAACGCCGCGCGCGGCAGCTCGATCATTGTGCCGACGAGATAGTCGAACTTGGCGCCCGTCGCGGCTTTGGTCTGCTCGGCCACGCGGTCAACCATGTCCTTGAGCACTTCAAACTCCTTGCGCGTGGCGACCAGCGGGATCATCACCTCCGGCAACACCTTCTTGCCTTGCTTCACAAGATCCGCCACCGCGCCGAAAATCGCCTTCGCCTGCATTTCATAAATTTCGGGATACGTGATGCCGAGGCGGCAACCGCGATGCCCCAGCATCGGATTCGATTCATGCAATTGCAGCGCGCGCCGTTCGATCTTGTCCACCGTCGTTCCGGCGGCCTTGGCTACGGCCTGCATTTCGGCGTCGGTCTTCGGCAAAAACTCATGCAACGGCGGATCGAGCAAGCGGATCGTCACCGGCAAGCCTTCCATGATCGTGAATAGTTCCACGAAGTCCTGCTTTTGCATCGGCTCGAGTTTGGCCAGAGCCGCGCGGCGGCCAGCTTCATTCTCGGCCACGATCATCTCGCGCACCGCGATGATGCGCGTGTTGTCAAAGAACATATGTTCCGTGCGGCACAGCCCGATGCCCTCCGCGCCGAACTTGATCGCCGTGCGCGTGTCGAGCGGCGTTTCGGCGTTCGTGCGCACGCGCAATTTGCGCATGCTGTCGGCCCATTCCATCACTTTCCCGAAGTCGCCGGAAAGCTCCGGTTGAATCGTCGGCACTTCGCCCAGCATCACTTCGCCGGTGGAACCATCGATGGTGACGACATCGCCAGCCTTCACGGTCAGGCCCCGCGCAGTCATCTGCTTGTTCTTGTAATCGATCACGATCTCGCCCGCGCCAGCCACGCACGCGCGGCCCATGCCCCGCGCGACGACTGCAGCGTGACTCGTCATGCCGCCGCGGCTGGTGAGAATGCCCTTGGCCGCGTGCATCCCGTGAATGTCTTCGGGGCTGGTTTCGATGCGGCACAGAATGACCTTGCGCCCCTTGTTCGCCAAAGCTTCCGCCTCATCGGCGCTGAACACCACCTCGCCCGAAGCCGCGCCAGGCGACGCGGGCAAGCCCTTGGCGATCACTTGCCGCTTGGCCTTCGGATCGAGCATCGGGTGCAGTAATTGATCGAGCGCGGCGGGGTCGAGCCGCTTGATGGCGTCCTGTTTCGTAATCACGCCCTCTTTCACCAGATCGACGGCGATTTTCAGAGCAGCAGGGGCCGTGCGCTTGCCCGTGCGCGTTTGCAGCATATAAAGCTTGCCCTGCTGCACGGTGAACTCGATGTCCTGCATGTCGCGATAATGTTTTTCGAGTTTCAGCCGCACGTCGTTCAATTGCTTGAACACATCCGGCATCACCTCTTCCATCGCCGGAAGTTTCGAAGCGTTTTCGGTCTTGCCCTTGATGGTGAGGTGTTGCGGCGTGCGGATACCCGCAACAACATCTTCGCCCTGCGCGTTAACAAGGTATTCGCCGTAAAACGCGTTCTCGCCCGTCGAAGGGTTGCGCGTGAACGCCACGCCGGTGCAGCAATCATTGCCCATATTGCCGAACACCATCGCCTGAACGTTCACCGCCGTGCCCCAATCGGACGGAATGTCGTTCAACTTGCGATAGGTGATCGCTCGCTGGTTCATCCATGAACCGAACACCGCGCCGATGGCGCCCCAAAGTTGTTCGTTAACGTCCTGCGGAAACGGCTTGCCGAGCGCTTTTTCCACGACTTGCAAATACCCGTCGATGACTTCTTTCCAGTCCGCCGCTTTCAAATCAGTATCGAGCCGATAATCTCGCGCACGCTTCACGTCGTCCAGAACGTCTTCGAACTTGTGCATCGAAACGCCTAGCACGACCGAGCTGTACATCTGGATAAATCGGCGATAGCTGTCATAGGCGAAACGCTGGTCACCCGCTTTTTTGGCGAGGCCTTCTACCGTCTGCTTGTTCAGGCCGAGGTTGAGGATCGTGTCCATCATCCCCGGCATCGACGCGCGTGCGCCGGAACGCACGGAAACCAGCAAAGGATTGTCCACGTCGCCGAACTTCATGCCGACGCTTTTCTCGACCTGCGCCAGCGCGTCGTTGACTTGCTGATTTAACGTATCGGGATATTTTTTGTCGTTGGCATAGAAATAGGTGCAGACTTCCGTGGTGATCGTGAAACCCGGCGGCACCGGCAGCCCCAGGTTGCACATCTCGGCCAGCCCTGCCCCCTTCCCCCCCAGCAAATTGCGCATTTCCGCCTTACCATCCGCCTTGCCGTTACCGAATGCATAAACCCAACGATCTTGCACCATGACCAAGCTCCCATAGATATGAGGGGATTACGGTAATAAGCGGGGACAATACGCCCGCCAAAGGCCACGGGCAACGACCATTAACACTCATCAAAATAATGCCCTAAGTGTTACCTTATAACATCGCGTTAGGAATATTTTCCTTGACACTTGACAGTTTAGCGTGGTATAAATCACCGGCTTAAAGGATTGCTGCGCGGTGCAAGCAGTGCGCGAGGTTTTGGGCGTTTTGAACATTAGGGTTAACGGGTGCGGAAAAAGAATTTTTCAGATAACAGGTAAAAACAGGCGATTAACAGGGAATAACAGGCAAAGATCAGGTGAAAACAGGCTTGGAACAGGGTTTCACCTTCGCGGATCAAGCTCATAAAACCTGCTTATCGCTCTTGCCCTCCCCCGCCTTTCGAGCTATAGACCCCGCCATACATAGCTCCTTGCCGGACTCTTGAGGTTCCGGCTTGACCGGAGCGGTTGATGCCTAAGGATGAGCCCTAGCCAACTTCCGGTCGCTTAAACCCTTAGGGAGAGAACATATGCCACTCTACGAGTGCGTCTTTATCGTCCGTCAGGACATTCCGGCCAACCAGGTCGAAACCATCGCGCAAACTTTCGCCGACATCGTCGTCAATGACGGCGGCAAGGTCACGAAGACCGAGCAATGGGGCCTGCGCAACCTCGCCTATCGCATCAACAAGAACAAGAAGGGCCATTATGTGCTTTTCAATCTCGATGCGCCGCCTGCGGCCATCGCCGAGATGGAACGCAACATGCGCCTTCACGAAGACGTTTTACGCTTCCTGACCGTTAAGGTTGAAAAGCTTGAAGATGGCCCGTCGGTCATGCTCCGGCGCGAAGATCGCGACGAAGGAGCTTCGGGCGAACGCGGCCGCGACCGCCCTCATCGCGCCACACGCCGTGAATCCGCATCCAGCGAAGAAGGAGTCTACTCATGAGAAATCAATCATCGCAAGGTTCTTCCGCTTCTTCATCATCGGGCGAACGCGGCGGCGCAGCGCGCCGCAGCGGCGGCGGTTTGGGCGGAGGCCGTTTCTTTGGCCGCCGCAAGTCGTGCCCGTTCAGCGGCCCGAATGCCCAAACCATCGATTACAAGGATGTGCGCATGTTAACGCGATTCATTTCCGAACGCGGCAAGATCGTGCCCTCGCGCATCACGGGCGTCAGCGCAAAAAAACAACGTCTATTGCAACAAGCCATAAAACGCGCGCGCTTTTTAGCGCTGTTGCCATACGTCAACGATAAGGCTGGCGTATAATACGGTAACGGTAGCGTGGGGTTCTATCCCCGCGCATACAGACTTTTGCGGTTCAAAGAATTGGACTGCTAATGTCCCAACGAAAGCGGGACTGACAGAAGGAAGACAAATATGACGCCGACATCATCACGCGGAACTTTGGGATGGCTGGGAGCCGTGCTCGCCGGAGGCATAAGCGCGGCCGCTTTCGCCTACGCCTTCGCGAACGCGGAAACGATGCTTGTCTTTCTTGCTTACTTCAGCCCATTGCCTTTGTTCGTAGCAGGCCTAGGCGCGGGAGCCGCCCCGGCTTTGCTCGGGACTATGGTCGGCGTCGGAGGTGTCTATGCGCTCAACCCCAATCCCTATCTCGTCGGCGTGTTCGCCATCGCCGTCGCGTTGCCGGTCGCGCTTTTTTGCCTCATGGCCCTGCGTAACCGCAAGGGCGTTGACGGCAAGATTTACTGGTACCCGGAAGGCTATCTCATCACTGCCGTCACGCTTTACCCTTGTCTCGCGTTCATCGGTTTGGCGGCTCTTATGGCGGGACAGGAAGGCGGATTGCTTGGCCAAACAGCGCAAATCTTGCAAACGGCCTTCGGCCCGCTCTCGGAAAATTTGGACGCTGAAGCCCTCGAAGGCATCAAAGCTGCGCTCGACGTGCTGCCGCGCATTCTTCCTGCGCTCATCGGCTGTAGCTGGATATTCCTGATCCTCATCAGCCTCGTCGCCGCGCAATCGACGCTGAGACAACAAAAGTGGAATTTGCGCGACGCTTTCAGTTGGCGGAATATCGTCATTCCGAATTGGCTTGTTCTGATCGCGGGCGCGACGGGCGCGGCCGGTTTTCTGGCTCCCGCGCCCTTCGACTACCTGGGCGTCAACATCTTCGCGATGACGTGCGTCCCGTTCTTTTTCGTCGGCCTTGCGGTCATTCATGCGCTTGCCGCCACGACTCGCGCGTCGCTGGCGTTTTTAATCGTGTTCTACATCGCTCTGACGTTCTTTTCCGGTTTAGCCCTTCTTGTCGTGCTGATCGGATCGCTCGAACAGGGCTTACGCTTCCGGCAACGCATGGCGCGTTTGCCACAACGTTCACATAACAAAGGAGAGTAATATGATTGAGGTGATTTTATTGGAACGCATTGAACGATTGGGTTCGATGGGCGCGGTCGTCAAGGTCAAGCCCGGCTATGCCCGGAATTACCTGTTGCCGCAAAAAAAAGCCTTGCGCGCGACCAAAGCCAATCTCGAGTTGTTCGAAAAGCAACGCGCGGAACTCGAAGCCAAGAACGCCTCGATGCGTGAACAAGCAGAAAAAATGGGCAAAAAGCTCGACGGCATGAAATTCATCGTTATTCGTCAGGCCAGCGAAACCGGCCAGCTTTACGGATCGGTCACTTCGCGCGACGTCGCCGAAGCCGCCAAAGACGCGGGCGAGCACATCGAGCGTTCGATGGTGCAAATCGACACGCCTATCAAGGCTCTCGGACTGTACCCCGTTAAGGTCAAGCTGCACCCCGATGTGACGGTAAAGGTCACGATCAACGTCGCCCGTTCTCCGGAAGAAGCCGTCGTCCAGGCTGAAAAAAGCGCAGCAGCCGCGAAGGCCGCAGCCAAGGTAGCCGAAGCCGCCTCTGAAAAGGCCTCAGTCGAAGCCATTGGAGCGGAACCCGCTGAAGAAAAGAAAACCAAGAGCAAGAAAGCTAAGGCCACAGCCGAAGCAGCAACCGAAGAAAAGTCTGAAGCCAAAAAAGAGAAAAAGCCCCGTGTAAAGAAAGCGGCGGCTAAGGACAGTGAATAATCCTTAACCGGACACAACATCTAGTACGAATAATGGAGAGGGCGGCGAAATTTTCGCCGCCTTTCTTTTTTGTCATCTTTGCGCACCCTTCCATTACGCTTTCATAATGAAATAAGTGATTGAAATGAATCCAATAGCCCTACTTTCCATGTGAAAGAGAAAGGCTGGCCGCTACAATTGCTTTCATGAAACGATGTGTTGCGGCTGAATCACAGACTCTGGCAATCACGAATCGTTCTCTTAATTTCGATTCATTTTAGTAAATTTCTCCTTAATGAAAATAATCGGTTGTGGTACAAACGCAATGTAAGTTGTTGAGTTGTCCATAATTCCCAAGTGGCGAATATCGGTTGAAAGTTTTACCAGTAACGCTTGGGAGATTGTGGATAAGTTAGAAAGCCTGTCTTGGTTGCGTTCAATCGGGGCAAAATTGAGGCAGGTTATAGGTCCGATTTCTTCCTATCACGTCCGTAATCGTTTTCTGATTATTCCAACCCGGCGAGGATCAATTGGCCACTTTGCAAACGAATTTGATCGACACGACTGGCGTCTACAGCCTTCCCCATCCGGCTAATACGGATGAACCTGTGCCAACGCTAACATCCGATCAGAAAATTATCGCATGGCTTTTCCGAACAAAAAACAAGTCACACAAGCGTCTCTCTGTGACGGACGTCCGTCTTGCCGATCGCTACATGGGGCCGGACGTAAAAAATCCCGCTGAATCCCCGGATGACTGGCACATCGTGACCAATCTTTGCGGCCATCCCATGGAGGACTTCACGTCCAACGGCATCGGCCTGCCGCTCACTGCCGCCGAAATCGACCACTTCCGCCGCAATCACCGCGAGACGGATACGCTCGTTGGACGCGATTTTCTCGCCGCCAAGACCGACCTTCCCTCGCCACTGGCCGAGCTTTACGGTCTTTATCATCATCGTGCGCGGCTTGATACTGAAGCCACGTTGTTCGTCGCGCAAGCTACGGGTTCGACCCGTGTCGCGCGAGTCATGGGCGACCTGCTGGCCATCGGCGGTTTCGCCAACGGCCACGAATGCATTTCATACTTGACGATGACCTATTCGGTTCCGGCGTCGTTCGACTCGTCGGATCTGATCGACCGCGCCAACCATGAGGCCGCTCGGCGCCTTGCGCTCCCCATCGACCATCCGGCGCATCTTTTGAAACTTTCGCCGGACGAAATTGGCCTTTTGGCTTCGAACATCGTGGAAAAGCACATCATGTCGCCCACCGATTTCCTCGAAAAAGCCAACCTTCTGGCCGAGGCGCGACAAGACGTTGCCCGTCTACCCATCGACAAACAGTTCACCACCGCCATCGGCGAGCGTGATCTGCCTGTTCATCAGATGTGGGTGGTGCGGATTTGCGCGGCTTACGCCCGCATCTTCGAAAGCTGGGTCGCCGGGATGCCTGAGATCGATGCCCTCATCAGCCAGAAGAACGAATTCAAGCATCAGTAACCTCAAAAGCACTGCGCCGTTAACTCAATATCAAATGATTGGCCGTATTCTGCCGCCATAACGCCACGTTCAGTGGTTAATGGACGAGCAATACATTTTAAGAAACGGTGGATTTGAAATGACTGCAAATACCGATAACCTCAACGAGACTTGGGCGCTGGCTAATTTACTGGCTGGCCGTTATGGCCGCTTAGCTCTTACGCGCGCAGCCGGCGAAGCCGCCGCCGCGCAACGCACAGGCGATAAAGAATCAAGCGCACTGTGGTACAGCGTCGTTGCCCACCTTAGGCAGGCCATGGGCGAGGTTAGCCCCCACGCAGCAACCTGAACCGTAGAAATAAAGTAATTGACAGCAAACAAAGCACCGGAAAAACAACCCTTTAATAAATAACCACAATATTCGTGGCCATTATTTAGTGCTTGATAGTTAACGGCGAGTCGATCTAGCTTCCCCGCGACGGCCCAAGGTCGTCAATTTTTTTATAGGCGAATGGTGCCACTCTATGGGCTCCTATCAATATCGTCCCGCCCCTTTCATCCGCACCCTCTCGTGCCAGGGAAAGAACGCACATTTCCATTGGCCCGTCACTGACGTAGATGTGATCCACGATCATTGCATCGACGGTTACGCCTGCCGCGCGCTTATCAATGAGCATTTGGGATGCGGCGAGCTCGAAAACAATGAGCCGAAGAACATCCGAAGCTTTGAGTTCATCCGCCCGGCGCCTCAGGAGAAGTTGAAAGAGATCATCGACACCGCAAAGAACCCGCGCGGCTTGATCATAGCCGATTATTCCTTCCCTTGCGCAAAGATCGAGGAACTCGCCAAAGCCTACGACTGGGTTGTTATTTGCGATCATCACCATTGCGAAAACGAACAACTGCTGAAAGCGAACGGCTCTCTGCCGTCCAACGTTTTCCATTATTTCGACGTCAACAAATGCGGCGGAGATCTTGTGCTCGATTTTCTGCAGGACATCTTGGGACGACATATCCCCAAGCCGGATTACCTGAAATACGTCAGTCAGCTCGACCTTGGCCTCAACGGCTCCACGGAAGAAGAAAAGGGAGCCTATGACGCGCTTTCCAGCGCCTTGGGCCGCCTCTTCTCTATGGACGACAAAACGCAAGCGCTTCTGTCGTTAAGAACTCTTAATGATTATGGATTCGACAACGTCATCGCCTACGGAAAACAATTCGTGGATCAGGACAAGCAAAAAGCCCGCGACGCGCTAAAAAATCCGGACTTCATCTGGTTTGAAGGCTGCAAAGGGGCTGATCCCTGCTGGATTCCGATTATTGACGGCGACATTCTTGACCCTTTCGGCGGCCGCGCGCTGGCCGATATGGCTTGCGAAGAAGCCTCAAAATACGAGGCCAAGATGTTTGTCATCGTAGCCGACAAGGAAGACCCTCTCACCGGAAACCTTGTGCGGCACTTTAGCCTTAGAGCGGCGGAAGACGGCCCTGATGGCGCATTGGTTGCCGCCCAGCTCGGCTATCGCGTCGTTCTTGATGATAACGAAGATATCGTGTCGGGCACAGGCGGCGGCGGACACAGACGGCGAAGCGCTTTTCAATGCGAGCGCGAAGACGAGGCCGTTTTGCATAAACGCTATTCGTTGGAATACATCCATGACAACCCGAACGGCCCCGAAAAGAGCAACATCTTCGACGAGTTTACGGAAGCGCGCTATCACATGCTGGTACGAGTCAGCGATCTCAAGCATTGGATGAGAACGCGCGAGAAAGCCTATTATCCCGCCCCGCCGGCAGTAATCCCTAGACCCGCGGCCATAGAAATCACGATGCCGTTAAGCTCAGGGCCTTCCTGAAGACTCTATCTCACCAGCTCCTTCACCGGCACGATTTCAAAACCCATGCGCTCGGCTTCGGGCAGCCATAATTTCAATGCCGTAAGCGTCGCCGCGTTCGGGTGACCTATCGCTATCGCATAACCTTTGCGGCGCGCCACGCGCTCCGTTTCGGCCAGTTGCGCGTTGATCGCCGCCAGCGAAGCGGTATCGTCCAAAAATACGTCGCGGATTTCGGTCGGCACGCCCATACCCTGCGCGACTTCTGCGCCGACCGATCGTGAGCTTGTATAGGAATCCAGAAAGAACAGATTCCGGTCTTTCAGCACTTCCATCACCCGCTCCATGCTGGCGCGGTCGGCAGTGAACTTGCTGCCCATATGGTTGTTCACGCCTTCGTAACCAGAAAAACTGTTCAACGCCCTCTCAAGCTTTTCGCGCATGTCGTCGGTTGTTTGCGAAATCAATAACGCCCCATTACCCGGCTTTTCATGCCCCAAAGGCTCCATGGGCAGATGCAACATGACTTCATGCCCCGATGCGCGCGCTTTTTCAGTCAATTCCTCGAGCTTCGCACCATAAGGCAAAAACGACAGCGTCACGGGCGCTGGCAAAGCTATGGCCTTTTCCGATGCAGCGTTGCTCAACCCCATATCGTCGATCACGATGGCGATACGCGGCTTGCCGTCTTGCGAACGCGGCATAGGCCGCGGCTCCGGCCGCTTGAATGCGTGGGAAGCAACGCCCGCTACGACTTGTTGACCGTCGTCAGGTTTCGGCAAAGGCTCAACAGGTGTTGCATTTGTAGGCGAGGTGGAAGCTGCTTCCGGCACAGGCAATGAAATCGTTTCCGGCAACGCCGTTTCGACATTCCTTACAACTGTCGACCACACGCGTCTGGGTGACTTGGCAGGAACTGTCGCAGCAAACCACACCGCCGCCAAAAACACGGCGACGAGGATCATCAGCAACCCATGCTGCTTACGCTTTCCATGCTGTGAGCGTCTCTTGCGCTTCATCGCGCCACGCTAAAAGCAAGCGCAAAAAATCACAAGGCGGGAATGAACCCGCCTTGTCTTTTGCGCTTACGCGTGTGCGTCCAGGCAATTACCTGAAATTGAAGCTAAAGACCGCCCCCGCCGGCGGCGCAACATATACCGGTTGATAAACCGGACGATACGCCGGAGCCGGGTAATAAACCCTTGGATGGTGATACGCCGGATAATATGGGTAATAAGTCCACGATGGCCCCACCACCCACCACCAGCCGTGACGGTTGCCGTGCCAGCCGTGATGCCAACGGCCTTGATGACCGCTGTAATAATAGCCGTGGTGACGGTCGCCTCCGTGCCCTCTTTTGGCCAAGGCCGGACTTGCCGCTAAAGGCGCGAGCAAAACGGCCACAACTACAAGTGCCGCAATTCTTTTCATAACCGACCTCCGGATCCAAAGCCGCGCACCTGACTGGCGCCCCAAGCGAATTTAGTCCCCGAATCGCGACTAAATCATGGCGGATTAGGTACTTTTTGGGGAATTCTTGGCCCTTATATATCAGGGAAACAAACAATGGCGCGCCCGAAGAGATTCGAACTCCTAACCTTCTGATCCGTAGTCAGATGC
>CAZVCG010000030.1:0-23766 GCA_964626265.1 uncultured Rhodospirillaceae bacterium | reverse complement strand
CGTAAAATCGGTTCTCGATCCGGCCTCGATGCCCAAAGGCGTTAGGTATTGGAGTTTGTAGGAAACAACCCTCCAGCCCGCGAGGGGGAGTGGTTAAATGGGTAATCTTCGCTTAAGGATTAGTACGCTTGAAAGTGCTTGCCTTATGAGCAGCATAGGAAAATCAAAGGCTTCATGAACATGAAAATTGAATTAAAAGGAAATTAACCTTATATTTTAATGTGTTATAAACTTCGTTCCATTATGTTTCTCTTTAAAGTTGTTAAGGCGTAAATATTTTACAGGGATAGCCGAAAAATGATATTAAAGCATAGTCATCATTATTCCCTAGAGGGGATCCTCCCGCCAAATGCCGGAGATGGAGCTATGCCAGCAAAAACTAAAAACAATGAAAAGACTCTTTCTGATACCGAGAAGGAGGTCGTCTGTCATCAGCGGGCCGATAGTGTTTCATCAGAGGTTTTGGATATTTATGCGGAGATACGTGCACATCGACAGCTTGAAGGCGAAGATAAATTGCTAATTAAAATTATGAACGTGCCACTTAAAGATTTGGGTTTAAGATAAGTTTTTCGTTCCTATAGTTACATTTTTTCATATAACATATTATGCAATTTAAAGAATTGCCCGATGATATTGTCCTGAATTCTGTTTCTGTCTTTCGCAAAGGGAAGAGGAAATACGACACGGCTGCATTGCGCGCATTTAACGTTTTTTTAAACCGAATTGAAAAAGGTGAAATTGAATACGAAGAGGCACGGGATATTCTTAAGGATGAAAATAAAATTGAGGATTTTATTGCAAGAGTACGCAAAATTTCGCTTTCAGACGCAAAAGCTCGACAGCTGGCAGAAGAAAAAGATAGGGATAGAACGTTAGCTCTTATAGCCAAGAACACCGATCCGGAATTAAACAGAAAGTCCAGTTTTCGCACTAACATACAAGCTGGCGCGATATATTTTCTGGCTGGTTTGGTGGCAAGCCCGTTCTTTTCGATCGTATTCAAAAAGCCAATAGAAAAGTTTGACAAATGGCTTAACGGCGAGAACGAGCCAAAAATAGAGATTTCTTTACAAAAAGCCCCTGTACCTGATTTTCTTCAAATGCCGCAAACGGCTCTAGAACAAGACAAAACAACGGGGAGAGTTTCTCCGAATGTTTTACCATGCGAAGAAGATAATGCGCTTAGTGGGGCGCTTTTACCGGAAAAATATGAAGTTTTGAAACAAACGGGCGGAAACAAACGCTCTTGTTTTAGAATCCGCAAGCCAAACGTTTGCGATAGGCCAAACCCTCCTTTGGCATGTAAGCCACAAGCCGCACGACGGGAACCTTAATATATATAATTCTTGGCGGCTTGTATCTAAAGCCTTTATCTTTTATGTCTCTAATCGACATCAAGAGCTTTTACGCGTTCGTGAAGCCGGAAGGCTATTTCGTGGACGTAAAATCGGTTCTCGATCCGGCCTCGATGCCCAAAGGCGTTAGGTATTGGAGTCTTTAGCGTCATCCCCGCGAAAGCGGGGATCCAGCGCGAGCGATAGCGAGCATATAAGGCAATAACGATTGATGTATGCTCTGGCGTTTATTATTGTTGCCTAACATGGCCCGCGGACGCGGGCCGCTGGATTCCCGCTTTCGCGGGAATGACAAATTAAATAAGCATTAGAAAGCAATGGAAAGATTCACATGAAAGTCTTGGTCACCGGCGCGGCGGGGTTTATCGGGTCGAGCGTTTCGAACGTCTTGCTGTCGCGCGGCGTTGAAGTCGTCGGCATCGACAACATGAACGATTATTACGATGTAACACTTAAGGAAGCGCGGTTGGCGCGGTTGCAACCGCAAAAGGGCTTCCAGATTCACAAAATCGACATCGCCGACAAAGAGGCGATGTTTGACGTCGTGGCGAAAAATCAAGACATCACGCACATCGTTCATCTGGCCGCGCAGGCGGGCGTTCGCTATTCGCTGATCAATCCTTATGCCTATGTTCAGACGAATGTTATGGGACAGGTCGTGATGATGGAAGCGGCTCGGAAATTGCCGCAGCTCAAGCACTTCGTTTATGCCAGCTCATCGTCCGTATACGGCGGCAACACGAAAATTCCGTTCGCTGTCGAAGACCCTGTCGAAAGGCCCATTTCGCTATATGCCGCAACCAAAAAGACCGACGAATTGATGGCCTGGACCTACGCGCACCTCTACCGTTTGCCGTCAACGGGTTTGCGTTTCTTTACGGTCTATGGCCCGTGGGGCAGACCGGACATGGCGGCCTATATCTTCACGAGTAAAATCATGAAAGGCGAGCCGATCCCTGTGTTCAATCACGGCAAGATGCGCCGCGACTTTACTTACATTGATGACATAGTGTCGGGCGTGCTGGGCGTGTTGGATCACATTCCCGAGGACAAAGGCATCGAACAGCCCCCCGCCAAAGTCTATAATCTCGGCAACTCGCACGGCGAAGAGTTGATGGATTACATCGGTCTGATAGAATCTTCATTGGGCAAGAAAGCCATCTATGATTTTCAACCGATGCAACTTGGTGACGTGCCCGAAACGTTTGCCGACATCGCCGACAGCGTGCGCGATTTCGGCTACAAGCCGTTGACGACAATCCGTGAAGGCATTCCGCGATTCGTCGCGTGGTATCGGGAATATCACAAGGTGTAGGTAAAATGGGACGTTAGGGCTTCTTACAGCTTGCAAACCCTTAACAACCGGATAAACTCGCCCGCAGTCACCACACCTCACGATTCGATCCATGGCCGACGACGGCAAGAACTCAAACGAACCGACAATGGAGGAAATCCTTGCTTCGATCCGCAGGATAATTGCGGACGAGAAGGATCCTGCAGCAGCACCTGCCGAGGCCCCGCCTGTTGAAGAGCCTGCTGCGCCAGTGCCACCATCTGATGACGTTCTGGAACTAACTCAAATGGTACTGGAAGATGGTTCGGTGGTCGATCTGGCTGCCAAAGAACCGTCGCCAGAGCCTCCCCCACCCAAAGAGACCCCCGTCGAACAGGTCGCGGATAAGCCCGTTGAGCCTGACAGCCTTATATCTGAAAAAGCGGCGAAATCGGCCATGGCTTCACTTGCTACGCTTGCAAGCACGGTTAACATCGAGCGTATGGCTGCTGCCGTTCCCACGACACCTCTCGGCAATGGAGGCCGTACCTTGGAAGACATGGTTATGGAGCTTATGAAACCACTGTTGCGCGAGTGGCTGGACGCACATCTGCCAGGAATCGTTGAAAAAATAGTCCAAAAAGAGATTGAACGCATTGCGCATCACGTGCAGGACTAGTTTCTTTAAAAATACCTACCAGATTATGGGGTTTCGGACATGTCTTCGTCTTTGCGGGCGCTTATTGTTATCCTGTACTCGTTGGCTCTCACTTCTGCTCCTGCAAACGCGGCAGAAATTCATGCCACCAGCAAAGTCGTCGCCGTCACGGCTTATCCGCGCCTCGCGGCGATTACGCGCGCCGGAAAAGCCAGTCTGCCTCCGGGAGCGCAAACTATAATCGTCGGCAATATGCCTGCAGGTTTTGTTGAAAGCTCGCTGCGCGTTCAGGGGAAAGGCAAAGCTCCCGTAAAGATCGGGTCGGTGGAGGTTAAACGCGTCTATCTGGCTGAACTTGCCGCTGCGGCTGAGCAGGAGCGGGCGAAGGTTCTCCAGGCCAGGCGCGATGAAATGGCTATGATCGATGCGGACCTGAAGGCTTTGCAGGTCAAGGCCGCGTTCATCGAACGGATGGCCGATAAGGACGCCGTTGCGGAAAAAGATAAAACGTCTTCATTGCCTCCGGAAAAATGGGGACAGGCGTTCGGCGTTGTCCAGGCCAACATGGCGGAAACACAAAAAGACATGGTGACAAAGGAAATCGCCAAAAGAAAAGTTCAAGAAGAAATTGATCGTCTTGAAAAGGAATATCAACAGATAAAAACGTCGCAACGCGAACGCCGCGACGTCATCATCCATGTCGAAGCCTCGCAGGAAACGGAATTGGATTTCACGCTGACCTACCAAACCGACGGCGTGTTCTGGCAACCTTTATACGATGCGCGGCTCAGCACTGAGAAAGGCGAAATCAAGCTGGAGCAATACGGGCAAATAGGACAGAACACAGGCGAAGACTGGAAAGACGTCGAAATGGTCTTCTCTACGGCGCGGCCTGACTTCGGCACGGAAATGCCCCGTTTGAGCGAATGGTACATCCAGAGCCAGGACGAAGCGCGCAGGCAGGCTACTATGATCGGGGGAATGAAACAAAAAGCCGGCGTAAGCATGCAGAACTTTGGCGCTATGATGGATGCGAGTCAGGAAGGCGAAACCTTGTCGGAGCCTGTTCAAGAGCCTGTCGCTTCCGCGCCAATGGCCGCCGAAGTTGCCGAAAACGGCTTGTCGACGGAATTCCGCGTGCCGGGCCGAGTTGACCTTAAGTCCGTGAATGAACCGTCCAAATTTTTTATTGCCGACCAGACGATGAAGGCGTCGTTGCTGGTCAAGACGACGCCGCGAAAAAGTGCTCAGGCTTACCTTTTTGCCAATATAGTAAACGGCGAGAAATATCCTTTAGTGCCGGGCATGATGGCTAAATACCGCGATGGGGCTTTCATGGGCAACGCGGCCATGAAGATGTTGCGTCCGGGAGAGAAAGATTCGTTGTCTTTTGGCGTCGATGACAGGGTCAAGGTAACGTTCCAGAAGACCAGCCATAAGGAGGTTAACCCGGCTCTCGTCATGATTGGTGACGTGTCTTTAGAGCGCGCCTATCGTTCTAAGGTTATGAATTTACATAAGAATCCGATAAAAATCGTGGTTCTGGACCAATACCCTGTTTCACGCAATCCTGACATCAAGGTCGAGTTGCAGGAGGGGGCAACGACCAAGGGATTCGTTAAAGATACCGAAGACCGTCAAGGCGTGATTCAATGGGAGGCCGATTACCAGCCGCAGGAGGAAAAGGTCTTTGATTTGGCCTTTACCGTGAAATATCCTAAAGGAAGGATTATCCCGGGCCTGTAATGCCCAACTTTGAATAAGCTGGTAGCTAATTTGTCAAAATCGAACGATGCAAGCTTAAAGGCGGCTACGCCTGTTTCTCACCTGACATTGGCCTCTCAATCCGGCAAGCCCAAGTCATCCTATGCCCTGATCAAGCGGCTGTTCACGGGGTACATGCGGCCGCATATGGCGCGGTTTATCCTTGCTTTCCTCTTTATGGGCATCGGGGCGGCGACGACCGGGGCTTTGGCCAAGGCAATCGAGCCAATCGTCAACCAGCTCGGCAAGGGTCGCAGCGACGCCTACATCATGGGGCTTGGCGGAGCTGTATTGGGCATTTTCACGTTGCGCGGCATCGCGACGTATTTCCACACCGTCATCATGAACACGATCGGTCAACGGATCGTGACCGACGTTCAACAGGAAATGCACCGCCATTTGCTGCAGGCCGATTTGGCTTTTTTTCATGCCAACGCGTCGGGCACTTTGCTGACGCGGTTCACGAACGACGTGGCCGTCATGCGGCAAGCCGTCGGCGAATGCATGACCAGTTCGTTCAAGGGCGGATTGACGCTCGCGTTCCTGATCGGCGTGATGTTTTATCAGGACTGGAAATTGTCCATAGCGGCGTTTTTCGTGTTCCCGCTGTCGGCTCTTTTTGTGATGAAGATCGGCAAACACATGCGCCGCTATTCGATGAAGACGCAGGAATCTATTGGCGCGTTCGCGTCGCTGCTGACCCAGATTTTTCAGGGGATGAGGCATGTCAAAGCCTACGGTATGGAAAAGCTGGAGCACGACCGTATCAAGGGCGTGACGGAAGACGTTTACAAGCTGGCCTTGAAGGGTTTCCGCGCCAGCGCGCTGGCGAACCCGATGGCGGAAATATTAAGCGGCCTGGCGATCATCACCGTCATTCTCTACGGCAACTGGCAGGTGGAACAGGGAATGACGACGCCGGGCGCGTTGTTTTCGTTCATCACGGCGTTCATACTCGCCTACGATCCCATGAAACGCACGGCCAAGGTGAATGGCCAGCTTCAATCGGGCCTCGCCGCGGCGGAGCGCGTGTTTCAGGTGCTGGACACCAAGCCCCAGATCGTCGATGCCCCGAACGCCAAAATTTTGGCTGTGAAAGATTTCACGGTGGGCATCGAAGACGTTGTTTTCAACTATATCGACGGTACGCGCGCGCTCGATCACGTCAGCATCACCGTGCCGCACGGCAAGACTGTGGCGATCGTCGGTCCTTCCGGCGCGGGCAAGTCAACTATCATTAACCTCATACCAAGATTTTATGACGTTACGTCGGGGCGCATCACCATTGGCGGCGAGGACGTGCGTGGGGTGACGATGGCGAGCTTGCGTCATCACATGGCTCTCGTCAGTCAGGAGACTGCTCTATTTGACGATACGATCCGGGCGAATATCGCCTATGGAAAACCCGATGCTTCGCTGGAGGAAATCAAAAGAGCGGCCGAGGACGCATTCGCCGACAGTTTCATCGAACTATTGCCGCAAGGGTACGATACCATCGTCGGTGAAAATGGCGTGAAGTTGTCAGGCGGCCAAAGGCAGCGCATTGCTATCGCGCGCGCCATGCTGCGTAACGCGCCGTTGCTGTTGCTGGACGAGGCTACGTCGTCTCTGGATAACGAATCCGAACGCGCGGTGCAGGCTGCGTTGAAGCGGTTGCAAGCAGGCCGCACGACGATTGTCGTCGCCCATCGTCTTTCGACAATCGTGGATGCCGATGTGATTATCGTGATGGAGCATGGAAAGGTGGTCGAACAAGGGACGCATAGCGAACTGTTGGCCAAGCGCGGGGTCTACGCGCGGCTTTACGGGATGCAGGTGGAATTTGGGGACAGCGACGCATGACTTTTTCTGCCGACAACGTGAAATTGACAATCGTCGCGATATTGTTGACTTATCTGTCGGTAGTTGTCCTTGCTTATCTCTATCAACGCAATCTGACCTACTTTCCCGGCAGAGGAACGTTTATTCCCGAGGAATGGGGTTTGCCGGAACTGGAAACGCTCACCCTGCAAACCAAGGAAGGCTGGAGGCTTAGGAGCTGGTATAGCGCGGCAACGTCGCCGGAAAAGCCGACAATCGTTTTCATGCAAGGCAACGGCGTGCATCCGGGATATCGCAATACAAAGGTCAGGCCATGGCTTGATGCCGGATATGGATTGCTGATGGTTGGCTATCCCGGTTATGGCGGAAATCAGGGCAGTGCGACAGAGGAAGGCAATTACAACGCGGCGCGCGCCGCGATTATGGCCGTTATTCAGAAAGGCGTGCCGGAATCCAGGCTTGTTTTGTACGGGGAGTCTTTGGGCACGGGAGTCGCGACGCAAATGGCGACAGAGTTCAAAGCCGCCGGGCTCATTCTTGAAGCGCCGTTCACGTCATTGCCTGACGCTGGCGCGTCGCATTATCCTTTTCTACCGGTACGTACGATGATGAAGGACCGCTACGATTCTCTCTATAAAATTGGCCGCGTGAAGGCGCCGTTGCTTCTCATCCACGGCAAAAAAGACGGCATCGTTCCCTTCAAGTTGGGTCATAGGCTATTCGAGGCCGCCAATGAGCCAAAGAAGGCGGTTTTTATCCCCGAAGCGGGCCACAACGACCTTTACGAATGGGGAGCGCAAGACGCCGTGTTAAGTTTTCTTGCTGATGTAGCGGCGCATTAACGTGAAAAATCATGGTTAATTCACGGATTCCGTCAAATCGTCCATTGACTGCGTAATCCACGGATAATTAAGATCCATGCGTCTATATAATTTTGACAAGGATTTTAAGCGATGATTTTTCGTAAGCATAAACTTACCGCGTTGTTCTGTTCCGCAGCTCTAATGTTGGTAACGACATCTGCTCGTAACGAAACAACCCAGGCTAAGGAAATAGTCCAGAACCAAAGCGGTTCCAAACAAGATCGCGAACCGGAAATCTATTGGGGTCAACTTAGCGCCGCTTATTTCACAATTTTCACGGTATTTCCTGATGAGACAGTGCAAAGCGTTCATTGCGGCGTTTCACTCGATCAAAACGGAAAAGTCGTGCGCAATCCCGAATTCGATCGGACGGAACGCACTGGCGATGTCGGTCCGTATGGAGTCTCCGTCATGTCAGTTCATGGCAAGGCCCTCATAAGAATGGGTGATCCGGCGTATCCGGCGCGTCATTTCATTCAGGTTGAAGGACAGACGAAAGCGCATACGTGCCTCGAGAAGCAGGACACGTCCGTTTTTTATCGTTGTGAAAAAACGCCGAACGTAATGAAAACTGAGCATCCTAGAAAGATTTTGGATAAAGTTACCGATGCCTGCGACCACCATTTTAAAATGATCGTCGGCGAGCTGGATACTAAGGATATGGAACCCAAATATGGCCCAAAGACGCAGGCAGTGCGCGCAGCCTTAGGCTCACGTTATCAAAACGTTGTGCGGGGCAAGTGGCCTAGGTTCTGGAAAATCCATCCCTGAGAGCCGGTTGTGCCCATAATTTAATCATACAAAATAGGGCGTTAACCTCGATTTATACGGCGTATTACTGCTGGCTTTTTGCCCAATTATCCCTTAAAACACAATTCCAGCCTAAAAGTTGCATCTTCCAGCGGTTCCGTTAAGGTCCGTGCGGAATGCGTTTGGTTATTCAAACCCGGAGATTCTGATGGAAACCGTTTTGCTCGTCATTCATTTGTTGTTGGCCGTTGCCTTGATCGGCGTTGTTCTGATGCAGCGCACGGCTCAGGACGGTGGCGGTCTTACGGGCGGCGGCGGCGGGGGTAGTACCATGGGCGGCCTGTTCACGGCGCGCGGCTCTGCCAACCTCTTGACCAGAACGACGGCTATTCTGGCTACATGCTTTATCGCGACGAGCTTGATCCTCGGCATCCTGGCGAGCCAGTCGCACAAAGAGCGCAGCATTACGGAAAACATCGCGCCAGTCGCTCCAACCAGGGAAAAGGGTGCGGACAAGCCTGCTGAAGCGCCTGCTCCGGCGCCTGCTGTGCCTGAAGTGCCGGTATCAAAGTGAACGAAACGGTAAAACAAATTTTATCAAAGTGTCATCCCCGTGAAAACGGGGATCCAGTGGCGAGCGTCGGCGAGCCGTATGAGTCAATAATCGCGCAGACGCGCGATGCTGGATTCCCGCTTTCGCGGGAATGACATTAGGTCAAAGAGGTAATATTCTTATGAAAACGCGTTTTATATTTGTGACCGGCGGTGTGGTTTCTTCTTTGGGGAAGGGGCTGGCGTCTTCGGCTCTCGCGTCGTTGCTGCAATTAAGCGGTTATAAGGTCCGGCTTCGCAAATTAGACCCTTACCTTAACGTCGATCCTGGCACGATGAGCCCGACGCAGCACGGCGAAGTTTATGTAACGGACGACGGCGCGGAGACCGATCTCGATCTTGGCCACTATGAACGTTTTACGGGCGTAGCCACGCGCCAAAGCGACAACGTCACGACGGGACGCATTTATTCCACGGTCATCGCGCGCGAACGTCGTGGCGATTACCTCGGCGCGACGGTTCAGGTCATTCCGCACGTCACCGACGCCATCAAGGAGTTTATTCAGGCGGATTTAACGGACGAAGATTTCTGCATTTGCGAAATCGGCGGCACTGTGGGCGATATTGAAAGCTTGCCGTTTCTTGAAGCCATCCGACAGCTCGGCAACGAATTGGGGCCGGAGCGCAGCCTTTTCATCCATTTGACGTTGTTGCCGTATATTCCAACGGCGGGCGAACTGAAAACCAAGCCGACGCAACATTCTGTCAAGGAACTGCTCAGTGTCGGAATTCAGCCGCAAATCCTTCTCTGCCGTACGGACAGGCCCATTCCGGAAGGCGAGCGTAAGAAAATTGCGCTGTTCTGCAATATCAAAAAGGAATGCGTGATCGCTGCGCAGGACGTGGACACGATCTATGTCGTTCCGTCCAATTATCACGATCAAGGATTTGACGAACAGGTATTGCGCTACTTTGGTTTATATAAAGGCAAGCAACCCGATCTTTCCAAATGGCATGAGATTGTCAAGCGCAAACGCGATCCCGAAGGCGAGGTGACTATTGCCATCGTCGGTAAGTACACGAGTCTGCTCGACAGCTATAAATCGCTAAACGAAGCGTTGATCCACGGCGGCATCGCCAACAACGTGCGCGTGAACCTGAAGTGGTTCGACTCCGAAGTATTTGAACGCGAAGACGCGGTGCAAAAGCTGGAAGGCGTGCATGGCATTCTGGTTCCGGGCGGCTTCGGCGAGCGCGGGACGGAAGGCAAAATCCGCGCCGCGCAATTCGCGCGCGAACACAAGATTCCTTATTTCGGCATTTGCTTCGGGATGCAACTGGCCGTGATCGAAGCGGCGCGGCATTTAGGCGGGATTCCTGACGCGACTTCAAGCGAGTTCGGGCCGTGCAAGAATCCCGTCATCGGCTTGATGACCGAATGGATGAAGGGCAATCAGCTTGAAAAGCGCAAGCACGATGGCGATCTCGGCGGCACGATGCGCCTTGGCGCGTATCCGTGCAATCTGTTGAAAGGCAGCAAGGTGCGCGGCATCTATGGCAAGGACAGCATCAGCGAACGCCACCGCCACCGCTATGAAGTGAACACAACGTATCGTCCGCAGCTTGAAAAGGCGGGCTTGGTGTTCGCGGGCATGTCGCCTGACGGCGAATTGCCGGAGATCGTCGAACGCAAGGATCACCCGTGGTTTATCGGCGTCCAGTTCCATCCCGAACTGAAATCCAAGCCGTTCGATCCGCACCCGCTCTTCCGCTCGTTCATCGAAGCGGCTGTGGCGCAAAGCCGGTTGGTGTGAGAGATAGATTCCTCTCCCGCAGCGGGAGAGGAAAAAAATCCCTACCTCTTAAAATGCCCCATGACCGTTTGCTTGGTCTCGATATAGTTTTCGTTGTGTGGGTTGGTTTCGCCCCATAAGGGCACGCGTTCGGAGATGTGGATACCGGCATTTTCCAACGCCTCGATCTTGTCTTTGTTGTTGGTCAGCAGGCGGATGTTTTTCAGATTGAAATGCTTCAGGATGGCGGCTGCGGTGCCGTAGTTACGCATGTCCACCGGAAAGCCAAGGTGAATGTTGGCTTCGGCCGTATTCATGCCCATTTGCTGGAGAGCGTAGGCCTTGATCTTGTTCACGAGGCCGATCCCGCGCCCCTCGTGTCCGCGAAGGTAAATGACTAAGCCTTCGCCTTCCTTGGCGATGCGCAGCATCGACGTTTCAAGCTGATCGCGGCAATCGCAACGCAGCGAACCGAGAATATCGCCCGTTGCGCATTCCGAATGAATCCGCACGAGGCAATTGTCTTCAAGCGTGCCGCAGACAAGCGCCATGGAATCCACGTTGTTCTTGTCGCGGAAGATATGCAGCGTAAAATCGCCGAAACGCGAGGGTAGGGCTGCTTGTGTCATGTATTTGACGGTCATATGAGTGACTTTCTGCGATTGCGATGGGGACACAATAAGAAGGCTATTCCACTTTGCTAAAACTGGAGACGATAGTTTCAGCCTTTTTATTGTGTCCCCCATGCACATGTTGCTCTAACTACTAGGTAAAACATTTTCCCATGTCCACTTTTTCGGGTCAAAGGGCAAGTCAACCGTAGGGTTAAAGGTCGTAATAATTGTGTCGTCCGGATTTCCTTTGTGTATAGCCACATCCATTGTCCAGTAACCGTCTTTCAATATGGCCTGCGAGAGCGGCGGCCCTGCTTCGACAAGAACTTCTCGCACCTCGCGATAGGCCAGATCATTGATGGCCTCTCCAAGATTATCATAAATAAAGGGAATGAGGCCTCTTTTTTCCGCGCATTTTAACCATGATGAAGGTACACGCTTGCGGCGGTCAAGGATGGCTAAGATACGTTTTTTGCCAGGGTGGTCGGCCACGTGTCGCACGGTAAACGAGGGATCGTCGGCTAATATGGTACCGCTTCCCGTCAGGATAGCGTCGGCGCGTTTGCGGAGTTGGTGGGCCAAGATCAACGAAGTTTCGGACGTGAACGTTTTCTGGCCCATGGGCGGGATCATCGACCCGTTCTTGTCGAAGGCGCGTTTGACGGTTATCCATGGCTTGCCTGATGTGACGCTGTGCGCGAACGCATAGATAAGCTGGCGGCATCGCTCTTCTTCAACGCCAACTGTCACGTCGATACCCGCCGCCCTCAAACGTTCAATACCGTCGTTTTTGACGGACGTGTTCGGGTCGCGCGTACCGACGACTACGTGTTTGATGCCGGACTCGATAATCGCGTCGCAGCAAGGCGGCGTGCGCCCGTGGTGGTTGCAGGGCGCAAGCGTGACGCAAAGCGTATGCACTCGGTCCATCAGGCCTTTGGCGCGGCATTGCTCCAATAGAGCGACTTCGGCATGGGCCGATCCGGCCTTTTGGTGGGCGGCGATGGCCAATAGGTGGCCCGTTGCGTTAAGGGCGGCTGCGCCTACGGGAGGGTTAGGATAGGTCGCGCCAAGCCAGCGCCGGGCCTCGCGGCAGGCCTGTTCCATGGCTAAACCAATGGCTTCGGGCGATAGCATTATTATCTTTCACGCCTTACTGAGATTGTGGTAATTTCCGTTACCTTTTACCCATACACGGAATATTCAAATGGCTCAAATCGCTCAAGTTCGCGGCCGTGAAATCCTCGATAGCCGCGGCAATCCTACGGTTGAGGTCGATGTCACGCTGGATAACGGCGTCATGGGCCGGGCTGCCGTGCCGTCCGGCGCGTCCACGGGAACGCATGAAGCCGTTGAATTGCGCGACGGCGACAAAGAGCGTTTCATGGGCAAGGGCGTTTTGCAGGCTGTCGAGGCCGTGAACGGAGAAATCGCCGATGCTGTCATTGGCATGAACGCCATGGATCAAATAACCGTTGACGGCACGATGATCGAACTTGACGGCACTCCGAACAAGTCGCGTTTGGGCGCGAACGCCATTTTGGGCGTGAGTCTCGCGACGGCCAAGGCGGCGGCTGCCAGCCTTAAGCTGCCTCTTTACCGTTATATTGGCGGCACGTCGGCCTCGTTGCTGCCGGTTCCACAGATGAACATCATCAACGGCGGCGTTCATGCGGACAACCCCATCGATATTCAGGAATTCATGATTATGCCCGTCGGCGCGGAAAGCCTGACGGACGCCGTGCGCATGGGCGCGGAGATTTTCCATGCGTTGAAAAAGATACTCAAGGATGCGGGATATAACACCAGCGTAGGAGACGAGGGCGGCTTTGCGCCTGCTTTGAGTTCGACGGACGAAGCACTGGGTTCCATTATGCGGGCCATAGAAAAAGCGGGCTACGATCCGGGCGAAGACGTGATGATCGCGCTCGACCCCGCGGCTTCCGAGTTTTACAAGGACGAGGTTTATCAACTTGCGGGCGAGCGCAAGGCGTTGAACGCCGAACAGCTTGTGCGCTATTACGGCGACCTTTGCTCGCGTTATCCGATCGTTTCCATCGAAGACGGCATGGCCGAAGATGACTTTGACGGCTGGGAAATGATGACGGAAGAACTGGGTGGCCGGATTCAAGTCGTGGGCGACGATATTTTCGTCACGAACCCCGTGCGCTTTGCAGAAGGCATCGAGCGCGAAATCGCCAATGCGATCCTGATCAAGTTGAATCAGATCGGGACTCTCAGCGAGACATTGGAAACTGTTGAAATGGCGCATAAGGCGGGTTATCGCGCCGTGATATCGCATCGTTCGGGCGAAACAGAGGATTCTTCAATCGCCGACCTAGCCGTGGCCACCAACTGCGGCCAGATCAAGACAGGATCGCTTTGTCGTTCAGACCGCCTGGCCAAATACAACCAGCTCATCCGCATCGAGGAACAACTCGGCAAAATCGGTCGTTTCGCGGGCATGAGCGTGCTGCCGAGATAAAAGGGGGCCGTTTCACCCTTTTTTAAACACTTTTATTCTATAAAATTTGCGCTCTTGGGCATGGGCGTGCCGAAGGCAATGAATTGTAATTTCTAGCGTTTTCCGGCGATGTATCACAATCAGGCTCACAGGCGATCCCAACATACGATTTGGCCGATTTTGGGCATCCTTCTGGTCAGCTATTTCCTCTATCACACGATACAGGGGGATAGGGGGCTGGTGGCCATGATCCGCATGAAGCATGAGGTTCAGGCGGCTCAGGCAACGCTGGCTGGCCTTCAAAAGGAACGCGAAGAGCTTCAACACCGCACGAAGCTGCTCCACAGCAACAGCCTCGACCCCGACCTGCTTGAGGAAAAATCACGCGAATTACTGAACTACTCGCGGCCCAACGAAATCGTGATCCTCACGCCACCGGAAAAAAATGAGGCTTCAGACTCTGGCGCGTCATCGCAGGGCAAATAGTTTCGTATTGAAATCAGAAAACTATGAACAGTTGCCGCCTGTTATGGTTAATATCCGGCAACGATTTTCGTGTTTCCCGTTAATTTCTGGGTTATAATTGACCGTTATTATTGGGGAGCCGAACAATGGCTGATAGGGAAAATCCTCCTGAAGTCGTCGCTGCAAGCGCAAGAGATGCTGCCGTGCATTTCACGGCTATTATGTCTCTAAAGCTCGATGAAGCAGTAGAAAGATACGGAGCCAATAGCAGGCAAGCTGTCTTTGTTAGAAAGAGACGTGACGCAGGGATATTGGATTCTCGAAAAATACTTAAATTGGATGAAGAAGCTATTACGCGAGCACAAATTGTTTATATGCCATTTTTGAAAAAGCATTTTACAGGGAACACGCCGCATGGAGGCCCTATCTAATAAAAGTGACGAGAAGATTTATCTTCGTATCCATAATGATTGGCTTCTTGACAGAACATCGGTTAAATCTCCGCATATGGAGCTGATAGTCGGTCAACCCGGTGCGGGAAAATCGACAATTATTTCGCTGATAATCGGTAATTTCGACACTGATGAAGAACCTGTCATAGTCAATCTTGATGAGATTCGGAAATACCATCCCTCTTATGAGAATATATTTCGAGCAAGGCCTTTCGAATTGGCGCTTCATACGCAAGGCGATTCATGGCGTTGGACAAAACGACTTTTGAGGGATGCGCGTAGGGCGCGTAACCATGTTATATATGAAACTACATTACGTTATCTTGATCCTACGATAAACATAATCCAATCTTTTCTGGCCGAAGATTACACATTCAATCTTCATGCTCTTGCCGTGCATGAACGAAAAAGCATATTGGGAATTTATGCCCGATATGAACGTGATCTTAAAAACACGGGCATCGCCCGCTGGATACCATTGGATTTCCACGACCAGACCTACGCCGTTTATCCTGATAACGTCCATCGTCTGGAGACCGGAGAAAATCCGGAAAAGACGTTGGTTTATCGCCGGGGTGGAGGCATTCTGTATTCCAGCGACAGCCGGACTATAGAAACACCATACGCTAAAGCAGCCATTCTCGCCGAAAGAAACCGAATTTGGACGCCTGAAGAAAAGGCCAATCTCGCACGTGAATGGCAATATGTGGCGGATGCCATTACAGCCCGGGGCGGCGAAAAGCCCGATTGGTATGTCGCGCAGGCAAAAAGATATGAGCAATCTGCCCTGCTTTTCGCATCGCAGCCATAGAGTCACCTGAAAAAGGTAGTGCCGGGGAGACCGTCGATTCGCGGCCTGGCAAATAGCCACGATCTAATCCATCCTTTAAAAAATCTTATGCTGCACCGCAACAATAATGGCGAAATTCGCTATTCACTGCTTGCCAAAAGTTAGCAGTTTCGTTTATGTGGCGTAATAAAAAGATAAACCGCTGACCTGACGGCCAAACGGGGAGGTTATCTATGCTCAATACACCAACGAAAGCAAAGCTGAAATCAGACATGAAATCGTCATCTGCCCGTGTTGCATCGTCTCGCTCATCTTCATCGCCGGATTCCAAGCACAATCAGCGTGCCGCCGAATTGGCGAAATTTTACCACGACATGCTCCTGATCCGGCGTTTCGAGGAAAAAGGCGCCCAGCTTTACGGCATGGGCCTCATCGGCGGCTTTTGCCACCTCACAATAGGTCAGGAAGCCGTTTCCGTCGGCATTTATTCGGCGCAGGAGCCGCAGGATACGTCAGTGACCTCCTACCGCGAGCGCGGGCAGCTCATTTCTTGCGGGGCCGATCCCAGGAAGATTATGGCCGAGCTATTGGGCCGCGAAACCGGCGCCTCAAGAGGAAAAGGCGGCTCGATGCACATTTTCGAGCCGGATAAGGGCTTTTACGGCGGCCACGGCATCGTCGGCGCGCAAGTTCCCATCGGGACGGGCCTCGGCTTTGCCCACAAATACAAAGGCGATAACGGGGTATGTATAACTTATCTTGGCGATGGGGCGGTCAATCAAGGTCAGACGGCCGAAAGCTTCAACATGGCAGCGTTGTGGAAATTGCCTGTTGTGTACGTGATTGAGAACAACCTTTACGCCATGGGTACGGCGGTCAAGCGCCATGCTGCGGGCGGGCCCCTTTTCAAGCGCGGCGAGCCTTACGGCATTCCCGGCGAACAGGTCGACGGCATGGATGTGCTCAAGGTTCAAGAAGCGGCGCGCAGGGCCTTGGCTCATGCGCGTTCCGGCAAAGGCCCCTATATTCTCGAAATGATGACGTACCGCTATCGCGGCCATTCGATGTCCGATCCCGGCAAATATCGCACGAAGGAAGAAGTCGAAAAGTGGCGCGAGGAATGCGATCCCATCGACATGCTCCGCGACTTGATGCTCAAGGAAGGATTGGCGACGGACGAAACGTTCAATTCCATTGAACGCGACGTGAAGGGCGTTGTCGCCGAAGCTACGGAATACGCGCAAAACAGCCCCGAACCCGATCCGTCGGAATTGTTCACGGATGTTTTAGTGGGTGCTTGAATTCGGTACTCAATGTGTCATCCCCGCGAAAGCGGGGATCCAGCGGCCCGCGTTTGCGGGCCATATAAGGTGATTGGACTGTGCAAGCGAGTTATGAATTATTTGTATAAGACTCATATGCTCGCTACCAGCTCGCGCTGGATTCCCGCTTTCGCGGGAATGACAAACTGATGATTGTGGCTTTTAACGACACGGAAAAAGAAATATGACCCAGTTGACCTTAGTCAGTTCAAACGATGAACCGCATGTAGGCGGCACGATCACGCTCACGGTGCGCGAAGCTTTGCGCGACGGAATGGCCGAAGAAATGCGCAAAGACGAGCGTATCTTCCTGATCGGCGAAGAAGTCGCCGAATACCATGGCGCGTATAAGGTCAGCAACGGCCTGTGGGAAGAGTTCGGCGACAAGCGCGTCATCGACTCCCCGATCACCGAAATGGGTTTTGCGGGCCTAGGGGTGGGCGCTGCGTTCGGCGGCTTGCGCCCGATCGTCGAGTTCATGACGATGAACTTCGCCATGCAGGCCATCGACCAGATCATCAATTCAGCCGCCAAGACGTATTACATGTCCGGCGGCTTGATCCAGTGCCCTATCGTGTTCCGCGGCATCAACGGCGTGACCAAGCGCGTCGGCGCCCAGCATGCGCAATGCTACGCCAGCTGGTACGCGCATGTGCCGGGCCTGAAAGTCGTCGCGCCGTATGACTGCGAGGACGCCAAAGGTTTGATGAAAGCGGCTATTCGTGACCCGAATCCCGTCGTGGTTTTGGAAAATGAAATCATGTACGGCCAGTCGTTCGAAATTCCTAACGATCCAGATTTGGTATGCCCCATCGGTAAGGCTAAAATTATGCGCGAAGGCCATGACGTGACTATTGTCGCTTTCTCGCGCATGGTGGGCCATGCCTTGGCCGCCGCAGAGATTTTGGCGGGCGAGGGGATTGAGGCCGAGGTTATCAATCTGCGCACGCTCCGCCCGCTTGACACCGAGACGGTTATCGACAGCGTCAAAAAGACCAACCGCCTAGTCTCGGTCGAGGAAAGCTGGCCGGTGGCTGGCATAGGCTCGGAAATAGCCGCCATCCTCATGGAACAGGCCTTCGACGACCTCGACGCGCCGATGGTGCGCGTCTGCGGGGCCGACGTGCCGTTGCCCTACGCCGCGAACCTTGAGCAGTTGGCCCAGCCACAACCCGACAATATCGTCGAGGCCGTGCGCCAGACGCTTTATCGTCAGGCTGCTTAAGTGCAGGCCAATACCGAATTATACACTGCGTCTTCCCGACGTAAGTCGGGATCCAGTGGAAGTGCGCTTAGGCACGGTTGAATGAATTTATTCAATAGTGCATGCTGGATAGGGTCACTGGATTCCGGCTTGCGCCGGAATGACACATGTAATTTATTCGAAACAAGCTACTGAAAAACCTTACGGAATAAAACCATGCCCTCACACATTCTCATGCCAGCCCTGTCGCCCACGATGGAAGAGGGGAACCTCGTCAAATGGACGAAAAACGAAGGCGATAAAGTCAAGGCAGGTCAAGTGATCGCCGAGATCGAAACCGACAAGGCGACGATGGAAGTCGAAGCTCCCGAAGACGGCAAGCTGATTAAAATTCTTGTGCCAGCGGGAACGTCGAGCGTGAAGGTGGCGTCGCCAATCGCCATTTTGACGGACATGGACGAAGAGAAGATGACCGCCGAAGAAGCCATGGCGGCGATGGCGAAAAAAGGCGGCGCGCCTTCGGCAACTCTTATTAAGCAAATGGAAACGGCCGCTTCCCATGAATCTCCTGCCAATACGAACGCTATGGTAGCGCGGCCTTCCATGGCCGCGCATGGTTCCGGCGCGGGGATGGAACCCCGCGCTACCAATGCCCGCATCATCGCCAGCCCGCTGGCAAAACGCCTTGCCGATCAAAACAACATCGATTTACGTCAAGTTGTGGGTACGGGGCCCAAGGGGTGTATAGTTCGCGCCGACGTTGAAGCGCGTTTGGCAGGCGGCGCATCGCCTATGATGTTTGCGCCGTTGCCGAAGAAGTCCGGCGAGCCATTCACGAAAGTCCCGAACAGCGGGATGCGCAAGACGATTGCCAAACGCCTTACGGAATCCAAACAACAGGTTCCGCACTTCTATCTCACCATCGATTGCGAGATCGACGCGCTGCTCGCCTTGCGCAAGAGCGTCAACCAGCTCAAGAACAGCAAAGTATCCGTGAACGATTGCATCATCCGCGCCGTCGCGCTGGCGTTGCAGCAGGTTCCCGCCGCGAACGCCTCATGGGGCGACGACGCGATCACGCTCTATGCCGCCTCAGACGTTTCGGTCGCCGTGGCCACGCCTGGCGGTTTGATTACGCCTATCGTCAAGCAGGCCGAGGATAAAAGCATTCTTCAAATATCGGCGGAAATGAAAGACCTCGCAGCGCGGGCGCGTGACGGCAAGCTGCGCCCAGACGAATATCAGGGCGGCGGCTTTACGATCTCCAATCTCGGCATGTTCGGTATCCGCGAGTTTGCGGCGATCATCAACCCGCCGCAGGCCTGCATACTGGCCGTCGGCGCGGGCGAGCAGCGTCCCGTCGTCAAGGATGGCGTGATCGGCATCGCCACTGTGATGACCTGCACGTTGTCGATTGACCACCGCGCGGTCGATGGCGTCATCGGCGCGGAATTCCTTGCGGCCTTCAAAACGCTCATCGAAAATCCTGTCGGACTGGTGATTTGAGGATGGAGCAACTCTTGTCACAGAATTTATCCGTAAATGTCATCCCCGTGAAAACGGGGATCCAGCAGGGAGCGTCCGCGAGCTATAGGAGTCATACGTCGCGCAGACGCGCGACGCTGGATTCCCGCCTTCGCGGGAATGACGCAGTGTTGGCGGTTAAACCATGACCGATTCCTTAGATTTTCGCCTCACCGCCATCGAAGAACGTAACCGGCGCGTGGAAACCGACAAGGCATGGGAAACAAGTTGGACGCGGCGCCTAGCCATCGCACTCATCACGTACGTCGCCGTCGGCCTCATGCTTACGCTTATCCATGCCGATAACCCGTGGCTCGGCGCGATAATACCCGTGCTGGGCTTTTTGCTTTCGACGTTATCGTTGCCGGTGATCAAAAACGTTTGGGTCAAACGAGGCGGCGCATGATCGAACCCGTTCTACGCGAACTTAATATAGATGATTGGAAGGAGTTATCATCATTGCGCCTTATGGCTCTCAAGGAATTTCCTGGTTTTTTCGGGTGCAAGCTAGACGATGAAAAAGACCAGCCGCCGGAATTCTGGCATAGCTGGCTGACGCGTCAGGGCAAAACGATCTTCGGGCTGTTTATCGCCGGTAAGCTCATAGGTTTTCAAGGCATAGCGACTTACAAACTGGACGACGAAGCGGGCGTCATTTGGGGATCATATATAATCCCCGAATACAGGGGTCGCGGCTATTCGAACCTGCTTTACAAAGCCTGTATAGATTGGGGGATTTCCTTTCTTCCGTGGAAAAGGATCGTCGTCTCGCACCGCGAGGACAATCTGGCTTCGAAAGGCGCGAACCAACATTTCGGTTTCAAATACACGCACACGGAACCTCACAATTGGCATGACGGCAAAACCGTCAATCACATTTTTTACGAACTGGACCTGGGCAAACTAAGGGCAGAAAGACAAGGTGACGCCATATCTGTTACCCACAATGCTGATTGTCCTATGTTTGATTAACTTGAAGGAAAGAAAGAATGACACAAACATCCGACATCATCATCATCGGCGGCGGGCCGGGCGGCTATGTGACGGCGATCCGCGCCGCGCAGCTCGGCATGAAAGTAGCGTTGGTGGAGCGCGAGCATCTCGGCGGCATCTGCCTTAACTGGGGCTGTATCCCCACCAAGGCATTACTGCGTTCAGCGGAAGCCTACACGACGATGAAACACGCTGAGGAATACGGTCTCAGCACGAAAGACATCGCCTTCGACCTTCCGAAAGTCGTCGAACGCTCGCGCAAGGTCGCGGCGCAATTGTCGGGCGGCGTCAAGCACCTCATGAAAAAGAACAAGGTTGAGGTGATCGATGGTCACGGCAAGCTGCTCGGCAAGGGCCGTGTGGAAGTCACGAAAGACGGCAAGAAAGTCGCCGACTTGTCGGCCAAACACATCATCATCGCCACAGGCGCGCGGGCGCGCGTTCTGCCGGGACTGGAGCCTGACGGCAAGCTTGTCTGGACGTACCGCGAAGCCATGACGCCCGATGTCATGCCTAAATCGTTGCTTGTCGTCGGCTCGGGCGCCATCGGCATCGAATTTGCGTGTTTTTACCGCGCATTGGGCGCGGAAGTCACCGTTGTCGAAGTCATGGACAAGATTTTGCCCGTCGAGGACGACGACATCTCCTTCTTCGCTCAAAAGTCGTTTGAAAAGCGCGGCATGAAGTTCATCACCTCCGCCACGGTCAAAAAGCTCGACAAGAAAGACGGCAAAGTCACCGCTACGATCGAGAAGGGCGGCAAAGCCACGCAACAGACATTCGACCGCGTGATCGTCGCCGTCGGCATCACCGCGAACACGGAAAACATCGGCCTCGAAAACACCAAGGTGAAACTTGAAAAGGGCCACATCAAGATCAACCAGTGGTCGGCGACTGACGAACCAGGCGTCTACGCCATCGGCGACGTGACGAACCCGCCTTGGCTAGCGCACAAGGCCAGCCACGAAGGCATTATCTGCGTCGAAAAGATCATGAACGTGAAGGGCGTGCATCCGCTCGACTACGGCAACATCCCCGGCTGCACCTATGGCTCGCCGCAGGTAGCCAGCGTCGGCATGACCGAGGCCAAGGCGAAAGCCGCAGGCTATGACGTCAAGGTCGGCAAGTTCTCGTTCCTCGGCAACGGCAAGGCCATCGCCATGGGCGAAGCGGAAGGCATGGCCAAAACCATTTTTGACGCCAAGACAGGCGCGTTGCTCGGCGCGCACATGGTGGGGCCGGAAGTCACGGAAATGATTCAAGGCTACACGATGGCCCGCACGCTCGAGACGACGGAAGCCGAGATCATGCACACTGTCTTCGCCCATCCCACGATTTCCGAAACGATGCAGGAAGCCGTGCTGGACGCGTTTGGGCGGGTGCTGCATATGTAAGAATGTGTCATTCCCGCGTAAGCGGGAATCTAGCGCGAGCGATAGCGAGCATATGAGTCACAAAGAATGGCCAAAAAGGGATACGTATATATATTTTGGCGAGTATAAGAAACGGAATGCTCTACATTGGTGTTTCGAGCGATTTGCCAATAAGGTCGTTTGAGCATAAATACAAAACATTCAATGGTTTTACTAAACGATATAACGTCGATCTGCTTGTTAATTATGAATTATATCGATGATATAACAACTGCCATTGCACGTGAATAAGCCATGAAGAAATGGAATCGTGATTAGAAAATTGACTGCATAGAAAAAGTTAACCCGGAATGGAAAGATTTGTCCTTAGATATAATTGACTAACTCAGATAGCGCGCAGACGCGCGCCGCTAGATTCCCGCTTTCGCGGGAATGACACAGTGGAGATCGCAATTTGAAATGTAACAAGCCCACACTCCGCCATCCCGAAAAGGCGCATAAGCCTGACAATCCCCAACCGTCCAAGCCGGATTGGATCCGCGCACGCGCGCCGCAAGGCGCGGCGTACGAGGAAACGCTCGGCCTTATGAAGGGCCTGAAGCTGAATACGGTGTGCGAGGAAGCCGCGTGCCCGAACATCGGCGAGTGTTGGAAGCGCAAGCACGCCACGTTCATGATCATGGGCGCGGTGTGTTCCCGCGCCTGCGCGTTCTGCAACGTGGCGACGGGCAAGCCAACGCCGCTCGATCCCGACGAGCCAAACCATGTTGCCGAAGCCGCCGCCAGACTGAAATTGAAACACGTTGTCGTTACGTCTGTCACGCGTGACGATTTGCCTGACGGCGGCGCAGCGCATTTCGCGAAGGTTGTCAAAGCCATCCGCGATAAATCGCCTTCATGCACGATCGAACTATTGACGCCCGATTTCAGAAATAAATGGACCGTCGAAAAGGTAGCGCGGGGTTCCACCCCCGCGCCGTGTCACGGTGAAAGCGCGGCCATGGAAGGCCGCGCTACCAAGTCGGGCGTAAAGTCGGACGCGGTCGAAATTATTGTTAGGGCCAAACCCGACGTGTTTGGGCATAACCTCGAAACCGTGCCGCGGCTCTATCCGGCGATTAGAAAGGGCGCGCGTTATTTTACGTCGTTGCGTTTGCTCCAGCGCGTCAAGGAACTCGACGCGGCTATATTCACGAAATCCGGCCTTATGGTCGGCCTCGGCGAAACGGCCGAGGAAATAGGGCAGGTGATGGACGATCTGCGTTCTGCCGATGTCGATTTCATCACATTGGGCCAATATCTCCAGCCCACGCCCAAACACGCCGCTGTCGAGCGTTTCGTTACGCCTGAAGAGTTCGACAGCTACGCCGCCATGGCCCGCGCCAAAGGCTTCAAGATGGTCTCCGCCTCGCCGCTCACGCGTTCGTCCTACCATGCGGATGAGGATTTTGAGAAGCTTAAGGCTTCTCGCGCCTAACCCTGCTTCCACGCCGTAACCTTGCGCATAAACAGGCCGCATCCATAGAGGACGACCCCGGTAAGCAACAAGCACAGGATGCGCACGACAGTCGGCGCGGATGCCGCGTCGTAGAGCAACGCTTTGCCAGCCGCGAACCCCAAAACGAACAGAGCCGACCGCGCCATGACTTCGTCGCGCCTGACAAAGGCCAAAACGATAACCGCCACGGCGTAAAGCAGCCATGAGGCCGAAACGGCCAGCGAGCCGACGTCTT
>CAZVCG010000029.1:21890-23869 GCA_964626265.1 uncultured Rhodospirillaceae bacterium | reverse complement strand
ATCTTGAATCACACCATTCCTTAAGCCATTCTTAAATTTGCGTAAGTCCTATATAAGTTTTCCGGAAAGACGAAAGGCCAGACTGGTCTCGTCGCGAGCATGTAGTTGTCCCGTGAGGGCAATCGGATCGCCGACATCATGTTTTTCGACAACAACCGAGCGCACGGGCCTAATCTCTTTAGCTTGTTCTTTTTTTTCGCACCCGCCAAGCACCAATAGTACAGCGAATATCGCAAAAACGGCTCGAAAGGTGTTTTTGGAGAAGGTATATTTGGGGGTCATGGCATGCTCCGCAGACACTTGAGTGGTCATTTTACGTGTGTCGAACTATCCAAGAAAGCCTTAAGAAAAAGCAGAATTACCTGATCGACGGGTTTTGCTCCCGGCACCGTTCCCTGAATGGCAAAACCATCCCACAATGCGGCAAACCCGACAGCCATTTGAAAGTAATCAATTTTTGGTTCGAGACCATGGCCGCTAAACAGTGTCTTTAGCCCTACGGCTAGTTCCTGCATTCGATGTGCTTTAGCTTTGTTGAATTTCGATCTGAATTTAGAATTGCGATTTGCATACATCTGCAATTCAAACGTGAGAGCAGACAAACTTTTGTTATTTTGCAGATTTTTTAGCCACGCCGAAATATTATCCCATACCTCTCCTTTTATACCATTTTTTGACTTGGCTGTAATCTCCCTAAATACGCGTATCTCTTCGCGCATATGTACTTCAACCAGCTCTCGCAGCATTGTCTCTTTGCTGTCGAAGTTGGAATAAAATGCGCCAAGCGAATATCCCGCCGCTTCAGCAATATCCCTAATGGACGCATCGGCGATTCCCTTGCGCATAATCTCATCTTGTGCGGCGGCCAACAGGCGTTGACGCGTTTGTTGTTGCATATCTTTACGAGACAATCTTGGCATATGTTTTCTCCCTTGCTTTTAGGATAACATCTATTATTCAAATATCAAGTGTTATTTGACACGGACTGATGAGATAGCGGTGTCTGTCCGTTGCCTAGCCCTAAAAACTTCACCCCCCTTTGATAAGACAGGATATTTCGTGGACATGACGAGGCAACGTCATGGCGTGTAGGACAAGGCTAGAAGCGTAAAAAACCCGCAACGTTATTCCTGATGCTACCGAATGGGCTTAGGGCATCGGCCCACCTCTATCCAAAGTTTTTATTACGGCACGTAACGCCCCTATTAGCGGCTCACGTATTGCCTGAAGCATGGCAACCCCTTGGCTTGGGGTGGCAGCGCCTCCGTTCATCTTCTTGGCGATTTGGTTCAGGTTATTACCTTCGCTTATCAATTCTCGGTATACACCAAACAGAACGGTTCTCGTTTCCACACTCAGCGGCGGTTTGTATCCGTTGCCAAGAGAGACGGTACGAATGTATTCATTCACCGACATTTCGGCTTCTTTGGCATTTCTGAAAACAGTCTCGCGCTCGGTTGCCGAGAACCTTCCCATAAGACGATAAGGCCGTTCCCTTCCGAGCTTTAGCTCGCCAGAGTTCGGACTGACCACTTGTGGTCTGACCAAACTCTCAACTTGCGCAGAGCTTTTTGAGGAAAAGTGGTCAGACCGTTTATTGGTGACACTATGTTCACCATTCGACGCAAAAGATTTATTGGTTGCCCGAAGTTGTTCATGAAGCATCTCCAACTCGGTATATTTGTTCCCAGTCATATGAGCCTCCGTTCAAAAAATCTTCAAAAAATTTTAACCAAAATGAGGGCGTGTCCACGCCCTGACTCAGCGCTTAAGCGCCAAATCCATTTAAACGCCCTATGAGATTCGCACGCTTCGTTTGCGAATTCGTGCCGCCTACCACGCGTCGATCTCGCTCTCGATCCAGCCAACGGCGCGAGCGCCGAGCGGTACGGGATGAGGAAAAGAACCCTCAGCCATGTGTTTGTAGATGGATGCCCGATGCAATCCGATACGGGACATGACCTCCGGCAAACGCAGAA
>CAZVCG010000029.1:0-21827 GCA_964626265.1 uncultured Rhodospirillaceae bacterium | reverse complement strand
TTTGCTCGTTTCCCTCGTTCATCCTTTTCCTCCTATACCTACGTTCAAACTTTTTCGAGCGCCGGCGACCACCGCCTTTGCCCGTAAGCAAATCGTCAAACCAGCAGCGTCCGCGCCTATACGTGCGCACGCGACCTTGCGACGGGAAGAAACCTTCCCGCGATTACCTGAACTCAATTTTTTCTGATTTGGCTGGAAAGAGTCGTCTTCCTGATGGAAGCGTCTTTCTCAAACCCGATTAAAAATGTAGCGGTAATCGAAGAGTTTTACCGCTCCTAAAATGTCCGGCAGACATTTTTTCTAGATGCCTTTGAATCTGTTTATGAAAACATTTTCAAAAGTTCATCTCGCCTATTTCTTGCACAATCTTAACCATAAATGGCCGATTGCTCCAACCAAGCATCAGCGCGTGGACACGCTTTTAATGATAGTCGCAAGCTCCGCAAGGAGTGGGACGTATAACGTTGTTATACGTTCCGCGTTTGTAAAACGTTTGCGAGGGCTGCCGCCCATTAACCCGCAAACCAGTCTATCGGTGTCTCGGATTGGCCAATACTGTCCACTTATGTCTCGGTTTTAATTGTGGGTTGAATTGTGAGTTAGTTTTCTGAAAAACCGGCAACTTGTTGTTATAATTATATAAACTAGCCGCCTATGGCGTCCCCTACGGGATTCGAACCCGTGTTACCGCCGTGAAAGGGCGATGTCCTAGGCCTCTAGACGAAGGGGACGAGGCAGTGCCGCGGGCCGCTTTACCGATGGCTGTAGCGCGCCGGCGACTGATAAACGGGCTGGCCCAGCAAATCAACCGGAAAGTAATAAACGTAGGCCTCTTGGTTCTAAGAATCCCGAAAAAACTGGAAAACCGCGGTTTTTTTGCTCCGAAAGAGTTGGTTTTGCGCTTTAAACGACGCAAAATTCGGTCCCGAACCCTCGCCTTGCCCATGATTTTAACTTATTTTTTCCCCTGTTGCGCTAGCTTTATGCGCCATGCCTCAAGCCTCCCAAGCTACGGAAACCCACGGATCGACGCTGACGCTTGAGCGGCGCGTCGATATTTACCCTGACTCACCCCTACCCGAATACGATTCTCCCACGGGCAAGGCCTATGCCGCGCGTATGAAAGGCGATTCCTCGTCCGACCTCGTAGCCATCCTCTGCGCCTCCCCCCTCCCCCCCCGTGCCGACCTCGTCAACGCCATGCGCGTCATCGATTGTCCATCGTTGTTGAGGGTACGGGAGGGAGGGGTCATCCATTGGCCGGCGCACGGCGCGAAATATTACGCCCTTGCCTATGAACGGCCTCTCACCCCACGCTATTGGCAGTCGCTGAATGAAACGCATACGCCGATGGGGGAAGACGCCGTGAATCATCATTTCGTCGTGCCTATTATCAGCGCGCTTTTGGAGTTGCAACGCACCAGCGTCGTGCACGGCAGCATCCGCCTCGATAACATATTCTGGCGCGAAGGAAGTTCCACTCAACCTCAAATCGGTGAATGCCTTTCAGCGCCGCCTGGCATAGGCCAGCCTATCTTGTTCGAGACCATAGAACGCGGCATGTGTACGCCTTCTGGACGAGGCTTAGGGCATCACCTCGATGATTGTTACGCTTTCGGTGTTGCGTTGGCTTTGGTTGTCATGGGACACAACCCGCTCACTGGTGTCGACGATCGAGCCGTCCTCAACGCGAAAATAGAACAGGGAAGCTTCAACGCCCTTGTCGGCAACAAGCGTCTCGCGACAGGTCATATTGAGCTGTTACGCGGCCTGCTCGCCGACGACCCCAAACAACGATGGAGCGCCACCGAACTCGAACAATGGCTTTCGAGAAAAAGGATGACGCCGAAAAGTTCGGACACCGGGCGCCGTTCCAGCCGACACTTTTCTTTTGCGGGCAAAGAATATTGGCAGGTGCGCCCGTTGGCCATGGCAATGACGGCGAATGTCTCTGAAGCCGCCAAGGAAATTGAAAGCGGTTCGCTCGAAAAGTGGCTTACGCGTTCCTATGGCGACGAAGATCGCGCGGAAAGCGTTAATGAAGCTCTGGAAAATCTCAAGGAAAGCGGCAAATCGTCGCATTACGAAGATCAACTCGTCACGCGCGCCTGTATCGCGCTTGACCCTGCCGCTCCCATCCGTTATCGCGGCGTTTCCGTGATGCCTAGCGGCATAGCTACGATGCTTGTAGAAGCTCTTCAGGGTGGTACAAACGCGCAAATCTTGAGCGAGATTATTGCCAATCAATTTGTGACCTTTTGGGTCAACCAGCAAAAGGACGTCAAGACTGATTTAGTCCCCTTAGCTCAGCAAATAGAACGTATCCGCAGCATTATCGAGAAGACATCTTTCGGCAACGGTTTGGAACGCGCAGTATATGAATTAAATCCTACCCTGCCATGTCTAAGCCCTATGTTACGCGGTCATTATATTCTTTCCCCCCGCGACATTATCCCCGCGCTGGAATCTCAGTCTTCTTCGGCTACGCGCCCATCAGAACCCATGGACCGGCACTTGGCTGCATTTCTTATCGTTCATGACAAACGCAGTGAAGCTCTTTTCTCATCCATGGAGCCGACGCAAAGTCCGGTCCGGCGCGGTTTGGCCTTACTTACGCTATTCAGCGAAATGCAATACCGTTATGGCCCTGAACAACTGCCGGGATTGACTTCTTGGCTTTATCCGTTGGTCGAAACGACAATCAGCCGATTCCTGAGCAAGCCCTTTCAGGAAAAAGTGCGCAAACAGACTAAACAAGCGGTCAAAGACGGCAATCTTAGCCAGCTGATGAATCTGGTGGACGATCCCGAACGCGTTGAACATGATGAAGCCGATTTTCTGCGCGCCAGGCAAATGTACCACGATATTCAAAGCGAAATTGCCTCGCTGGAAGCCGAGTTGTCCCATCGCGAAAACATCTCGCTAAAGATTGGACGGCCGGTAGCGGCAACCATCGCCAGCCTTCTGGCCATAGTTTTTATCGCAACCACTATCTTCCGCGCCGTCTGGCCGAGACTTGGGTCATAGCCATGTCCGAAAATAATGAAACGCCCAAGAAAGCTGAAACGGCCGGCAAAAGCGGAACAAAATTTATTGTCCTGATGATCGTCATTGGCGCTTTGGTTCCGTTCGGCGCACCGACCTTGCTCATATGTCTGGGATTATTGCCTACGCTTGTCGCGCTGTTCACAGAAACGGATCCAAACAAGTCTGGCCTTATTACTGTGGGTTTTCTAAACGTCGCGGGCGTTTTACCCTTTATCATCGAGCTTTGGACGAAAGGACATTCGCTTGAAGAGGCCTTTCGCATATTGAGCGATCCCCTGTCATGGATTGTCATGTTCGGAGCCGCAGCTATGGGTCAACTAATCCTTTACGCCGTGCCGACCGCCATGGCAATGATGGCCGTTAACCGTATGGAAGCCCGCCTGCGCATATTGCGCGAGGGACTGGAACAGCTTAAAGCCATATGGGGTCCCGACGTTGCGACGAATAAGCCCGTCGATTTGGTGCGCGGTAGAGAATAGGCATGAACGATAAAATAGGACTCGACGATGGCGCGTACGGCACCGTTAAGGGCGTTTTGCGTCTTATCGGTTTTTTTGCGCTGATCTTGATATTTATTCCTCCTCAACTTTACCGGATTTTATCGAAAAGCGGCGATTTGTTCCTTTTTGCGCGGCTGTTTCACAAATGCCTGACCCGCTTGTTGGGCGTTACAATTAACGTGCATGGCGTTATGTCAACGCAAAAGCCAACTCTGTTCGTAGCCAATCACACTTCTTATCTCGATATACCCGTGCTTGGTTCTCTGATCCCCGGCGCATTTGTCGCCAAGGCCGAAGTGGCCTCATGGCCTTTGTTCGGTTTTATGGCCAGACTTCAGCAAACCGCTTTCATTGAACGGCGCGCTGCGCGAGCCGCCGAACAACGAGACACCTTAAGCCAGCGCCTTATGCAAGGGCACAGTCTGATCCTTTTTCCCGAAGGCACATCATCGGACGGTCAACGCACGCTGCCTTTTAAAAGCAGTTTATTTAGCATTGTAGAAAAAAACTGCCATACACCTCCCGTAACAGTACAGCCGGTTTCCTTCTTGTGTACCGGTCTCGGCGGTCTGCCGTTAGGCCGCGTATGGCGTTCTTATTATGCCTGGTATGGCGATATGACTTTGTTGCCTCATCTGTGGAACGTCTTCAAAATCGGCAGCTTTACGGTCGACGTGATTTTCCATGCCCCTGTCTCCATAAAGGCTTTTGCAAACCGGAAAGAACTGGCCCTTTATTGCCACCAAAAGGTGGCCAAAGGCGTTGAACAGTGCATCACTGGCCGTTTTCAACTCTCAGAAACCGTTTCTTTACCATCCTCCGCCAAGAAACAGCTTGCGCCGCCCACATAAGATTTGGCACAAACCGTTCATTATGAAGGCAGAAAATACGGCCAAAAAGCTCCTTATCAAAACATGGGGTTGTCAAATGAACGTGTACGACTCGGCGCGCATGGCCGATGTCGTGATGCCTCTTGGCTATATAATGACGAACGATCCGGCCGAAGCCGATTTGGTCATCTTCAACACCTGCCATATTCGCGAGAAAGCCTCGGAAAAGCTGTTCTCGGAACTGGGACGTTTACGCGAACACAAAGACGCGCGCGTCCGGAATGGCCGAAACATGCTTATCGCCGTTGCAGGGTGTGTCGCTCAAGCGGCAGGCGAAGAGATTCAGCGCCGTGCGCCTTATGTAGATTTGGTTTTTGGGCCGCAGACGTATCATCAACTTCCGCGCATGATTTCTCAAGCCATGCAGCGATCTGGCAAGGTCTTGAATCTTGGGTTTCCTGTTGAAACGAAATTTGACTCTTTGCCCGTTGCCCAAACAAACCCGGACGTCAGCGCGTTTTTGGCCATACAAGAAGGCTGCGACCGTTTTTGCAGCTATTGCGTCGTGCCCTACACGCGCGGCGCGGAATACTCGCGTCCGCTCGAAGCCATCGTAAGCGAAGCCAAAGCGCTCGTGAACAAGGGCGTTCGCGAAATCACCCTTTTGGGCCAAAATGTCAACGCATGGCATGATGGAAATCTGAAGCTAAGCGCCTTGCTCACGCGTCTTGCAGGCATCCCCAACCTGTCGCGACTCCGCTATACGACATCACATCCTTTGGATATGACGGACGACCTCATCGCTTCGCATCGCGACTTGCCCCAGCTCATGCCGTTTTTGCATCTCCCTGTGCAAAGCGGATCGGATCGCGTTCTGGCCGCCATGAACCGCAAACACACCGCCGACGATTACCGCCGCATCTTCGATAAATTGAAAAAAGCGCGACCAGATCTCGCCTTGTCGTCCGATTTCATCGTCGGCTTTCCGGGTGAGACGGACGTGGACTTCAAGGCAACGCTGAGGCTTGTCAGCGATGTCGGATTTGCGCAAGCTTTTTCCTTCAAATATAGCCGTCGTCCCGGCACTCCCGCCGCAGGTCGGGACGATCAAGTCCCCGCTGCCGTAAAAAACGCGCGGATAAAGGAATTGCAGGCCTTGCTGTCGGCGCAACAGGAACGGTTCAACGCATCTTGCGAGGGCAAAACCATGCCCGTTCTTTTCGAAAGCGCTGCGCGACGCAAAGAACACGTCTTCGGTCGCACGGTTTATATGCAAACTGTACTTGTCCGCACCTCGGCGGACATGATCGGACAAGAACGACCGGTGCGGATAACGCAAACGGGGAAACACAATATGATTGGCGCGCTGATTTAGTTTATAGCTATAGATCCGCGCTGTCCGTCGCGCCCGCGTAGCGGACCGCATCCGACCAGCAACGCTCAAGATGCCTCAACGTCTTTTGCGTAGTATCCAAGGCCGTTTCATCGCCGTTTGCCAACAATGGCTCCGCCCATTGTTTTTCCAGCGCGCTGAGCTTGTTTAAAACTTCGCGGCCTTTAGCCGTTACCTTCAAACGCGCCGAGCGCTTGTCGCGGGTTGACGCGTGCCGTTCAACGTACGCGCCGTCAACAAGCTGTTTCAGATTATATGAAGCGTTGGAGCCAAGATAATAGCCTCGCTCGATCAAATCGCGCACCGAAATTTCTTCAGCGCCAATGTTGCTGAGCATCATGACTTGTACTGGGCTGATATCATGAACGCCGACGCGCCCCAATTCGAGCCGCACAACATCGAGAAAGCGGCGGTGCATACGTTCAATCTGACGTGGCAGTTCAAGCAACAGCTTTAATCCGCCTGCTTTTTTGTCCGCATTCGATGTAGTGTCTTGCATGACAAATCAACCCCTTGTCGTCGTTATAACTTTTTGTTGCGTGGCCAACCCATCGTGGCAATATACGCGCGCCCGCCTCTTACCCTTTGGAATCAGCCTATGATGACCCACGATCCCCGCCGAAGCAATGCCCTTTCCTGCTGTGATAACACGCGTTTTTGGCCGGTTTTACGGCGCAAGGCCCTGATTCTTGCTTTTTTGCCGCTTTTGGGCTGCGCCATGTCCCCGCCTGAGACCGAAAACGCCGATTCGCCAGGGGCAGGAATGGTCAGTTTGGGGCAACAGCTACAAGCTCGAGGCGACAACATCGGCGCCACGGATTTTTACCTCCGCGCCCTTCAAAAAGACCCTGACAACTACGTCGCTCGCCGTGGATTGGCGCAGGCCTATGAAAAGACAGGCCGCTTGAAAGAAGCGGCCGATGAATATCGCGCAGTGTCAAAAATCAGAACGAAAGACACGGATTCTCTGCGCAATCTTGGCCGTCTTATGCTGGCTCAAGAAAAAGCGAGCGAAGCCCGTGACGCGTTTCAGGCGGCGCTTGACCGCGATAGCGGCGACATCAAAGCCATGAATGGCCTCGGTGCAGCGCTCAACTATTTGGGCGATCACGAAGGAGCGCAGAAGATTTTCAAAAAAGCGCTGAAGGAAGATCCTAATAATCTCTCGACTCTCAACAACCTCGCCTACTCCTACATTCTCGACAATCAGTTCAAGGAAGCGATTCAATTGCTCGAACCTCAACAAAAGAACCCGGCTGCAACGTCTGCGCTGCGTCAGAATCTGGCGCTGGCCTATGGTCTCGCCGGCATGGATTTGGACGCTGAGCGCGTAGCCAAGATGGATCTTCCAGCGGAACAAGTTCAAAAAAACATGGATTATTATAAACGCCGCCGCGCGGAACTCGCTGTATCCACGGCTCCCTACGCCGAAATCGGCACCTATGCGACCCAAGCGTTGGCGGAAGCCGAGATCGATAAATTGCAGGACCAATTTGAAAAATCAGGCATGGACCTAAAGCCCGTGATCAGGCCGCAAGTCGCGGCGCCCGGCGGCACGCCTCGCTTCGCCGTGCAAATGATGGGTTGTTCCAAGGCCAGCGACGTACAAGTTTTCTGCGACCAGCTCGCCAAAAGCGGCGTGCCCTGCTTAGTCAGAAATGGGAAATGACTTTAATGAACGCCCGCCATAGCCGTCGCGACTTTGATCGCGGCGGGGCCGATAAGAACCACGAACAACGGCGGCAGGATGAAAATGATCATCGGGACTGTGAGTATGGCGGGCAGGCGAGCGGCTTTTTCCTCCGCTCGCATCATGCGCTCTTCACGCATTTCGCCGGATAGCACACGCAAGGCCTGAGCCAACGGCGTTCCGTATTTCTCGGTTTGAATCAACGTGTTAACGAGGGCAATAACGCTGGGCAGGGGCACGCGTTCGGACAGTCCATGAAGCGCCTTGTTGCGGTCGGGCAGGAAACTCAACTCCACGCCTGTAAGGCCGATTTCCTCGGCCAATTCAGGGCATGTAGGCCCGACTTCACGACCCACGCGATCGAAGGCCGCGTCGAGACTGAGGCCCGCCTCCGCGCAAATAACCATAAGATCAAGCGCATCCGGCATTGCTTTTCGCAACACTTCCTCGCGCGCTTGGCTTTTGTTTTTTACGAACACGTCCGGCATCATCCAGCCGAGCATCGCGGCCATCATGACAATCAGCAAGCCGATGGCTGCCGGAATTTGGGCAATCTGGACGATAAAGATAAAAAACGCCGCGCCGGCGCCAAGCCCTCCCATCAAAGCAAGTTTAAAGAACAGGAAGACGAAGATCGCATCACGCGACTGAATGCCCGCGCGGCGCAGCTTCAGCCGTAGCTCGGTTAGCCCTTTGCCTTGCGACAACCGGAACCATTCGACGATTTGCTTCATCGTGCTGACGCGCTGCAAAGCGGCGCGGCGGGTGTTTTTTTTCTTATGCCCGCCCTCAAATTCGCTGCGGCGATCGGCGATGGATTTTAAACGACCTTCAAGCGGGTCGCGATCAAGCAAAGCGGTCCACACAAGAACGACTACGGCAAATGCCGCCGCGCCGCAGAGATAGGATAAGATGTCGGGACTGCTAAGCAGTTGAAGCATGGTCAAATCTCAAAATTGATCATCTGTTTCATGACAAACACGCCCAAACTGAGCCACGTCAAACCGCCGGCCAACAGAAATTTTCCTCGCAGATCGGTAAGCATTATCATCATATATTCGCTGTTGACGGCCATAAGCAGCGCGAACATCAAGAACGGAAGTGAGCCGATGATCATCGCGCTGGCCCGCGCTTCGGACGACATGGCGCGGATTTTGAGACGCAATTGCCGTCGCTTACGGAGCAGATCGGCGAGATTGCCGAGCGTCTCAGCCAAATTGCCGCCCGTTTCGCGCTGAATGGCAAGGGCTATGATGAAAAACCGGAATTCCGGCGTATCAAGGCGTCCCGCCACGTCCCACATGGATTCGTCCAGCGAGCGGCCCATGCGCACGCTGTCGCTGATACGGCGAAATTCGATGCCGACTGGATCGGGCAATTCATTGCCGACGGTGGCGATGGATTCAGTGATCGGCAAGCCCGCGCGCAAGCCGCGGCAAATGGTGTCGATGGCTTCGGGAAAACTGCCCAGAAACTTGCGCACGCGGCGATCCCCCATTTTGCCGACGATAAAATGCGGCAAGAAAAGCCCAACGGCAATCGCAAGAAAAAGGGCCATCGGTTTTGCCCAATGCAGTAAATACACAAAAATCAGGAAGAAAACAGGAATAAGAATGCCATTAATCATCAGATATTCGCCAACGGCAATGTTTTTGCCCGTGCGCCCCAGCCTCGCACGTAATTTGTCAGGATTCGGCAAACACGTCTTAATCAAACGATCAATAAACGGGATTTCGCTGTCACTGGTGCGACGCCGCAAGGACTGCGACATTGCAGTCTTCGTTTCACGAACCATGACGATTTCGCCGCCGACGCGTTGCAATCGTTTTTTCATATTGGCGTCGGCGGATTCGCCCCAAAAAAGCGCAAATATAATGATAAGAGTTAGCGCGCCTCCGCCCAGCACAACATACATCATCATATCGGGCGTCATGTCAGGGCCTCCATCAACTCCTTGTCGAGGCCGTAATATGCCGCTTTTGGCAAGCAATGCGGCCGCAAGCCATGGTTTTTGTATTCGACCGTCAATCGACCGTCCGGCAATTCGCCCGTAACCTCGCACGTAAACAGGTCCTGCATGGCAACGACTTCGCCTTCCATGCCGATTATTTCAGAAATATACGTCACGCGGCGAGAGCCGTCGCGCAGGCGTCCAACCTGAATGATCATGTCGACGGCCGACGCAATTTGCTGGCGTATCGCGCGTGGAGCAAGGTTCGCGCCGCCTAGTCCAACCATGTTTTCAAGACGCATAATGGCTTCGCGCGGACGGTTGGCGTGCACGGTGGAGAGAGAGCCGTCATGACCCGTGTTCATGGCCTGCAGCATGTCTATGGCCTCGCCTCCGCGCGTCTCGCCGACGATTATGCGGTCAGGGCGCATACGCAGCGCGTTTTTGAGAAGGTCGCGCATGGTGACTTCTCCATGGCCTTCAAGATTGGGGGGGCGCGTTTCAAGACGCACCACATGTGGTTGCTGCAATTGTAGTTCGGCTGCGTCTTCGATGGTCACAATACGCTCGCCATGATCGATCATCTGTGAAAGCGCGTTGAGCAACGTTGTTTTACCGGAACCTGTGCCTCCGGAAATGAGGATGTTCAGGCGGCATCGACCGCATATTTTAAGAACCTTCATCATGGCGGGAGAGATGCTGCCGAAACGCAGCATGGTTTCCAGCGTGATTTTTTTCTTGGCGAATTTACGAATTGTAATGGACGGTCCATCGATGGCCAATGGTGGAATGATGATGTTGACGCGGCTGCCGTCAGCCAAGCGCGCATCGCAAAGTGGCGTACTTTCATCAATACGGCGCCCGATAGCAGTGACTATGCGGGTTGCGATGGCCATAACGTGCGCATTATCCCGGAATTTTACGTCAGTCAGCGTTAGTCGCCCGCCGCTTTCCACATATACCTGCTTCGGTCCATTGACCATGACTTCCGAAATCGTCTCGTCCGCAAGCAACGGCTCCAACGGCCCTAGGCCCAACATGTCGTTGAGCAGCATCTCAACGAGTTCCTGCCGCTCGGCCGCCGTAAGTTGCGTTTTTGTTTCAATCAAAAGCTCGCCGACAAGGACTGTGAGGTCGCGGTGGAGATCGTCACGCGTCATTTTCGCGGCGGCTGAGGTGTCAATTCTCTCCAGAACAATGGGCTGAAGCTTGAGTTTGGCCTGCTCCACGCTGGCCCGGCTTCCGCCGCTTCTTGCCAATGCCGGAGTTTTAGGTTTGGGGGTCTCAGGCGCGGTTATCGCTTCAGGCTCAGGCGAAGCTGCGTCTGTTTCGCTGCCGGGCGTTGGGGCTTTCGGAGGCGTTCTGGACGGTTCCGCTTTCGGCGGCGGTGGAACAAGCGAATTGACCAATGCCGCGACAAGATCGCGTTGATCGAGCAAATTCAGTTCCATATTCTGCTTAGCCAGAGCTGAAATTACGCGCGCCTTAACTTCCTTGACGAGATCGTTGCGCGGCATAGATGTGGCTTTTTCGGGGGACAAGTCTTTGCGCAACTCAGGCAAAAAACGATCATGCAACACAGCTAAAGTGCTGTCGACCGGGGCACCGCTATCGCCAGAAGCGCCTGTCGATGCCATCAGGAGACCCCGTCGGACGCCTGCTTACGGCTGCCAAACAGCCCGCCTAATACGCCCTTCCCTATAACGCTTTTTTTAGATGTCTCCTGTAGTTCGGGGCCCATGAGGTGGTGAGCCAGGTCCAACAGACTTTTCGTCAGGGGCGCGCCTTTGGCGATCGAGCCAAGCGTTTTGCCGGCGTTACTGGCAGCCATGACGTTTTTCGGGTCATCGGGCAAATAAAAGTCGATTTTAGACTGCGCGCCTTTTGTGAACGTCGCCTCGTCCACGGCTCCCGTATGCTGCGGTCCCACGCGCGCCGCGACAAGCGTTACGCGCGCCGTAGTGCCGAGCGATTTCAGGGCCGTGCGCACTCTCAGCGTGTCGCGAATGCCGACCAGCGACATTTCCGTAACAAGCACGATTTCGTGCGCCAGCGCAAACAGCCTTTTTTGCGTCGCAAGCAAATGCCGCGGCATGTCGATAACGATCGCACGGTAGTTTTGGCGCATTTCCTTTAACAGCATCGAAACCGCGCTGTAATCGATATGCACGATTTCATCCACCGCTTCTTCGGCGCTCATTACAGAAAGATGATCGCTTTCGTTCACCAATGCGCCGGAAACCATAAGACTATCGACGCGTTGGGGTGAACTGACTATTTCGCGGAAACCGTGTCCCGGCTCGATATCAAGCGCCAACGCGCTAGTCCCGAATTGCAAATCAAGATCAATTATCGCGCATTTTTGCTTCAGTTCATGCGCAATAAGCCAGCTCGCGTTGATGGCGATCGTGCTGGATCCTACGCCGCCGCGCAGCCCGACGACGATGATAATTTTCGTTTCCTTGGGCCCACCTGCCGCTGCGCGTCCTCGCGTCGCCAGAACCATCGCCTGCGTCAACATCTCGGGATTCAGCGGCTTGACAAGATAATCGACCATGCCCGCCGTAATCATGCTGCGGTACAGGCTAACATCATTTTCGGAACCGAGCGCAATTATCTTTGCGTTAGGCCCGCACAAACCGACAAGCCTACCCGCGATTTGCGCGGGCTGAGGATGATCGTCCATGTCCACAAAGGTCAGACGCGGCGGCGCCTCAGATTCGAGCATCGAAGCGAAAAAATCGGCCCCACCAGCCTGTACGGAATCAGCCGGAAACCCCTGGCGTTCGGCCCATGTGCGTACGGTCGCTTGCGTCTCCTCATCCGTAATAAAGGCCATAAACTCGTTATGCATCGTCGTTCCAGTAGCCGCGTCAGGTTTTCTATTGCTGAGAAGCCCCGCCTTCGCCGCCGCCTCCCTTTTCACCCGAAGGCGCAATGACGGTCGTGTTCTGGACCGGGGCCTTGGCGTTCGGATCGATTAGCGGTATCGTTTTGCCGGCTTCATAACGTTTCATGGCGAATGCCGCCATATGACCGCTGGCCGGTCCAGGATCACGTCCCTCAATCAAATCGTCCGGACGCTCGACCATTGCGGCAAGGTTGCGCGCATTGGCACAGCCGTACTGCGGCCACGGTTCGTTTTGCAGCGCCCCCCTATAAGATGAATGCCAATCGGGACAATCCGGCGGAAGCGCAACAGGCAAGCCGTCAGGCCCCGTCGTTACTTTGATACGGTAATCCGGGGCCGGTGCGGGTTCGAACGCGTTGGCAAAATATGGGCCTTCGCATCCGCTCAGAGCCACAACGGTCAATGCTAGTAAAACAGGGTGTAAGTATGAACGCATGGGGTTACTCCACGATAAAGCCGCTGGGACCTGCGGGATTAGCCAGAGATGGCACTGCCGTCGAACGGGCTACGTTTAACGGCTTTGAAGGGACAGCAGACTTGTGCGCAGTTGGTGGGGTGGATTGAACAATCGGCTCTGAAAAAGCTGGCTGAGAAGCAGGAATCATAGCCGCAACGGCTTCTTCCTTTATCGCCAAGGGTTCGACAGAGGAGACGGGGGCTACGGGCGAAGGCATCGGCGGCGGCGGTTCCGCGCTCATTGGCTCGACGCGGATAGCGCGCGGCTCGCCGCTGTTAGTGCGTCCGCCGGGGTCGCTATTGGTCGTTCTATTGAAGATAACCCTGTCGGTATCCGAAGGGGCGCTAAAACCGTCCATCGGCATCGCGAGGTTTTCTTCGTTCACGGGCTTCACGACATAAGGCGTTATGATAATGACGAGTTCGCTTTGATTGTTTTGGAAACGCGTCGAACGGAACAAGGGACCGAGTATCGGCATATCGCCGAGCACGGGGAACTTGTTCACTGATTGCGTCTGGTTGTTGTTGAGCAATCCGCCGATGGCGAAACTTTGGCCGCTGGCAAGCTCAATTGTCGTTTCGGCGCGCCGCGTCGTTAAGGCCGGAACCGTAATGTTGCTGAGCGTAATGGCGCCCGCTTCGCTCAACTGGCTAACCTCGGGCCGCACATGCAAATTGATGCGCTTCTCCCCGACGATCGTTGGCGTAAAAGCCAGCGATACGCCGAAAGTCTTCCATTCGATGGTAATCGTATTCTGCGATTGAGGCACCGGAATAGGAAATTCGCCGCCGGCGAGGAAGCTAGCCGTTTCGCCCGACATGGCCGTAAGGTTAGGTTCAGCCAGAATAGTCACAAAGCCTTCCACGGCCAACGCGTCTATCAAGCCGTTGATGTTATATTGACTGGTCGACTTGCTGAAACTGATGATGTCGTTGGTGTTTGTGCCCGTAACGGGTCGCGCGCGATTTAACAAGTTTGCGCCGCCAAGAACTGTCGCTGCGTTGCCTGACATTAAACCAAAGGCAAACCCGCCTACATTGCCTATGCTTTCCCAATCGATGCCAAAACGCTTGTCCACATCGCGCGCGACCTCCGCAAAACGGACACGAATATGAATCTGATTGTTGCCGCGAACCTTCACGCGGTTGATAACCTCGCCGCCTTCTTTCGGCACATAGCGCAAGGCCAAACGGCGCGCGTCCTCGATGGCGCTTGGATCCTTGGCTTCTCCGGTCAGAACAATGCCGTTTGGCACCGCCTCGACGTTAATCTTGTTATCGGGAATGACGGCGCGAAGCGCTAATCTCAAGTCGTCAAGGTTTTGGCGGACAAGCACGGTCTTATGCACCAGCGTGTTGCCGTGATTATCCGTCGCCATCAACGTGGTTTGCCCCGTTTTCTTGCCATAGACCATGACAGAGGTCGGCGACATGACTTGAACGTCGGCCACATCGGGATTGGCGATGAACACGGAGGCTGCGGGTGCGCTGAGGTTTAAAGGAATGCCTTTGTCCACGGCGACTTCCATGCCCCCGGGGCCGGAAGTCACGGGCTTGGGCTTGTCCGCTGCGCGCGCTACAGCAAGGCCGCCGAGCAGCATGAAAGCCACACAAAGAAGCGGCAGACAACGAAGAAGTGTACGGGGGGACAACATGTCGATGATCCTCACTGGCGCAGTTCAAAAACGGATTCGCTTGTGTCTTTACCGCGCATAATTTGAATGGTTTGCACGGCGCCCCGGCGATTGCCGGGCTTGGCGAGCACATGGCTGACATCGCTGTCCCATGTCATGCCCGGGGCGTTCGGATCTGGCTGGGCCAAGGACTGTTCCGCAATGGCCAGCGCGGATGCGTTGATGCCGGGCGGTTCGTTGGCATCGCTGGCCAAACTACGGAGCACAAGCGACAGCGTACCAATTTGCGTAACAAGCGCAAGGGATTCGGCCTGTTTAGGCGTAACCTCCAAAGTGGCCGTCTGCGCGATCTTGGGTTCCGTTGCCTGATCGTTCGTACGTTGGTCGAGGGCAAGAACGCGCACATTGGTCAAGATAGTTTCACTGACCCGTCGTCCATTCGGATCTGGATCGGTTTTGCGCGTCACTTGATGCGTAACTATCACGTCGACGCGGTCGCCCGGAAACACAAATCCCGCAACGCCGCCTGTAGGCGTAACGGGAACAGATATCGCGCGCATACCGGGGTCAAGAACGGCTGCCAAAAATCCTTGTTCGCGGGAGCGCACAACGCGCCCGTCCATGATGGGCTCCCCTGTCCGCAAGCCTTGGCGAACAACGGCGCCGACGTAATCGGAAACGTCCTTTTTCCCTTTTACCGCAAGGCTGTCCGTTGCCGCGCCGGCAGGCCAAGCTTGCCATTTGATGTCCGCATCCTTGATAAGCGTTCCAGCCGGCAAGTCGCGGGCGGCCACAAGGACCTGGTCGGTCGCCGCCTCAACGGCCGCCGTAGATCCAGCCTTGTTGGCGGAGTTGGTCATCATGGATTTCGCAAGCATCACTGTGCCGCCTGCGATGATCAAAGCGACAAGAAGAAGAACGAGTTTACGAGCGGGCATGATGCTAACTCCTCAAGACAATAATGCCGGGTGAAACATGAGCATCAGCGTGCATAGCCCACCCATGGCTATAGCGACGCCGTACGGAATAGGCGCTTTGCCTACTGAAAACTTTTTATCTGATTTTGCCTGAAGATGACGAAAATAAGCCAGCGTCGCTGTCATGACGGCCAACAAACCGCCAGCAACTGTCGTGACTACAAGCAACATGCCAATGAACTCAGGCCCTGCCCACAGACTGATAACCGCAAGCAGCTTGACATCTCCCGCGCCAATGAACTTTTTGGCGTAGAGGAAAAAACCGGCGGCCAGAACAAAACCGAAAACGGCGAGGTGCTGACCCCATACGACCTCTTGCGGCGCGGTGTAAACATACGCAGGAAACAACGCGAGCAAGACCAAGCTCACAAGGTTGGGTATGCGATAGCAGCGCGCATCGACATAGGCCGCCGCGATCATAAGGGCCGCAGCAAGGGCCAGAACGCCTTTATGCCAGAGGAGCATATCTCCCAACATCATTGTGCCTTGTCCGGTTAGCCGTTTTTGGTAAATTCGAGAGACAGTCGAGACTGTTTCAACCACACGCGAGCATGGCCTAATAGCCCTGAAAACCGCGAGATTATGCCTTGATTATGCTTAACAGGTGATGAATCGGACGGAAAGAGACCGGAACTTTACCATCGCGAAAATTTCTGCGTAAGGCCCTAAAAGACAGGTCCGATCCAAATATCAAAAAAGCTACCTGTCGTGACAGGGCGGCGCAGAAACCCCTAGATGTTGAAGCGATAAAGGCCTTACTGGCCAGAAGCTCTATCCGTTCTTCTGGATTTAATACGAAGGACACGAAAAACCCCGCCTATCCGGCGATATCCCGGCCAACAGGATCGGGACAGTCGCCGGACAGCCGGGGTTCAATAAACCTACTACAATCCGTATTTATTTTTACGACGTGCGCAAGCTGTCGTGAACGGTTTGAAACACAGCGCGTAGCTGTGGCCCTAAAGTCAGCAGAACGGCGACAATCGCGACGGCGATCAGCGAAGCGATCAGGCCGTATTCGATGGCGGTCGCGCCTTCTTCTTCCTTCAAAAAGGAAATCAGGGTTTTCATTTGTGTTCTCCTTAGCTGAATAGAACCGAACGGTTCATGCGGCGCCAAGCTAAATGAGCGATTTTAAGAAAAAGTAAACGTCCGTTTTCTTTTCATTAAAGAAAACAAGGAGGTATCAAATACTAGCTGTTTGTTGAGCATAAATACGTCGATAAGCCTTTGGAATAAAAAGCAAAGGCCTACTTCATACCATACTGTTCCGCTGGTGATCCATTACCAGAATAACGAACATCCAGCCTTCTCTTGGCTTCGGTCGTATTTTCAAGACCCGCATCCCCGCAACGTTCGCCAAAGCGCCGGATTGTCTCCTGCACCGCAGCCGATAAATCAATCCGCTTACCGTCCACAACCATTTGATGCTTAACGTTTTCCGGTTGATCATAGTCGTAAGTGGTTATAGTCGAGCGATATTCGCCAGGACCATTACCGGGAGGCCCGTAGGTTTTGGCTTGTAGAAACGACTTGCCATCTGTTTTTCGCTGAAACCTCACAGCAAGTTGTCCAGCACTATTCAAAACGGCGACCTCTTCGGAACAACTTTCATCCGGAATATTCAGAATTTTATAGCTCACAGTATAAATGCCGTTTTTCACTTCCCCTGTGATTAGGGGCTTTTTGGAAGACTTAGAAAAGTCATGAAAACGGGCTTGAGGATTTTGTTGGCACGCCGTCAGGCCCAAGGTTCCCGCCAAGGCTGTATAAAAAAACAATTTTGCTGATCTCTTCATCCCCAATACCCCATTTCTAATAATGATTCCCGGCCATTTTACACCTCGGAAATACTTTCAAACATTATTAATTTCATAAAGTTAGTGGCTTTTTTATCAACAAGTTATCTTTGGCTCTGCCTACAAAACCCTAGGGAAGAGGCGCGTTTCGTGTTAAGAATTTGTTCATGAATCAGCGGAAAGTCGAACAATTGGACAAGGTGCTGGCTCTGGCGGATTCCAGCCACGAGGGGGAGGCCATAGGAGCTATCCGCATGGCCCGGCAGTTGCTGGAGCGCGACGGGCTGAGCTTCGGCGATCTGGCCAAGGCGGCTTCGCATGAACGGTCGCGCTTTCCTTTCTCCCGCGCCCTTTTCTCGGGTCAAGTCGTGCATCTTGAAGCCCAAATCGCCCAGTTGCAACAACTTGTGAACGATCTGAAGACCGACAACCAGAACCATGCCACGCAAGTCGATTTCTGGCGCAGACGCGCTTTTGAAATGGAGCAGCAGCTGAACATCACCCAGTCCGACGCGCAACGCTGGAAACAACTGGCTCGCGAAACGGCAGAAAAACTTTGGGACATCAGCCAGCTCGCGCACGCCGCCATACCAACCACGGAAAGCGGCGATGCGAAAGCTTCCGAATCCTCAACCAATACCGAGCCGCCAGAAGCGGTTAAAGCGAGGTAGGGCTTGCTGGGCGGAATCTTGCCTGACAATCTTTTCGATCCGGTCGAATCTTTCTTCGGCGCCTACAGCCGCGACATCGCCGAATTTTTCGCCCGCCTCGCTATCGACCTGCCGCCGGATGCGTGGTGGATGCCGATTATCGTTCTGGGAGCCCTTGGCGGAACGGCGATCTATGACGCTAAAAAAGGACGTGTTCCCGATCTTCCCATATTTTTTGGCTTGCTGGCGGCAGTCGCAACGCTTGGCTTTTTTCAAGATTGGCCAACTGCGGGAATGCGCCTTGCTTATGGCTTCGGCGCGGCCATCGTTTTATGGCTTATCAACCAGCTATATTACAACTGGCAAAAAAACGACGCCATCGGCATGGGTGACGCAAAGTGGACGGCGCTCGCCATCACGGGCTTTACGTTGAAGCCAGCGCTCTACGCATGGGTGATTGGCGCGTGGCTTGGCTTAGTCTGGCTGGTTGTGCGGTCAACATTCAATTTCATTCACGGCCTTTTTTCGCGGGCCGCAAAACGGGAAGAGCCTTTTCGCGTTCACTTTGCGCCGTTTTTGTTTATAGGCTTGCTCGCAGGCCTTTACTGGGAATATCTGCGTTAATGCGCTTTTTTCCCCAAAAACGCTTCTTTCGATGAAGCTTTGGGCGTATCCATGCGACGCAGCGGCGGCATGTATAACAGCATGGACGCGGCGACATAGATTGACGAATATGTGCCCACTAAAATGCCCCACGTAAGCGCCGCCGAAAAATTGATCAGAGTCGGCCCGCCCATGAACAGCAACGGCAGGATCGCGACGAGCGTCGTGCCCGCGGTCATCAACGTGCGCGACAGCGTTTGATTGACCGCATCGTTAATAATAACCCGTAAATCGTAAGCTTTTTGGCGACGCAACGTTTCGCGGATACGGTCGAATACCACCACCGTGTCGTTGATCGAATAGCCCGCCAGGGTCAACAACGCCGCGATCGACGTAAGATTGAAATCGAGCTGAAGAACAGAATACAAGCCGACCGTCACGAACACGTCATGCAACGTGGCCAAAAACGCCGCTACGCCGAATTGCCATTCGAAACGCATCGCCACATAAGCCGCGATAGCAAGCACGGCAAGCCCAGTCGCCAACAAGCCGGCGCGCAGCAATTCCGAACCAACCGTGGGGCCAACCACCTCGACGCGGCGGTATTCATATCCTTGTCCCAGTTTTCCTCGCACGGACTGAATGGCTTTTTGCTGGGCTTCTTCGCCGCCCTCCTGACGCTGGATACGGATTAAAATATCGTTCGGACTGCCGAACTCCTGCAACTCGATTTGGCCGAGATTGAGCGCCCCCAATTCCCCGCGCAGCGCTCCGATGTCGATGGCTTGTTGCGCCTTGGCTTCGATCAAAATGCCGCCCTTGAAATCGATGCCGAGATTCAAACCCTGAGCGAACAAGGAAACGACGGTCACAACCATTAAGACAATGGTCACGCCGAACGCCCACCAACGCTTGGCGACGAAATCGACCTTCGTGTCGTGCGGAATGAGATGATGGGGACGCAGAAACATAAGAAACCTCAACGAAATCTTAATTACAAAGTGCCGGAGAACCTGTTACAACCTCCTGCCGCCGGTGTCCAGCAAAAGGCATGGCCGAAAAACCGGACAGGCGCGGTTTAACCAGAACGAAAGATTGTTCGGACATAATGCTTTACCTTATTTGATCCCATGATATTGACCATGCGCAAAACACACGTAAATACCAACCCCCGCGCCGCGACCCCCCCAAAAAAGCAGCGCATTAGCAATCATCTGGCGGAGCATCGCAAATGGCTGGCGATGGCGATGGCGATTGCCAAGCGGCCCGTGAGCAAGGGCGGCAGCCCGCACCCCACCGTAAAGGTCGGAGCCGTCATCATCGACGCCAAGGGACGCAAGATCGCGGAATCGTCGAACCGCTTTGCTCACGGCGTCGACCGCCGCAGGCCCGAACGTTATCAGGACAACAACCGTTCTTTGTGGATGAACTGCGCCGAGCAATTGGCGATGCTGGAAGCGGCGCGCAACGGCCACGCCTTGAAAGGCGCGCGGCTTTACCTGACGCTTGAGCCTTGCACGATTTGCGCGGGATTGATCGTCGAATCCGGCATCCGCGAGGTGCTCGTCCCGCTCGATGCGCACCGAAACTATGCCAAACTTAAATCCAAATGGAAGCCCAGCATCGAGGCCGGGATGGTCAAAATGGCCGAAGCAGGCGTGCGGTTTACGACCGTGGATATGGACGCGAAATAAACCTGACTTCATGTTTTGGTCGGCTTGGCGTTTGCGCCTGATGTCTGCCAGTTATTCCCCTGATCCCCGCCTGTTATTCACCTGTTATTCCCTGATTTCCGCCTGTTATTGCCTGTTATTTGAAATTTTTCCTTTTTTCCGCTCTTCCCCTCTTAATTAATGCGCACAAACAACGCGCCAGCAGCCCCCGATCTTTTAGTAGGCGCCAAACCAACGCACATAGTAATCCAATGGCGAAAATCTGTCAAGGAATATTTTCCTATTAACGTTAGTGGCTAATTCAACACCAACGCCCCAGCCTCGCGCAGAAAGGCCGCAGCGGCGCGGTTTTGGTCCTCGTGGACCGGATTGCGGTCACCATAGCTGCGCATATGATGCATGATGGGCATGACCTCACTGGAAGCCTCGGCCCGCTCATGCAACGCGCCCAAGGATATGTGATCCGCCGCGCGGAAGACGGTGGCGAGCGCCGTTTGAAACGCGTTGTATTGAAACTCGCCGGGCGCGCAATAAACCCAGTTCTTGCGGTTGATGGATTCAGGCAACGTCAGTCCAACCGCCACGTCGTGCGCAATATGCCGCTGGGGCAGCTTTTCAAGAATGCGGAAAAAGCTCTGCGACAGCTTTTGTTGCCGCGCTTTGCGCGCCATCTTTGCGCCGCGCGAGTCGCCGCTTCCGCCTTTTTTGCCTTCACTTTTGCCGCCCTCCTCCTCTTCGTCTTGTTTGAGCTTTGAAATGAAGTCGCGCGTGAAAAGATTGCCCGCGCCGAGCGTCATCGCTACATGCGGCAAGGCCTGCGCATAATCCCATGCGCCCGCCCAAAGCTCTTGCTTACGCTCGTACGTTTCCGCGAGGCTTTGCTCCTCGAGATAAAGCATGTGGATGAGTTGCGTGATTTCATCCTGCAACTTGACATCGAGAATGCGCAGTTCGTCGTAATGCGCGGGGGAAGCGTAGTTGCCCATCGTGATGACGGTGATGCGGTAGCCACGCGCGCGCATTTTCATGATGTCGTCATACGCGCGCGTGAAATGCTCGACCTTGAGATCATAGATGTAATAGTTGTCGGATTCCTGCAGCAATTCGAACTGGCGCACGGCGGCCCATTCGACGTGGAATTCGTCGAGCACCGACGCGTCGCCCGCCAAAACGCGGGCAGCGACTTTTTCCTTAAGCGAGGACGGGAACCAGACTTCCGTCGCCGCCCCTTTGCCGATGCGCTGGATATAGGAAAAGCCGCACACGATACGACGGCCCGCTGCCTCTGGCGACGCGAAGATGGGAACGGGCTTTGTTTTTGATACGGCAGACGACGCCGCTGAAAACAGTACGGACAAGATTCCCTCCCTACGCTGGCATGACCCAGGTCAGGTTCAACGGGTATAATCTCAGCCTGTCACTCACTCGAATAACTGTTGTGGAACTATTGGAACAATCGGTTCCTCGAGTGAGTGACAGGCACCCCGGTGAGGAAAGTGGTAAATAACTTTAGAGGGCTTGTCAAACGCAATGGAAATACCACCCTCCCTTTGCTGGAGGGTCGAAATCGCTAAAGCGATTTCGGGGAGGGGTTACAACAAAGCGACCCCTCACCCCGGATCAAGTCCGGGGCAGGCTCTGCAAAAACTAAGGGTTTACTAGAGCATTTCCCGAGTAGGATGGCCGTATCCTGAGTTTGCCAGATAGTTGGA
>CAZVCG010000028.1:0-24156 GCA_964626265.1 uncultured Rhodospirillaceae bacterium | reverse complement strand
TTCCCTTGAATCATCAATCGCTTAACGCTAGGTTAATTGGGTCTGGACCCTAATTCAACCAAGGAGGGCTATATGGCAAAAGCGATGAAGAAAAGCCAAACCGACGGCGGTATGGTCAAGCATTTGACGCAGATTTTGAGCGACGTTTATGTGCTGGCCGTCAAAGCGCACGTTTATCATTGGAACGTGAAGGGGCCGCAGTTCGGTCCACTGCACGCTTTTTTTGAAACGCAATATAAAGAACTACCCAATATTGCGGACGAAATCGCCGAGCGTATCCGTATGTTGGGACCGCTTGTCGATGGCGGCATGGCGGCGTTCTTGAAAAACACCGTAATCAAGGAAGCCAGCACGAAACCTATGGACGCCAAAGCGATGTTGAAAGACTATATGCAGGATATAGGCAAAGTCCGCGACCGCTTGGTCGATGCCGAGGATTATGCCGACGATATTGACGATCTTGTAACGCAAGATTTGATGGTCGGCATCATGGCTGGCTTCGAAAAGACGATTTGGATGCTCAAGAGCCAAGTGGGATAGGAATCGTTCATATCCTTAGCGCTCTAGGTTTTAATTAAGGCGGAAGAGGCTTGAAAACAGCCATTTCCGCCTTTTCTTTACGTCGAGAAGGGTCGATTCAACGGCTTTTTATGCTATGGTTCGGAACATGATGTCCGGGAGTTATGTAAACAACAAAAACAAGAAGCGCATTGCCGTTGCCATGTCCGGCGGGGTGGACAGCTCTGTTGCGGCGGCTTTGTTGAATGAACAGGGGCATGAGGTTATCGGCGTCACGCTGCGCCTTCACGAAAACGCGCTAGATTCTTCTCTGCCGGTCATTTGCGGCGGCGGATCGTATGTCGAGGACGCACGGCGCGTAGCGGAAGCGTTGGGAATCCAGCATCATGTACTCGATTTCCGTCAGGCGTTTTTGGATGAGGTCGTCAAGCCGTTTGCCGAGAGTTATGCGCATGGCGAAACCCCCAATCCTTGTGTTTTGTGCAACAGGCGGATCAAGTTCGGCGCGTTGATCGATGCGGCGCGGGAGTTGGGAGCGGATGTATTGGCCACGGGGCATTATGCGCAGATCACTCAAGGCGCTCAGGGGCCAGAGTTGCATTGCGGCGATGACGCTTCGCGCGATCAGGGTTATTTTCTTTTTGCCGTACCGCGCGAGCGGTTCGGATATTTAAGGTTTCCGCTCGGTGGGATGAGTAAAACAGAAACGCGCACGTTGGCCGAGAAATATAAATTACCGGTGGCATCCAAGCCGGACAGCCAAGACATTTGTTTCGTTCCGGAAGGCGATTATGCAAGTGTTGTGCGCCGCTTTAGCGATGAGGCGTTCAAACCTGGCGATATCGTCGATGAAAAGGGCTTTGTTTTAGGTCGCCATGAGGGCATCCTTAATTTTACAGTCGGTCAACGGCGGGGTCTCAACCTGCATGATCGTGTGGGCGACAATAACGAACCTTTGTTCGTTTTGAGGCTTGACCCGGAGATGCGGCGCATTGTGGTTGGCCCGCGAAAAGCGTTGGAGGCAAGAGAGGTGACGTTGCGTGACGTGAATTGGCTGGGGGAAGACGTGCCCAAAAGCGGGATTGATGTGATGGCGCGTTTGCGCTCGGCCATGACGCCGGCTCCTGCACGGTTTTCTTTGCTAGACGATGGAACAGGAAAGATTGTATTCAAAGAGCCCGTTTCCGGTGTCGCGCCGGGGCAGGCAGGGGTGGTTTATGACGGCTCTCGCGTTCTGGGCGGCGGATGGATTGTTGGCGGCCATTAACTACAGCAGACTGTCTGCCTGTATGAATCTTTAGTTTGCCGGGTGAAGATTTTGGCATTTTCCGGAGTTTAAAGGGAAGATATCGGCATCTTTGGCCGAATTGGGGGAAGATTTTGGCATTTCTTGGGGGAGCCTATATGCTTGACTTGAGGCCTGTATCTTCCTATTTGTCTGGCCTCCGGTGGCAGCGTAGCTCAGTGGTAGAGCAGGGGAATCATAATCCCTTGGTCGGGGGTTCAAATCCCTCCGCTGCTACCATACTTAACTAACTGATATATAACGAAAATATGCAAAATAGGCGGCCCTAAAAGGCCGCTTTTTTTGTGCCATGTCCCTTCCCGCAGAAAACAGCCAGAATCCAAACATATCAAAGCATTACAAATCTGTGCCAAAATCTCCATGGCACAGAAATGGCACAAAAATTCACGCCCTGACCAAGGGATTCTTGTGGCACAAAACGAAAATCAGGAAAACATGGCGCACTTGGCTCGGCTTAAGGGCTGCTATTATTTTCGTTCTGGTCTGGGCCGCGCAGTTAACTCTATCTTAATCAATCTTATTAATGGGTTATCAATCATAAGGGGATAGCATCTCATTGTGGTGCAATCGCTTTGCAAGAAAGGGCATAAAATGGTATCGTCTTTTGACGCCATAGCATGGATAGATCATGGGCCGTCAAGAGAGGTCGCTATGCTCAAGATTTTTCGCTCGTCCAAAAAAGATGCTCCCGAAAAGGGTGCTGGCGTAGCGTTGCCTTTAGACGACAAAGATAGCACGACACTAAACCAACCGCTTTCCTTTTCTGGAGAGGATTCCCCGGATAAGGCGACTGCTGTTTTGACTGATTTTATGGATACGATCTTTAAGGAGGGAGCGCACAATTGGTCTCCTGAGGAACGGGCAAGAAGGGTTGATGCTTGTTTGGCCGAAGTCGCTTCCATTCAAAAAGCAGAAGACAAGCAGGACATCGAAGATACTTCTCGTAGGCTTCGCCAACAGATACAAATAGGCGAATTTGATTCTCGCTTGTTAGCCCGACAAACGCCACCACACTCCACTACCGCCCCCGGTCGTCCTCAGCCGGATGTACGCCTAGCAATTAGAAAATTAGCGGAAAGCATTGAGTTTCATTAAGTGAAAATTAACCACGTCGCATTTTTATTTTGCTCCTTCCTTCTAAATTAACAATACCCTAATCAAAACACCTTATCATCAGACCATACTTTAAGGGATGGTGCTGATGGCTGTTCGTTTATCTTCTTCATTTTACAAGGCAACTATCGACAAATTCTCGAAGGTCGCTGATGACCCGATTGCCTTCCCCATTCTACTCAGTTTTTTGGAGAAGGCCGCGCAAAGTTCTGAATTGCTGCATAGTGCTAAGGACGTAGTTGCCAGCGATCTGAAATTCAGCAGCTTCTATCAAAAGACGCGCGATAATTTGCCGCCAGAGATGACGGAGATTATACAAAAACAAGAAGAAAAAATCCGCGAGAAATTGATGCCTGCTGTCATGGCAGAAATGCACGGTGAAATGCGTGTGCACGATCTGGAAACGGAATTGAAAGTCCGCAAGGAATACGAAGCGCGTGCCGATAAGAAAGAGCGGGAGCAGGAAAGATTTAAAAGGGCTGTTATCGGCAAGATGATTCAGCTGGAGTTTGAGACCCATAAAAAAGTCGATGCCATAACAAAACAGCATGAAGCCTTTGTCGAAGAATCGAGGGAGCAGGCCAAGAGCGACAGGAAGCACAGAAATATCGCTTATTTTATCAGTGCTATCAGTTTGGCTGTTGGTGTGGCTGGCGTGGCCGTTGGGTGGCCCGGCGTTGTGGACAAGCTGACGGGAAAGAAGCCTGAACCGAAGAACAATGATAGTGTGCTTCAGGCCCGTCTTGCTTCCTCTGGCCAATGTCTCCCGTCTGACGCGAGGGTTGAGATCAAGAAAGACGGCACAACGGTTTTGCCGTCCTCAGGCGCCGTATGCTTGGATGTGCCAGCAGACCCTGCGCCGATAAAAAGAGATGATGGCAATCCCGTGGCCCCTTTTCATGTTCTGCAAGAAAACGGGTTGAGTGACCCGTTCAGCGGAAAGTCTATGCTCGATCTGTTGAACGATGGGCAAATGGTGAAACTGTTCAAGCAGGACGGCTCGTCAATTTGTTTGCATATGCCAAACCCAATCCCTTGCATTGGTGCGGAAGCCTCGTCTGCTTCCCCTCAAAAACAAAAAGAAGCCGCGCCGCACAGAGGGAATGGCAAGAAGCATGTGAAACGGCATTATCCGAAACGTTGCCCGTAATCTATCTATGTGTTTTTTTCACCCCAGCTGCCGCTCGATGGCGACGGCCAGCGCTTGGTCGGCGGCATCGTCTTTCCAGAGGTGGCCGTAGGTGTCCATCGTCATTTTGATGGATGAATGCCCCATCATGACCTGCAGCTGTTTCGGGCTGACGCCTTGCTCGATGGACAGGCTGGCGAAAGCATGGCGCAGCTGATGGGGCGTGAAGGATGGATCGGCTTTTTCCTTGCCGGTCTTTTTCTCAATCATCGGCGCGCCTGTTTTTCGATTGAGGACGGGCGTTGCCAGCCCAGCTTTTTTCATCAACGGCACCCACCAGCGATAATAGAGGTTTTGGTAAGAATTGGCTCGGCCCGTTTGTGTGCCAAACACCAGCGCATCGGCGTCTTCGTCCTTAAGGCCAGTCGCCAGAATCCATTTCTTTAACGCTAAGACATCTTCTGGCGACAGCGCTAGCGTGCGAAACGAAGTGTGCGATTTAGGTGGACCAATCTTGCAATAATCGTCGGCGCGCTGAATGATTTTTAGTTGTGGGGATTTGCCTGATAGTGACACCGCCTTGCGCGGTAGGCCACGAACCTCCGATATACGCAGGCCGCGAAAAACCATCAGGCGGAGCATGGCGGTGGATTTGCCTGTGATGTCGTTTTCTTTTGCGGCGGTCAAAAGCTTTCGGATATCTTCCTTCGGAGGAATCGCAATCGGATGTTTGTCATAGCGTTTGGGACGTTCCAGCTTGATCCCTTCGCACGGATTGTGCGCGAGCCAGCCCCTACGGCGGCAATAGGTCAGCAACATGCGCAGGGTCATATAAACCTTGATGCCCAAAGCGTGAGACAGCGATCCCTCCAATTCCTCCACAAACGCCTGAATATGCGCTGGGGTCAATTGGCTCATGCCGATGTCGGCAATAGGCTGCGGCGAGATGTGTTTTTCAAAATGCGTGCGATAATGGCGCACTGTCGTTCGCTCGCGTTTACCGACGCGTTGAAGGTTTTCCAAATAATGCAGCCATTCATCCCATCCCTTGCGAACGTTGCGCGACGCGCTGGCGGGTACATGTTTGCCGTCCGCCAGTTCGGCCTCAATCTTGACCCGCCACGCATCCGCCGCCGCCTTTGTCTCGAAGGTCTTGCGATGCCGTTTCTTTAGGCCATCCATGTAGGTAAGCTGATAGCCATAAGTCGGGCTACCGTCTCCCTTTTTCCATGAAATTTTGCGGATTGTGGCCATGAAACTGATTGGGCTTTCCGTAACGGTTGTCAAAGTCTCGTACACATGATATAACCTATAACAAACGCACTTGCAACGGAGTATATCATGTGTCACATTATTGCTCATGAACGGACTGATTCCCCATGAGCGGCACCCTACAGAAGCCGTCCGAAACGGACGAAATGCCCCTGTACGGCGATGCCGAAATAACCGCCGCTTCGGGCCTTGCGTTGCCGAGTCTGAGGGTTTTGCAGGCGGCTGGGGCCATCCGAGCGGAAAAAGAAGCCAAGGCGCACGGCGGCTTTCGGCGCATGTGGCCTATGGATGCCGTTTTGAGGGCCTCTATCGGGGCGCTGATGAACGAGCATTTTGCTTGGAACATACGCACGGTTGCGGAGGTTCTGGCCAAAACGCACCCTTGGGCCTTTGGAACATTGCTGCCCGTAAGCATCGTCATGGAAAAGGATTTGAAACAGCGGATTGTTCGTTCCTCACCGGAAGATTGGTATTTGGAACTGATCGACAGGAAGTTTCTGTTTTTGCGCGTGCCGGAACTTATGAGCACACAGATCCCGTATGCGGTAAGCGGACAGCAAAATTTGTTGTTAGGCTTTGTAAAGCCATCGGAAGGGTTTCAATTGGTCCCGTGGTTTGCGGGTCAAAAACGCGGCCTAGCGGAACTGGAAAAAACGTGTGGCAAGGCCGCTGCAGAAAAAACACAGCAGATATACAAGCTCGCCATGGCGGCGCACGCCAATTGTCTCAGCAAAACAAGTTTGAATGCGAGTCTTCAAGTCCGGGCGACATGGCGTCGTCTTAACGGGCTGGAGGCTCATTTTGTCGAGGCTGTTCTGCAGCCCAAAGAAGAAGGGGGAAAGAAGAATGCAAGCAACGCAACAAGCCGTTCAAGAACGGCTGGTAGAAAGAGAGGTGGCACCGGCGACAATCGGTGATGATCTCCTCAGAGGTGCCGACGAAATAGCCAAGTTTGTCTTCGGCTCCGAAAAACACAGGCGCAAGGTCTATTATCTGACCAGCGATGCCAAGGTGCGCATGCCGCACTTTAAAATCGGATCGGTTCTCTGTGCGCGTAAATCGACGCTGGTGGCGTGGATCGAGCGGCAGGAGAACACCCAATGAGCCATTACAAATCCGTCCTGTCCATTGACCGCCACATGCGGCTCGCCAATATCCTGAAAGATGCTTACGACGAGACTTACAAGCTTCTCAGCGACCTTCTTCATGAGCCGGACAGCAATGAACATCTTGGGCGAAAGACCAATGACGCCCTTGTGTACATCAACAAGCTTCAAACGGCTCTTGAGTACGATTTGAAATTGTCTGTTCCCGACGATGAAGACCCGTACTGTTTCAAGGAAAGAGCTTATTACGGCAAGGAGAGGTTTTATTATTCGCCGTCGTGTGAGCCGAACGCGGACGAACCCGATGCGTTTGCATTTTGGCATGTGCGGTGAACGCAGGTGAAAACAACCCTCGACCATGCCCTGTATTTCGCAAGCCTCGGCGTTTCGGTGTTGCCGTTGAACTGGCCCATTTTCGATAACGATGGCGTCCGGTGTTCTTGCGGCAAGGCTGGATGCAACAGCATCGGCAAGCACCCATTCGCGGGGCGCGTGCCCAAGGGCGTGAAAGACGCAAGCAAAGACCCGGATGTTGTGCAAAAATGGTTTGAGCGCACTGCATTTAATCTCGGCCTTGCGACGGGCGCTGTCAGCGGGTTCATTGCGCTGGATGTTGATCCGCGACATGGCGGCGACGAGACCTTGCGGCAACTGGAACTCACGCTTGGCCCCATGCCGCATACGGTGCGGTTTCTGACAGGCGGCGGTGGCGAACATATCTTGTTCAGGCATCCCGGCTATCCTATCGCCAATTCCGCTGGAAAACTTGGCAAGGGCCTCGATATCAGGGGCGATGGCGGTTACATCGTGGCTCCTCCGTCGATACATCCTTCGAACAGGCCTTATGCCATTTCCGTCGATCACCATCCCGACGATGTCCCTCTGGCCGAAGCCCCCAAATGGCTGTTGGAACGGCTGGCCGGACGGAAATCATCCGAACATATTCAACAGGGCTGGCGTGAGATGGTTTCGCGCACGGTGCCGGAGGGAGAAAGAAACGTCGTCATAGCCAAAATGTCCGGCTTGCTCTTGTCGAAACGGATTGATCCCTACGTCACCTTGTCGTTGATGCTCGGTTTCAATCAGATCAATTGCGTGCCGCCGCTCGATCAAGAGGAAGTCGCGCGAACGGTCGCAAACATCGCCAAGCGGGAATTATCGAAGCGGGAGAAGAACCGCGCGGGGGCCGGAGTCCATGGCTGAGATTTTTGAAATCTTTCGTCAGCAGCTGACAAGCGGCTCTGGAGGGCAAGTCCCGTCGCAGGATCGTCCCCTCGATTACACCGATGAGGCTCTAGCCTTGCGTTTTACGCGAGAACATGGCGAGAATTTGCGCTATGTCAGCCTGTGGGGCAAATGGCTGTTTTGGGAAGGGCAGCGTTGGAAAATTGACGAGACCGAACTTGTCAAAGATTATTGCCGGGCCATAGCGCGCGCTGCGTCGAGCGAGATTTTAGAACAAGAGGAGCCGAATTATAAACTGGCTGCGACGGTCGCCAGTGCCAAGACGATTTATGCCATAGAGAAACTGGCCCGTGCCGACCGTAAGCATGCCTCTACCCCTGACGATTGGGACGCCAATCCATGGATTCTCAACACACCTGATGGCACGGTAGATCTGACAACAGGATTGGTGCGACCCCATGACCGCAAGGATTATTGCACGAAAATTACAGCCGTCAGTCCCGGCGGCGATTGCCCTTTGTGGCTCTCTTTTTTGAAGCGCGTGTTCAACAATGACAACCCGCTTATCAAATTTGTGCAGCGTTATGTCGGCTATTGCCAGACGGGTTCGACCCGCGATCACTCTTTGGTCTTTGGCTACGGCACGGGCGCGAACGGCAAAGGCGTCCTCTACAATACGGTCAGCCGCATACTTGGAACCTATGCCGTCATTGCGCCGATGGAGACTTTTACGGCCAGCCAAAACGAACGCCATCCAACTGATCTCGCCATGCTGCGCGGCGCGCGCCTCGTCACGGCTCAAGAGACTGAGGAAGGCCATCGCTGGGCGGAATCCAAGATCAAAGCCTTGACGGGCGGCGATACCGTCACCGCCCGCTTCATGCGGCAGGACTTTTTCAGCTACATGCCGCAGTTCAAACTGATGATCGCGGGCAATCACAAACCGAGTCTGCGCAATGTGGATGAAGCGATCAAGCGTCGGTTTAACCTAGTTCCCTTTGCCGTCACCATCCCTGAAAATGAGCGCGATCCGGAGCTGCAAGAAAAGCTGAAAGCCGAGTGGCCCGGCATCCTGCAATGGGCCATCGAAGGGTGTCTTGAATGGCAAGCCATGGGCTTGCAGCCGCCGACCGCCGTGCGCATGGCAACGGAAGGCTACCTCTCGGACGAAGACACCATTCAACGTTTTCTTGACGAGAAATGCCAGAAAGCGCCGCCTGACGCGTTTGTGGAGATTTCGGTTCTGTTTGCGGCGTGGCGCGAATGGTGCGCCGCAACGGGCGAATATGCGGGCGCTATAAAACGGTTCAGTCAGAACCTTGTGGATCGGAAATTTGAGCGCCTCCAGCACCCCGTCAACCGTCGCGCCTGCGTGTCTGGTCTGCGGCTGGTGGCGCAACCTTGCGCTGAGGAGAACCCTTATGCCCGTTAGCTTTGATTTCTTTGAGGTTTCTGAGGTTCCGAAGGGATCGAAGCCTGTTTCTGGTTATCTGTCTATACGCGCGTACGCGCGCGCCTATATAGAGCGTCAACCAGAAATCGCATTCGATTCCTTCGGAAGCGGAGCGCGTTGCAGCGGATTGCAAGCGGTGGTGGCCATTGGCACGGCGAATGGCGCGGGTCCTGTTGGGCGAAGCGTATGCGGGCGAGCACAGCGCACAAGGTTTCCAGCGTCTGGGCCGCGATATGCCTAAACTAAAGGAAGAAGCCGAAAGCAAGGCCGATTTTGCCGCTCGCGTGGGATTGACGCGCGGACGTATCTCGCAACTGATCGCGGAAGGGCTTCCTGTTCAACCCGATGGACGCATCAATGTCGAGGCTGGCCTGTCGTGGATGGAAAACAACCTCGATCCTGACCGTCGCAACAAAGGCGGTGTGTCGCGACATGAGGGCGGCGGCCCTTCGCTTGCGGAAGCAAGGCGCTTGCATCTTATCGTTCAGGTTCAACGCGCCAAACTGGCGTTGGAACAGGAACGCGGTACGCTCATCAATGCCGACGAAGCCGTTAACACGGTTTTTGCACGCGCTCGTGCCGAGCGAGATGCCCATATCGCGTGGATTCAGCGTTCGGCTCCCGTGATCGCCGGAGAGCTTGGGTCTGATCCCAATAAAACATTCGCCGTTTTGGATCGCCTGATGCGTGAGCATTTGGAGCAACTGGCTGACACGCCGCTAGAAGGATTGCGCGATGCTTTCAGGCATTGATGCGGCATGGAAACGCGGCATCAGGCCAGAGCCGCAAATCTTTGTATCGGCATGGGCGGATCAAAACAGGCTCTTGCCGCCGACATCGGCGGAACCCGGACGTTGGCGCACAAGCCGGACGCCTTATCTGCGGGAGGTCATGGACGCGCTGTCAAGTTCAAGCCCCTATGAGCGCGTGGTTCTGATGAAGGGAGCGCAGGTCGGCGGGACGGAAGCGGGCCTCTGCTGGATCGGCTATATCATCCAAAATGCGCCCGGCATTGCCATGCTTGTGCAGCCGTCGCTCGACATGGTGCGTCGAAACACGGCGGTGCGCATCGACCCGATGATTGAGGCTATGCCCGTGTTGCGCGATCTGGTTTCCCCACCGCGTTCAAAAGATGCCGGAAATAGTCTGTTCCGTAAATCTTTTCCCGGCGGGCAATTGGTTATGACGGGCGCGAATAGCGCCATCGGCCTGCGCTCTACACCCGTTCGTTATCTTTTTCTGGATGAGGTGGATGGCTATCCGGCGGACGCTGGTGGCGAAGGCGATCCTGTGGCTCTGGTCGTCCAGCGTACAGCAACGTTCAAAGGGCGGCGGAAGATTTATATGGTCTCGACGCCAACGCTCAAAAACCACAGCCGGATTGAGGCCGCTTACCTTGAATCCGATCAGAGAAAGTTCTTCGTGCCATGCCTGCATTGCGGGGATATGGCTCCCATCACATGGGCGCGGATTCAATGGCCAGACAAACAACGGCGTGAAGCCTATTTGATTTGTGAGAAATGCGGCGGCGTTCATTTTGAACATGACAAGCCAAAACTTCTAGCGCAAAGCGAATGGCGAAAAACGGCTGAGGGCGATGGGCGGACGGCTGGCTTTCATCTTTCCGCGCTTTACAGCCCGTGGGAGACATGGGCGGAAATTGCGCTTGAACACGGACAGGTCATGCGCGATCCGCCGCGTCTTCAAGTCTGGACAAACACCAAGCTTGCCGAAAGTTGGGAGGACATGGCGGGCGAAATCGTCGAGGCCGATCCGTTGATGGCGCGACGTGAAAGTTGGGGTGGCTTGTTGCCGTCTGGTATCGCCATCCTCACGGCTGGTGTCGATCTTCAAGGCGATCGCATCGAGGTTCAAGTCGTCGGTTGGGGCAAGGATGAAGAATCTTGGTCTGTCGATTATCGCGTAATCTGGGGCGATCCTTCCGGCCCGCGTATCTGGGCCGATCTCGATGCCTTCCTTCGTTCGACATATCCGTGTTGCGGCAATCAACCTGACTTACCCATCCGAGCAACCTGCATCGACACGGGCGGGCATCACACAAAAGCGGCCTACGAATTTTGTCGCACGCGCCTTGCGCGGCGCATCTGGGGCATCAAGGGGCGTGGTGGCGCGGGCATCCCCGTCTGGCCGCGCCGTCCGTCGCGTACAAAAGGCAAAGTTCCGCTTTTTATCATCGGCGTCGATGCCGTTAAAGACTCCCTGTTTGCCCGCCTCCGCCTGACGGAATCTGGCCCCGGCTGTATGCATTTCCCGCAAGAGCGCGACGCGGATTATTTTCGGCAGCTTACGGCGGAGCGTGTGGTCACGCGATTCGAACGAGGCCGCCCGATTCGCTCATGGCAACCCCGCCGCGAGGGCGAACGCAATGAAGTCCTCGACACCTACGTCTATGCCACCGCCGCCCTCCATGGCCTTATCAGCATGGGGTTGAGGTTGAATGAAGAGGTAGAAGCTGCTTGTTCCGCAGCAAAAAGAGAAAAGCAGGCGCTACCATCGGCCAATGGAGGCGTTGTTAAATCGCAATGGATGGGCAGAAACTAACTGGAAAGTGAAGTTTCTCCTTGGTTTCAGGTGAATCGTATTGCATGGTGTAAGGCATGACAAAAGCAAAACCACTCATCAAGTATATCGGAAACAAATATCGCTCGGCTGATTTTATCATTTCAGCCTTTCCTTCTGATTGCGAAACATATTATGAGCCGTTTGCCGGTAGTTTGGCCGTACTCGGTCGCTTAAAGCCCAAAAGGTCTGTCGTCTCGGACGTAATAGAGCCTCTCATCGATATGTGGAAACTCGTTAAGGCTCGCCCTAATGATCTGGTGGAGAGCTATACCGAAAACTGGACAATTTATGTAAAGGATAGACGGGGGGCATACGAAAAGATTAAGGCGCGGTATAATCAGTCACCAAATCCTCATGATTTTCTTTTTATATCCCGCTCATGCTACGGCGGGGTGATGCGTTTCCGAAGAGATGGGTACCTTTCCACCCCCATCGGCCCCCATGATGCCATTTCCCCACAAGAATTTTCTGATCGCATTGCTGTATGGCATCAGATTGTCAGAAATACGGAATTTGTTCATGGTGACTTTACAAAAGTCATTTCGCAAGCAGGCCAAAACGACATAGTTTATTGTGATCCACCTTACGTCGATAGCCAGAAGATCATTTATGGGGCGCAGGATTTTACTCTAGAGCGACTTTATCGCACGCTTTTATCGGCAAAAGGCCGTGGAGCATTTGTTGCCCTTTCAATCGACGGCATAAAAAAATCAGGCACAAAAAATATATCCATTACCCCCCCCCAAGGTTTGTTTGAAGCTGAGTGTTACGTCGCTTTGGGCGGTTCTATGCTTAAAAGATTTTGGAGAGATGGTCTTGATGTAAAAGACGAGCATGTGAAAGATCGTCTTCTTTTGTCATCTGAGCGTACTGTCTCGCAGAAAGATTTCTTTGAAACGGATGCGCCCTTAATTTCGGTTGCCGGATAAGGCGATAAGGCACTTTTCCCATTCGCTTAGAATTTCTTTGCCAAAAAAGATTTCATCGACATGACCAGTGTGGAGCATATCGATCATTCTACAGAGATATGACCGTCCGCAATCCCACCAAGTAAAGCGGTCATCGATGAAAAGAAAGTGGTTGATGCGTCGACCGATAACCGCTTCGGCCTCATTGATTTCGAATCCGTCAAGCAAGGTTTCGTATACGCCATCCGCAACACGACTGCCAAAAGTGGTTGTGCCGTAGTACTCCTTGATTTCCCAAACAGCTAATGGGTTGATAATCGATGGCAAAGCCCCATCAAAACGGCGAGAGAAGACATATTCTGCAATACCGTTTGATGAAACGAGTGACAGCCTTCGCGCGTCATCGACAAAGCCTTCGGCACCCAGAACTTTCTCTGCAATCATAGATACCATTCCAGCAAAATACGCTGGGTGTCGTTTATCACCTTTCTGCTTGTTCATTGTTTCGGCACGGGAGAGTGAATACTTTTTCCTGAGCGCAAGGTATTCCTTTTGCGCCTCATCCCTGTCCATAAAAAGAGGTTGGACATAATTTGTCAGAACATCCGTGCGGAAATTTAAATAGCCTATTACTTCATTGAGGAAAGCTGTTTCCTTTGTGAGAAAGGCTTCATCCAGCCCCTCATCATTATAAATTCTGACGGCATCATCAATCGAGTAGGTTCTGAGCGTTTTCACGCTCCCCTTGCACCTGACGCTATAACCAGCCTGTTCAGAAATCAGCTTTACGTTAGCCCAAAAGCGAGGCGGTTTTTTGAGGTATAGTGGATTCGGTTTCATAGAGTATTTTCTAACAGACGGGCCTCGCGTCGTCTACAGATGTCGAATATTCCTCAACGTTAACAATAATTCCCAATCTCTCCGAATGACGTAAGCCCTGTAAATCTTCACAATCCCTCGCATGTGGAACCATCTTCGCCATGCCTTGGGATTGTCGCGCCGCCGCTCGTTTGACGCGGCTGGCGGTGGGCGGCGTTGGGATAAGGCCAAAACGGTCGAATCACTTAACGCGGCGATCCTGTCGGGGGCGACGGTTTCGGCGCGTCGGGCAGGATATTACGCCCGTAACAACCCGTGGGTTGCTGCCGCTGTGCAGGGGTTGGTGGCGAATGCCGTCGGCACGGGGATCAAGCCTCGTTCGCGCCATTATGATCCCGATGTTCGCGCTATCCTTCATGAGGCTTGGGCGCGGTGGACGGATCGGGCGGATGCCGCAGGGCTGACGGATTTTTATGGGCTTCAGGCGCTTGCGCTGAGGGCAATGATCGAAGGTGGTGAGTCTTTTGCTCGCATGCGCGTTGACAACGCGACATCGGAAATCCCGCTTCAAATCGAATTGCTCAATCGCGATCAGGTTCCGCTGGATTTGCACCGCGAGTTGGGAGCCGGAGCGCGCATTCGCGCGGGCATTGAGTTTGATGGCAATGGCAAGCGCGTGGCTTATCACTGTTATCGGCAGCGTCCGGACGATCCTTTGTCCTTGGGCGCTTTTGAAACGGCGCGTTTGCCTGCCGCCGATATGCTTCATCTGTTTTACGTTCTGTCTCCGGGGCAGTTGCGCGGCATCACATGGCTTGCGCCGAGTTTGTTGCGGCTGCATGAGCTCGATCAATACGAGGACGCCGCGCTGGTCAAAGCCAAGGTCGCGGCGCTGTTCACGGGCTTTATACGCGATCCTGATGGAACGGTGGCGGGGTTGAACAATGGCAGCGGGGTAAATGGCGTTCTTCAGGTCGGCATGGAACCGGGGAGCCTGATTCCTCTGCCACCCGGCGCGGACATCCAGTTTTCCGACCCCGCCGATCCGGGCGATTATGGCGCTTATGTCAAAAACCACATTCGCGCCATCGCCTCTGGCCTTGGGATTCCTTACGAGCTTGTATCCGGCGATTTGGAAGGCGTGACCTATTCCAGCATCCGCGCAGGGCTGGTCGAGTTCCGCCGTCGCATGGAACAGCTTCAACACAGCATTCTTGTCTATCAATTTTGCCGTCCCGTCTGGGAACGGTTTGTGCGTATGGCTGCGTTGAACGGCGATATTTCCGCGCGAGATTTCGACCTTAATCCTGAAACCTATCTGGCTGTCGATTGGTTGCCCCCGAAATGGGATTGGGTCGATCCCCTGAAAGACGCGCGCGCGGAAATCGAACAGATCAAAGCTGGTCTTAAAAGCCGCAGCCAGTCGATTGCCGAGCGCGGCTATGACGCCGAGGAAGTGGACGCCGCGATTGCCGCCGACAAAGCGCGGGAAAAAGCGATGGGGCTTTCATTCACAGCGCCACCCGCGAACGCAAACAACGCCCCCGATCAAGGAGAAAAAGCGAATGCCTGATTTACTGACCCGTAGCGCGAGCCTCGCGCCGCAAACCGCCAATGCCGACGCCCGCACCATCGAGGTTGTGTGGAGCACGGGCGCACCCGTGCGCCGCCGCGACATGAACGGCGAGTATTTTGAACGGCTCTCGCTCGATCAATCCGCCGTCGATCTGTCTCGCTTGATCGGGGCCAGCGTCCTTGACGCGCATAAACAAGGCGCGGTGCGCGACGTGTTGGGGATGGTACGAAGCGCGAATGTGGACGGCAAGGACGGACGCGCCGTTTTGCAATTCTCCACCCGCGCCGAAGTCGAACCCGTTTGGCAAGACGTTCTTTCCGGCATCCTGCGCCATATCTCGGTTGGCTACACGGTCGAAGAATGGGCGGAAAGCAACGAGTCCGGCAAGCGCACCCTGACCGCCACGCGCTGGACGCCGCTTGAAATCTCACTTGTTCCCACGCCCGCCGATCCCGGCGCATCCATTCGTAAGGAGGAAAACTCTATGCCCGATCCTGTCACAAAAGAAACCCGCGCTGTCATCAATGCTGAAATCCGTACCATTGCCCGTGTTGCCGGACTCGATCAAAGTTTTATCGACGCACAAATCGACGCGAACGCAACGCCGGATGAAACGCGCAAGGCGGCGTTTGATGCGTTGGCACAGCGTGGAGTCAATATCCGCACCGAGCAAACCCGCATCGAGATTGTGCAAGATCACGACGAGCCAGCCCTGCGCGCGCAGCAAATGGGCGAGGCTCTTTATGGGCGGATCAACCCATCGCACCAATTGTCTGAACCCGCGCGGCGTTATGCTTATGCGACGTGCGCGGACATGGCAAAAGAAATCCTGATCTTGCGCAACGCATCCGTCACGGGCCTTTCGCCCGCGACGCTTATCACGCGCGCCTTGCACACGACAAGCGACTTCGGCTTAATCGTGGGCGATACGATCAACCGCACCCTACGCGCCGCCTATCAAGCCGCGCCGTCCGGTATTCGTTTGTTGGGGCGGCAGACCACAGCGAAGGACTTTCGCGCCGTCAACAAAATCATGTTGGGCGAAGCGCCGCTTCTTGAAAAACTCAACGAGCATGGCGAGATTAAATCCGGCACGATGGCGGAAGCGAGAGAAGCCTACCGCATCGACACCTTCGCCAAGAAGATCGGCGTGACTCGCCAAGTTCTGGTCAATGACGATCTGGGCGCGTTTTCTGACCTGTCCCGTCGCATGGGCCAAGCGGCGGCAGAAACCGAGGCTCAAACGCTGGTCAAGCTGCTTGAATCCAACGCTGGCAACGGCCCTAAGCTCAATGACGGCAAAACGCTGTTTCATGCCGATCATGCGAACCTTGCGGCGGCGGGCGGGGCGATTGCTGACGATACACTTTCCGACGCGCGCCTTGCTATGCGGACGCAAACGGGGATCAACAAGGATCGCTTTATCCGCGTTTCGCCCAAATACCTGCTTGTCCCGCCTGCGCTCGAAACCACAGCCGAGAAATGGCTGGCGACGATTGCGGCGGCCAAGGTCGATGATGTGAACCCGTTTTCAAACAGGCTCACGCTTGTGGTCGAGCCGCGCCTGACAAGCGCGACGCGCTGGTTTGTGACGGCGGACGCCGGAGAAGTTGACGGCCTTGAATATGCCTATCTCGCGGGCGGCGAAGGCCCACAAGTCGAAAGCAAATCCGGCTGGGACGTGGACGGCGTAGAAATCCGCGTCCTATTGGATTATGGCGCGGGCTTTGTCGATTGGCGCGGCTGGCACATGAATGTAGGCGCGTAACACATGGCCGATCTCGCCCAACTCACCGCATGGCGTGACTCGCTCTTACGGGCGCGTTACGCCGGAGTTCGCACCGTCGAATATGACGGCAAGCGCGTGTCCTACGCCACCGACGCCGAAATGGCAACCGCGCTGGCCGACCTTGAACGCCGCATCAGTACATCCACAACCGAGCGGATCACACAAGTTCGTATCAACTCAAGCAAAGGAGTCTAAGATGAGAAACTTTATCCAAGAAGGTAACATTATCACGGCGACAACGCCCGTGGCTCTCTCATCAGGGCAAGGCGTCCTCATCGGCAATCTGTTCGGCGTAGCGACAAAAGCGGCCAGCGCGGGCGGCAGCGTCGAGCTTGCCACGCGCGGCGTGTTCTCGCTTCCCAAAACCGCGAACATCGCTTTGGACGCTTGCGCACGCGTGTCATGGGACGCGGCAAACAATCAAATCGTCGCGCCCGCTGCTGGCATGGCCTCCATTGGCATCGCCGTCCTCGCCGCCGCCAACGGTACAACCTCCGTCCGCGTCCGGTTGGATGGGGTCAGTACGGTGGCGGCATAAATTATGCCGCAGCACGTTTTTGGAACAAGGCCATAAGTCTATCTTTCCACCCCTTCATGTGGACGATTCTCTCTATATGGAAACCGTTATTCAGAACTTCTGCCTTGGTCAGACGGGAAAAGGCCAGCCAGTTTTTTCCGAAAACATAGATGGCGTTATCTTTTCGAATGCTTTCAAGAATAACGATCCCTCGTTTTTTGAAAACGTACGCAACATAATCCGAAAAACCGCCTTGCCCAGTATAGGTCTCATCTGGGGATAAGTCGCTCAACGTCTTCTGACGGTCAAGGATGATACCTTGGACTCCGGCAGATGAGCGCCGCAAGACTGCTTTAAGATGGTTTTGGATATGCGGCCATGGATATTCCCCCGGAGGTAACATGCGCCAATTTACCCGTTTTGGTTCGGGGATAAAGGGGGCAAGGTCTAGGTTCACGAGATCGCATTCGCCAAAAAGCTCAAGGAACAGATTTACGGCGTGCTTAATTTCTTCGTGCTTTTCAGCTGCCTTTTTGAAAGGCCCTGCAACGATCAGCCGACGTTCGTCTTTTTCGATATAGGTGAGTTCAAGGCTCGGTGGCTCGATGAAATCCCGTGGATAGCAATCACGGAAAATATCGCGGTCATCTTCCATCTCTTCGTATTCTCCCCGACCACACCATTGCTTCCAATGCCAGCGAACTGTGCGAATGTAGCGGCTTTCCATCGGCTCATCTCTCAGAATTTTCCACCGACCATCAGCGTTGAAGCCCGACACTGGGCCGACAGAACGGGGGAGAATGGTATCCCCATGAGATGGGGGGATAGAAAACCCAGCCTTCTTAAAAGCCACATCCCCCACGTTGGTTGCGTCATAAAGGATTCGGAACATTGAATTGTCCGACAAAGCGTGCAGATACTTGCCAATATTCAACACGCGCTTTCCGTGTATTTTCATTTTTTGTCTTTCCGGCCCGCAGGCCTTTACCAAAGGTTACGCTTGACGACCATGACGCCATGTCATAATGTCAGTGACGAAATCGTCAACACTCCACCCAAAAAAGAACCGCCGGTATCCGAGGGCGGGATTGTTGACGTGTTCGTCAACTTTATATATACGGTATGGTCATGTCAGAGTCAAGCACAACATCTAGCGATTTTGCCGATAGGCTAAGAGAGGCCCGTGAGCGAAGAGAAATGACGCAAGCGGATCTTGCCCGTGCGACAGGGTTGCTTCCTTCTGCAATTGCCCATTTTGAAGCTGGTAGGCGCAAACCCTCGTTTGATAACATAAGAATTCTAGCAAAGGCTCTTGGTGTTACTAGCGATACATTGATGGGGGACTGCCAAGCAACGACAGCGTTCCGAAATGAGGAAAGACTATCCAATAAAAACCGTGAATACATTCAGAGCCTCATTGACATAATGGTCAAAGAGAAAAAGGAGTAAGCGGGGTGGTGGGGTTCAGACTAAAAATGGCGACGCAATTGGGGGAGAAAACGGCAGAAGAATTTGGCTGCGATGCGTTCCCTATAGATGTGTTGGCTATTGCGACAAGCAAAGGGATTGTGGTTGATGCACAGCCACCTGATATCTCCGGCATTTCCGGCGCGCTGATAATGGCAGGCGAAAGTGTTCGTTTGATATATTCAACAGAACACAAAAACGCAGGTTTTGAACGGTTTAGCGTTGCACACGAACTTGGCCACTATTTTTTGCCGGGGCATCCTGAGGAAATCATGAAAGCGGGCGGAAGTCATATCTCGCGGTCGAATTTTACGGAAAGTTCTTCTATCGAATTAGAGGCAGATCATTTTGCAAGCGGTCTCCTGATGCCAAAAGCCCTTGTTAGGAGTAACCTTTCGAAGGCCAAGATAGGCCTTGACGGAATTACCACGTTGGCAGACGCAGCCCTGTGTTCTCGAACTGCTGCAGCGATCAGAGCGGCAGAATGTAGTGAATATCCCATGGCCATCGTCGTTAGCCAAAAGGACAAAGTCGCCTACTGCTTTATGTCGGATAGCTTTAAGGGTTTAGGGAAGCTGACCTTTTTAAGAAAATCAGCTCCGTTACCGCAAGGCGCGACGTTGTCGTTCAACAGAGACACCTCAAATGTTTTAGAGACTAGGCAAATCTGCGCTGAAACGACGCTTGAAGATTGGTTCGGTGGATCTGGCCAAGTCAGGCTTGATGAAGAAGTTCTCGGCCTCGGAAGTTACGGCTATACGCTAACGGTTCTGTCCAGCGATAAGATGCCCCTTGATCCTGAAGAAGATGAGGATGAAGATGCCGCGTTGGAGGAAAGTTGGACGCCACGTTTTGCCTATAAACGCTAAAATTTAGGCGTGGCACAGAAATGGCAGAAAACACGCCCAACCATTTGATATGTTTTGTATCAAACGTCCATCATAATCCCTTGGTCGGGGGTTCAAATCCCTCCGCTGCTACCAGTGATAACTTGTTGAAATATAATAACAATTCACTATATTTTTCATTCGATTTCCGCCGTTTTCCCGTTTCAATGGCTTTCCTCATTTTTCCTTGGTTTTCCGCCATTTTTTCGGAAGTTCGCTAAACTCATTGCCTCAAAGATGCCTCAAAAATTCGATCCTGTGACCAGGGGAATTTTTGCCGCAAAACGCTATCCAAAGAAGCGTTCTGCCTCTTTCGCACTATCCAAAAGCTTTTTATCTGACCGCCAGAGGTGGCCGAAGGTGTCCATAGTCATCTTTAGGCTGGCGTGGCCCAAAAACTCTTGCAGTTCTTTTGGTTCCAGTCCATTTCAATTCGCATGTTGGCTGCGACATGGCGCAATTGATGTGGGGTGAAGCTGACCTTTATTGTCCGCTCTTCGGAGCAAAACCCCCGTCTTCAGACGGGAAGAGGCTTTAGCCGTTTTTTCTGTTCATAGACTGACTCCTTAAAATGGACGCCCCGCTTGGGGAAAACGTCCATTTTAAGGAGTCAGTCTATGAGCTACGCAACCGGAAGTCACACCGTTTTTCACCATCGGTATCATATCGTCTGGATAACGAAGTATCGCTACAAGGCATTAGGGGGAACATTGCGTGAACGGATACGAACGATCATCCGGCAGGTTTGCAAAGAACTTGGCGTACAGATCGTGTCAGGCGTTTTGTCGCGCGAGCATGTCCATATGTTCGTGGAAGTTCCGCCGCATATTGCGATCAGCGATTTCGTGCGGCGCGTCAAGGGAAGGTCGTCGCACAGAGTGCAACTGGAGTTCCCGGAATTACGCAAACGCTACTGGGGTCGGCATTTCTGGGCTCGGGGCTACTTTTGCACTACGAGTGGCAACATTACGGACGATGTGATACTTCAGTATCTTCAAGGTCATGAACCTACCGGCGTCAGCCGGTAGTGGTTATGTTTCAATTAATCCAATGGGTCCGGACCTCAGCCTTTCACAGTATTGGGCTGATAACGCCAACAATATCCACAGATTCAGTGGGGCCAGCCATGCCGTTCAAAAAATTAACGATAATGATATTTCCTTGAAATTAAAAGTTTTTGCTTCCATCCCCCATATAAAATTGTATATAAATCCCCACCGAATACAGGCAGTTGATCTCATATTCAACGTGGTTAATTTAGGTTATTCCGTCGGCAAATGGCTCTTTCTGGGCGACGTGGTTGCCGTGTTTTTGGCTTTCATTTTTGGAGGCATGGCGACCTGGTTGATTAATGTTTACATTAAAAATACCGGATTCCAGGGCTTCTTTTCACACACGACGCTTGAACAGTTTGCTATTTTCGTAGGCGTAGGTCTTGTCGCTCTGCTATGGCTCGACATGAAAGGGCACTACCGTCAGCGTCTACCGTTCTGGGAAGTTGTCGGGAACAATTTAAAGGTCGTATTGGCCGGTCTGGTTTTCGGCGGTTTCGTTCAATTCGCGATTAAAGGTTCCTACTCGCGTCTTTGGTTCGGCCTTAGTTGGATATTGTTCGCCATTTTTCTTCATTTCAGCCGCATCGTGATGCGCTCGTTGCTTAATCGTTTTGGCCGCTGGAAGATTCCTGCGGTGGTCGTCGGCGACGGCCCCACCGCGCAATCGGCCTTACGTGCCCTGAAAACGGAACCTCAGATGGGTTATGACATTGTTGCGACTGTTCCTGCCGAAATGCTGACAGGATTGCGCAAGCCTAGCGACTGGCGCCGGTTTATGCGTTCCTTTAATGCCAGCTATCTCTTTTTGGCGCTTGAGGGAGGCGATTTGGAGCAGCATAAGGCCTCCATTCGTGCCATGACGCGCGAGCGTCTTCCTTATTCCATACTGCCCCCCTGGCTCGGGCTGCCGTTGTGTGGTCTTACGACGCATAACTTCATGATGCACGATGTTTTATTGATGCAGGATACAAACCGTTTGACTCTGCCTTTGCCGCGCATCTTGAAGCGTACGTTTGATGTAGTCGTGGCAGGAACAGCGCTGGTTGCCCTTTCTCCCCTGTTTGCCGTTATTGCCGTTCTAGTGAGACGGGACGGCGGAAAGGCGTTTTTCCGTCAGGCCCGTGTCGGTCTTAAGGGTAATAGATTTGTCTGTTATAAATTCCGTTCGATGCGTAGCGACGCCGAAGCCGCGCTGCAGCACTATCTCGAAAACGATGTGCAGGCCGCCGCCGAATGGATGAAGTTCCAGAAGCTCAAGAATGATCCGCGCATCACGAAGATCGGCAAGTTTATCCGCGCCACGAGCATCGATGAATTGCCTCAGCTTATTAATGTTGTAAAAGGCAACATGAGCCTTGTCGGTCCGCGCCCGATTATGCCCGGTCAGGAAATCTATTACGGTGACGAGTTCAAGCTTTATAAATCCGCGCGTCCCGGCATCACCGGGCCATGGCAGGTGAGCGGGCGCAACATGCTCACGATCCATCAGCGCGTTGCGCTTGAAGCATGGTATGTACGCAACTGGTCGTTCTGGATCGATTTCGTCATCATGATGAAGACGTTCCCCGCTCTGTTCAGCCGGAATACGGCATTTTAATTTCCGCCATAATGCCTGAAGGGTAAAGTCCTTGCGCCCAAAGGGTCGGCGTGGATAAGTCAAAAAAAAGCGGGGGAATATCCCCCGCTTTTTACGTTGCTGACAAAACGATCAGGCTTCTTTGCGGCTTTTCCTAAAACGGCCCAAGCCAACCAATCCTAAAAGACCAGCGCCGAACAAGGGCAGCGTAGCGGGAATCGGAATGGCGCTTACTTTCCACGAAGCCACTGAATAGCCGTTCATGATCTTGCCCAGAAACGCTGTGTTGAACCACATTAAGCCCTTTGAGAGGTTCTTGAAAGTAATGGTCCCACCCGTGAGGTCGTCGGCCAGATCCGCCGTGGCAAAGACAAGCTGGATGGGCGAGCCGCTGCCGTTAATCGTAGCTTTCCAGTCGTCGCCACCGTGCGCGTTCTTGTGGACCCAACCTGCGTAGGCATCGCCCAAGATATAATCGTAAGCGCCATCGGCCGTCAGGTTGTATGGTCCTTTATTTGATATGCCAGCGAAATAGTACGTAAATGTGATCATGCTATTGGCCGGAATAAATCCATCAGCAAAATCATGCACAACAGACGCAGAGCCACCGACGTTTACGATGTTCGTGGCCCCCGACTGACCGAGGCTTAAGGTGCCAAGGTCTGTCGAGTTGAATATCGAGGCGGCCTGAGCCCCTGCGCTAAGCGCGAGAGCAAACGCCAAAGCGGCGCTGAAAATAAGGTGACGGTATTTCATGGAAAACTCCTTCCGGAAGCAAGCGCAGCGGATACAAGGTTAATTTTTATCAGCCAATGATTGAAGAGGCAATAACAAAGATGGAGGCAAATCAGAGAGATGATGGGACTATTGCAAAAACTTGTGAAAGCAATTTTACGCTTAAAACATAACCCCTTGATATTTTAGGGCGATTCGAAAAGGATGGAATTTCCTGGATGCGCATAAATTTTTAAGACATACAAAAAACGGGGGCATAAAGCCCCCGTTTGAAATGCGTACAGGAAAAAAGTCCCTTAGACGCTCTTGCGGCTCCTTCTGAAGCGGCTCACGCCAGCCAGACCGGCCAAACCAAAGCCGAACAACGGCAGAGCGGCAGGAAGCGGAACGGCGGAAACCGAGTAAGAAGCCAACGTCGTGCCAGCTGGTAGGAGGCTTCCTATAAACTGCATAGTGAAATTGACCAAACCTTTCGAAAGATTGGTGATAGTCGTAATCCCGCCTGATAAGTCAGGTGAAAGGTTGGCTGATGCAAAAACGAGCTGCGCAGACGACGCTCCATCCACAAAGCCTACACCGGTAGGGGCACTTCCTGATGTGGCCGTTGCCGAACCAGTATAACGATGGCCGCCTAATTCATAGTCGTAGCTTCCCATGCTCACCAGCAAAGAAGCGCCAGGCGCTATTCCAGAAAGAGAATACTTAAATGTGATTTTGCTGTTCGCGGGAATAAAGCCCGATGCAATATCGTAAACAAAAGTAGGTAACGTACCGGTGTTGTTCGTCTGCGGAGTCGAACCTGCATCACCATAATCAAGCGTTCCCAAGTCGGTGCTGCTTAAAATGGGGGTGGAGATAACTACAGCGTTTGCTTGTTGACTAATGACTGACGCTAGTAAAACAGCAACGCCGACGATAAGAAGACGATATTTCATAGCAAGTTCCTTCTTGCGGTAATTATTGATCAAACCGACATCATTCCTAACAAGGAATGAGCTGTGAAGCAACATAAAATGTAAGGTTTAATAAGGTCTTATCTTGTGCGTATTTAATCGCAAAAAAACACAATAACTTGTTGATAAATAACACAAACAATTAATTAAGCCTAGAGCATTTCCCGAGTAGGATGGCCGTATCCTGAGTTTGCCAGATAGTTAGAGC
>CAZVCG010000027.1:0-27013 GCA_964626265.1 uncultured Rhodospirillaceae bacterium | reverse complement strand
CGACTTCGTCGATCACGTCGATGGCCTTGTCGGGCAGCTTGCGGTCGTTGATATAACGCGCGGAAAGCTCCACGGCGCCGCGCAACGCTTCCGCCGTATAGTGCACGTGGTGATGTTCTTCGTAATAGGGCTTGAGTCCTTGCAGGATTTTCACCGCGTCGTCTTGCGACGGCTCGTTGATGTCGATTTTCTGGAAACGGCGGACCAGCGCGCGGTCCTTTTCGAAATGGTTGCGGTATTCTTTATACGTCGTCGAGCCGATGCAGCGCAACGCGCCGTCGGCCAAAACGGGCTTGAGCAGGTTGGAAGCGTCCATCGAGCCGCCGCTAGTTGCGCCCGCTCCGATGACGGTGTGAATCTCGTCGATGAACAGGATCGCGCCTTTGGTGTTCTTGAGTTCCGCCAGAACGTTTTTCAGGCGTTCCTCGAAATCGCCGCGATAGCGCGTTCCGGCGAGGAGAGAACCCATATCGAGCGCGAAGATCGTCGCGTCCTTAAGCGCGTCCGGAACTTCGCCCTGCACGATGCGCCGAGCGAGTCCTTCCGCAATCGCGGTTTTGCCGACCCCGGGATCGCCGACATAAAGCGGGTTGTTTTTCTGGCGGCGGCACAGCACCTGAATCGTGCGCTCCACTTCGTCAACGCGCCCGATGAGCGGGTCGATTTTGCCGTCCATGGCTTTCTGGTTGAGATTCGCGCAATAGGCCGACAACGCCTCTTTGCCTTTCTTGACCATGCGTTCTGCGGAAGCATCTTCGTCCGCGCCGTGAACGGTTCCAAGATCGGGCTGTTCCGCAGCCGCGCCGCCGGCTTTCGTGATGCCGTGCGAAATGTAATTCACGGCGTCAAAGCGCGACATATTCTGGTTCTGAAGGAAATAAACGGCGTGGCTTTCGCGCTCGGCGAACAGGGCGACAATAACGTTCGCGCCCGTGACTTCCTCGCGCCCGGCGGATTGCACATGAATGACGGCGCGTTGCAATACGCGCTGGAATCCGGCTGTCGGTTGCGGATCGCCGTCGTTGTTGTCGGCGATGAGAACGTCCATTTCGTCTTCAAGATAGGCGGCCAGTTCCGCGCGTAGGCGGTCGATGTTGACGTTACATGCGTTCAGCACGGCGACGGCTTCGGGATCTTCGGTCAACGCCAAAAGAAGGTGCTCCAGCGTCGCGTATTCGTGCTTGCGTTCGCCCGCCAAAGCAAGGGCGCGATGCAAACTGTGTTCGAGATGGCGAGAAAGCATTAAGCGGCCTCAAAGGGAAACATGCTTAACAGATAGTAACACTTTCGCTTCAGGCAAGGGAACGGGGCAATTTTTATTTTTTCTTAACCTTAAGAACATGCAAAAACCGCCTATTTATTAGGGAGTAAGAATATTTTTAGCGTCTGTATGTTATGGTGACAGTCATTGTTGAAAAGGCAGTATATTTTAAGGAATTGACTATGAATCCGCAAAAACGGAAATGGATCGCCTATAGCGCGATTGGACTTGCGCTTGCCTTCTCGGGTGGCAAATCATATGCCGAACTGGAAGATGCATTAACGAGCGCTCAAGATACGCAACAAACGACAACATCAGGACATGAAAGACCAGAGACCGGACGAAGCCTGGCGGGCCAAGCGGAAAAGCCGTTCGAAATGCCCTCGGGTCTGTCGGAAGAAGAGCAGCGCGAAATGACAAGATCGTGGAAAAGCACAATCAACAAGCTTGATCAGCAATCGCGTGGCCGCGGGCCTCACATGTCTCCGTAGGCAGATTAAAGCGGTCCGGATCCATCATTCCTTCTCAATCGTGCATTGCAGGGGATGTTGGGCCTCTTCCTCGGCCTTAGCCGCGCCCGCGATAGGATGTCACGTCCGTATCTGGAATAAAAACATCTTTTGGCAACTTGCCGCGCTGGAAAAACACGTCAATGGGAATCCCGCCGCGCGGGTACCAATAACCTGAAATCCTGATCCATTTCGGCGCGATGGCTTTGATAAGCCTGCCACCGACGGCGACCGTGCAATCTTCATGAAACGCGCCGTGGTTGCGGAACGACTGGAAAAACAGTTTCAGCGATTTGCTTTCGACCAGCCATTTACCCGGCACGTAATCCACGACGATATGCGCGAAATCCGGCTGGCCAGTTATGGGACAGATGCTGGTGAACTCGGGGCAAACCATGCGTGCGAGATAATCGTATTGCGTAAAGGGCTTTGAGACGCGCTCAAGTATGGCCTTCCCCGGCGCGGCCGGAATGGCGGTCTCACGCCCAAGCTGCTTAAGACCTATATAATTCGTCATGTTTTTCTTTCATGGTTAACCATACAAGGCGGTTTATGCTTTCATCGTAATGTTGTACGATGGGCTTATGATTATTGAAAATAGCTGTCCATCAGAAAAGTTCATTTATCGCGGCACGGCTTATTTTACCGAAAGGTACGATTATATCTTTCCGAACATATATTCCGTAACGGCAGCCGGTGATCGCGATGCATTAGTTTTTGCTACAGACAACAAAGCCCATGCTTTAGCCTATGTGCTTAAGGATCACCTTAGAAATTCGTCGATTGGCATCACGCACTTCGCGGGAGGTAGTATTCCTGTAATCGTATGCAATTTCCCTGCAGGTATGACGTTTGAAGATTTATATGACAAAGAAGGGCACCTTCAAACGTTGCCCAGTCAAGGATTCAAAGCTGTTGTCTTTAACAAACAAGCGCCGCCCTGCGAGTGGGTTAGTAGACAACGCGTACCTGTCCTAGACTCACAGACGGTCAATTTGGCACATGCGGTATTATTGAGTGGCGCTCAAGTTTTTTCCATACACCCCAAGGTACGCTATAAACAGATCAGATTTGATTATGAACCCGATCCCTATGTTTATGACCCGTACATGAATTTCGGAGACAACGGGAAACAACGGCTTTGCGCTCTCGTTCACTCGCATTCTGCGCGATTTACTCTCTGTAAGGCGGGTTTGTTAGTGTGGGAAAACCTAAGGCCTGAATTTCGCAGAACGATACCGTTAGTAGGCGAATATATTGATTTGCTGCGTTTTTTCGAGGGGCCGACTCGTCCTCCTCGTGAATTTGGCCTTAAACACCATCACCGTTTGTATCTGTAACTATTCCTTCTCAATCGTGCATTGCAGGGGATGTTGGGCCTGGCGCGCGGCGGCGAGAACTTGCGCCGCTTTCGTCTCGGCGATTTCATAGGTGTACACGCCGCACAAACCCGCGCCACGGCGGTGGACATGCATCATGATGCGCGTGGCTTCTTCGCGGCTCTTGTTAAAAAAGGATTCGAGCACCTGCACGACGAAATCCATCGGCGTGTAATCGTCGTTAAGTAAAAACACTTTATAGAGCGACGGCTTTTTGGTTTCGGGCTTCGATTTAACGGTCAGGGCCGTCTGCGGGCCGGTAAAGTCGTCCTCACTGTGCTTGTTTCCCGAAGAAGCGTAGGGCGGCGGCATTACTTTCATGGCTCCTATATAATAGCACGCGCCTTTAACGGCAACGGCGTCACTTAACTGATGACATGGGGGCTGGAATAAGGCTTTATAGCGGCTGAAAAAAACCTTTTACGGGCGTCTTTTTATGGTGCCATCCCTTCATTCCGGCCCCCGGTTTGCCGGACAACGCATAGGATTGCTGGGCGGCTCGTTCAATCCCGCCCATAAGGGCCATGTGGCCATGAGCCTTCACGCCCTGAAACAGTTACGGCTCGATCAGGTTTGGTGGCTGGTCAGCCCTCAAAACCCACTTAAGCCATTGAAAGATATGGCTCCATTCGAAGAGCGGCTGAACAACGCCCGCGCCATGGCCCGCCGTTATTCCCGCTTGTGCGTCACGGACATCGAGGCGCAGCTGGGCACCCGCTACACCGTTGATACGATTGAGCGGCTTCAAAAGCGTTTCCCGCGCGCGCTTTTCGTCTGGCTGATGGGCATGGACAACATGTTGAGCATCGATAAATGGCAGCGATGGGAAGCCCTTTTTCAACTTGTGCCGATTGCCGTTTTCCGGCGGCCCGGTTATGCTTCCGGCCTGATACGAAGCAAGGCGGCTCAACGCTTCGCTTCGGCCCGACAACAGGCGTCCGCCGCGAAAAAGCTGGCCACATCGAAACCGCCGGCATGGCTGGCGCTTGATAATCAATATAACGCTATGTCGGCTACCGTTATCCGGCAGCAACAACGTCAACGTTCATTAAAGAGGATCGAGACACGTGCCCCCAAAAGCAAAAAAGAAAAAAACCCTTCCCAAAAACAGTCCCGCAAAAAAGACGCCGGCAAAAAAGGCTAAAAAACCCATAAAGAAAGCGTCGCCGAAGAAAGCTTCCGTAAAACGCCAGGCGCCGAAAAAGACGGCCAAAACAGCAAAAAGCCCGCGCGGCATACCTGAAATATTGCGCGATGCGGCGGCAAAGGTTCTCGACGAGCGCAAAGCCGAAGACATAGTCTCCGTCGATGCGCGCGGCCGCAGCGCGATGGCGGATTACATCATCATCGCTACGGGCCGCTCATCGCGCCAGCTCGCGGCAACGGCGGATTATTTGCGCGAAGCTTTCATGAAAAACGGCTGCCGCCGCGTGCGCGTCGAAGGCTTGCCGCAAGGCGACTGGGTGTTGATCGACGCAGGCGATGTCATCGTGCATCTCTTCCGACCGGAAGTGCGTCGTTATTATGGGATAGAAGACGTCTGGAATAAATCACGCGGAGGCTGACGTGACGCGCAAGGCCGGTTCGATTGTCAAAGCAAGCTTGTGGACTTGCATTGTCCAACTTTGGCCGTTGACAGCCAGCGCACAAACCAATGATGCGACGAATGCAGACGGTCTGTTTCGCCGCGCGGTCGATTCTGATTGGGCTTATGGCTGGCTGGAAGCCATTTTTCGCGGCGCGGCGTTGCCGCCGGGCATGGCGGATGGAGCGACGCAACTTGCGCAACATGCCGCGGCGCTAAGAAGCGCGCTTGGCGTTTTCAGCATCGGCATGTTGGTCATCGCCGGCATGCTCGTGGCCTATCATGTCGTCTCGCTTGTCGTCGAAACGGCGCATTCGGGCGTGCCGATGGGCAAACGCACCAACCAATTCTGGGCGCCGATACGTTTTGTGTTGGCTATAGGGCTATTGGTGCCGATCGGCAGCGGTTTGAACACTGGACAATACGCGCTTGTGAAATTCGCAGAAGCGGGATCGGCGTTGGCCAGCAATGCATGGCGGGCGTCCGTCGATATGTTGAAAGGAAGCGTCGGGTCTTATGTTACGCCGCGCGGCCCCGACTTGGCGAGGCTTGTCGCCGTCGCTACGGAAATGGAAATATGCCGAAGCCTTTATAAGCAAGTATACGCAGGGCTGCAGCCCGACATGGCGTTGAGCCGCATCGGCGACATAGGCGAAGCTCAGAAAATCCCGTTAAGCCGCCTATCGCCGGAAACGTGGAGATACAGCAACGCTTTGCATGCCGACGCGCCTCTGTGCGGCGAGTACCGTTTTACGGGACATAAGTCCGGGGTTTCAGCAGGCGATAGCAATGACGAGACGAACAGCCTCCCGAAAGAATGGGCGGATTTCGCTCAAGCCGACGCCGAACGGCTAATCATGCAGACGCGCATGTTGGCTGAGCGCGTTGCGCCGTCTTTTTTGTTGTCGACGGTGACAGCCAACGACATTAGCGGGAATTTGACTTTATTGATGCAGGAACAACAAAAAACCGTCGATGCGAAACTTAAGGCCATGACTCTCGCCAAAATGAAGCCCGCCGATCTCACGTTGGCCGGGTCCTCATCCGCCGGCTGGCTGGCCGCCGGCTTTTTCGTTGGCGATGTCGTGCGCCGTCAAACGATACTTGGAGAGCTGGCCTCAACAGCGATCCCCTCCGTACAAGCGCCTGTTTTTGGACACAAGGCGCTTAAGAATTCCATGATTGCCGAAGCGGCGGCTGACGATCCCGCGTTGCGCAACCTACAGGCCGGCCAACTCGAAAAAGTTTATGGCCTGTATGGACAAGTTGCCGAAGGCATGAAACGCGCCCGCGCATGGCTATACGGGCGTCAGATAGCGGAAGGCGAATTGATCGCGCCCGACACGCTGGATCTGGACGATCAGGTCGGTCCGGTTACGGATTCAATGGCCGGAGCGTCTATGTTCAAGCGTCTCTTGGGCAGCGCCATGGCCACCCATGGCGTTTGGACGGACCCGACGCGTAACGGAGGGATGCGGCCGTCTTTCGCCGCGTTCATGCGCGACATGTCGAATAACCCAATTGCCGGTTTGGCTGAAATTGGCCGACGTTATCACGCGTTCGGCTCTTATGCGCTCAGCATGGCTGGTCCGGGCTTGGCGGAACCCAACGTAATGGGCAGCGCGGCATTATTCGCGTTAACCGGAATCGTTTTCTCTCTGGCGGGCCTGGCGTTGCTGTTCGTTGCGCCGCTATTGCCGTTATTCAGGTTCTTTTTGGGCGTTTTGGTGTGGTTGCTGGCCGTGTTCGAAGCGGTTGTGACGCTGCCCCTTGTGGCCGTCGCTCATTTGACGCCGTCCGGCGAAGGCCTTAGCGGGCCCGTAGCCAAACAGGCCTATTGGCTGTGGCTCAGCCTATTCATGCGCCCTTTATTGACGCTGTTGGGTTTTGTTGTCGGGCTTGTCGCGCTGATTGTCTCTCTGACCTTGTTGAACAGCCTGTTTGTTCCGCTCACAAACGCGCTATATTTCGCGCATGGCGACGTGTTTGTTTCCGTGCGCTCCGGCCTGGCTCTGTTTTACGCCGTGATGGCTCTGGCTCTGGTGAATGCGTCATTCAAAGGCATCGATTGGCTGCCCGCGACGGTTCTGCGCTGGTTAAGTCCGGGCGATGGCGCATCGCCAACAGGAATGACGGCTCTTCAATTCGCGTCCGGACCGCAAAGCATATTGCCGGGAGCCGCAAATGGCGATGCGGGACATGGAGGCGCGACATCGCGCGCGAAGACTCTCGTTGCCGGCTCTCGCGCCGCCGAAAAAGCGTCCGGCGATCCAGCGGCGGCGGCGGCTCGCGCGCACGGCCTGAAATCGGCGCTTATGCCCGCGTACCGCGAACCGGTCGCCGAAGCCGTCGTTATCGGCGACAAGGAGGGCGTGGCGGTTGGCCTGAAAACCGAAACTACGGAAAGCGGAAGAACCGGAACCACGGCGGCGGCGGCGGCGGCTAGCGGCGGCGATAAGGCCACAGCCATCGCGTCGGCCACGGCGCACGCCTCGGCGGTCGCGATGGAACGTCAGTTGCCGCTGCCCGACAAGCCGACGCCAGCCGATATAGAAAAAGCGCTTGAGAAGCTTTCCAGGAAGTTGGACAAGCGCGAGTCCGTTGAAAAAACCGATAAAAAAGAGACGTCCGACAAGAAGGAAACGAGACCCGAGGATTCGCGCGAACAATCATCGGCTCCGCCCGAAGACGACGAGCCCTCATGAAAACGCACATTCTCGCCATTGGAAAACTGAAGGGCGCATACGCCGAACTTTGCGCGGAATACGCCAAAAGGCTTACGGATCCCGTTGTCATCAAGGAGCTGACTGCGCCGACACAGGAAGCGGAAGGCAAAGCATTGCTGGCCGCCCTTCCTCCCAAAGCTTATGTTGTTATTCTTGACGAGCGCGGAAAGGATTTATCGAGCCGCGAATTGGCGGACAAACTGGCCGCATGGAAAGATCAGGGCGCGCGAGAACTGGCATTTGTTATCGGCGGCGCCGACGGCCTAACCGAAGCCATTAAGGCAAAAGCATCGTTTTCTCTGGGCTTGGGGCGGAAGACTTGGCCGCACAAACTAGCCCGCGTGATGCTGCTTGAACAACTTTACCGTGCGCAGCAAATTAACAGCGGGCATCCGTATCATAGGGATTAAGAGATTTAGAGGGGCAGGGATTATCGATGAGCGATCTTCAAAAACGGCAACGACCGATTGTTCTCTGTGTGCTCGACGGATGGGGGCATCGCGAAGAAGCGGAGAACAACGCCATTAAGCAAGCCAATCTTCCCGTTTACAGGAAATATTGGGTTTCATGCCCGCACGCTTTGCTCGACGCCTCAGGCGAAGCCGTGGGATTGCCAGCGGGACAGATCGGCAACTCGGAAGTGGGCCACATGAATCTCGGCGCGGGGCGCGTCGTGTTTCAAGATTTGCCGATGATTGACCGCGCGATTGCCAAAGGGGAATTGCAGGGCAATGCGGCGCTTAACAACCTCATCGCCAAACTGAAAGAAAGCGGCGGCACGTGTCATCTGATGGGCCTTGCTTCGCCGGGCGGCGTGCATGCGCATCAGGATCATATTGTAGCTTTGGCCAAGCGCGTGGCATTGGATGGAGTTCCGGTCGCCGTTCACGCGTTTCTCGATGGCCGCGATGTTCCGCCTCAGAGCGCTGTCGAGCAAATCGCGAAGCTGCAAGGCGATCTGGCGTCCATAGAAGGCGCGCAACTGTCCAGTCTGTGCGGCCGTTATTATGCGATGGATCGCGATAAACGCTGGGAACGCGTCGAAAGGGCCTATGACCTGCTTATACAGGGGCAACGCCCTATGGCGACGGATGCCGTAAAAGCCATCAAGGCTAGTTACGCCAACAGCATTGCCGATGAGTTTATGTTGCCGGTAGCATTGACCGGATACGGCGGCATGCGCGACGGTGACGGCATATTGTTCGCCAATTTCCGGGCCGACCGTGCGCGCGAGATTCTGCTAGCGTTGCTTGATCCGTCTTTCAACGGCTTTACGCGCAAGAGGGTCGTAAAATTCGCTGCCGCCGCAGGCATGGTCGAATATTCCGAACAGTTGAATGCGATGATGTCGTCTCTGTTTCCGCCCAAGCCCATCACGAACACGATAGGCGAAATCTTGGCGCGGCAAGGCCTCAAGCAGTTGCGGATCGCAGAGACGGAAAAATACCCCCACGTGACGTTTTTCTTTAATGGCGGGCGCGAAGAACCCTATGAGGGCGAAGAACGCATTATGGTGCCGTCGCCCAAAGTGGCGACCTACGATCTTCAGCCTGAGATGTCGGCGATTGAAGTCACGGATAGAATTGTAGCCGCGATTGAAAGCGGCAAGTTTGATTTTGTGGTGTTGAATTACGCCAATCCGGACATGGTGGGGCACACAGGATCGTTGAAAGCCGCCATCAAGGCCGTCGAGACGATCGACGAATGTCTTGGGCGTTTGTTTACCGCCGTGGAAAAAGCGGGCGGGATAGCGTTGTTGACGGCGGATCACGGCAATTGCGAGATGATGCATAATCCTGAAACGCAGGGGCCGCATACTGCGCACACGCTTTCGCGCGTGCCGGTTATGCTTATCAACGGGCCTGCGGAAGTGACGGCCTTACGTGACGGCAAACTGGCGGATGTCGCGCCGACTTTGTTGAAGCTCATGGGATTGCCGCACCCCCCCGAAATGGACGGGGAGAGCCTTGTTGACGCTTAACGGCAAGGCTCTATGCTGCGCGCTTCTATGCGCGGCCCTTGAGGGCTGTATCAGTCCTGCATGGGCGGAAACCGCCGACGATTTACAACGCGTCGAGCAAAAACTTTCTCAACAAAAGGCCGAAGCCGAAAAGCTTGAGAGAAAAGAAAAAGAAACCGCGCAGGAAATAGGTTCGTTGCAACAACGACTTGTCGATGCGACTGAAGCCCTACGCGGCAAACAGGATGAGCAGGAGGCGTTAAAAGAACGCCTACGCGATCTCGAGAGAGACATCAACAAACGCGAAGAGGCTTTATCAGGCGCTCAATCGCAGCTCGGTTCAATGGCCGAAGCGTTGCTGCGTTTTAGCCGCCAGCCGCCGGAAGTTTATTTGTTGAACGAACCTTTAACGGAAGACAACTGGCATCGTTCACGATTGTTGGCGGCTTTATTGCCGCGGCTGGAACGGCAGACTGCGGCTTTGTCGCGAGAATTGGATGAACTTGAAAAAATAAGACAGGAAGCGGCCGATCAAAGAAAGCTCGTGACGGGGGCTCAACTAAGTTTAGCCGCGCAACGCAACAGCCTGGATCAGCTAGTCAAAACGCGCCAACGCTTGTTGGAAAAAACCGTGGCCGAGAAAGCCATGGTGGCGCAGCAGATGGAGTCCCTCGCTGAAGAAGCCAAAGACCTTCGGCAACTCATGGAAAAAGTAAGCCATAGCGCGGTCCTTCCGAAAAACGTCAAACCCCCGCCCCTAGGCCGTGAATTGAAAACGCCGGTGAACGGAAGGCTTGTAAAGGGGTATGGCACGAAGGATGAATTTGGCGTGACAAGTCAAGGGGTTACTTTAAAAGCCTCGGCAGGAAGCCTCGTAATAGCGCCTCAAGGGGGGCGAGTGGCTTTCGCGGGAACCTTCAGGGGATATGGGCAGATCGTTATCCTTCAGCACGGCGAGGGATATCACAGTTTTCTTGCGGGTTTTGGCCGGATCGACGCCAATGTAGGCCAAATTGTTGCCGCCGGCGAACCTTTAGGCGTGCTGCCGGACAAGGGTGATTCGTTGCAAGAACTGTATTTTGAATGGCGGCACAACGGCGAGCCCGTTAACCCGTCGCTCTGGAAAGGCGGCGCGCCTTAAATTTTGCATGTCAAACAAGATGCTTTCTTGAATGCACCGCGCTCTTGCGGACTGGTTAACCACACCCTAAACTGCGCTGTTTCCGCCTGACAGCTTTATCCCCGAAAGTATTGAGGACGTACGATGTCGCGTTTTTCTATGCGTTTTTTGACCGCAGCTTTGTTCGTGTTGCTGGGAACGGATGTCCATTCCGTCTGGGCGCGGCAGAATATCAACGAAAAACCTCCTGCCAACAAGATTGCTCCGGCCGAAGGAGCCGAATCGAACGACACGTTCAAACAGCTGACCTTGTTTTCAGACGTTCTGGAAAGAACGCGCGCCGACTACGTCGATCCCGTGTCCGATGAAAAGCTGGTGGAATACGCCATCAACGGCATGTTGAGCTCGCTTGATCCTCATTCCGGCTATTTGAACAAAAAGAGCTTTGAGGATATGCAAACCCAAACACGCGGCGAATTCGGCGGCCTTGGCATCGAAGTCACGATGGAGAACAACCTTGTTAAGGTGATTTCGCCGATCGACGATACGCCTGCGGCTCGCGCGGGCCTTCAACCGAACGACCTCATCACGCATCTCGACGCAAAGCCGGTCACGGAAATGACGTTGAACGAAGCCGTGGACAAAATGCGCGGGACTCCCGGCACCAAGATAACGCTAACCATCCGTCGCGGCGGCCTCAGCGGCCAGCCCTTCGACGTGACGTTGACGCGCGCCGTGATTCGCATCCAATCCGTACGCTGGGAGGCGAAGAAAGACGTCGCTTATATCCGCATCACGACGTTTAACGAACAAACCCAGCCGGGCCTTGACAAGGCTTTGGCTGAAATCGACAAGCAAATGGGCAACAAGCTGATCGGCTATGTGCTTGATTTGCGCAACAATCCCGGCGGCCTGCCCGATCAGGCCAGCTCGCTGGCCAGCACGTTTTTACAGTCGAACAAGGAAATCGTATCGACGCGCGGGCGGCACAAGGAAGAGAATCAGTCCTACCTGTGCAAAGGCATGGACAAAACGGGGGGCAAGCCCATCGCAATCCTGATTAATGGCGGTTCGGCCTCGGCATCGGAGATTGTGGCGGGCGCGATGCAAGACCACCGCCGGGCCATTTTGGTCGGGACAAAAACGTTCGGCAAAGGTTCGGTACAGACAATTATCCCGATTGCAGGCGGCGGCGCGATGCGCTTGACGACGGCGCGTTACTATACGCCGTTGGGACGCTCGATCCAGCAATTGGGCATTGAACCCGACATCACCGTGCAGCCCGCCAAGCTTGAGGAGGTCGCGCAAGGTTATGGCGTTCGCGAAGCCGATCTTAGGGGCGCATTAGCGAACGACACGGTCAAGCAGGACAAGGCTAACGCTGCCGAAGGGTTCAAATCGAATGAAGCCGGAAACGATGGCAGCGATGAGTCGCCCCGGGAAAAGGATAAGGACAAGAGCAAAGACAAGTCAGGCGATGCGTCCGGCAAAAAGAAGGATGCCTTTGATTATCAGTTGGCGCGGGCGCTTGATTTGATTCGCGGCGTCCATCTGTTTGAATCAAAGGCAACGCCGGTTCAGGCGCAGGGAGAGGACCCCAAAAGTGATCGCTGAATCCGCCAAAATTTCGTCTGTTGCGCGTGACTATGTAAGAAAGGAAACTTTCCTTGCTTACTATCCTCGCAGACAGAAGCTTGCCGTGGCGGGGTTTCTGCTATGCGCTTTAGGCGGCATGTGGGTTTTTTCGTCATTGGATAAAACCAGCTTGCTTGCCGGGCATAAACAGGAAGCCGCCGTACAGCGGTCTTCAGGGGGCGACCACGCGATCCATAGCGAGATTTCTTCACAGCCTATTATCCGGCACGATACCGGCCAGCCGCTGGATGTCAACGCCGTCGCGATCAACGATATGGATGATGGTTCTGCGCGGATGGCTCCTGCGCCTGTCGCTGCGGTAACCGAAGATGGGCCCGAGGGCGCGTTGCCGAAGATAGGCGAAAATGGCCAAAAGCCGTGGCAGGTTTATGCCCGGCCGTTCAATCCCAACGATAAACGGCCTCGCGTAGCTATCGTTATAGCCGATTTGGGGTTATCGAAAGGAGCAACGGACGCGGCTTTGCGCCGCTTGCCATCGCCCGTGACCATGACGTTTGACGTGCAAAGCCCGGTCGTGGCGTCATGGCTCAGCCGCGCGCGGCAGGACGGTCACGAAACGCTGCTGGCCCTGCCGATGGAGCCATTCGATTATCCGCGCAGCGATCCCGGACCGAACGCTTTGCTTACGAATTTACCCAACACCGAAATTCTACGGCGCATTAACTGGGCTTTGCGGCAAGGAACGGGCTATATAGGCATCACAACGCTCAGCGGATCGCGGTTTGCGACGAACCCCGCCAAGACCAATGTGTTGCTTGAAGCGCTGAAACAAAGAGGCCTTATGGTTTTTGACTCACGCGTATCGCCCCACAGCGTATTAAAAGACATGGCCAAGAAAAACGGCGTTCCGGTTGCCGAAAACACATTATATCTGGATAAAGATCCGTCTCCCGCTGCAATTGACGCAGCGTTGCGTCAGCTTGAACAAACGGCGCAAATCGAAGGCCGGGCGGTGGGCATAGCGTCGCCGTTGCCGGTTACGTTGGATAAACTCGAAACCTGGATTAAACAATTGCCAAGTCACGGCATAGCGTTGGCGCCGGTATCGGCGGTGGTAGAATGAACGTAGACATAAATGATCTTCCTTATCGGGTAGGCGTCGGCCTTTGTTTGTTTAATCGTGACGGCATGGTGTTGTGCGCCGAACGTCGCGACAAACGAGGCGCATGGCAAATGCCGCAAGGCGGCGTGCAAAAAGGCGAAGATCTGCGCATTGCGGCAAAGCGCGAGCTGAAGGAGGAAATCGGCACCGACAACGCGGTTATTATCGGGATGATTCCCGACATGCTGCGCTATGAATTTCCCGACTATCTCCAATATCGAAAGGGCGTTTTTCGCGGGAAATACCGCGGGCAGGAACAGACGTGGTTCGCTTTGCTGTTCAATGGACAGGACAGCGACATCAGCCTTACGGGCGAGTTCGAGCCTGAAAGGCCGGAATTCGTGGCGTGGCGTTGGGCGCCGTTGCACGAAACGCCCGGATTGATCGTCGATTTTAAGCGGCCTGTTTACGAACAAGTCGTTATGCACTTCAGTCCATTGGTTGAAGCGATAAGGTCCGGCAAGCCGTTGCCGGATTTGGGAGGCTAGCTGTCAGCTTTTGCGTTCAACCACAAAGCGCGCCACGTCTTCGAGATTCTTGGCGCGGCCGCTGAACACGCTCAAATGCCCGATGGCCTGTTCGGAAAGCAAATGCGCCTGATGCCGCGCGCGGTCAAGGCCGAGGATCGTCACGAATGTCGCTTTGCCCGCGCCTGCATCGCGGCCCACGGATTTGCCCGTTTCCGCTTCCGTGCCTTCTGCGTCCAGCAAGTCGTCAATGATCTGGAACGCCAAGCCAAGGTCATGCGCATAGGCGCGGAGAGCGCTAAGATGCTGAGGCGAGGCTTTGCCGAGAATGCCGCCGGCTTCGGCGGAGAAGGCGATCAGCTCGCCCGTTTTCATGCGTTGCAGGCGCGTGATGGCGCCGATGTCGAGCTCGGTCGTCTCAGCGATGAGGTCGAGCATTTGTCCGCCCACCATACCGTTCACGCCCGATGCTTTTGCGAGCGCGGTAACAAGATTGCAGCGCACCTTGGGGTCCTCATGCGTGCGCGGATCGGCCAGAATTTCGAAAGCCAAAGTCAGCAAGGCATCGCCCGCTAAAATCGCGGTCGCTTCGTCGTATTTCTTGTGCGTCGTCGGCTTGCCGCGGCGCAGGTCGGCATTGTCCATCGCCGGCAAATCGTCATGAACCAGAGAATAGCAATGCACGCATTCGACGGCGGCGGCGGCGCGCAAGGCGCAATCTTCATTCACGCCGAAAAGCGAGGCCGCGCTCATCACCAAAAAGGGGCGCAAACGCTTGCCGCCGTCCAGCGCGCTGTAGCGCATGGCGTCGAACAGTTTGCGTTCCGCGAAATCGGAGCGCGGGAGGATCCGCTCCATCGCCTCGTTGACGGCGGTTGCGGTATTGGCCATGGCGGCGGCGAGGGAGGGGGAGACTGAGGGCATGGCGGGGCGGAAATGCTGGGGTTGGGGAAAATCCTTAAAGAGGGCCTGACCCTAAACCTTAAAGGGGGCTAAACTCAAGTCCCCTCCGTTATTGCCCACGGTGATCTGCTCGATACGGGCTTGGGCTTCGCGAAGCTTGTTTTCACAGTGTTTTTTGAGCAATGCGCCGCGCTCATAAGCCCCAATAGCGTCGTCGAGCTTGGCCTTGCCGTCTTCGAGTTGTTTGACCAGCTTTTCCAGCTCGGCCAAGGCCTCCTCAAAGGACATTTTGGCGATGTCAGGGGGCAAATTCGGGGTGGTTTTGGTTTTTTCCATGTCCGGTTCTTGCGTGAAGGTGTTTGCCTTGGTCTTCCATAGCATACACAAGCCCGTTTGTGAAAACGGAAGAAAAAAGGGCCGTTCATGATCGAAAAAGCAGGCCTTGAGCTATATTTCCGGCATATATGGACAGGAGCATCCGAAAAGATTTTAATGAGCCGCTTTTCAGCTTGTTAACTTTTAACCCTCTAACGAAACAGGTTAACCCGTGGCCGAATTCCTTACCCTCGACGATCTCGATCTTGCCAACAAAGCCGTCTTGCTGCGCGAAGACTATAACGTCCCGATGAAAGAAGGTCAGGTGACCGACTTGACGCGTCTCGAACGGTCGTTGCCCACGTTGCGCGACTTGATCAAGGCGCAGGCGCGGGTCGTCATTCTGGCCCACTTGGGCCGTCCCGAAGGCAAGCCCAATCCGAAATACACGCTCAAGCCCGTGGCCGAAGCCTTGGCGAATGTGGTGGGCCAGCCCGTGGCGTTTGCCGAGGATTGCATCGGCGCAAGGGCGCGCGCCGCAGTGGAAAAACTTTTGCCGGGCCAGCTATTGCTGCTCGAGAACACGCGCTTTCACGCAGGCGAGGAAAAGAACGACAAGGTTCTGGTCACCGAAATGGCGCGTTTGGGCGACGTTTACGTCAACGACGCTTTTTCCGCCGCGCACCGCGCGCACGCCTCGACGGCCGGTTTGGCCGAAATGTTGCCTGCGGCGGCGGGCCGCTTGATGCAGGAAGAATTGGAAGCTCTAACAAAAGCCTTGGAAAAGCCTGAACGGCCCGTGATGGCGCTTGTCGGCGGCTCAAAGATTTCGACGAAACTCGATCTGCTCAACAACCTAGTGACGAAAGTCAACGTTCTGGTGCTTGGCGGCGGCATGGCGAATACGTTCATGCAGGCGAAAGGGATTGGCGTCGGCAAATCCTTGTATGAACCGGACATGCTGAACACTGCGCGCATCATCATGACGAAAGCCGAGCAAAAAGGATGCTCGATTTTGCTGCCGGAAGACGTCGTCGTCGCGGAAGAGTTCAAGGCAGGCGCGCCGGCGGAAACGGTCGCGGCGGAAGCGGTTCCCGAAGGCAAGATGATCTTGGACCTCGGCCCCAGAACGGCGGCGAAGATTATCGACACGCTGAAGGCGTGCCGCACTGTGGTGTGGAACGGGCCGCTCGGCGTGTTCGAGATGCCGCCGTTCGACAATGCTACGAACGAAGTCGCGAAAGGCGTGGCGGCGCTCACCAAGGCGGGCAAATTGCTCTCTGTCGGCGGCGGCGGCGACACGGTGGCCGCGCTAAGCCACGCGGGCGTGACGCAGGATATGAGCTATATGTCGACGGCTGGCGGCGCGTTCCTCGAATGGCTGGAAGGCAAGGAGCTCCCGGGCGTCGCGGCGCTGGAAAAAGCGGCGCTAAAAAGGAAAGTATAAGGATCGTTTCGAATGACAAGTCCGGGAAAGAAGACTCACAAAGCCAACGCCATGTGGGGCGGGCATTACAAAAACGGGCCTGCCGAAGTTATGGCGCGGATCAACGAATGTCTGGATGCGGACAAACTGCTTTATCTGCAGGACATCGCAGCATCGCAGGCTCATGCGGCGATGCTCGCCAAATGCGGGATCATCAGCGCGAAAGACGCGCAAGCGATCCGCAAGGGACTGGAAAAGATTTTTCACGAAATCCAAAGTGGCAAATTTACATTCAAGACGGAACTGGAAGACATTCACATGAACGTCGAATCCCGTCTTGCGGAATTGATCGGCGACGCTGCGGGGCGTTTGCATACGGCGCGTTCGCGCAACGATCAGGTGGCGACGGATCTGCGGATGTGGGTGCGCGACGCCATTGATCGGATCGACGATCTGTTGGGCGATTTGCAAGCCGCGCTTGTCGATCAAGCCGACAAACACGCGGCGACGATGATGCCCGGCTTTACGCATTTGCAACCGGCCCAGCCCGTTACGTTCGGCCATCATTTGCTGGCCTATGTCGAAATGTTCGGGCGCGACCGCGGGAGGTTTGCCGATGCGCGCGCTCGGCTGAACGAATGTCCGCTGGGCGCGGCGGCGTTGGCGGGAACGTCTTATCCCATCGACCGCAACATGACGGCTAAGGCCTTGGGCTTTGACCGCCCGATGGCGAACTCGATGGACGCCGTGGCATCGCGCGATTATGCGCTGGAGTTTTTAAGCGCGGCCAGCATTTGCGGCGTGCATCTGTCGCGCTTTGCCGAGGAACTTATAATCTGGGCGAGCGACGCTTTCGGATTCATCAAGTTATCCGAAGCCTTCACGACGGGCAGCTCCATCATGCCTCAAAAACGCAACCCCGATGCGGCGGAACTCATCCGGGCGAAATCGGGCACGTTGTTTGGAGCGCTGACGCAGCTCACAATGCTGATGAAAGGCTTGCCGCTCACCTACAACAAGGATTTGCAGGACAGCAAGCCTCCTGTGATCAAGGCGGCGGACGAACTTGAAATGATGCTCGCCGCGATGACGGGCATGGTGCGCGATATGAAGGCCAACGTCGATGCGATGAAGGCGGCGACCGCCCGTGGATTCCTGACGGCGACGGATTTGGCCGATGCGCTTGTGAGAAACTTCAACGTGCCGTTCCGCAAGGCGCATCACATTACGGGGCAGGTCGTGCGTTTGGCTGAAACAAAAAACTGCCGTTTGGATGAATTGAAACTCGCCGACATGAAAAAGATCGAGCCGCGTTTGGACAATTCCATCTATGACGTGCTGAAACCCGAAAAAGCCGTCATGAGCCGCACAAGCCTCGGCGGCACCGCGCCGAAGCTGGTGAAGGCGGAGGCGAAGAGGTGGAGGAAGAGGTTGAGGGCATAATATGGTAGCGCGGGGTTCCATCCCCGCGTTAGCAAGAGGACTTTGGAATTGACACGGCCAAGCGTTGATTTTCTGAAAAAAGAAGCCAAAAAAGCAAAAGTTCCCTATCAGCGTATGCTGCGCCCATTGGAGGACTTTTATGTCGAACGGCAGGAACGGCATTAAGAGCGCGTCGCGTCAGAGACGCGCTGCTTGTCCGGAAAGACGTTGAGGGATGGTCGCGTTAACCAAGCGCGGCGGCCAATGTATAGCCGTTTATCTTTTTATTGAATCAACAAGCAGGTGAAGGGAAGCAATGGGGACACAATAAAAAAGGCTCCGCCAATCATTTGGCTTTTGAACAACCTTCTGTTGCCTTTTTTATTGTGTCCCCCTCGCTGTGGCAGTTTGGCTCAATGAAAGGTTAAATGGCTATAAATAGAAACGCGTTTTTTATCCGTTGAGTTTTCTCAACGGTACGCTATAATCACCACATTATGACGAACACAGCGCAGCCTTTTCCCGTTCTTTTTCTTGCCCGCCGACGCGGCTAGTGCCGCACACATTTGCGCGCCTGTTAGTCAGGCATTTCCCTAAAAATCGACATGAAATTCCCTGACGTCATACACGCGTCCGGGCGTTGGGCTTAAAACGAACACTTAAGGAGACATCCATGAACGTTAAAGAACTAAAAGGCCAAACCATCGCATTTTTGGCTTCGGGCGGCCTCGATAGCTGCACCATCACGCATTGGCTGACTGAAAGCGGCGTCAAGGTCGTGTGCTTCACGGCTGACTTGGCGCAACCCGACGAAACGGATTTTGGCGCGATCGAAAAACGGATGCGCGCGTGCGGCGCGGTCGATTTCGTCGGCTTGCCGTTGCAAAAGGAAATAGCCGAAGCGGGGCTGAAAGGCATTCAAATCCAATCGAATTATGAAAGCCGTTACTGGAACGTGTGTGGCCTGGGGCGGCAAGTCACTACAGCGGGCGCGTTGCCTGCCGTGAAAAAGAAAGGCCTCAAGGTTCTGGCGCATGGCGCGACGGGACGCGGCAACGATCAGGTGCGGTTCCAGATCATTACGAACATGCTCGAGCCATCTATGGAAGTTTACGCGCCGTGGCGGGATCAGGCGTTTCTCGACAGGTTCGGCGGGCGGGCGCAGATGATCGATTACTGCGAACAGCACGGCTTGCCCATCAAGGCGACACGGGAAAAACCGTATTCGACGGATGCGAACCTGCTCGGCCTAACGCACGAGGCGGGCAAGCTCGAGTCGTTGGAATCGTCGGCCTATACCGTCACGCCGGAAATGGGCGTGTGGGCCAAGGACGCGCCGGACCAACAGGAAACGTTTACGGTGAGGTTCGAAAAAGGCCGTCCGGTGATGATCAACGGCGAGCCCGTCGATGCGCTCAAGGCGTTTTTGGTGGCGAACAAGATCGCGGGCAAGCACGGCGTTGGCATCGGTATGCACATGGTCGAAAACCGGTTCGTCGGCATCAAGTCGCGCGGCGTGTACGAACAACCCGGCATGGAATTGCTCGGCACGTGCTATGGCCTGTTGCTGCAATTGCTGCTTGATAAGCGGGCTTTGGATTTATTCCAAAGCTTCGGGCAGATATTCGCCAAGCAGGTCTATCAAAGCTATTACAACGACCTGTGCTCGCGGATGATCTTCTCGGCTGTCAATGAAGTCACGGAACTGGCGACAGGCACGGTCACCGTCAGCCTTTATAAGGGCGTGGTGACGTACATGTCGATCACCGACGCGCCGCACAACCTCTATTCCCTCGACAGCTCGATGGAAAAGGAAGGCTCGTTCGATCACGTCGACTCCGAAGGCTTCGTGCGCGTGCTGGCGGTTCACGCCAAGGCGCTGGCGAAGGCCGGACAGGTTAAGACGGGAAAATGAGATGAACGAAACAGTGCCTCACTTTTTCTCTGTGCGACGACGAACGGATTTTATCGCTCGCGTCGCAAAGCGAGGCGCTTACTGATGGATCAATAGCAGAAACCCCTTTGCGAATGCGCGGCGGACCCGAAAGGGCTATCGCTTAACGTTGTTGCAAAGGAGTTTTATTATGTTGGAACCTCAAACGAAATGTTTGTCCGAAGTTTATACTCTCCGGCTGCTTGAAACGTCCGATGTGCCGGAGGTCATCGAGCTTCAACAAATCGTGATCGATCGTTTGCCGGACGATCAAAAATACGACATCAGTCACAAAACAGCCGAAGAATTCGGGTTGCGGATGACCGATTGGGGAAAAATGGTTGGCGTCTTCAAACGAGACGGGCAACAATTGGTGGCGTACGGAACATTAGCTTTACCCAATAAGCAATGGCCCATTGGCGATTTGTGTTGTTCTCAAGCCGTGTCTCCCTGCAAACCCGAACTGCTGGCCGTTTTTCAAAACAACGCCGTGCATCCGGACTTCCGGGGAAAGGGCTTGCAAAACTGGATGCTGAAAGCCAAAGCGGATTTATGTCCGGCTTTGGGAAGACGGCACATCTTGGCCCAGATCATGGCGTACAATGCGCCAAGCCTGAAAAACTATTTGAGCATTGGCTTCCTGATCGTCCACGCCAACGTAACGCCGTTGAGGAAATGCAGGATGGTGATTGCGCATCTTGACCTTCATGTTCCGGCTTTTGTTCAGGACGAGACGGATAGCTTGCTCATAGATCCTGTCGCGAACTTCGACGAATTGATGGGTTTACTGGATCGGGGCTACAGGGGCGTTGCGTTGCAAAGAATGGAGGGGCAACAACAAGAGAAGGGCGGCATTTTGTTGAAGCTGGCGAGATGACGTTGCGCATAAAAAAACCGCCCATGATGCGGGCGGTCAGTCTCTTCACGAGGGTAAGCTTCAGGCTACGACGGCTTTCGCTTCCGGCTCGACGGCTTGAGCCGCAGGCTCGGCGTGCTCGCGCGGCATGCCCGTTGGCGATAGTCCTGCGCGCATGTAAGCGATGGAAGCCGCCGATGGCAATTGGGTCTGCACTTCGCCGTTGCTGTTGAAATACTCCGTTATCATTACGCCCGCTGTCGGGTCGAAACGGAAGGAAGGCGAAACCGGTTGTGTGGAAAGAGCGGGCGCGGCTCCTGAAGCCTCAGGCTCTTTCGGCGCAGGCGCCATCGCGGCGCGCTGTTGCGCGGCCATCGAGACCGGAGAGGCTATGTTGCTAATGGACTCGGCCATTGTTTTTCTCTTAAGAGGTCAACACGCGAATTCAATGATGCTGAACCGGACCAAATTACTTTTTGCGCTGCGAAAAAATTTATCCACAGTCAAGAAACATAACTCATTTTATTTAACTTGACAAGCGGATCGTTCTTGTTCTCGCCAATAAATCACGCGTTGCGGCGATTCGTTTACGCTTTTTTAATTTTGTCTTTACCTTTTGTTTACGCTCTTTCTAAATCTGGCGGAAAGTTACGCGCTCAGCCATTTGATGACGCTGTTTTGATGTTTTGTTGCGAGTCCGCGATGCAACGATTCGAAAGATTGCGCGATGGCCTGATCGATTTGCCAAGGCGCGTTGGCAAGGATGAGGCCCGATCCGTTCAGGCGGTCGTGGCGCGATTCGTCGTCATAGATAAACTCCGCAAAGAAAAGCTTGGGCAACCCCAACGAAGTCAAAGCTTCATGAAAACGCCAGATCGCGGGCCTTTCCTTGATGGGATACCAGATCATTACGCACGCCTGTGGCCACAGGCGCGCGCAGATCGAAAGAGCGTTTGTGAGGCGTTCGAATTCATCCGTCGTTTCGAACGGCGGATCGATCAAAACAAGCCCGCGTTTTTCCTTCGGGGGCAATAAGGCTCCCAAAGCTTCGTAACCGTCGCGGGCATGCACCTGAACCTGTTTGTCGTGATGGAAAAGGCGTTTCAATTCTTGGGAATCATTCGGATGCAATTCGCACGCGATCAAGAGATCTTGCTCGCGCAGCATCTTGCGCGTGAACATTGGCGAACCCGGATAAAGAAACCCATGCGCGGAGAAATCTTTTACGATGTTTATATATGCGCCTAATTCGGGAATCGGTTCGGATTTAAGCAAGCAGCCAATGCCTTCTTCGAATTCCCGCGTTTTCTGCGGGCGCGGATCGTTCAAGTCGTAAAGGCCGCACCCCGCGTGCGTGTCCAAAACGGCGAACGGCGTTTCCTTGGCGCGTAAACGTTCGAGAACCAACGTCAACACCGCGTGTTTGACGACGTCACAAACGTTTCCTGCGTGATAGATGTGGCGGTAGTTCATGGGATTTACGCCGCCGAACAGGTTTTCTCGGCCGCCAAGGCCATGGCCAGAGCATAAGGCTTGAGATGGAAACCATCTATATGGTGCAACCCATTCGATTTGCCTTCGGCATTGACGGACAATCCATAAACATCGATGATTTCCGCATCGTGCATTGCGGCGGCTTGGGCGAGACAGGCGTTAAACAGTCGAATGACGTGAACAAGCAGCTTTTCGTCGTCGAATGTGAACTCGGGGGCTTTCTCCCGGATGTTTTCGCAGAAAGGCGCGGGAACGTTGATAAACGAAACGTCCAGATTGCGAATGCGCATTGCCTCGCACACGGCATTTACGTAATTATGTGCGGTGTTTTTTGTGATGCCGTCAATATCGCCGCCATATTTTTTGAAATGCTTGATAATGCCGCCATCGAACCGGCAATCGATTTCGCCGAAGGTCACAATGCATTTCGCGCCTTTCGGCAAACTGTCGAGTTTGTCTTTGAATACTTGCGCAAACAAATTCGGCTCATTTCGTCCAAGGTGAAAGGCCTTGCCTCCCATGACGAGGTGGGGAACGATTTCATAAAGCATTCCATCCATAACAAGAGGCGCGTTTACATAGGTCAGGCAATGACTGTCGCCAATTAACGCGATTTTATTTTCCGATGGCTGCGGCGCGTAGGTTCCATTGGCGTAATACTGGGCGATCTTTAACATAAAACTTCGGAAAACCCAGATGTTCTTCATGTCGGCATCGAGATTGGGGTCCGTCGCCCAAGGATATTTTTGGGAATCTTCAAGCGCCTGCATCATCGGGCGTATTTCGCCAAGGCACCAATGATGTATGGCGAGACGGACAAGGATGTCGAACCTGTGCTTGTCCTCAAGAAAGGGATAGGCCAGCGCTTCGCAGCACAAGTCGCTCCATTCCGGCATAAGCGTTTTGTGAAAACGAAGAAGGGATAAATGCATAAATCTTTCGGAAGATTGCGGCGCGGCTCGAAACGCGTTTTCATAATGCTTCTGCGCTATGTCCAGCGCGCCTTGAAACATGTAAAGGGAACCGAGATTATGGTGCGCGTTAACGTATTGGGGGTCGATTTCCAACGTGCGTTTAAAACATTCAATGGCTTTTTCCATGTTGCGCAGGGCGTAATGAATCGTCCCTAAATTGTTTTGCGCGTCGGCGTAATCGGGCCTGAGCGCGAGGGCTTGCTCAAGAAGCGCTTTTGCTTCGTCGAGCCGCCCAATATCCCTGAATATGCTGCCCAGATTGTTGCGGTAAACGGGGGTACTGGCGTTTAACGCTATGGCCTGTTGGAGCCGTGAAATGGCTTCTTGGGTTTGGCCCCGTTCAAACAGAATAATGCCCAACAGATTATGGCTGTCGGCATGGTTTGGATGATCCGCTAAAATTTGCAGCAAAAGCAGTTCAGCTTCCGCCGGTTTGCCCGAATGTTGGTAATGCAGCGCGTTGTCAAATTGCTCCTGAACCCCGATCCCAGATCCGGGATATTGCCGCGTTTTTTGGGCGATCCGGCGTTGTTTGCGGTTCATAAAGGACAATTCCTGTCGAGAAAAACCCTTGCTTTTCCCATTTTTTAAACCCTGGACTAACCAAAAGCAACGAGGGGGACACAATAAAAAAGGCGAGCAAAAGCATATAGAAAGTTACTTGTTTGTTTGAGCCTTTTTTATTGTGTCCCCATCGCTTTTCGTCGCTTGAAGGCTGATCGCCAAATAGATTAGCGGCCATAAAAACGAAAATTACGAATTGTCCAAAAAATAAATTTTTCCGGAAAAACTCTGTGGGTAAAATTTGCCGGGCACTTTGCGTTTTGCGAACCAAATTCACCCGGCAATAATTGCCGTTTTATATCTAATCGCCGGAAGACCAATAGACATTTTTTATGATTCTTGACGCTTATCAAGCGAATCGCCCTGGCACGCGATTCGCAAAGTATTTCACGCTGTTAAGACGTTCTTCACTCTTGGGAATTATGGTTAACGGCACTTAAAACCCGGTGGAAGGAGTCCGCCAAGTAACTCGAAAGGAGTTCTAACTATGGCAATTGGTGATATTTCCCTAACCGCGTCGGCCCGCGCAAACCTGCTGTCGTTGCAAAACACGGCAAAGCTGCTCGGAACGACGCAATCGCACTTGTCCTCGGGCAAGAAGGTTTCAAGCGCTCTTGATAACGCGACGTCATTCTTCGCGTCACAAGGCTTCTTGAACAGCGCGAACGACCTCGCCGGCTTGAAAGACAGCATGGCCACGGCTCTGCAAACCATCAAGGCTGCATCCGACGCCATCACTTCGATCAAGACCATCGTCACCCAGCTTCAAGGTATTGCGAACTCAGCGTTGCAGACGACAGACGATGCCGTCCGCGCCGGCTTGGCCACGCAATACAACGGCTTGTTGGTGCAGCTCGATCATCTCGCCAACGACGCGACCTTCAACGGTACTAACCTTGTCAACTCGGTTATTGGCCAATTGAAGGTGGTGTTCAACGCGACCAACACGACCAGCTTGACGGTTCAGGGATCGAACCTGAAAACCGGCGGCCTGGGCCTTGGTCAAGCTCAAAACAGCTTTGCCACGGGTGCACGCGCGGTCTGGAACACCAACACGATGACGGTCAACAGCACGACCGCCAACGTGACGGGCGCTTACTCCGGCTCGCTTGATCTGACGAACAACATCTCGGCGGTGACGGCGACGAACGGCGTGGGCGCGGTGCAAACCAGCACGGCGGCCGACTTCTCGACGACGGCCAGCTTGACCGACGGCGCGACAGTCACGATCAACAACGCCAACTCGCTGGACAACGCCAACGGCGCTTTCTTGCGTACGACGATCCTTGGCGCTGGTTTGGTCAATACGGCGGGTACGGCCATTGCGACGGGCGCCGACATCTCGGCGGTCACGATCCAGGGCCAGTTCACGGCGACAGGCGCGGGTACGGCGACGTACACGCTTGGCACGAATACGTTAACGGCGGCCGCGAACGGCGACATCGTGTTGACGGTTGCAGCGGGTCAGGCGATCCAGGTCAACTATACCCAGGGCGGCACGGCGTATCACGCCACGTATGCCAACCAGGGAACGTCGACCGCGACCATCAACCTGCGGACGGGTGACGTATCGACGGTTGGCGCTAACGGTACCGCGAACAGCACGTCAACCTACAACCTGTCAACGGGCACGATCAGCTACACCGGCTTGGCTCTGGCGCAAGGCCAGACGATTGCCGGTTCGCAAATCGTCGATGCCGGCGGCGCGACGACGGGAATGGCGGTAACGACCTACTCGACGGCGGACGGCACGGGCCAGGCTCTCGGCACGACCACGACGACGGGCGTGAACGCCTATGATACCACTGGCGCGACGCTCAGCGCGATCACGGTTACCGACGTCAAAGCCACCAAGGCCGGCACGGCTGCGGTGACCTACGCTTTGACGGCCGGTTCGACGTTGACGGTATCCGGGGCGACCCAGATGACCGGCTCCAGAACGTCGGTTGTCGCCGACGCGATCACCACGGCGCAAAACCAGCTCACTGCCGCTCTCGGCACGCTGCGTAACGCCGGGTCATCGCTTGGTAACAACAACACCCTGGTGCAAACACGTCAGGACTTCACCACCAACCTGATCGACACCCTTCAAACGGCGTCGGACAACCTGGTGCTGGCGGATACGAACGAAGAAGGCGCGAACATGCAGGCTCTGCAAGCTCGCAACCAGCTCGGTATCGTGTCACTGTCCATCTCCGGTCAGTTGGCTCAATCGATCCTGAAGTTGTTCTAAGAACCTTAATGGGGGGGCGGGGTTCGCCCCACCCCCTCTTCTTAATTTAGCCGCGGTGCCGGAACGCGGGATACAAATGGGAGCTGGCGATAAACTCGAAGGAGTCGGGATATGCCGTTAAAAATTCGCGTCAAGCCTGAAGGCAAAATCTTCGCAGGCGGCGCCGTTCTGAAAAACGTAGGACACAGACCGGCCGAGTTGCTCATTCTCTCGGACAGTCCCGTTTTGCGCGAAGACTATATGATGAATATCGACCGCAAGGACGAATCCGACGCCACCAACATCTATTTCCTTTTGCAGGTCATCTATCTTTTCAAGGGCAAGGGACAGCCGATCGACAATCTGGTCATCGAAACCCTTCAGAATTTCGGCAAGCTCTACCCGCAGCTTGCCGATAACGTTGCGCAGATCATCGCGCATCTTAATGCGGGCGAAGCGTTCAAGGCCTTGCGCCTTGGACACAAACTGTTGGCCGATCAACAGACGTCAGGCGGGGCCCCTGATCCTGTGTCGGGCAACGGAGAACAAGAACAACCAGTCTTAGCGGAAGCATCGTAACCGGAGGAAAATTTATGAACGCACAAGCCAAAAGCCAGACGAAAACCTATTCGGCCCACCAACGCAACGACGAAACCGTGCGCGAGACGGAAGCCCATGCGTTGTTAAGTTGCGCGAGCCGTCTGGAGCTTGCCTGCAAGCCGGAATGCAGCAAGGACGATTTTGTCGCGCACGTCCAGCACAACCAGCAGCTTTGGACGTTGTTTCAGGTTACGCTGTGCGAACCCGACAATCCCTTGCCGCGCGATTTGAAGGCGCTGTTGCTCAACATCAGCCGTTACGTCGACAAGGCCAGCTTTGCGGCGATTGGCGACGGCAATAAGGATATCCTGAAAGGCTTGATCAGCATTAACCGCAATATCGCGGCAGGGCTGAGCGTAAAGCCGAAAAGCGAAACGGCCACAGCCGGCACGGCAATGCCGCCGAATTCGCCTCCGCCTTCTTCCGTTAGCACAACGGCGTAGAGAAAGAAAAAATTAGCAGAAATCACCCTCCCCTTGCGGGAGGGTCGAAGTGTTATAGCCATTTAACCTTTCATTGAGCCAAACTGCCGCAGCGAGGGGGACACAA
>CAZVCG010000026.1:0-28766 GCA_964626265.1 uncultured Rhodospirillaceae bacterium | reverse complement strand
TCCTTCTTGGCCCGCGAACTCGCTTGCCCTACCATTCAGTTTGCGTAAGTCCTATCGGAAATAGTTCGGCCCACAAAAATAATGTCGTTGCGTTGCTCTTCATAGGGGCCTGGACTTAAGGCTTGCGTATCGACGGCATTGTGCTGGACGTGCGTTTTTGCGGTGGCTTCTTCGACGCCTTCAAGGAAACAACGGCGGATATGCTCGCTGACGCAAATCACGCCGTCCACTTGCGCCGCGATCTTGCGCCGTTCTCGCTGCGTTTTCGCGCCCTCCATCGTGCGCGGATCGTTATGAAGATAAAGCGCGAGAGCCGTGTCAGGCAGATGCTTTCTTAAAAACGGGACGTACTTCGGGCGGTTGTGAATTTCGACGAGATCGAAGGAACCCTTGACCAACCGTACGGCGGCGACCAGATAACGGCGGGATTTCGATCCATACCACAGCGGCAAGTCGGCGATAGGCAAAAAGGGTCCTTCCTGTAAAGGATTTTCCACAGGCGCTCCGAGAATTTTCAAATCGCCGCGAAAATCGCTACGCCGCGCGAAGTCATCGACAACAGTGCTGACGGCGCCCGCGCCGCTTTGCGCGTACCGCTCGCGGTAGGGAAGAAGAACGGCTACGCGAGGATGCTGTGTCCCGGTTTTCTGGCTCATGCCAATTTGCGCGCCTTCTCGCGATCAACCCCTTTTTCCGTAGCGGCAAGGGCTATGCTCGCCGCCAGCCAAAAAAGTACTTCATACCAATTGGAAAAAAAGCTTCCTGTCGAACTTAACGGCCAAAGGCCAATCAACACGGTAATCCATCCGCCCAAGGCAATGGGCAATGGCGGCTTTTGGCGCAAGGCTTGTTTGAACTTGCCGAACCACAACACAATCAAAAAGACAAAACCCGCAAGGCCCGGCAACCCTGTCTCCGCCGCCCATTCGAGATAAATGTTATGCGGATGCAACATGCAGGGGACTTCGTCGGGGGGGCATTCTTGTTTCCCTTCACAGGTGCAGGCATGGCGAAAATTCTTTGGCCCAACTCCCAGTAAAGGATGCTCGGACGCAACGCGCAGGCCGTTCGCCCAGACGATCCCGTAAGGCGATTGCTTAATATTAGCTATCGTCGCCGCCGTTTGGCCGACATGACGCTCCACAAGCGCGGGGCGCGACGCCAAAAGGGTCCCCCCTCCCAGCACCGTCAGAAACATAAGAACGGCTATGTAACGACGCAACGAAGGCAAAAGCAGAAGCGACAGAAAAACGCCAAGCGCAAAGAGAAGCGTTGCCATGCGTTCGCCGGACAGCAAAACCATCAGCGCCATAAGCAAGAAGCCGATTCCTGCGGCCAGAGTCTTCTTTTGTGAAGCCGACCGCACCGCCCCGACAAGCAAGGGCAAGGCAGGCAGAAAGGCCAGCTTGGTTATGAAAATGCCGACTTGCTTGTCTTTGCCGAAAGGCCCGGTCAAACGATTGTCCAACGCGTAATAACCGAATATATCAAACATCGTGATGTATTGCGCAAGCGCATCCCACGCGACGAACCACAAAGTCAGGCTGCAAACGACAATGAATCGCTCGAACCATTTGCGGTCGGCAATCCAGTACGCCATCGCCGCCGTGAATACGGGAAAGCGGACCCAGCTTGCCGCGCGTGTGAGCGATGCCGGATCGAAACCGTTTGCAAGGCTTGAGATCAGGAGCCATGCCCAAAGAACCAGCGTCCAGCGCACCCACGGCTCTTTCAACCATTTTCCGTCATGCTCGATCAGGCTGTGCGCCAAAAAAAGAATGGCCGACAAAATAACGGCCCCGTCCGCCAAAGCGCGCCCGGCCACGAGAAAAAACGGCAACAGCAACGCCGCAGTTTGAGCGACGGCGCGAAGGGCACCGTCGTTGAACAATAACTTAAAGGCCTTACCTTGAAAGGCAGGAGACAAGTTGGTGGACACCGCAAAATCCCCTGTACTGACGGGAAAGAATTAGTCTTCCGCGTCAGGCAACTTCATCAGCTCGTCCGCGGACATTTTCTTGTCGGTGATCTTAGCTTGCGCGAGGATGAAGTCGACAACTTTTTCTTCGAGAATCGGGGCGCGTAAACGCTCCAAAGCGCCCTCGGTCTTCATGTAGTAATCGACCACGGCCTTTTCCTGGCCCGGAAAACGGCGCGCTTCGGCGATCATCGCGTTGCGCATATCGCCTTGCGTCACGTCGATCTTGCCGGCTTGCGCGACCTCGGCCAAAAGCAGGCCAAGGCGAATGCGACGCTCGGCGATACCGCGATATTCTTCGCGCAATTCCTTGTCGGACTTTTTCATGTCTTCATCCGACAGATGGCCGTGTTCTTTTTCTTTCTGAACTTCCTGCCAGATGGAATCGAATTCAGCGTCAAGCAATCCTTCGGGAATCGGAAAATCGTGTTTTTCCGCCAGCTTGTCCATCAAACTGCGTTTGAGCACAGAGCGCGTGACGCGCCCGTAATTGGCGGCGATATCGTCGCTTATGCGCTTGCGCAAGTCGCCTAACGACGCGAAGCCGACTTCCTTGGCCGTTTCGTCGCTCAATTCGACCGGTTTGTGGGCTTTCAGTCCCTTGACCGTCACTTTGAATATCGCCGTTTTGCCGGCCAAGTGATGCGCGTGGTAGTCCTTCGGAAAATCGACGGTGATGTCTTTCTTGTCGCCGACTTTTGTGCCGATAAGCTGGTCCTCGAACGTGCCGACGAATGATTTGGATCCCAATTCAAGATCGTGATCCTCACCCTTCATGCCGGGATAGGCTGTGCCATCGACTGAACCGTCGAAATCGATAACGACCACATCGCCTTTTTTGGCCTTGCGCGCTTCGGTTACGGCTTCAGGTTCGCGTACCGATTTCACCAGTCGCTCGATCGTTTCGTTGGTAGTTTCGTCGGCGACATCGGCCACGGGACGCTCAAAGCTCAGCTTGGCGAAGTCCATGGGTTTGATTTCCGGCAGCACTTCTACCGTCATCTTGAACTCAAGGTCTTTGCCATCGTCACTCGACAGTATGTCAACTTTTGGCTGCAGCGCAGGACGCAAATCGCGCTCCTTGAGAATCTTGGTTATGCTTTCCGTAATCGTCTTGTTGCGCGCTTCATCGCCGATGCTCTCGCCATAACGCTGACGCAGGATGTTGAGCGGGGCTTTGCCCGGACGAAAGCCCTGAATGCGCGCGGTCTTGCCTATCTCTTCCAGCCGGCGCGTTATGTTCTTTTCGATCTCGTCCGAAGGCACGGTTATCGTAAATTCGTATTTCAATCCCTTATGACTATTTTCTTTAACCTGCGTCATCATCCGTGTACGTCCTTTGTTGTTTCAATGCCTTAGTTATTCTGTTTGGCTTGCCGAGCCGAAGCGAACTTCGGTAGCCCGTCTTCGCGCTTCGCGCTATGACGCGGCAGCCTTCGCTTGCTTCGTTCGCGAAGGCTGGTGCGGGTGAAGGGACTTGAACCCCCACGACATAAGTCACAGGAACCTAAATCCTGCGCGTCTACCAGTTCCGCCACACCCGCTCACCCCTCCCTGTACAACAGATAAGGGGCTTTTTCACCCTAGTTCTTTGCCGACGATAAAGCGGGGGTTTTAGAGACAATCCGCGTCGCGCGCAAACCGGTAAAATGACTTACTCTTCCTTAACCCGCTCACGGTACCGGTTCATGAAAACCTCAAGAGCCAGCGTGCGGTTTTCGAGCGTCGGCATGCTTGAACCGCGCACCACCCGCAACTGAAAACGCACGTGAGGAATGCCCATTTTGTCGGGCGCGACTTCCAAAACACGGGCGATTTCAACAACGGCTCCGGTACCAAGACGCCTGTAAGACATCCCGATCTCGATATCGCCGTGGTGTTGTGACAGTGCATTCAAAATCATGCTGCGCTTGTCCTGCTGCAGTCTTCGTTCCCAAAGCGAAACGAAGCCCCTAAAAAGCGTTGTCATCATGCTAGATTAGGGCTGTGATGACAAGCCCTTAAGAGCACCCGGAATGCCCTCCACAAGGTCTTCGGCAATCAACCCTGGCCCAAAATTGTTGGCAATACAACCGTGTAGCCATGCCGCCGCCGTTGCCGCGGCGAAAACTGGCATTCCGGCGGCCAAAAGGCCCAGAATCATCCCCCCCAGTACGTCCCCCGCCCCAGCCGTCGCCAACCAAGGCGGCGCATTATGGTTAACGACCGCGTGGCCATTGGGACTGGCTATAACCGTGTCGGCTCCCTTCAGCAACACAACACTTCCCGCAAGGGCGGCAGCTTTGCGCGTACGTGTTATTTTATCGGCTTGAGAATCCACCGATGCTCCGAATAATCGCGCAAACTCGCCTTCGTGAGGCGTCAGTGCGCAATCAGGATGCAGGGCTTTAAACAACGTTTGCGGGCCATCGGCGAATGCCGTGAGCGCATCGGCATCGAGTACGCAAGGCTTTCGCGTCGCCAAGACTTCGAGAACGAAATCGCGCAATTCTTTTCTCACGCCCGCGCCTGGCCCGATCAAAATTACGTTCTTTTTCGCATCGTTTGCCAGAGCTCGCCACCCATCAACTTTGTCCGCTTGACGGACGATGACGCTTTCCAGCGCGACGGCATAAAGAGCCACAACATTTTGAGGCGCAGCCAATGTCACCAAACCTGCGCCCAAGCGTTGCGCCGCGCGAGCGGCAAGCCTAGATGCTCCTGTCATTATTGCGCCACCATAAACAAGCGCGTGACCGCGCGTGTATTTATGTCCCTCGGGTTTCGGAAACGGAAAAACGCTCAGCCATAAATCAGGGTTGTTTTCCGCCGCGATTATCTTTTCTCCTTCAAGCAGGCTGTCCTCCATGCCGATCTGCGCGACGAAAACATCGCCCGATAAAGTGGCTCCCGGCAACAAGAGGTGACCGGGTTTTTTCCTGAAAAACGTCACAGTGACATTGGCTTGAACGGCTATTCCAAGATTTTTCCCCGTATCGCTATCCACGCCGCTTGGGATATCGACCGCAACAACGGGCTTTTTGCTTGCGTTCAGGGCTTCGATGATTGGGGCCAGATCGCCATCGATAGGACGCCGCAACCCCGTTCCAAATAAAGCATCAATCACAAGATCGGCTTGATCAAAATTGTTGGAAGACAACGGATGCGTCTCGCCTTGCCATGCCAGCGCCGCGCAAGCGGCATCCTGTGACGGATTGTTTGATAGTGTTGCCGCGATCTTTACCTGCCATCCTGCAGCGCGTAAAGCCTCCGCTGCAATATAGCCGTCGCCGCCGTTGTTCCCCGGTCCACACAAAACCAGAACGCGGCACGGCTTCCACCGGTCTTGAACAACACGGGCGACAGCACGTCCAGCGCTTTGCATCAAATCATAAGAAACCAACGGCCCTCGCGCACAGCAAATTTCTTCCGCGCGGCGCATTTCATCAGCGGTTAGCAACGCATGGCGATTCCATGATTGAGGATCAAAGGGATGCGACATTGGAAGAAAGCTTACGCGTTTTCAGGATAAAAAACATGAGTTCTTGCGCAGCCAACACAGCCGTCTGCACCCCGTATATCAATAGGCGAAACCCAAGCGCAAAAAGCCCGGCCGTAAGCGAAGCCGTACCGGCGTAAATCAATACGCCTGACCAGCCCCATTCCGCCAAACCTAAATTGCCGGGGGTCAACGGGATTAACGCCAGAATAGCAACGACCGGGGAGGCCGCGACAATATGAGCCGGTTCGATATTAAAACCCAACGCTGGAGCGCCGGCTATAATGCGAACAACCGTCAACACAACGCGCAGAGCCGACCAACCAAGCAATGCGCCTAAATGCTCCTGAATGCCCTGCGGCAACCAGCAGCGACAAAGAAAAATGGCTGAAGCGGCAAACCACACGCCCAAAACAGCCATCGGTACCCAAACGAACCAAACAGCATGATCACTCAAGACTGTATAGGCCGCAGGCAGCAGCCCCATCAACAAAACAAACTCGAAGGCCTGATCATAAATCGCGCTCCCCGCCCCTGCGCGTACGCCGACGCCGGGCATGCGTCGCGATGCCCAGCAGCGGCCCAAAACAATCGCCAAAGCCGGCGGCACGAATTGCCCCAGCCAATTTTGCCATGCAAAGTGGCGCAGAAAAAAACCGCTTGCTGGCTCTTTTCCTGAATCGCCGTGCAACGCCGAGGAAAACAAAGCCCATTTTCGCGCCCCGCTCCACCAAAGCAACACAGTAAGCGTCACGACGGCGATCACCCAGGGCCATGACACATTATGAAACAACCGAATCCAGTCGTGCGATTGCACATCGAAACGCAGAACAAGCGCCGCGCACAGCGATAGGCCAACCGACATGCCCGCAAGCGCAGAAAACCAACGCTTCCTCACGGCTTGCGCCCTATTACCAAAAGCCCGCCGTACGGCCCGGACTGATCGCTCAAACCGCGACTTAAGAGCCAGGCCATGCCTTGGATCACAAAGCGCGGAACGCGGATGCGCCGGCGCATGTTAAAATCGCGTTGTATTTTTATGGGCGGCTTTCTTTTGCCCATAAGATGATAAAGAAGCCCGCCGGTAATCCAACTGAGCAGCTCCCACCGCCGCATCGTTTTCAGGGGCAAATAATCCGTCGTCTGGACCAATGTGAGACCCGCTTTTTCCAAATGTAGTTGCCATTCGGTTTTCGTCCAATAACGCAAATGCGCAAGGCGCGTGTCGATTTCCCGTTCATAATCTTCCCGTTTGACCCAAGGCAACCAAGCGCCTCGAAGACAACGATGAAAATTCGGACCCGGTACCGTGGCGATAAACCAGCCGCCGGAACGCAAAATGCGCGTTGTTTCTTTCAAGACTTCCTCTACAGGCGGGATATGTTCCAAAACGGAGTTGCTGATCACAACGTCGATGCTGGAGCTTTCAAGTGGCATCTGTTCCGCGCCGCACGTTATAATGCGCGCATAAAGGCCTGAAGCTTCGGCAAGCCGTGTTTCGTCCGGATCAGGATCAACTCCAACAAGTTGATGCGGCCTGGGAAGATAAGGAAGCAACGCGGCCATGACGCCTCCGTCGCCGCATCCTAAATCGAGAATGTCGCGGTTCTCGCGGATGTAGGACAAACCCAAGTCGATTAAAGTTTTCAGTTCCTGGGCCCGCCAAAGATTGGTCGCAGGTTGAGCGGGCGCATCACGCATAAGCGTCGCGAACAATGAAAGAGGAAATGCTGAGGAATCCGTCATAACGTTAGTTTCCTACGTTGCGATGACGGATGGCGCAACCACTCTAATGGCGATTCGGGATAATGGGGCGACCGATGGGACTCGAACCCACGACAACTCGGACCACAACCGAGGGCTCTACCAACTGAGCTACGGCCGCCACAACATAAAGAAACCAAGCCAAACACAAACAAAAACGCCCGGCCCCACGTACGTCACATGAGGGATGCCGAGCGCATCACGCCGCGATGACTTTCTTATTTTATCATTTGAACTGTCCGCGCATCCAGCCCGATGCGTGGACAGTTCGACAAACATGTTGTTTATAGAAAGTTGTCAAAGTTGTCAAGGCCTTAGAGTGATGCCATAGGATTTATGCGGGTCCGATTCGGCTCGTTGTTTTTGCTATTACTTTCAACCCTGCAGCCCAAGGATGGAAAAATATGTCCAGCCCAAAAGCCTTCTTTGACCTTGTCAAAAAAAACGACATCAAATACGTCGATTTGCGCTTTACCGACCCGCGCGGCAAGCTCCAGCACGTAACCCAGCACGTCAGCACCATTGACGAGGACGCCTTTAAGGAAGGCATCATGTTCGATGGCTCCTCCATCGCCGGATGGAAGGCCATCAACGAATCCGACATGGCATTGATCCCAGATCCCGATACGGCTGTGATGGATCCATTCTATGCCGAACCGACGCTTGCCGTATTCTGCGACGTATACGACCCTATTACGCGCAAGCCCTATGAACGCTGCCCGCGTTCGATCGCGAAAAAGGCCATCGAGTATCTGAATAAATCCGGCGTCGGCGATACGGCTTATTTCGGCCCCGAAGCTGAGTTCTTCGTTTTCGACGACGTGCGTTTCAGCGTCGACTCGCACAATACGTTCTATAAGCTCGACTCGTCCGAAGCGCCGATGAACACAGGCCGCGAGTATGCCGACGGCAACCTCGGCCACCGCCCTCGCGTCAAAGGCGGTTATTTCCCGGTGAATCCCGTCGACTCCGCGCAGGACTTGCGTACGGAAATGCTCGCGGTGTTAAGCCAAATGGGCGTTGGCGTCGAAAAGCATCACCATGAGGTCGCAAGCGCCCAACACGAACTCGGCATGAAGTTCGCGCCGTTGGTTCGTTGCGCCGACAACATGCAAATATACAAGTACGTCGTGCACAACGTCGCGCATACATACGGAAAAACCGCGACCTTTATGCCCAAACCTATCTTCGGCGACAACGGGTCGGGCATGCACACGCACCAATCCGTTTGGAAAGGCGGCAAACCGTTGTTCGCGGGAAGGGAATACGCGGGACTGTCTCAAACGGCGCTCTACTACATCGGCGGCATCATCAAGCACGCACGCGCACTGAACGCCCTGACGAACCCGACGACTAACAGCTACAAGCGTCTGGTTCCAGGTTATGAGGCTCCGGTGTTGCTCGCTTATTCCGCGCGCAACCGCTCGGCTTCATGCCGCATCCCGCATTCGGCAAGCCCCAAGGGCAAACGCGTGGAAGTCCGCTTCCCCGATCCTTGCGCTAATCCCTATCTTGCTTTCGCAGGCATGTTGATGGCGGGCTTGGACGGCATCAAGAACAAGATTGATCCTGGCAAATCGATGGACAAAGACTTGTACCACTTGCCGCCTGCGCAACTGGCCAAAATCCCTACGGTGTGCAACTCACTGACACAGGCGATCAAGAACCTGAACAATGATCGCGACTTCTTGCTGAAAGGCGGCGTGTTCACGGACGACATGATCGACAGCTATCTCGACCTGAAGCGCGAAGAATACGACCGCGTCCGCATGACCCCGCATCCGGTTGAATACGATATGTATTATTCGTCGTAAGAGTTAACCTTAACGAACGATTGAGGGCGCTTGGCAACAGGCGCCCTTTTTCGTTGCCTGAAATCAATCTCGCGCTTGACAGGCGTGGAATCAAAAATATAAGTTCGTTGCCATGTTGAAGCAGATCAACTCTCTTTCTCTCTCGCTGCGCGGCCTTCTGAGCCTGGCGCTGCTTCTGCTGCTGCGCGTTTAGCGCGCACATACACACTCCCTCACCCTACATTTTGCCGTTTTGTTTAACCAAGAATACCAAGGGGTATTGTTATGTCTAAAAAGAATAAGCCTTTCCAAACGAATGTCATCGGAAACACGCCATCTTCAGCCACGGAGAAGCAACCAGCCCGGACGGAAAGCATGAAGGAAAAGACAACAATTGAAGGCCGTATGCCGGAGAGAACGTTTTCTCATCCGGTAAGAATGGTAAGAGTTGACGGAAAGCTGGTTCGTTTTACGCTGTAAGCCAACAGCATACGATTCTACGGTTTCAAGAAATCTCCACCCAACTCTCTCTGCGAGACGTGATTATTGGGTGGTTTTCTTGAAGTTTTTTGCACAACAAGAAGCTCGTTAACCAAACATCAACCTTTGGGCCGTGTGAAATTTTTGTGCGTTTTATTGTGTTTTACGCGCATCACTCGGAATTCTTAGGGCTGAAAACAATATTTATGTTTGACATACGGCAAATCATTTATATCCTTAGTGCCATGCAACAACGCATCGACAACATTTTGATTAGACAGAGCGGCGTAATAACGCTGCTGCTGCTCGTTGTCGTAGTAGTTGTACTGCGCGTTTAGCGCGCACACACAGACTCCCTCACCCTACAATTTGAACTGACTTTTTCCTCCGGAACGGAATACCAAGGAGCACCCCTATGTACAGTAATAACGGCACTAGGCATTCGGAAAAAACGAAACAAATACCCACAAGGCAACGCCACAAACTACGCTGGTTTGAAGAGCCTTTAGACGCGGATTGCCCCGTCTTTGACAAAGAAAGAGGAAGGCAATTTGCCTTAAACGCTCAGCGCAGGCGTCAAGGTGGATATAAGTTTTCTTTGTAATGCCTAAAAACGCTTTTTGGTCTCTTGGTTTTTACTTAGAGACCAAGGAGTGGGTTAGTTATCCGCTTGCGACGAGGCGATTCGCAAACGCGCATCGCCTCGCAACAAGACATGTGTGAGCTTACGACGACGATGACCTTTTGCTTGTTTGCTTTCGTTTTGCTTCAGACTCCCGCGCTTGTAGTAACGGTACTGCGCGTATAGCGCGCAACCACACACTTCCCCCCTTTACAATTTGAATTTTTTATTTCTTCAACTCGAAGCACCGAGGAGGCATGTCATGAAAGCGCCCAAACCGCCGGACTTATCAAATAGGAAAATCATTGAGCAACAGATGACAAATGGGGGCGAAAGCCCTCTCTATTGCTCATCATGGAACGGAAATAAGATCGAAATTCATCCCTGTTATGATTCAAAGGAATGGTTGAAAGCTGAAACCTACAATGGGCCTACACGGCCATCTTTCAAACAAAACAACATGCTTCATGCCCCTTCGGGCGTATGACATTTTATTTTGTTGCCCCGTCCTCAACAACCAGTTGCCCGGCGCCGTTGCCGCGGTAGTTGTCGGATTGCAGCGTGCCCGCCAGATGGCAGGATTGCCCTTTCAGGCTGAGCAGCGACGGGCCGAGGTTAGTGTTCATGGCGCGAAAAGCTATGGCCCGCACACGCGCGCTGCCTTGCATAGCGATAACGCTCACGTGCTTTTCTCCCACGATATCGGCACGGATGATTTTGCAATCGGCGAGCGCAAAACGCGGTTCTGGGTTGCCCGTGCCGAAGGGGGCCAACGCCGCGAGCCGTTCTATCAAATCCGCGTTCAAAGCTGGCCCGCCAACCAAGCCGTCGAGTGTCAATGTCGGTTGCAACGGCTCGACTTCAACCAGCTTGCCGATGCGCTCGGTTAAAAACACTCGCAAGGCTTCCACCTTGCCGCGCTCCACCGTCAATCCCGCAGCCATATGGTGTCCGCCGCCGTTAATGAGCAACCCCGCTTGCCGCGCCGCGATAACCGCCGCGCCGATGTCGATATGCCCCGCCGAACGCGCAGAGCCGCGCCCGATGCCGTTTTCCAAGCCGATGACGACCGCAGGCCGGTGAAACTTTTCTTTAAGGCGCGCTGCTACGATACCCAGAACGCCCGCATGCCAATTATCGCTGGCCACAAAAGCCAGCGGCGCGGATTCGTCGAATCCAATCGCCTCGGCTTCGGCCAAAACTTTCGCCTCAATCACGCGGCGTTCCGCATTGTGGCGATTGAGTTGTTCGGCCAACATCATCGCTTCGGCCTGATCGTCCGTCGCGAGTAACCGCGCGCCCAAATCGGCCTGCCCGATGCGCCCGCCCGCGTTGATTCGCGGCCCGAGCATAAATCCCGCAGCCCCGGCATCCATCGCACCTTTAAGTCCCACGACGCGCACCAGCTCCATCAAGCCTACATTGCGTTGCTGGCCCATGATTTTAAGCCCTTGCGCAACATACGCCCGGTTCAAACCCGTGAGGCTTACCACATCGCAAACCGTGCCAAGCGCAACAAGGTCAAGCCATGCCAACAAATCGGGCTCAGGCCGTGCATCGTTATAAAACCCCGCTGTTCGCAACGCACGGTTCACGGCGACGACGAAAAGATACGTCACGCCAACGGCGGCCAAATCGCCGTACGTTTCGCCAAGCGGCTCATCAAAGCGGTTGGGATTCACAACGGCATACGCGGAAGGCAAAACGGGTTCCGCCGCGTGATGATCTATAACAATTACATCAAGCCCGGCTTCTTCTGCCGCCGCCAAAGGTTCATGCGCTGTCGTCCCGCAATCGACGCAAACGACAAGCTTGATGCCTTCATCCGCCAACGTTCGCATCGCCGCAGCGTTGGGGCCATAGCCTTCCTTGTGCCTATCAGGAATATAGAGCCTGAACGTTTTCCCGAGCGCCCGAGCAAAACGCAACAACAACGCCGACGACGTGCCACCATCGACATCAAAATCCCCGAACACGGCGACAGGCTCGTCGTTTTGTATGGCTTCGGCCAACCGCGCCGAGGCGCGATCCATATCCTTGAAACGCGACGGATCGGGCAGCAAATCGCGCAAGCGCGGATCGAGAAAAGACGGCGCGGTGTCGACATCCAGCCCGCGCGCCGACATACTCCGCGCCACGACATCGGGCAATGCAAGACGCTGCGCCAAAACTAAAGCCATGCGCTCGTCATACGTCCGCGCGATCCATCTGCGGCCAGTGAAGGATTTTTCGACGCCGAGGAAAGCCGCCGTCATTACATTACGAACGGTTTGCGCCTGAAGTTATGATGCGCCTCAATAAACCGCACGGTGCCTGTTTTTGAGCGCATCACAACCGTATGCGTGATCGCCCCGCCCGCGAAGCGGCGCACGCCGCGCAGCATCGTGCCGTTCGTCACGCCCGTGGCCGCAAACATCACGTCGCCATGCGCAAGATCGTGCATTTCGTATTTACGGTTAAAGTCCTTAATGCCGATGCGTTCCGCACGGCTTTTTTCATCGTCGTTGCGGAAGATGAGACGTCCCTGCATAAACCCGCCGATGCATTGAAGCGCTGCCGCGGCCAACACGCCTTCGGGCGCGCCGCCGGAGCCGATGTACATATCGATGCCGCTGTCGGGTTGCGAGGTGGCCATCACCGCCGACACGTCTCCGTCGCCGATTAACATGATGCGCGCGCCCGTTTCGCGCACCTTGGAGATCAACTCCTCATGGCGCGGTCGGTCGAGGATACAGACCTGAAGGTCGCTTAACTCCGCACCTTTGGCCTTTGCCAGATTCTTAAGATTCTCGCTGACAGTCGCATCCAGATCGACCACGTTGTCGGGCAGCCCCGCGCCCACGGCAATCTTGTCCATGTACGTATCCGGCGCATGCAAAAAGCCTCCAGCTTTCGCCATCGCGATGACGGCCAGCGCGTTGTTGCCGCCGCGCGCGGTAATCGTCGTGCCTTCCAAGGGATCTAGCGCGATGTCAACTTGCGGCCCTTTGCCCGTGCCCACCTTTTCGCCGATATAAAGCATCGGGGCTTCGTCGCGCTCGCCTTCGCCGATCACCACTTTACCGTCGATTTCCAGGACATTCAACGCGCGGCGCATGGCGTTCACGGCCACCTGATCAGCTTCTTTTTCGTTGCCACGCCCAACCATAAGCGACGCCGACAACGCGGCAGCTTCGGCCACGCGCGCGATTTCCAGCGCCAGATTGCGATCGGTATAGGCATCGGGGTGATTCATTTTGTTCTCCTAAGGTCTTTTGTGTTAGTTAAGCGCTCTCGATCCGCATCAGACACGGTTCTTCCTTTACCGTTTTGACGTGAACCATTTTAGCGACGGCGCGGCGCATGGCGGCTTCGTCGATTTCGTGCGTCGTCAAGATAACCGGCACCGAATCCGTGCGCGACCGCCCGCGTTGCAGCATCGATTCGATCGAAATGTTTTCGTCGCGTAAAATGGCGGAAATATCGGCCACAACGCCGGGTTGATCCACAACCTGTAAGCGGATGTACCAATGGCTTTGCCGCGCTTCGGGTGGCGTGACCTTGATTGTCGAACAAGCCGTCGACGGTACGCCGAACGGCTTAACCTGTGTGCCACGCGCCAAGTCGATCAGATCGCCGACAACGGCGCTGGCGGTCGGCGCGCTTCCCGCGCCGCGACCGACAAGCGTCACGGGGCCAACGGCATCGCCACGTATTTGCACCGCGTTCAGCACATTATCGACTAACGACAACGGCGACGATACCGGCACAAGACACGGCCCAACGCGCTGCTCAAGCCCATGTTCCGTCAACCGCGCTACGCCCAATAATTTAATGCGGCAATCAAGCTCGGCTGCGAATTGCAAATCAAGCGGCGTCATGCGGCGCAAGCCCTCTACAGCAACCGCTGACAAATTCGGCGCTCCGCCAAATGCAAGCGCCGCCAACAAAGTAAGCTTATGCGCCGTATCATGCCCGTCAATATCCATGGCGGGATCGGCTTCGGCGTAACCTTTCGTCTGCGCTTCGTGCAAAGCAGCAGAGAAATCCAGGTGCGCGGCGGCCATGCGCGTGAGGATATAATTGCATGTGCCGTTCAAAATGCCCTGAACCGAGCGCATTTTGTTGCCCGCAAGGGCTTCGCGCACGGTTTTGATTACAGGGATCCCGCCGGCGACAGCCGCTTCGAACATCAACTGGCGTTCGTTCTTTTCCGCCAGTTGGGCGAGTTTCAGGCCATGTTCGGCCAGCATCGCTTTGTTAGCGGTTACGACATGCTTGCCGTTTTTCAACGCCGCTTCACAAAGCTCATGCGCCACGCCGCTCGCGCCGCCGATCAATTCGACCACGACATCGACATCAGAGCACGAAGCCAGCTCCCGCGGGTCGTCAAACCATTTCAGGCCTTCCAAGGAGCATCCGCGCGATTTGTTTTTGCTGCGCGCGCTAATGGCTGTGATTGAGATCGCCCGACCTGCGCGCGTGGCGACAATTTCGGCGTTCTCGCGCAAGAGGCACAAGGTTCCCGAGCCTACGGTTCCCAGTCCAGCTATAGCGATGCGCAAAGGAGTCATGGCTTTACCTGATCCGGGCCCAATAAGAGTGGTGATTGTGGGGCTATTGACGGCGACGAACCAGGCGCGGGAACAGCTTCGAGCCGTTCCCTGATATCCTCGGCTTCCGTTTTATCGTTCTGCATCTCCTGAATGGTTTTTTTTCGTGATGCCGCCGTGGAAAAATCTTTGGGCCGTTCAGGAACTGCTGCAAGGTTAGGATAGGTTTTATCGTTCGCACCCGGCGGACGCCCCACGATGCGCGGCGCATTCAGAACGGCTTCGTCCGGCTCTCCCGTGAGCCATGTCGGCAAAGCCATATCGGCGCAGCTTGTCAGCAACAGAATTGGCAAAATCGCAAGTATGGTTAATAAGTTTGCTGCTTTTGTTAACTGTTTCATGCTATAACGCCGATCTCTTAGGATGCCACATTAACGGTACCTACCCTAACAGACCTATCGCCCAACCCCAAGACCCGTTTAACGTACAGAACTCTTTTCTTCGCGGCTTCAAAGTCTTAAGCCGCATGAAAGCAACAAAATGACAGATTCGAAAACACCCCCCGTTAAAGCCACCTCTTGGCCGGATCCTGCTGAATATTCCGCCCTCCTGCAAAAAATCGGTCAGCACAGCCAACAGCTTATTCAAGGATTTCTGGATCGCAATAAATCCGCCCCCGCAACGATAGCCAACCCTGATCCCGCCCGCCTCAGTCAGGCCTTTATGGAGCTAACGAGTCACTTGCTCAGCAATCCCGGACGTTTGGTCAACGCCCAGATGTCCCTTTGGCAGGATTATACGCGCTTATGGCAGTCCACAATCAGCCGCATGTCCGGTCAACCGGCCGAACCCGTGGTTGTCCCCATGGCGGGCGACAAGCGCTTTGCCGATGCCGCGTGGCAGGATATCTGGCTGTTCGACTACATTAAGCAATCCTATTTGCTCACCACACGGTGGGTACAGAGCCTGATTAAGGGCGTTGACGGACTCGACCCCAAGACCGCCCGCAAAATCGATTTCTATACGCGCCAGATGGTTGACGCGATTTCGCCTAGCAATTTCCTGATGACAAATCCCGAAGTTCTGCGCACTACCATCGAAACAGGCGGCGAGAACCTGATTAAAGGGCTTGAGCATCTTCTGGCCGACCTGGAACGTGGCCACGGCCAGCTGGCTATCAGTATGACTGATAGCTCGGCTTTCGAGCTTGGCAAGAACATCGCCATGACCAAAGGCAAGGTTATCTTCCAGAATAAGATGTTCCAGCTGATTCAATACGCGCCGCTCACATCGCAGGTAAACCGCACGCCGTTGTTGATCCTGCCTCCTTGGATCAACAAGTATTACATCCTCGATCTGCGCGAAAAGAACTCGCTTATCCGCTGGCTGGTCGAACAAGGCCACACGGTTTTTTGCATTTCATGGGCGAACGCAGACGAGTCTTTCCGCGATGTCAATTTCGACGACTACATGGAATCCGGCCTGTTGGCCGCTATTCGCGAAATCAAGCAAGTTACGGGCGAAGACAAGGTCAATGTCGTCGGCTATTGCATCGGAGGCACGTTGTTGGCGTGTACGCTGGCTTATCTAAAGGCCGTCAAAAAGAAGCCGGAAGGATTGCCGGAAATCGCGAGCGCCACGTATTTCGTCACTTTGACCGATTTCACGGATCCCGGCGAAGTTGGGGTCTTTATCGACGAAGAACAGATTCAAAGCATCGAAGCCAAAATGGCCGAGCAAGGCTTCCTCGACGCGCGTTCAATGAACTCGACATTCAATTTGCTGCGTTCGAACGATCTGATCTGGTCGTTCGTCGTCAACAATTATCTGTTAGGCAAGGAGCCTTTCCCGTTCGATTTGTTGTACTGGAACTCGGACTCGACCAACCTGCCTGCCGCGATGCACAGCTTTTACCTGCGCAACATGTACCTCGAAAACAAGCTTGTGCAACCGCACGGTGTTTCGATGAAAGGCGCACCGATCGATCTACGCGATGTCACGACGCCGAGCTTCCTCATCTCGACACAGGAAGACCATATCGCGCCGTGGCGCTCCACATACGCGGCGACGCAACTCTACAAAGGCCCGATTACGTTCGTGCTGGCCGGGTCTGGCCACATCGCGGGCGTGGTCAATCATCCTTCGAGCAACAAATACGGCTATTGGACGAATCCCCAATGCCCCGCGCACCCCGACGATTGGCTGAAAAACGCAGTTTATCGTCCCGGTTCTTGGTGGCCCGCGTGGATGGAATGGATGAAGCTATATACCGGCGACACCGTTCCGGCGCGCGAGCCCGGCGCCAACGGCCCAATCATCGAAGACGCTCCGGGCAGCTATGTGCGGGTGCGCGCCATTTAATTCGTCAAAATCTGCGCGATATGGCCTAGCGACCCGAATAGCCACAAACTCCACGCGCCTATGGCGTAGGCCACGGCGATAAAAATCCCGTCACGTTGAATCATGCCCAAAGCCAGGGCGATCAATCCAAACGACGGCGACAAATTCAACAGCGGAATGGGAATCGTCATCATCATGGCCATGAGCAAGGCAAACAGGCTGTGCACTCGATCCATGTGAGGCCCGGCAATCAGCCAAAAGCGCGGACGGAAAAGGTGCTCGGCGCGGGCCATGCCGCGCACCCCGATATCGAGGCCGCGCATAAGGACCAACCGGGAGATCGAGCGACGGCGAATGACGGCGGGAACAAGCGGTGTTTTGAATCCCAATACCATCTGGACGGAAAAAATAACGAGCGGCAAACCGAACAGAAGCGATAAGCCTGGCACCATGAATATGACGACATTCATCAAGGCCAGCGAAAGCATCAGGAACGCGAAGCCGCGCACTCCGAAAAGCTGCAGCAAATAGCCGACGGTCACCGTCTCGCCGTCTTTCACGGTGTTTTTGGCTTCCCGCAATACGTCGGAAACTGTTTTGGTTTTTGATCGTGAGGTCGTGGTGGCCACGGATGCCGCTTACGCGCTTTTACCGCCTGAGACGCTCAGGCGCGGAATTTCTTCGATAGCCTGATCCACAAGCCGCTTGGCCACGGCGGAATCTACCTTGGCAGCCAGCGTTTTCCGTGCTGTAGCCAAGGCTTGTTCGATCACTACGGCACGCACTTCATCCATCGCCTCGGCTTCCGCCATACGGATGCGAGCGGCGGCTTTGTTTTCGTACCGCGCCAACGTCGCTTTTAATTCGTTTTGAGCTTCTTCGCGCAGGCGTTCGGCTTGTTCTTTCGCGCGCGCGATAATGTCCCCGGCTTCCTGCATCGCGGCTTGCTGACGGCGGCGATAGTCTTCCAGCGTCGCGGCGGCCTCCTCGCGAAGTTTTTTCGCTTCGGCCAGCTCCTCGCGCACTTTGGCGATCTCGCTGTCGAGCCAGCCCAGTATAGGCTTGCGGCCTTTGACGACTGCGCCAGCGACAAAAATGGCCACGGACGCCGCATACCAAACGACGGGATCAGTTAGCCAATGCGCTTCGTCAGACATCTTGAGGTCCCCTCATCCTGCTTTCTTAAGCCCAAGCAGCTTGGCCACAACTTCATTGGCCAAATCCGCTGCCGCTTCGCGCGCCTCGCCCATCGCCTTTTCGCGAAAAGAGCTGATGCGCGCCTCGGCTTCGGCAACGCGTTTGGCCAGCTCTTTTTGCTGGGCTTCGCGCCTTTCGGCTTCTTCGCGGGAAGCCTCAGCGGCCATCTCGTTAAGCGACGACTGGGCTTTGGAGCGCGCCTCCGCCAAGGCTTGCTCATAAGCCTCGCGCAATTGCCTCGCGTCGTTGTTGGCGGATTCCGCAGCGTCCAGATCGGTGCGCAAAGTCTGGCGCCTTTTGTCTTGCGTTCTTTGAACGCGTGGCATGGCCAAAAAGCGCATCAGCAAAAAGAGAAGAGGAAAACAAACGGCCAACCAGAACAATTGTCCTGGAAAAGTCGTCGCGTCCATCTGCGGCAACGAGCCACCGCCACCATGGCCGCCTTCCGCCAACACAGGCAGAGGCATGGCCGACAGGACCGCTATCGCCAAAGCTCCTAAGCCAATGCGCATTTTCAACCTCATGCCAACCGGTCGATATTACGCTGCAAAGATCAACAGAATGGCGATAACGAACGACATCAGCAGCACGAGTTCGACGCCGGCGAAGCCGATGAAGCCGACCATGCGCATCTTGTTGTCGGCGGCAGGATTGCGCGCAATCGATGAAAGCCATGTCGCGAACACCGTGCTAAGACCGTAGCCGGCGCCAAGCGCGCCACCCAACATCGTAACGGCAACGCCAATAAATTTTACTGCTGCGGCATCCATATTAATAACTCCTTTTTTACGTTAGCTAGGGTTGTTGAACTAAACTCCCGATTGCCTGTCAATGCAATTCAAGTGCATCGCGCAGGTAAACCGAACTGAGAACCGTGAAAATGAAGGCTTGCAAAAGCGCCACGAAAACCTCGAACGCAACGATTGCGATGTCCATAACGATGGGGAATATCCCCGCCGCGGCGAGAACGCCCTGATCCGCGATGGCCGCCGCCATGCTCGCGAAGACCTTGAGCAGGATGTGGCCCGCCAGCATGTTGCCGAAAAGACGGAGAGACAAGCTGCAAGGACGGATAAAAAACGAGACAAGTTCCATGACCGTCAAAAACGGCAGCAAGGCCATCGGCACGCCTTTGGGAACGAACAACGTAAGGAAATGCAGGCCGTGCTTGGCAAAGCCGATGCCGATCACCGCCAGAATGACCGTGAAAGCCAGCGCGAAATTGACCACGATTTGACTGGTCACCGTGTAAACGTGAGGAACAAGACCAATCAGGTTCGCCGCGAGGATGAACATGAAAACGGTGAAAATGAACGGCATATAGGGCTTTGCCTTGTTACCGGCCGCTTCAAGAAGCGTGTTTTCGATTGCGTTGTAAAACGTCTCGCCCAAGACCTGCCAACGGGTCGGCACAACCGCTTCGCGGCGCATCGTAAGCGTCATGAACAATACCGGCAGAATGGCGGCCACGATCATGGCCACCGAGAAATTCGTCATGGCTATAGGATGGCCACCCAATTCAAAAAGGGGTTTTGAATAGGTGTGAATTTCGAATTGCTCGATAGGAGAATGAAACCCTGCCATCTTTTTATCCCTTAGAGGCCCTTTCCATCGTCATCGTCGCCTGAAGGCCGTACGGCGCGCACCAAATTCCACAATCCCGCGCCGAAGCCTATAATAAGACATAGCAGCAAAACCCAGGGGGCCGTCGCAAATGTCCGGTCGATAAACCAACCCACGGCGACGAACGACAGAATGGTCACGACGAAATCCGTGCCGATCCTGTAGCCCCGTGCGGTAGCTCTGTATGAGACCTTCTCGGGATCAGGGGAAGAAGGGATTAAACCCGCTTCCTCTTCCGCATGCCTGATGCGTGCGGCCTGTTCTTCAAGCTTGTCTTTTTCAGGCTCGACCATAAAGGTTCAAACGCAAGACTTAACAGAATTCGGGCGCAAAGTAGGTGGGGCGCGACCTAGAGTCAAGGAGGAACAATGGTCCTTTTGCGAGGCCTGTCCAAACGGCAGGATGCGGTTTTGGGGAGTTAGCGGGCAAGCGGCTTTTGGGGGCTCCACAACGCCTGAAGCGTCGCGGCTATCGAGGCTGGATCGACCTGCTCCATATCGATACTGGTCAAGGGCTTGCCGTCAGGCCCCAGAACGAACATCAACGTCGTGTGATCCATGATATAGTCCTCAAAATCCGGCATTTTAACCTTTTCGTACTTTACTCCATAGGCTTTTGCCACAGAGGCAATCTGTTGGGGCGTTCCTGTCAGGCCTGTGATTTGAGGGTGAAAAGAAGATACATAGTCCTTCAACTTGGCGGGGGTGTCGCGCTCGGGATCCACCGTGATGAACAGCACTTGGAGCTTGTCGGCGTCAGGCCCCAGTTCGTCGAGCGTTTCGGTTATGTTCTGCAAAGCCGTCGGGCACAAATCGGGGCAATAGGTATAGCCGAAAAAGACCAGCATATATTTGCCTCTGAAAGTCGCGTCGGTTACGGTCTCCCCATCCTGATTGACGAGCGAAAAAGTCCCGCCGAACGACGTAAGAGGCGGCGCGGCTGTTGCGGCCACTTCCGAAGCTTGTCGAGCCTTATCTTGTTTGTATTTCCACGCAGCCAAATTAAGGGCGATCGCGGGCAGAGCCACAAGGGAAATGACGCCGATGAACAAGCACCACTTGACGAGCCTCTCGCTTGTCGCGGGTTTTTCTTTTGAATCCACGGGAATTTGCGATTCGTCCGATCCGGAAGCGTTAAGCGGCTTTTTTTTCATGGGAACAGTTTAAGTCGCGCCATCGCTCAGGCCAAGAGGCAATCTTGGAAGATTGTGAACTCTTTTAGAGTACGCCCAACATGCTGGCGACCAGCGGATGCCGCACGATGTCGCGATCGGACAGCCGCACAACCGCCACGCCTGGAACAGGCTCCAGTTTCCGTGCAATGTCGGAAAAGCCCGACATGCCGTCCAGCAAGTCGCTTTGATCGGGATCGCCTGTCAGCACCATCGTCGAATGCCAGCCCAAGCGGGTCAACAGCATCTTGATTTGGTTATATGTGCAGTTTTGAGCCTCATCGATGACTACGAAGGCGTTGTTTAACGTGCGCCCGCGCATAAACCCGATGGGTGCGATTTCGATCGCGCCGTCCGCCATGGCTTGCTTCAGACGCTTGCTGCCCAGCCTGTCATTCAGAGCATCGTATAACGGTCTCAGATAAGGTGACATTTTGTCCTGAATGTCGCCGGGTAAAAAACCCAAGGTCTCCCCAGCTTCAAGAGCTGGCCGTGACAGGATGATTCGATCTACTCTTCCAGCTTCAAGCGCTTCAACTGCCGCGCTAATAGCAAGATACGTTTTCCCGGTACCAGCAGGGCCAACCGCCACAACTAGGTGATGTTTGGCCATCGCTTCGAACAGAGCCGCCTGATTGGCGTTTTGCGGTTTGACCTTGCGAACGTAGCTTTGATCGCGGCGTTCAAAAGCCGGATCCCCAAGCGGGTCCCAAGGCGACCCCGTCGGGTAAAGAGGCTCTATATTATGGCGTTTGTCTGAATGGTAACCGGCATGTTCATAACGTGCGCGTCTTTTGCCCATCATGTCCTCGCTAAGGCCCGCGTATGCGGACGCTGGTTAACGCCGCCCAAACCACAGGGCGGCGGAAAGAATTGTGGGGCTATCGGTATGAAAAGAGTCAAAGAGGGGATAACGCCGCAAACGGGACAAAGGTTTTTGGATGTCAACGGCTTGCGAATGATTCCGCCTCGCTTTCCCGTTAAAATCAGCTCTCTGGCTGATAGAAGGGCCCCGAAATTCGTGGGCCTTATGGTCGAATTCTAGAAGCTCAAGGTTAACAACCTGCTAAAATGACCTGAATTCGCTTATTATGGCGATCTTATAAGCGTCGTTTGTGGCCTCCGTATGGCTATGTTTACTTAATGAGCGGCCTCTCTTGACTCCACGCCCTCCTCCCCCTACTTTGCGCCCTCTTTAATAAGGGATTGACCATGAAAGTCGCCAACTCGCTCAAAGCGCTCAAGAAGCGCGATGCCAACTGCAAAGTCGTCAAACGCAAAGGCCGCGTTTACGTCATCAACAAAAAGAATCCGCGTTACAAGGCGCGCCAAGGTTAAGCGCGCGCGTCTCGCCTAACGTCTTTTTGCTATCCGGTTCTGTCAACATCGGCTAAAGTTACACGCCTGAACATTCTCTTGTTCAGGCTTTTCCTTTTGCCTATGCCCCTCCCCATGACTGTTCTCACAGCTTTCGCGCCCGCCAAGATTAACCTATACCTGCATGTCATAGGCCGCCGAAATGACGGCTATCATCTTCTCGACAGCCTTGTGGCTTTTACGAACATCGGCGATCAACTAAAACTCGAACCGGTTCAGGCTTTCAGCTTTCAGCTTGAAGGCCCTATGGCTGGCGCTTTGGCTTCCGAGCCTGTCGAGAGCAATCTGGCCGTACGCGCCGTTCACATGCTGGCCAAAGAACTGGGGCGTCCGCTCAATATTAAGTTAACGCTTGTCAAAAATCTGCCCGTGGCTTCGGGAATAGGCGGCGGATCGAGCGACGCGGCTACGGCTTTGCGCCTGCTGGCCGAGTGCTGGGGGTTGCCTTTAACCGATTCGCGCCTTTATCAAATTGCGAGTTCCTTGGGACAAGATGTGCCCTGCTGTCTGGAGGCCTCAACCTGCTATTTTCGCGACATCGGCAACGTCACGGATCCCGGCCCCGAACTCCCCCACACCGACATCGTTCTCGTCAATCCCAACAAAGCCCTTCCTACCCCTGCCGTTTACAAAGCGTTCTCCCCCCCCTTTACCGCTATGGCGCGGCTGGATCATGATCCCCGTTCAAGCACCGAGCTTGCCAGAATGCTACATGAACGCAGCAACAATTTAACGGAAGCGGCTTGCAAGATTATGCCGGAAATTAAAGACGTTCTGACTGAACTCGCCGCAACTCAAAACTGCCAGCTCGCGCGCATGTCCGGCAGCGGCGCGACATGTTTCGGGCTTTATCCAAACCGTTCAGCCGCCAAGCAAGCAGCGGCCCAGTTGTTCCAAAAACATCCTGAGTGGTGGGTTGTTTCAGGCGGTTTTCCTTTCAAGAAAAGATGATGTTTAGGGTCTGAATTCATAACTGGCGTGGGCTCTCATGTTAATTAAGAGCTCAAATCTTAGTTCGTTTCCTTGATCATTGGATTCTCGAAAACCAGGCAAGCCTGTGTTGCTCACGATAATTAGCCCCAAAACAGTAGGACATATTGTTATACATCGTATTTAATGTGTGTATTTTTGTTGCGCGATCAGTTGGCCATATAGAGTGATGAATAATTAAGAAAAAGCCACTATTATCAAAGCTAAACGACAAATCATCTCAAGTGTCGTGCTTAAAATTTAGGCACATCGTTTCGGTTTTTTCCAAATTCCGCGTTGACAGGGTCCGGGCTCCCCATCATCTTTCCGCCACATTTCTTACGCCTACAGAACATTCACTACATCAAGGTACTTGCTTGGTTAGAGTTCACCTAGGATCGGCTCGCGCTTCTTCTCTCCAGCCAGCCCGCATAACGCCTCTGCTTTTCGCAGGCATGTTTGCGCTTTGCGCCGGCGCAGCAGGTCACAATTTGTTTCCGCGCAGCCCTTCTCCTTCCATTAATTCCGTGGCGCCTGAAATCATTGCAGCGGCGGCCCCAGTTGTTAATCAAATAACCGATTCCGAGCCTGTTCGCGCCGCCGTTTCTGTCGCGGAAGAAGTGCATCAGGAAGTCCGTGAAATGTCGGCCGCCGTTGTGGCGAAACCGGAAAACGTCACGCGGGAAGTCGAGCTAAGCTCCGGCAAAACCTTTGTGAGCATGTTGACGGATGCGGACGTAAGCCCGGAAGACGCTTTGGCTGCGGCAAGTGCGCTTAATAAGGTTTACGACCACAAAAAGCTCAAGGCTGGCCAGGAAGTCACTCTGGCCTTTACCCGTCTTGGCAGCGAAGAAACGCTTACAGGCGTTACTTTCATGCCGGAACCCACCAGAGAAGTGACCATTACCCGTGAGGCGGGCGGCAACTTTGCCAGCAACATCAAAACGACGCCGCTTGAAAGAGAGCGGTTTGCCGTTCGCGCGGAAATTCGCTCCTCGCTTTATGAAGCGGGGGAACGCGAAGGCGTCCCGCGCGCCGTTATGGCGGCGCTTTTGCGCGCTTACGCCCACGCTGTCGACTTCCAGCGCGACATCAAGCCAGGCGACAAATTCGAGGTGTTATACGATCAGCCAACCTCGAAGGACGGCAAGCCGGTTGGCCAGGGCGTCATTATTTACGCCGCTTTGGAAATCGGCGGCAAGGTCAAGCCTTTGTACCGCGTGACTTTTGCCGACGGAGCCGTCGATTACTTTGATGAGAAGGGACAAAGCGTCAAGCGCGCCCTTTTGCGCACGCCCGTAGACGGCGCGCGCGTCACGTCCAATTTCGGAATGCGCCGCCATCCAATCCTGGGCTATTCGAAAATGCACCAAGGTACGGATTTCGGCGCAGCGCCAGGAACGCCGATCTTTGCCGCAGGTTCCGGCATTGTCGAGGAAGTCGGCTTCAAGGGAGCCTATGGCCGCTATATTCGTCTTCGCCACAACGGCAGAGTCGAAACGGCCTATGCTCACATGAGCCGTTTTGCGCGCGGAATGCACAACGGCGCGCGCGTCAATCAGGGCGATGTTATCGGTTTTGTGGGGTCGTCAGGCCGTTCGACCGGTCCGCACCTTCATTTTGAAGTATGGGTAAGCAACCGCCAAGTCAATCCTCTGAGCGTCAACATGCCCGCCGGACGCGTTCTTCAAGGCAAGCTTTTGGCTCAGTTCAAGGACGGCCAGAACAAGATCAAGCAGGAATTCTCGTCTCTGCTTAACAAAGATTTAGCTCCTGTCGTTGCCGAACAGGAAAACGAATCAGGATTTATCAAGGCCGCCGCTACTGTAAAAGCGTTCGCCACGAAGCCCGTGGGAGCCTGCGGCCTCCGTGGCGGATGCTGATCACTTGTAGCGTTTTTCCCGTCTTTCTCAAGAAAACTACGCCCTCATATCGTTAAAGCGATTTTAACGATCTTGGAGGCATTCATAAATTGTGTGCGCCCGCCATCCCGGCGGACGACAGGCTTTTGATTCGCCAGATTTCATGAACTTTATCATCGGCGTCCTCACGGCTTTTGCTTGTACGCTAGGCGGCTATGTCGCCGAGGGCGGCAGCATGGCTGTGCTTGCCCACGCTGCTCCAATGGAGCTTGTCATCATGGGTGGCACGGCGGCGGCAGGCTTCATCATTGGCAACCCGAAAATCGTGATTTCGCGGTGCATGAAGTCGATGAAATTGCTGTTGCAGGGCGCACGTTACAACAAGGCTTCTTACATCGAGCTTTTGTCGGTTTTATACCAGATGTTCAAGCTCGCAAAAACAAAAGGCATGTTAGCTCTCGAGGCGCACGTCGAAAAGCCTGAGGAAAGCTCCATTTTCTCGAACTTCCCCGGCTTTCTCAAAGAACATCACGCGCTCGAATTTTTCTGCGACTACGCGCGCCTCATGACCCTCGGCTCGGACAAGCCTTACGAGATTGAAGCGCTCATGGACGAAGAGCTTGAGGTGCATCACACGGAAAACGCGGCCATCGTGAATGCTATCAATTCCGTTGCCGACAGCATGCCGGCCATCGGCATCGTCGCGGCCGTGTTAGGCGTTATCAACACCATGGGCGCCATCACCGAGCCGCCCGAAGTCCTGGGCCGCATGATCGGCGGCGCGCTCGTCGGCACGTTTATGGGCGTCTGGTCCGGCTATGCGTTTATCGGCCCTATGGCCCGTTCTCTTGAACAAAGATTTGCTTCCGAAGCCCGTTATTTTCAGTGCCTCAAGGTCGGCATATTGGCCCACCTTCAGGGCTTTGCACCGGCTATTTCCGTGGAATACGCGCGAAAAGCCATCCAGTCCGATGTGCGCCCAAGCTTTTCCGAAGTTGAAGAAGCCACACAAGCTCTCCCCGCTCCGACATGAGGATGTGAGGTAGCCCATGGCAGCCGAACCTCAAAAGCCCGTTATCATCATCCGCCGCAAGAAGAAGGGCGGCCATGGTGGCCATCATGGCGGCGCATGGAAGGTCGCCTACGCCGACTTCGTGACGGCCATGATGTCGTTCTTTCTTTTGCTTTGGCTCCTTAACGTGACGACGGCGGATCAACGCGCCGGGCTTGCCGATTATTTCGCGCCAGCGGGCATTTCAAAATCGACAGGCGGCGCAGGCGGCGTTATGGGCGGCCTTTCCATCAACGCTCCGAAGGGAGCGCAAATATCGGATTCCGCTCCGCCGCAGTCCCTTGACGAACGTACCGTACCCACAGCAGGCAAAGGCGAAGAGGGCGAGGAGGAGATAGCCGGAAAAACCGATCGCGTCGGAAACGGCGGCCTTGATCAAACGGCCACGCCCACCGAAACGCCCCCATCTCGGCAACTTTCCGAGGAAGAAGCTCTGGCCGAAGCCATGAAACGTGAAGAGCAGAGCTTCAAGGAAGCCGAGGGCCTTTTGAAAAAGGCTATTGAGGGAACGCCGGAATTACAGGATCTCGCCCAGCACCTTCTTGTCGACCGCACGCCGGAAGGCTTGCGGATTCAAATCGTCGACCGCGACAAGTTTTCCATGTTTCCTTCTGGAAGCGCCGTTCCTTATGAACGCGGACGCGATTTGTTACGGCTTGTCGGCAGGGTATTGTCGCGATTGCCCAACAAAATATCCGTCACTGGACATACGGACAGCGCTCCTTTTCCAGCGGGGTCGCGCCGCAACAATTGGACGCTTTCCACGGAAAGAGCCAACGTAAGCATGGGGGAAATCGTTACAGGGGGAGTTTCCGACAATCGTATCGCCCGCGTAGTCGGCATGTCGGACCGTGATCACCTCAATCCCGGCAACCCCAAAGACCCCCGAAACAGACGTATCAGCATTGTCCTTTTACGGCAAACGCTGCCTCCCGCAGATATGCAATCCGCTACCCCGCCAGCCCAATCCCCGTCAACCCCATAAAGGTTAATGGTTAACGGAAATTAATAATAAATTTAGTTATTTGCGGGGGGATTTTGGATTTGCCCTACCCATTTTTGGCAAAAAACTACCAAAAAAGGTGTAATTAATTTTACCATTTTTTGGTAGCCGCCTCTCTGGTATTCTTAATACAGCAATTTTTTTTAAGGATTTAAGCCATGAACGCTTTAGACTTCAATTATGCCGATGCCTATCCTTTCAGCGACGAGATCATTTCCCGGCGCTTTCGTTGTGCCGTAGAGCCTGTTGCTGGCGCGACGTCCGCCTCAGGCGCCGTATTCCGCTTTCAGGGCTACGAGATTTTCGTCAGCCGCCGCTGGCAAGCCTGGGATGGCGCCTTCTGGTGCATCATCGACTTCACGTCGCCATTGACGGGATATGTCGCCAAACGCAGCGGCGGGATGATCCTTGACCTCATGAAAAACGAGGATGGAAAGAAAATCCAGCTGATGCCGGAGCACGAAGAAGCGTTATATCGTTATTTCTCGCTGATCGTAGAGAACGAGATTAACGCGCTGCAACAAAGTTATCCCTTCCGGTTCAAGGTTGAAATCACGCGGCTTTATCCGCCTGCGGGAACGGTCTGGAACAAAGTCAGCCGCGAGAGCGAGCCTATGACCGAGGTCGCTTAACCATGATTCCATGGCGCTTTTTCGCCTAAAGCATCGGTGATATGCTGGCGGCATGACCGCCCATTCGTCAGGCTTTAATCTTGATTTGCCGTTTTACGTATCCGGCCCCCTGCCATGCCCTTACTTGCCTGACAGGGTGGAGCGCAAGCTTTTCGCCCGCCTGACGTCCGATAAAAACCTCAATGCCGAAATCAATTCGACGCTGACGCGAGCGGGGTTTCGCCGAAGCCACGACATTGTATACCGACCGGCGTGCGACAGATGCGGCGCGTGCGTCCCCGTGCGCATTGCCGCACATGATTTTCTGCCGACACGCTCTCTCAGGCGCATTCGGGCCATAAACCGTAATTTAATTATCAGAAAAACAGAGCCTAAGGGCACCGACGAGCTTTATGCCCTCTTCCAACAGTATCAAGCCGTCCGCCACGCCGACAGCGACATGGCCCGCATGTCGCGTCAAGAGTTTGATTCCATGATGCGGGAAGGCGACGCCAAAACGCGTTTGTATACGCTTTTCGATCCCGTGGTTTTGCCTGACAGACCCTCGATTGCCGGCGCAATGATCATCGATCAGGCGCAAGATGGTTTGTCGGCCGTTTATAGTTTTTTCCGCACAGACCAGCCACATCGCAGTCTGGGCACATATATGATTCTTGCGCTTGTCGAAGAGGCGCAAAAACTTAATCTGCCTTACGTTTATTTGGGCTACTGGATCAAAGAGTCGCGCAAGATGGCCTATAAAGCGCGCTTTCCGGCCCTTCAGGCCTTGGGGTCTGAAGGCTGGCAACCTTTGAAACGATTTGTTTAAACCGAAAGGAAGTTATAGCCGTTTATCTTTTTATTGAATCAACAAGCAGGTGAAGGGAAGCAATG
>CAZVCG010000025.1:17657-29958 GCA_964626265.1 uncultured Rhodospirillaceae bacterium | reverse complement strand
CGCACACGGCCATCGCGCCTTCCTTCATCGCTTCCTCGCGCGACATCAGGCGCGTTTTGACTTCATCGTTCATGCGGATGCGCTTATTAACCTCGGCCTCCACCTCTGCCATCACATCGGCAGGAATCGGCACGGGCTGGCTGATGTCGAATCGGAAACGGTCCGGCGCGACCAGCGAACCTTTTTGCGTGATGTGTGTGCCCAGCTTTCGACGCAAAGCTTCATGCAACAAGTGCGTGACCGAGTGATTGGCGCGGATGGCCGATCGGCGTTCGCCGTCAATCACCATCACAACATCGTCGCCCGATTTCACTGTTCCCTTGCTCACGCGGCCATAATGCACCCAGAGCGAACCAACCTCTTTCTTGGTGTCTACAATCGTGATGACTGCGCCGCTTGGCGTCGTCATCATGCCTGTGTCTCCCACCTGACCGCCGGATTCCGCATAGAACGGCGTCTGGTTCACGATGATCTGCACGTCCTTGCCTTCTTTGGCGTCGGCCACGCGTGATCCGTTCACGACCAACGCCCTAATCTGTCCTTCGGCTGTTTCCGTGCTGTAACCGAGGAAATCCGTGCCGCCCAACTCGTCATACAGATCGAACCAGATTTTCGACGTTCCCGCCTCGCCCGATCCGGCCCAGCTTGCGCGCGCTTTGGCTTTTTGCTCGGCCATGGCCTTTTCAAAACCAGCAACATCGACTGTCTGGTTGCGTCCGCGCAACACATCCTGCGTCAAATCCAAAGGAAACCCAAAGGTATCATACAACTTGAATGCGACTTCACCCGGCAAAGGTTTGCCTCCCAGCTTTTCGGATTCTTCGTCCAAAAGCTTCAATCCGCGCTCCAGCGTTTGCTTGAACCGTGTTTCTTCGAGCTTCAGCGTTTCCGTGATCAACGTCTCGGCGCGGATCAATTCTGGATAAACGGAACCCATCTGCTTGATGAGTTCCGGCACCAAACGATAGATCAACGGCTCCTTCGCGCCCAGCAGATGCGCGTGGCGCATCCCGCGACGCATAATGCGGCGCAGCACATAGCCGCGTCCTTCGTTGCTCGGCATCACCCCGTCGGCGATCAGGAACGACGTCGCGCGCAAGTGGTCGGCGATCACGCGGAAAGAAGGCTTTTGCGCCCCTTCGGGATCGACCTTCACCAAATCCGCCGTCGCGCCGATGATGTGCTTAAACAAATCGGTGTCGTAGTTCGAATAAACGCCCTGCAATATCGCCGCTATGCGTTCCAGCCCCATGCCGGTATCGACAGAAGGCTTGGGCAAATTGATTTTCTTGCCGCCCGGAAGTTCTTCGAACTGCATGAACACGTTGTTCCAAAACTCGAGATAGCGGTCGCCGTCTTCGTCCGGCGTGCCCGGAGGGCCGCCCTGCAGCTTGTCGCCCTGATCGATGAAGATTTCCGTGCAAGGCCCGCAAGGCCCCACGTCAGCCATGCGCCAGTAATTCGCGTTCGTCGGAATTTTGATGATCTTGTCGTCCGAAAAGCCCGCGACTTTTTTCCAGATTTTCGCGGCTTCCTCATCCTCGTGGTAGACGGTAACGAGGAGCTTATCCTTATTCAACCCGTAGTGCTTTGTGACCAGAGTCCATGCAAAATTGATCGCGTCTTCCTTAAAGTAATCGCCGAACGAAAAGTTGCCGAGCATCTCGAAAAACGTGTGATGGCGCGCCGTATAGCCGACGTTTTCGAGATCGTTGTGCTTGCCGCCTGCACGCACGCATTTCTGGCAGGTAGTAGCGCGGGTATAGGAGCGCTGTTCAACGCCCGTAAACACGTTCTTGAACTGAACCATGCCCGAGTTCGTGAACATCAGCGTCGGGTCGTTCCTTGGGACCAGCGGGGAGGACTCGACTATCGTATGCCCTTGGGATTCAAAGTATTTCAGAAATGTTTGGCGGATATCGGCAAGCGTTTTCATAGACTTATCTCCCTGAATTTTGGCCTATTCTTGCCAATTATTCAGCGGATGTCTATGGGGAGAATTAGAGGGAATAGGTTTGGAATCTCCCCTTTTTATCCTTTGGAAGATTGGCTGTTTCGGGTTTTTTGGTATCGGGTCTTAATATTTCGGATGGACCGGCCTGTCCCTCGGTCGCCTGACGAGCGCATTTTTCATAGTCCTGAATACGCCCCAATAATCCCTTAATAGCCGCCCATCTTTCAGCAGTATGATCCGCCGTGTACTTACGGATATGCGCCATAAGCTCTTCCATTAGTTGCGCTCCATCGGGATCTACCGCGATTTCTGGAACATTCAAGAGCATATCCTTATCAGCCTTAGCTGGAACCGACACGACCCGTGGCAACTGATTTCGACAAGCTTTTTGGGCTAAATATTTTCCGGATCGAGCAAGAGGATCGGCTAATTTTACATATGGATATTTCATGCGGCGCTTGGCCCATCCGGTCCTTTGTTGAATTTATATTGCCTTCCGGCGCAATTGTCCTTGGGGCGCTTAGGCTCACGGCGCCATGTTTTCAATTCCCTGGGTTGCTCTACCAATGCATCCTTATGCGCCTGAAAGTCGATTACCTTTCCAAAGTGAAACGTCGTACCGTAATCGGGCTCGCCTTGCCGCGAAAAAATATCAATGACTTTTGCGCGCGGCTTCAAAGTCTCTATTGTGGGGCTTATTCCAGCCTTGATATCACCTGCCAGAACTTTTTGCGTGTCAACGAAGGCATTGAATTTCGCCGTTTCGGAAGGCCATGAGATAAAACTGCCGATCCTGCCTGGCATGGCGATTATGTCTTTGGCTACCGCCAACAGTATTTCTCTGAAAGGTATGCCACGAAACGCCGTCATATCGAATTTCATTTTGAGTTCCCATTATGATCGGTCAAATATCGAATAAGAATAATTATTATGCCCATCCATAATCAAGCCCTCATTCCTATGAATAATTCATATGTTCTGTCCTGTTATATGGTTAACGCCCGCAGAATACTTTCATTGGCGTATCTTTTTGGAATCTCATAGGATATTGCCTCAATCAAAAACCTATATTCGCCAGGATATTTTGAAATGCCCGACACCATTCTTCTCCCGCGCGTGCTTCTCACCAACGATGACGGCATCGACGCCGAAGGCATCAAAGTCCTCGAAGAAATCGCCCACGACTTCGCTGAGGAGGTCTGGATCGTCGCGCCCGAACATAACCAAAGCGGGGCAAGCCAAAGCGTATCGCTCTCGCGCCCAATCAAGGCATGGAGGCGCAACGAGCGCTTGATTGCCATCGATGGTTCGCCTAGCGACTGCGTCGTGCTTGCTCTTTCGCATTTTATGAGTGACAACCAGCCGAGCCTGATCCTGTCCGGCGTCAATGCCGGAAAAAATATCGGTGAAGATGTGAACCTGTCCGGCACCATCGGCGCGTGCATGACGGGCCTCATACTGGGCGTGCCCGGCATAGCCATCAGTCAGGCCTACGCTGGCAAGAACAAAATGCCGTGGAACACCACGCGCGCCGTCCTGCCCAAAGTCCTGAAACACCTTCTCTTGCAGGGCTGGAAAAAAGACACGTGCCTTTCCGTCAACATCCCGGACGCAAAACCCCAAGAAATCACGGGTTTCAGTTGGGCGCGTCAGACACAAAAAAGCGTGGAGACGATCACGGCGACGAAGCGCAGCAGCCCAGATCACGAAGATTACTTCTGGCTCATCAAGACCCGCAAAACGCCTGTCCACGCAATGAACAGCGAAGTCGCCATCATGCGCCGCAACGAGGTCGCCGTCACGGCCCTCTCCCCCGACCGCAGCGTGGACATCGCCAAGCCTTCGGTGTCTTTCCACGACGCCGCGCAGCAAGACAACGATCAGGATTTGGCGGTATAGCGCAATTCCTTCTCCTCTTGAAGGATAGGATGCGAAATCTTGGCTTTACGCAAGTAAAGCCTTAGATTTTGCTGGTGAGGGGGTTACTTATAAAATGTCCGACAAACTTCCAACCGACCTGCTCGTATCAGCGCAAATCCGCAGCGCGGCTTTGCAGGGCATCCCCATTCTTGTCCGCCATCACGGCGACAACGTGAGAGGCGTCATCCTGCTTAAAATCGACAAGCTCGACGGCACATCGCTCGTGTTGACACAAATCCGCATCGACGACGAACTGGTCTGGAGTCCCGCCAGCGGCGCTAATCCCATGCCTAACGAAGACGCCGAACGCTATATCGAAAGCCAACTTAATATGGACCCCGACATGTGGGTCATCGAAATCGAAGACCGCCGAGGCCGACACTGGTTCCCGGGACGAATAGTCACCCCATAACGATCCATGTTGTTATGAATTCGATAAGACAAAAAGGAAGGGGCGCCAATACTTTTGCGCCCCTTCCCGTAACTACACAGCTATGCGCTTTCTATTGGCAGATGAACGTAGCCCTGAAATTACAGCCGCCATCCTGGCTGGCGCAACCAGGATTGATCTGGCATCCCGATTTAACTGGCGTTGTTCCGGCCGGGCAAGAGCATGTCCCGGTATAGGGATTTGGCGTCACGCACCTGCCGCCGCATCCGTTGCAATTCCTGTTTCCAGGCCCGCACCACTGCGTATAGCTGCCCTTTTTGACAGGAGCGGGCGGTTTCGGCGTGGTAATCGGCGAACAAACCGGCGCGCCGTCCGCAATGCCCTGCATGTATTCGCCTTCCGGACACTGCATATCCAAATCGTACAACTTACAAATGGCTTCGCCTTTGGTAATTCCAATTAATACGCTGTTAGCCGGACAAAGATCCGTGCTCATGTTCGGGCTGACATTCGCGCATTGGACTTCGCCGCTGCCTTTCCATGTCAACATTTGCCCTTCTGGGCAATCGCTGTTCGGATCGATCCCCGGCGGCGGGAATAACTGTCCCGCATTCGCGGCAACGGAACTCAACATTAAGATGAACGCGAATAGAATCGTCCTGACCATCGGTACCCCCATAGGTAAGAATCACAAAAAAAGAGACAAGGCTCTTTCTGATCACAACTGACTAATATAATATATACGCCATTGCAATGCGTATTCGCTTCACATGACCCCGATAGTTATTTATCTTGGACAGGAAGGGCGGGTTCGCACCATGTATAGGCCGATGGGCACAAAAGCGAGTTCACCTGCTGGCCGTTGAGGCATTTTCCGTTAACGGCCTCCTCGAATCCGCCTTTTTCCATGTCTTTTACGGATTGAAGACAACAGCGTTTGCCTTCGCTCATGACGGGGTCGTTTTCACATTTCTCGCGCAATCTGGCATAATACTGCGCGTCCGCTGCGTAGGAAGTCGCGCTAAAGGAACAAATCAGCGAAAATATGACGATGAAAGATGCTCTTTTTGCCATTAAAGCCTCCCAAAAAACGCCAAAAACTCGCGCTTTTCCTTTACACCAAGAGCCTCTAAGATGCCAAGCGTGATTCCAAATCATTGATACAAGGAGCCTTTTTCATGTCCGGTCCAGCCAACGGCAAATCCAACGACAACATGCCGATGTTCTACGCCTCCCCCCGCCCCCTCGACCGCGCCCGGGACTCCAAACTCCACATCTCCCGCCCAAAGCATTTCCGTTTTGCGGCGAATACGAACGCCATCCCCGTTTTGATCGACGAGTTTCCGATGACTGCGGCGCACTACCCTATCATCTTCGCTGCAGGCCCTCAGCCCGTTCCCGCGGCCGTCGTCGGCCTGAAAAACGACGTCAACATATTTATCGATGCCGACGGCAAATGGCTGGAAGGCAGCTATCTTCCCGCCTATGTGCGCCGCTATCCCTTCATCCTGATGGACGACCCTGAACAAAAGCAATTCGTCCTTTGTTTCGACGAATCCAGCGATATGCTGGACGAAGAAGGCGAATACGCGCTCTTTGACGGCGAACAGCCCAGCGATTTCACCAAAGGCGCGATGGAATTTTGCGCTTCTTTGCGCCAACAGGGCGAAGCCACGGATGAATTCGTTAAAGCGCTTCAGGAATACGGCCTTCTCATGCAAAACGACGCACAGCTTGAAATGCCTGACGGCACGCGGGTACAGCTCAGCGGTTTTATGGTCATCGACCCCAAGAAGTTCGATGATCTTCCTGACAACATCTATCTCGCATGGCGCAAGAAGGGCTGGATCGGCCTGATTTATGCCATCTTGCTATCATCACATCGTTGGCCGCATCTTGTGACTCTTGCTCAGAAGAGGAAGTAAACATTCCGTCATTCCCGCGAAAGCGGGAATCCTACGCGAGCGATGGCGAACATAAAAAGATTGATAAATATTTTCAAATTTGTGCCAACACCGGCAGGAGAAGACTATGTATCAGAATAGTCAAATGGCGCGCAGTCGCGCGCCGCTGGATTCCCGCTTTCTCGGGAATGACATATCTTTTCAGTCCTTTTTCTCACGAGTTATTTTAATTATATTCTTATGTTCTTCCCCTGCCCTAGCCCAAACGGCCCAACATGGTATCGCCCTCCACGGCGAACCGAAGTACGGCAAGAACTTCACCCACTTCGACTACGCCAACCCCGATGCGCCGAAAGGCGGCGAAGCTCGACAGGCGGCCATAGGCACGTTCGATACCCTTAATCCTTTTACGCTTAAAGGCGTATCGGCCATTGATGCCGCAGTTGTATTTGAAACGCTCATGGCCTCCTCTCTCGACGAGCCATTTTCTCAATATGGATGGATCGCCGAAAATGTCACAGTCTCGCCAGACCGCTCCTGGGTCAGTTACGCGCTCCGCGCAGAGGCGAAATTCCATGACGGCAAGCCCATCACGCCTGAAGACGTCATCTTTTCCTTTGAAACGCTGCGGGATAAGGGCCATCCGTCCTACCGCAGTTATTATAAAGACGTCGTTAAAGCCGAAAAAACAGGCTCGCGCGAAGTCAAGTTCACTTTCAAAAACGCAGGGAATACCGAACTGCCCTTGATCATGGGACAACTCCCCATCCTCCCCAAACATTTCTGGAAGGATAAAGATTTCGCCGCCACGACTCTCGATGCCCCCTTGGGCAGCGGCCCCTACAAAATCGAAAACTTTACGCCCGGACGCTCCATAACCTATAAACGCGTCGCCGACTGGTGGGCCAAGGACTTGCCCATAAACAAAGGCCGCTATAATTTCGATTTATTACATTACGACTACTACCGCGATGTTACGGTTGCCATTGAGGCTTTTTTCGCTGGACGTTACGATGTCCGTCTCGAAAATATTGCCAAGGAATGGGCCACGGCCTACACGACCGACGCCGTAAAAAAAGGCCTGATTGTCAAGCAGGAAATCAGGAACGAGCTCCCTTCAGGTATGCAGGCATTTATATTCAACATCCGCCGCCCTATTTTCCAAGACCCGCGCGTAAGACAAGCGATGAATTATGCCTTCGACTTCGAATGGTCGAACAAGAACTTCGCCTATGGAGCCTATAAACGCACCGACAGTTATTTCGCCAACTCGGAGCTGGCCGCTCAAGGGCTGCCCTCGCCCGAAGAACTGAAAATCCTGGAACCCTATCGCGGCAAAATCCCCGATGAAGTATTCACCTCGGAATATAAAAATCCCGTAACAGACGGCTCCGGCAATGCCCGCGAAAACCTCCGCAAAGCCTCCGAACTCTTGAACGCAGCGGGATGGACGCTGAAAAACGGCAAGCTTTTCAATGAAAAAGGCGATCCATTAAAGTTTGAGATTGTCGATCAATCGCCGATGTTCGAACGCTGGATTCAACCCTTCTTGCGCAATCTGGAACGCCTCGGCGTTCAAGCCAACCTGCGCGTCGTCGATACGTCGCAATACCAGAACCTGATGGATAACTTTGATTTCGATATGGCCATCCAAAGTTTTCCTCAATCGCTCTCGCCCGGCAACGAGCAACGCGATTTCTGGACATCATCGCGCGCAGATCTGAAAGGCAGCCGGAACAGGATCGGCATTAAAAATCCGGTCGTCGATGAGTTGGTTGAAAAGCTTATCCATGCGAAAGACCGGCAAGAGCTTGTTACGCTCTGCCATGCCCTCGACCGCGTTCTGCTCTGGAACCACTATGTTATCCCGCATTGGTACACGGGGGCGTTCCGCCTCGCTTATTGGAATAAATTCGGCCAGCCGTCCATAGCGCCGAAATACGGCCTCGGCTTCCCCGAAAGCTGGTGGATCGACAACGAAAAACAGAAAAAACTGGGGTCCACCACGAACAGGAAACGGTAGCGTTTCAAGTCAGTCAAGCCAGAGAGTAAGCCCGGCCTCGGTTAAAATACGCCCTGCTTAACGATAAAAAGTCTTGCAAACCATATGAAATTTCTTGCCGGCAATCCCCTTTTTGGGGAAGCTCATAGGCTATGTAATCGCCCCCGTGAGCGTATAATGCCTGCCGCAAAGATAACGGCGTTATTCTTCCTCGCTCATCGTGGTCGGCCAGCGCGATAGCGCGCACCAATGGGACCAGAGCTTCGCCTTTTGCTTGTTCTTCTATGAATATCCGGCCTGAATAGTTTAGGTTATTGCCATGGCAACGCAGAAAACATCCTAAATCCTCGGGATGTTCGTTGGCGATTACAATAACAGGGGCCTTCTGCAATTCCGAATGTTGACCTGCGATATCATTCAATCTTTCGATGCGAACGCGGTCAACTATGAGAACCCCAACGCCCTCATCAAGTATGACGGTAAAATTCTTTCGAACGGCCCCATTCTCCAAACCCGATATTTGACGAATGCTGAGATTCGCTAACTTCGAGGCCTCTATGAGAGCGTCTTCTAAAAGCGACCCCATGGTTTCTGACCATGCAATATATACAAGATCGTGTTTGATAGATGCGCGCATTATTCCTCCCCTCGCAGGCGTGACTTTGTAATTTATGGAACAACAAGCTGCTTGCGGAGTCATATCTTGTCAAAGATTCGGAAAGCTCCTAGCTTCGAAATTATAGACCTGTGTCATAAAATGGTTATAAAATCCTAAATCAGGGAAGAAACAACAATGAATAGCCGTCTGCCGATAATCGGCGTTATGGGGTCACGCGACCGTGAACACCCTGAACTTACGGTTCCCCTTGGACAACTCATCGCGCGAAAAGGCTTTCATTTGCTCACAGGCGGAGGTCAAGGCGTAATGCTTAAAGTAAGCGAAGCCTTTTGTTCCGTTCCCAAGGACGAACGCAAAGGCGTTTGCATAGGCATTGTGCCCACAAATGAGAATCAACCGGGCCTTTTCACCTTAAAAAACGGCTACCCCAACATTTTTGTCGAAGTTCCCATAATCACGCCACTGCCGGTTTCCGACCCAAAAAGGCCCGACCTTATCAACCGCAATCATGTAAACATTCTTTCTTCCGACGCGATCATCGCCCTCCCCGGCGGCAATGGCACGGCTAACGAGATCATGCTGGCGCAAAAGTTCGGCAAGCCGATCATAATCTTCGAATCGGAAAATGCGCAAAACGACTCGCCGGATACCATTCCGCGTACGCGGTCAATTCAGGAAATTGAGAATTTCCTGAACGGGATTAACTAAGACCTCAATTCACAAAGTCTTGTTTTAGGCTTCTATCGGCTCTTCAACATGGGCCTCGGCCGACGCTTTCTGCTCGGCGGCGAGTCTTTCAGCCGCTTTTTGAGCGTCCAGCCTGTCGGCGTCGAGGTCGCGCTGGGCCGCAATGCGGCGCAAACGGTTGACCACGGAACCCGTGCCGACGGGCACCAAGCGGCCCACGATCACGTTTTCTTTCAAGCCTTCCAGCGTATCCACCTTGCCGGTCACTGCCGCTTCGGTCAACACGCGCGTCGTTTCCTGGAACGAAGCGGCTGAGATGAATGAGCGCGTCTGCAAGCTGGCCTTAGTGATGCCTTGCAGCACCGCGCGGCCTTGCGCCGGACGCAATGATTCCAGAACCGCCTTGTTGTTCATCTCGATGAACTCGTGGCGATCGACCTGTTCGCCTTGCAAGAACGTGGTATCGCCCGGATCGGTAATTTCCACCTTCTGGAGCATCTGGCGAGCGATTACTTCGATATGCTTGTCGTTGATCTTCACGCCTTGCAGTCGATAGACGTCCTGAATTTCATTGATGAGGTATTCGGCCAAAGCCTCGACGCCCATAACGGCCAGAATGTCGTGCGGCACGGGGTTGCCTTCGATCAGAAGATCGCCGCGTTCCACTACATCGCCTTCCTGAACGGCCACATGCTTGCCCTTGGGTATCAGGTACTCGCGCGGCTCCTGCGTATCGTCAAGAGGACGCACGATGATGCGGCGCTTCGTCTTGTAATCCTTACCGAACTCGATGCGGCCCTCAATATCCGAAATGATCGCGAAATCCTTCGGACGGCGGGCTTCGAACAACTCGGCCACGCGCGGCAAGCCGCCCGTGATGTCGCGGGTCTTCGAGCCTTCGCGGGGAATACGCGCCAGAACATCGCCGGCGTGAACCGTCGAACCGTTTTCGACGTTCAGAATGGCGTCGACAGGCAGGAAGTAACGCGCTTCGACGCCGCTTGAAAGCATCTGCGGCTCGCCCTTGTCGTTCAGCAGAATGATGCGGGGACGCAATTCCGCGCCGCGCGTTTGCTGACGGAAGTCGATGACCTTCTTCGACGAGATGCCCGTCGCTTCGTCCATGACTTCGCGCACCGACAACCCTTCGATAAGGTCGGCATAGCTGACCTTGCCTTCGCGTTCCGTAATGATCGGCAACGTATAAGGATCCCATTCGGCCAGCTTTTGTCCCTTTGTAACCGCCGCGCCTTCGTCAACGAGCAATTTCGAACCGTAAGGCACGCGATGCTTGGCTTTTTCGCGGCCTGCGTCGTCCACTAAAACTATTTCGCAATTGCGGCCCATGACGATCAGACGGCCTTCGCTGTTCGAAACGACTTGCTTGTTCTTGATCATCATTTTGGCGTCAAACGAGGCCTCGACTGAGCTTTGCTCCGCGCCGCGCTGCGCCGCCCCGCCGATGTGGAACGTGCGCATGGTCAGCTGCGTTCCGGGTTCGCCGATGGACTGGGCGGCCATGACGCCGACGGCTTCACCGACGTTAACGGGCGTGCCGCGGGCCAGATCGCGACCATAGCACTTGGCGCATACCCCGTTTTCAGTCTTGCAGGTCAACGGCGAGCGAACGAGGACTGTATCGATGCCCGACTTCTCTATAGCGTCGACAGCAGGTTCATCGATCATCTCACCGGCCGCGACCAGAACGGATCCCGTATTCGGGTCAAGGATATCGACCGTAGCCGTACGGCCCAAGATGCGTTCGCCGAGCGTGGCGATCGTTTCGCCGCCTTCGATCACGGGCTTGATCGTCAGACCTTCCGTCGTCCCGCAATCCAGTTCAGTGATAATGGCGTCTTGCGCCACGTCGACCAGACGGCGCGTCAGGTAACCCGAGTTGGCAGTCTTGAGAGCCGTATCGGCCAAACCTTTGCGCGCGCCGTGCGTCGAGTTGAAGTATTCGAGAACCGTGAGGCCTTCCTTAAAGTTGGAAATGATCGGCGTTTCGATGATCTCGCCCGACGGCTTGGCCATAAGGCCGCGCATACCGGCAAGCTGCTTGATCTGGGCGGCGGAACCGCGAGCGCCCGAATGGGCCATCATGTAAACGGAATTGATTTGGCCCTTACCGGTATCGGTAATGCCTTTCATCATTTCTTCGGCAACGCGTTCTGTGCATGACGACCAAACGTCGACGACCTTATTGTACTTCTCGCCACGCGTGATGAGACCGTCCTGATACTGTTGTTCATATTCCTTGACTTGATCCTGCGCTTTCTTGATCAAGCCCGCCTTCGTGTGCGGAATGACCAGATCGTCCTTGCCGAACGAAATGCCGGCGCGGCAAGCATGACGATAACCGAGGCCCATCAGGCGGTCGGCAAACATCACCGTTTCCTTCTGGCCGCAATGACGGTACACGACGTCGATGACGTTCGTAATGTCTTTCTTCGTCAAAACCCGGTTGATAAGACTGAACGGAACCTTGGGGTTGCGTGGAAGAATTTCCGAAAGCAACATGCGTCCAGGCGTCGTATCGACACGCATCACGACCTTGTTTCCTTCGGCATCCACGCCATGATAACGAGCCTTGATCTTTGTATGCAAAGTTATGACCTTCGCGTCCAGCGCTTGTTCGATTTCGCCGATGCCTGCGAAAGACATGCCCTCTCCCGGTTCCCCATCGCGCTGCATCGTGATGTAATAAAGACCTAAAACGATATCCTGCGATGGAACGATGATGGGCTTGCCGTTGGCGGGGCTGAGAATGTTGTTGGTCGACATCATCAGTACGCGGGCCTCCAGCTGGGCTTCGAGCGACAGC
>CAZVCG010000025.1:16423-17505 GCA_964626265.1 uncultured Rhodospirillaceae bacterium | reverse complement strand
CTCGCGGATCACTTCTTCCAGAATATCCCAGACTTCGGGACGTTCCTTTTCAACCATGCGCTTGGCGGCCTTGATGGTAGAGGCCATGCCGTAGAGTTCAAGCTTGGCGTAGATGAACGGCTTGAAGAGTTCGAGCGCCATCTTTTTCGGCAAGCCGCACTGATGCAACTTGAGTTCGGGGCCGACCACGATGACCGAACGGCCAGAGTAATCGACGCGTTTGCCGAGCAGGTTTTGACGGAAGCGGCCCTGCTTGCCTTTCAGCATGTCGGACAGCGACTTCAACGGACGCTTGTTCGCGCCCGTGATGACGCGGCCGCGACGGCCATTGTCGAACAATGCATCGACGGATTCCTGCAACATGCGCTTTTCGTTACGCACGATGATGTCGGGCGCGCGCAGTTCCATAAGCCGCTTCAAGCGGTTGTTACGGTTGATCACGCGGCGGTAAAGATCGTTCAAGTCCGATGTGGCGAAACGGCCACCATCGAGCGGCACCAATGGACGCAGTTCTGGCGGAATGACCGGAACGACATCCAGAACCATCCATTCCGGACGCGCGCCGGATTCGATGAACGATTCAATGCACTTCAGACGCTTGACGATCTTCTTGCGGCGAGCGTCGGAGCTGGTCTCGCGCATTTCGTCGCGTAGCTTGACCTTTTCCTCATGTAAATCAATGCCTTGCAGAAGAATTTTAATAGCTTCCGCACCGATCATGCCCGTGAAGGCATCGTCGCCGTAGTCTTCCTGCGCCTTATAGAACTCTTCTTCCGAAAGCAACTGACGCGGCTTGAGGGGAGTCAATCCGGCCTCGGTGACGATGTAGCTTTCGAAATAAAGAACCTTTTCCAGTTCCTTGAGCGTCATATCGAGGAGCAAGCCTATACGCGACGGCAGCGACTTCATAAACCAGATATGCGCGACCGGCGAAGCAAGCTCGATGTGGCCCATGCGCTCGCGGCGCACCTTTTGCAAAGTGACCTCGACGCCGCACTTTTCGCAGATGATGCCGCGGTATTTCATGCGCTTGTACTTGCCGCAAAGACATTCGTAATCCTTGATCGGCCCGAAGATGCGGG
>CAZVCG010000025.1:0-16400 GCA_964626265.1 uncultured Rhodospirillaceae bacterium | reverse complement strand
GAACGTTCGGTAGTTGATTGTTTCCGGCTTCTTGATTTCACCGAACGACCACGAACGAATGCGTTCGGGCGACGCAATCGAAATGCGGATTTGATCGAACGTCTGCGGCGCGTTCTGCTGATTGAAGATGTTCATAAGGTCGTTCATGGTGTCCTCGCTTTTAAACTCGGTAATTGCCGGATTGCGTTGTTTAGTTTGGCATCTGTCCGGCGGTATCAAACTTGCGCAAATCCACGCGTCTAATCATTTGTCCGCCGACGCGCGGATAAGGTTGAACAATTTCTAACGCAGGCCGAACTTCCTCGTCACTCCTGAGAAAGAACACAGCCTTCTGATTTTCTCTGAACTCGCCGATCACCAGAGCGGCCGTCACTGGCCTTTTTCCCGCTCTCATCGTTTCCTGAACCCACTTTCTGGAATCTTCGTCGCGTTCTTCCTCGACAAGACCCCAAACATAATGGCCGGCTTCCGTAAGTTCCTCGCGAAACTGAGGTCTCTTCGAAACGCCTAGATCCCTATCCTCATGTACGATCACAAAGGCCAGCTTGCCTTCGTCTATTTTTTGTCCATGCTCCGCGACTAATCCCTCTGCGTCTTCCTCGGTGTATCCGGCGTCCTTCATCAGTACATTTTTCAGTAAGGACGAAGTTTCGGCCACAAAGACCCAGTCAGCGGCATTCCTTTCGTTAACGATCGAATAGCTAACGATGCCGTTTTTTTCGTTTTTAATGACGTGCATAGGCTTTCCTCCTTACGCTGCCGATTCCGGCAACGCGACGGCTTCCTCCGCCTGTTCCGCTGCGATCTTCTTCTGATCCAGCTCGACGTTGAGGCCAAGCGAGCGCAATTCCTTCACCAAAACGTTGAAGGATTCCGGTACGCCGGATTCGAAATTGTCTTCGCCGCGCACGATGGACTCGTAAACCTTCGCGCGGCCCGACACGTCGTCCGACTTGACGGTAAGGATTTCCTGCAACGTGTACGCCGATCCATAGGCTTCCAGCGCCCACACTTCCATTTCACCGAAGCGTTGACCGCCGAACTGCGCCTTGCCGCCCAACGGCTGCTGGGTGACGAGCGAGTAAGGCCCGATCGAACGCGCATGGATCTTGTCGTCGACCAAGTGGTGCAGCTTGAGCATATAAATGTAGCCCACCGTCACCTTGCGGTCGAACGGCTCGCCCGTACGTCCGTCGATCAGAGTTTCCTGGCCCGATTTGTCAAGGCCAGCCATTTCCAGCATCCGCTCGATGTCGGCTTCGCGCGCGCCGTCGAACACGGGTGTAGCCATGGGCACACCAACGCGCAGGTTATTCGCGACTTCCAGCAACTGGTCGTCGCTAAGATTGGCAAAGTCCTGCTTATAATTGTCGTCGCCATAAATCGCTTTCAAGCGCGTGCGCACGTCGTTGATCGCCGCTTTTTTGTCTTGCGTGATCTGCGACTGATACGCGTCGAGCATATGGCCTATTTGGTTGCCAAGGTTGGCCGAAGCCCACCCGAGGTGAGTTTCCAGAATTTGGCCCACGTTCATGCGCGAAGGCACGCCCAGCGGGTTCAACACGATATCGACCGGACGCCCGTCTGGCAGATAGGGCATGTCTTCCACGGGCAGGATGCGCGACACGACGCCCTTGTTTCCGTGACGGCCGGCCATCTTGTCGCCCGGTTGAAGCTTGCGCTTAACGGCCACGAATACCTTGACCATCTTCATCACGCCCGGCGGCAATTCGTCGCCGCGCTGAAGCTTGCTGACCTTGTCTTCAAAGCGTTTCTTTAGAGCGGTGATCTGATCGTCGAATACCTTGCCGATGCCTTCGATCTGCTCCATCACCTTGTCGTCCTTAACGCTGATCTGGCGCCATTGTCCCTTGGTGTATTCGTTGAGCAACTCTTCCGTAATGGCCTTGCCTGTCGGGAAATTCTTCGGACCTGACGTGGCCTTTTGGCCCATCAACAATTCGCGCAAGCGGCCAAAATAGCTGCGTTCCAGAATAGCGCGTTCGTCGTCGCGGTCTTTGGCGAGGCGTTCGATTTCCGAACGCTCGATCGCGATGGCGCGTTGATCCTTTTCTACGCCGCGGCGCGAGAAGACGCGCACTTCGACGACGGTTCCCGTCACGCCCGGCGGCAGACGCAGCGACGTGTCGCGCACGTCGGCGGCTTTTTCTCCGAAAATAGCGCGTAAAAGTTTTTCTTCGGGAGTCATCGGGCTTTCGCCTTTCGGCGTGACTTTGCCGATAAGGATGTCGCCCGGATTCACTTCCGCGCCTATGTAGACAATGCCCGCTTCGTCGAGGTTCTTGAGAGCTTCCTCGCCGACGTTCGGTATATCGCGCGTGATTTCTTCCTGACCCAGCTTGGTGTCGCGGGCCATGACCTCGAATTCCTCGATGTGGATCGAGGTGAACACATCCTCAGACACGATGCGCTCTGAAATCAGGATCGAGTCTTCGAAGTTGTAGCCGTTCCAGGGCATAAACGCGACAAGCACGTTGCGGCCCAACGCCAACTCGCCGAGCTGCGTCGAAGGGCCGTCGGCGATGATGTCGCCCTGCTTGACGACGTCGCCCACGCGAACGATAGGACGCTGGGTGATGCACGTGCTCTGGTTCGAACGTTGGAACTTCAACATATTATAGATATCGACGCCAGGAGCCGAAGGATCGGTCTCTTCCGTAGCGCGGACGACGATGCGCGTCGCGTCAACCTGATCGACGATGCCGGTACGCTTGGCTGCGATCGCCACGCCGGAGTCGCGGGCCACGATGCCTTCCATGCCGGTGCCGACCAGCGGCGCGTCATTGCGCAGCAAGGGCACTGCCTGACGTTGCATGTTCGATCCCATAAGGGCGCGGTTCGCGTCGTCGTTTTCCAAAAACGGAATTAGCGCGGCGGCGACAGAAACGATCTGTTTGGGCGACACATCGATGAAATCAATAGACTCCGCAGGCGCAACGATGTTTTCGCCGTTCTTGCGGGCCACGATGGTTTCGTTGACGAACTTGCCGTTCTTGTCGAGTTCGGCATTCGCCTGGGCGATGGTGAACTGGCCTTCTTCCATGGCCGACAGGTAAACGACTTCCGACGTCACCTTGGCGTTTTTCACGCGGCGATACGGGCTTTCGATAAAGCCGTATTGGTTGACGCGAGCATACGTGGCCAACGAGTTGATAAGGCCGATATTCGGACCTTCCGGCGTTTCGATCGGGCAAATACGGCCATAGTGCGTTGGATGCACGTCGCGTACTTCAAAGCCCGCGCGTTCGCGCGTCAGACCGCCCGGACCAAGGGCCGAAACGCGCCGTTTGTGCGTGATTTCCGACAGCGGGTTGGTCTGATCCATGAATTGGCTGAGCTGCGACGAGCCGAAGAACTCGCGCACCACGGCGGCGGCGGGCTTGGCGTTGATCAGGTCATGCGGCATGACCGTATCGATCTCGATCGAGCTCATGCGCTCGCGGATCGCCCGTTCCATGCGCAACAGACCAAGACGATATTGATTTTCCATTAATTCGCCGACCGAGCGCACGCGGCGGTTGCCGAGATGATCGATATCGTCGATTTCGCCGCGGCCGTCCTTGAGATCGACCATAATGCGCAAGATCTTGAGGATGTCTTCCTTGCGGAGCACGCGCAATTGATCGTCCGTCTTGAAACCGAGACGCGAGTTCATCTTCACGCGGCCTACTGGCGACAGGTCATACCGTTCCTTGTCGAAGAACATGCCGTAAAAGAGAGCTTCGGCGGATTCGACGGTCGGCGGCTCGCCCGGCCGCATGACTCGGTAGATGTCGATCAATGCGTCTTCTCGCGTCGCGTTCTTGTCGGCGGCCATAGTGTTGCGGATGTAGGGACCTACGTTGACGTGATCGATGCCTAGAACGGGAATTTCCTTAATGCCGCTCTGCTCCAGTTGTTCGATCACTGCGGCTGTCAATTCGTCGCCGGCTTCGAACAGCACGACGCCGTTGGTTTCATCGATCATGTCAGAGGCCAGATATTGTCCGACCAGCTCTTCCTGCTGAAGAAGGATCTCTTTTAACCCTTTTTCTTCCAGCTTCGCGATAACGCGCGCCGACATCTTGGAACCTGCCTCGGCGACGGACTTTCCCGTCCGTGCGTCGATCAGGTCGTTCAACAGTTTCTGGCCCTTCATGCGCTCGGCATTGAACGCCGTCGTCCATCCGTTCTTGGCGCGCTTGTAAAGAATAGTGTCATAAAAGCACGCGAGGATTTCCTCCTTCGTCATGCCTTGAACTTCATGCGGCGCGAGCGGCTTGCCTTCCTTCATGCGCTTGGCGCGAAGTTTTTCCGTCTCGGAACTGTCGAGCGCGTATAAAAGCGTCGTCACAGGCAGCTTGCGGCGGCGGTCGATACGAACATAGACCAAATCCTTGGCGTCGAATTCGAAATCGAGCCAAGACCCGCGATAGGGAATGATGCGCGCGGCGAACAGGTATTTGCCCGACGAATGGCTCTTGCCCTTGTCGTGGTCGAAGAACACGCCAGGGCTGCGGTGCATCTGGCTGACTATGACGCGTTCCGTGCCGTTGATGACGAACGTGCCGTTGGCCGTCATGAGCGGCATGTCGCCCATGTAAACGTCTTGTTCCTTGATGTCGCGGATGGACTTCACGCCCGTGCTTTCATCGACATCGAACACCGTGAGGCGCAACGTGACCTTGAGCGGCGCGGCATAGGTCATCCCGCGCTGCTGACATTCCTCGACGTCATACTTGGGCTGTTCCAGTTCATAGGACACGAAATCGAGAACGGCGCGCTCGGCGAAATCCTTGATCGGGAACGCTGATGATAAAACTTCCTGAAGGCCCATGCGCTGGCGGTCCGCAGGGCGCACTTCCATCTGCAAAAAGTTTTCATACGAACGCCGTTGCACCTCGATCAAGTTCGGCATTTCCGCAACTTCGGGAATGCGGCCGAAACTGCGGCGCGGCTTAAAGCGACCGCTGAAACCGTTGCTCAGGGCTGTGCTGGACATAAGACCCGATGAAGAAAACTGCGCCATGATTGCCTCTTATATATGTGCCGCGTTTCATTGCGCGGCGGCTGGTGCGAAAAAGCCAAAAACAACGCCGTGCCCACGGGGTCAAATCCTCGTGCGGCGCGATGTTATTTATGTGATTAAGATGCAGGCAATATGAGATTCCCGGCCACTAAGGGCAAGGAATATATTTTTGGCCCCACATGAATCTTTGAGCCAAATTATAGGATTATGTTTCTATATTAATATTATTGGTTCAGAAAGCGCGGATGCTCTTTAACTATAAACCAAAACCGCGTGGCCGGGTCAAGTTTGGACGACCTGCTGATGAATTTTCTGCTATATTTTTCCCCACCTCAAGCGATTTCGCAGCATCAGATTTGAGACTGTTCAATCCAGCCCGGAGAGGAATCTTAGCTTTTGCGTCAAAACATTCCTTGCAAGCATCTGCGATATAATTGATAGCAGGATGATCCTTGCCCGTTTCCCCAAGGAAATTTCTCATCTCTGCCATCGGGTCAGCCTCAATAATTTTCTTATGCTTGTCGTAAGTATAGGCCATTTTCCTGAAATCGACGCCGTTTTCCCTGATAAGGAAATCCGCAAAGTTTTTTCCGGCTTGCGGTTCTTGCGCCCATGCCTGACAGATTTGGTCTATAGCAATACACTGCTTTTCCAGCAGAAGGTTATCTCCTTTCAATTGATTGATGGCAAACCGATCATTAGCCGCTATCTTTTCTGAAAAGGATTCAATCTCCTGGTAAGCTTTGGGTTGAAATTTATATTTACCTTTCAAGTGGCCCAAATATCCTTTGGCCTCCTTTTTCTTTTCTGATGTAACGGGTTTTTGTTCGATGACTTCTCGCTCAACCGGCACCGCTGGCCCAGAAGCAGCTTCCTTTTTAGCAATAATGGCTGCGTCAACCGGATTGTTCCGCACCAAATCCGGCGCAAAACTATTGTATATTTCTATAAATCTGGCATATGACGGCAGTTCTGACGGCTCTATCGCATGGGTGCGCATTTCAAAATCGGAATTGTAAACGCGTTGTATTGTAATGTTATCGCTGCTGACGCCTGTTTTATAATGTTTTCCCCAAGTAGGTTGCTGCCGCTTTAGGAGTTGGGTGCGAATTTCTTCCGCGATCTCATAAGTGCCCTCAAAATTACCCAACAATTCTGCGACAAGAGGCAACGTGAAGTCCTTGAAACCGTCCGGAACGGTTCCAAGACCTTTCATGACCTTTTCGTATGCCTTGCGGGCTTCAGGCGTAAAAGGAAGCCGCTCATAATTTTTTTGCGGATTCCCCTGTCTGCATAATTCTTTGACATCATACCAAAGTTCACGCTTTGGATCTGCAGGTTCTTTAGCCAAACCCGGAAAAATCCGCGCAAGGCCGTCGTTTACATTTTGCAAAGCGTTTTCAACGCCATATAAAATATTGCTCCATATCGCGCCCATATATGGCTCTCCTAAAAACATGCTTTAAAATACGTTGACAATATTAGCACATGAGGATTTACAAACGATTAAGCATGGAATAAACATTTTATATTTTGAAACAAATAGATAGACATATTATTTGCTTTCAAAACCTTTGATGGGGCCAACAAAACGAAACGGGCGGAGGTTTCCCCCTCGCCCGCTTTTAGTGGTTTCAGATGAGTTCTGAATGGATCCCGATTTTCATCGGGATAAGGCTTTCGTAAGCTCGCCAAGAGGCTCGCTAACGAAGCGCCTTACTTAAGCTCGACCTTCGCGCCGGCGGCTTCAAGAGCCTTCTTGAACTTCTCGGCGTCGGCCTTCGACAAGCCTTCCTTGACGGTCTTCGGCGCGCCTTCGACCAGATCCTTGGCTTCCTTGAGGCCGAGGTTCGTGATCGCGCGGACTTCCTTGATGACGTCGATCTTCTTGTCGCCTGCGGCGGCCAGAACGAGCGTGAACTCGGTCTGCTCTTCGGCAGGAGCCGCAGCGGCGCCACCGGCAACGGCGGCAACGGCCACAGGAGCCGCGGCGCTCACGCCCCACTTTTCTTCCAGCATCTTCGACAGCTCAGCCGCTTCGATAACGGTCAGAGCCGAAAGCGTTTCAACGATTTTATCGAGATTAGACATTTTTACTCTCCTTATGTTTAGTTGGTAGCGCGGGGTTCCATCCCCGCGTATTGGTTAAGCCGCCTGTTTGGCGCGCGCGCCCATTACACGGGCGAGTTGGCCGGCCGGAGCCTGCAACACGCACGCGATCTTCGTCGCCGGAGCGACGAGCAAGCCGACCAGCTTGCCGCGAAGCTCATCGAGCGACGGCAATGTGGCCAGAGCCATAGCGCCCTTGGCATCCAAAAGTTGATCGCCCATGACCGCGCCGACGATCTTGAGCTTTTCGTTTTTCTTGGCGAACTCTGCCGCCACCTTGGCCGCCGCGACAGGATCCTTCGAAAACGCCAGAGCCGTCGGGCCTTTCATGAACTGCGCAAGCCCTTCGAGCTTGGTGTCCTTGATCGCCCGCTTGACCAGCGTGTTCTTGCCGACCTTCAACGTCACGCCCGCGGCCCGCATCTTGCGGCGAAGGTCGAGCGTTTCATCGGCGTTCAGGCCGTTCTGCTGCACGACGACGAGCAGACCGACGTCCTTAATCTCAGCGCCCAGAGCATCGACGAGCTTCTGTTTAGCTGCACGATTGGCACTCATGTGTTACCCCTTTCTACTGCGTCATCCCAAAGGACGACACTTGCATTTGTGTCATTCCCGCGAAAGCGGGAATCCAGCAACGCGTGTCTACGCGTTATATGAGTCATGTGGCTCGCAGACGCTCGCCGCTGGATCCCCGTTTTCACGGGGATGACCCACAATCTTTTCATGTCCGGGAAAGAGTCGAGAAACGAACGCTGTAGAGTTTGAAACCCGGAAAACGGAACATGTCCGCCGCGTATCGTTATTCAAACCGTCTATGCTGGCTTGTCGAGCCGAAGCGCCAAAGGCGCAAAGGCTGACGTTTTAACCCTGTCACTTACCGACTTAGAAGACGTTCCAATTTCTGGAATATTCTCTCAGTCAGTAAGTGACAAGGACCCGCAGTCTCGGACAGGAACGCTCTCTATAATCGACCCATAAGCCGAAAGCAAGAGCGCAATAGCCCCACTTTTTTCAAAGTGGGGCAATATTATTAACCATTTAAGCCGCGCCAATCGTCGTCAAATCGACCTTCACGCCCGGCCCCATGGTGGACGACAACGTGATGCGGTTGATATACGTGCCTTTTACGCCGCTCGGCTTCGCCTTCGTAATGGCGGCCACAAAAGCGCGAACGTTTTCGACCAAGGCCTGCTCCGTAAAGCTGGCTTTGCCCACGCCTGCGTGAACGATGCCCGCTTTCTCGGCGCGGAACTCGATCGAACCCGCCTTGGCAGCCTTAACGGCTTCGGCGACGTTTGGCGTAACGGTGCCCAGCTTGGGGTTAGGCATCAAGCCGCGCGTGCCGAGGATTTTACCCAGCTTGCCGACGACGCCCATCATATCGGGCGTCGCGATCACGCGTTCGAAGTCCATGAACCCGCCCTGAATCTTCTCGGCGAGATCGTCGGCGCCGACGACGTCGGCTCCTGCGGCTTTCGCGGCATCGGCCTTGTCGCCCTTGGCGAAAACGGCCACGCGCACGCTCTTGCCCGTGCCGTGAGGCAATTGCACCATGCCGCGCACGTTCTGATCCGACATCTTCGTATCGACGCCGAGGTTCATGGCGATTTCGATGGATTCATCGAACTTGCGCCCCGCTTCGGCCACGTTCTTCTTGATCAGCTTAACGGCGGCTTCAAGCGCATACGCTTGCTTGCGGTCGACGTTCTTGATCACCTTGCGGAATTTCTTGCCGTGAGCCATGACTTACTTCTCCACCACTTGAATGCCCATGGAACGCGCCGAACCGATCAACATCTGGCAAGCCGCGTCGATGTCGTTGGCGTTCATATCCACCATTTTCTCTTTCGCGATGTCGCGGATCTGCGCCATCGTTATCGTGGCGACGACAGCCGTGCCCGGTGTCTTCGAACCGCTTTCGATCTTGGCGGCCTTCTTGATCCAGTACGTATTCGGCGGCTGCTTGGTGATAAAGGTGAACGTGCGGTCCGAAAACGCCGTGATGACGACGGGAATGGGCATGCCCTTTTCCATTTTTTGCGTCTTGGCGTTGAACTGCTTGCAGAACTCCATGATGTTCAAGCCGCGTTGACCAAGCGCCGGCCCGATGGGCGGCGACGGGTTGGCGGCTCCCGCAGGAACCTGCAACTTGATGTAACCTACTATTTCCTTTGCCATAGTATCCTCTCTTCGCTCCCACGAGTGTCATTCCCGCGAAAGCGGGAATCCAGCGGCGAGCGTCCGCGCGCCACATGACTCTTTCTTCAATTTTTCGAAGGGAACGCCCCTCCTCCCGACGACTGTTCATCGTCGGTCGCGTGGTGCGGCATCCCAAGGGAACGCTTTAGGGATTAACCTCCCACGCCATTGCTGGGCTGGTTTATAGGCAAATTACTTAGGTAAAGTCCAGTATTATCACTATATCCTTCTCCCTTTAAGGGAGAGGAAGCAAAAACTTGGGTTTACATGGTAAACCCTTAGTTTTGCAGAGTCTGCCCCGGACTTGATCCGGGGTGAGGCGGTAATCGAGGTGGCCAATTTCGGGCTACCTATTTAACCCCATTCGCCTTTTCAAGCCTGCGACAAAGCCTTCTTTAACGTTCGAAGGCCGCCTTAGCCCTACGGTTTCAAGAGCCGTTTCCAGCGAATTCGGGCCATGATATTGGCCGGGACTACAATAGCAGTTCTTCGTCTTTTTATGACTGATACACTCATTTTCGGTTTTTCTGTAAAGCTCAACCAGACCTTCGACAAAATCCAGTCCGTCCTGAACGATATAACGATCGGTATTATCGCCACGCCTTACAACAGTATGATATTGAACGATTGTCCACGAATTGGTTTCCCTGTCTTTTTCAAGAATATATTTGCTTGAATATGAATTGTGTATGTCTTCGCCCGGCGGCGCGATATGCCCCCATCCTGCGCCGGCGACATAATCCATTTTCATGGATAACTCGCGCGCCGCAGCGGAATACTTGTCGCTGAGCAACGGAATCCTCTTACTCAGGTGTTTTTCCAGCTCACTAAGTTCTTTATTTCTCTCGACCACTTCCTGCAACGCATCTTTCATTTCAGAATCCAGGTTATAGACGAGCCTTTCGACTATGTTTGTTCTCAAGCGTGGCAAGTATTCCAACAACGATTCAATCGGGCCGCACGCCATAATTCGGCGCGTAATGCATTCGCCTTCTCCCGCGCTGCATTTATGACCATGCGCCTCCGTTTGCACCTTCTCAAAGTCCTTCCAAACCCCAAACGTCAGATCGATTTCCAGTTTGCGTTCGTAAGAAGTTATTTTTTCGCTATCAAGTTGGAAGATGGGCTTGCCGCCAAGACAATCGATTGTGAGCATTTCACGCGGCGAATTGAAAACGCCTAATTCCTTTAATTCCTTCTCGGCGGCCTCAAGAGAATTATCTTCTCTATTGAGGTTCACAATTTCATAACCGGGTTTATCCTTGAGTTCCGCGCGAACCTTGTCCACGGCAAGCCGTAACAACGCCACGCCTTGCAGATAATCCAGGCCTTCATACATAATGTCATTGCCGTTCAAAGCCGTCGCGCGGCTACGATGAACGATGCTCCAAAAACGCGTTCCGGGAACGCATTTCAGGAAATAGGCTCCAAAATTGCTCTCCTTGCGATTATCTGCCGTCTCGTCTTTTTCCGGATCGTAGTTATATGCGATGCCATGAATATGGTGCTGGCAATGGATAGCGCGTTTCTTGCCCTCTTTTTTCGTAATATCCTTGCTGCTTCGGCCTGCGGATTTTTCTTGATGCATTAATCGACCCCTGAAATATATCATGAAAACGCAACAATCCTATCGCCCATAGAGGCGGCAAACAAACGCTTTTCTTGGTTAATACGGCGACTTTGCGCAAGAGAAGCCTTAAATCTTCTCGGCCTGCGTGTCGTAAATAGTAATTTCTATACTTGGTTGTCCGTCTGCAAACCAAGCCAATACGCAAGGGACCGATCAATTTGCACAAGCATCTTATTGTGAATGCGTCCTATACGGCCACGAAGACGATCGCGTTTAATGGATGTAACCTTATCGACCATAATTTGGGATGGCAGACGCAACCCATTATCGCCAGATGGAGAAAGATTTAATCTGAAAAGCGGCGTTTCAACGAGAAAAGTCGTTATAGGGCAAACGGTAATACTGTCATGGGTCTCATTAAAATGATCGTTCTGGACAACGACCACAGGCCGGGCCTTACCGTAGTCTCCCGATATTACAGCCAGAAAAATGTCTCCTCGCTTCACTTCCAATCATCCATATCCGCCATTGCAGCTTCGATAAAATCGAGCACGGACTTTTCATCGGCACAAGCACTGGCCAGAAGCGACTGTCTACGGGCTTCTTTTGCAATATCGGGAGATCGGGAATCCGGAACCCAGATCTGGATCGGGCGCAAACCGGCGCGCCGCATCTTTTGCCTGTATCGCTTCATTTTAAGCTGAGCCGTCAAAGGCCCACTGGCAGTCGCCTTCTTTGAGGAAGCCGTCTTCTTTTTGGAGTTCGTGCGCATGTTCCCTCTCTTAAGGGTAACATGTTACCTTCTTCCGTCTCGGAAGTCAAACAGGCCTAAATCTTCTCGACCTGCGTGTATTCCAGCTCGACTGGCGTCGCGCGGCCAAAGATTGACACGGCCACTTTGAGGCGCGCCTTGCCCTCGTCCACGTCTTCGACGACGCCGTTGAACGAAGCGAACGGGCCGTCGGCCACGCGCACTTGCTCGCCGACCTCGAACGTAATGGAGGGCTTGGGATGATCAAAGCCTTCCTGAACCTGATGCATGATGCGCTGGGCTTCTTTTTCCGAAACCGGCGAAGGACGGCTGCCGCCGCCGAGGAAGCCCGTCACCTTGGCCGTGTTCTTGACCATGTGCCAGCTTTCGTCGGTCAGCTCCATCTTGATAAGCACATAGCCTGGGAAAAACTTGCGTTCGGTTTTAACCTTGGCCCCGCGACGCAATTCGACGACTTCTTCCGTCGGCACGAGGATTTCCGAAAAATATTCCTCAAGCCCCTTCTTAACCGCCGTTTCGCGGATCGTTTGCGCGACCTTCTTTTCAAAGCCCGAATAAACGTGAATGACATACCATTTATGCGTCATAATCAAAATCTCCTAAACTTTTTCCAATCTCACTAACCGCGCATACCGAGAATGCGACTGATTGCATAGCCGAGCGCGGAATCAACGCCCAAAAAGAACACGCCGGCAACCAAAGCCATGATAATGACGATTGCCGTCGTCATGACGGTTTCGCGACGCGTCGGCCAGGTCACCTTGGCGATCTCGCGTTTCGTTTCCTGGGTAAATTCGACAATCTTCGTCATGCCTTTAATCCTTTAGTTAAAACTCGCTAATGGCTTGCCGAGCCGTAGCGAACGTCAATTGGCCCGTCTTCGCCCTTCGGGCTTCGACGCGGCAGCCTTCGCTCACATTCGTTCGCGTAGGCTGGCAGGAGTGGAGGGGCTCGAACCCCCAGCCTTCGGTTTTGGAGACCGACGCTCTGCCAATTGAGCTACACTCCTAAATCAACCTCAAAATCGCTTCGTTCCGCCCAGTCTTCACCGTCCGGCGGAACGCGCCGGACAATGACTTGCTTATTTTGGGGAACAAGCCTTTTTAACCTATATATCAACCTGTTGCTAGCAGAATTTTCTTGATAATTTTCAAGCCCCTATGCCCCTCCTTATAGATTGACTTGTCAAAAGGCGTTTTTTGCGCTTGTTTTCCGGCGCGTAATAACGCCCATGCTTATGTTTTATCTATATTTCTGGAAAAAAATATACATGCCCCGCAGCGCTAAGAAAACTATCAAAACGCGTCACGCCCTTTGCGTCAATACCGATGATATTGAACAAGAAATCGCCAAGGCTTCAAGGGAATGCACCTCGCGCGGCATGACCCATCTTCGCCGAAATCCCTACAAGGTTATCGAATTCGTAACGTCCGAAAGCCTGTGCATGGATATGCCTGCGATTGAGTCTGTCGAACCAAAAGGTAAAGGCGCGCCCATAATCATCAAAGCCATGCAAGATGGACTTTCCGGTAAATTTAACGACATTCAAAAGGGCTGCATCTTCAAACGTGCGATGGTTGCGCTGTTTAATCAGGCGCGAAATGAACTCGATTATGTTGGCCATGTTAACAATGAAGAGCCGGGTTATCTGTCGCCGGGCTTTTTACGCCAGCATTACAAGCTGGAACGCCGCGGCGTCATATATGAGCCGCCCGTAACCCATGCGAAAAAAGCCCATAGGCGCGGATACGCTTTACACGCCTAACCCTCTCTGCTAGCGAGATTCCTGATTTAACTGGTGAGCGGGAATCATAAAGAATGGGACGCAAAGAGCGCCGCTCCGAACAAAGCCAAAACCCGCAGACGGCCACGAACGGCGATTCCTCGGTTCAGGCATGGCTTGCCGCCGCCATGTCACATCATCAGGCCGGACAGTTGAACGAAGCCGAAACGCTTTACCGGCAAATCCTCGAACGCGATCCTCATAACATCGACAGCCTGCATCTTCTGGGCCTTATCAGCTTCCAACGAGGCGATCCCGATACCGCGATTACATTAATCGGCAAGGCCATCGCTAAAAACGATAAAGTCGCCGCCCTGCACTATAACATCGCCAACGCATACATCTCCACCGGCAAAGCCTCGGAAGCTCAAAAGCATTACGAACGCGCCCTCGCCCTTGAACCTGCTTATGCCGAAGCGGCGAATAACCTTGGTTATGTGCTTTTGAAACAAAACGAACCCGAAAAAGCGGCTGCATATTTCAACAAGGCCTTAAAGATCAATCCTAACTACGCCGAAGCGCATAATAACCTCGGCCTTGTTCTCAAAGACCTCGGCAAAATGGAAGAAGCCTTGGCGTCTTTTGAAAAGGCTTTGACGCTCAAGCCCGACTATCTGTTTGCCCGCAATAATCTTGCGCTGACGCTCCGCAATCTTGAACGACCCGACGAAGCGCTGAAACATTACGAACAGGTTTTAACTCAACGCCCCGACTATGTCGAAGCCCGCAACAATCTCGCCAACGCGTTGCGCGATCTCGGCAGGCTTTCCGAAGCCAAGCAGCAACTGGAATGCGCCATCGCGTTAAAGCCCGATTACGCCGAAGCCCACAGCAATCTCGGCAATGTATACAAGGATTTGGGGAAACACGAAGAAGCCATCAAGCATTACGAACGCGCTACCGTGTTAAAGCCCGATTTCGCGACGGCGTATTATAACATAGGCACGATTCATCAAGAGGCGGGCCGCCATAAGGAGGCTATGGAGTTTTACAACGTTACGCTGGCGCTCGATAAAAATTACGGCGACGCGCTGTGGAACCAATCGCTTCTTTATTTGCTCAACGGCGACTTTGAAAAAGGCTGGAAACAATACGAACGCCGATGGCTCAAAAAGGAAATCGGCAACCATGGTTTTACCGCGCCGCTTTGGGACGGCAAAATCCTCGACGGCAAAACGATCCTGCTTCATTGCGAACAAGGCCTTGGCGACAGCCTCCAGTTCGTGCGTTACGTCCCGATGGTCAGTGAGTTCGGAGGCCGCGTCATTCTCTATTGCCCGCCGGCCCTCGCCCGCATCTTCCGAAGCGTACACGGCGTCGATCTTATCGTTCCCGAAGGCCAGCCCGTTCCCGAACACGACTGCCGCGCGCCCTTGATGTCGCTCCCTCTCATTTTCAACACGACGCTTGAAACTATCCCTGCGGATGTCCCTTATCTAAAAGCTCCCGACGATCAGATATTGCGATGGGAGGAGAAATTAAAGCCCTTTAAAGGCTTGAAAGTCGGCCTTCTCTGGGCAGGCAACCCGCGCAAGTTCCATGCGGATTCCTATGCCGTCGACCGCCGCCGCAGCATGTCGCTGGATCAGTTCGCGCCGCTGGCCGGCATTCCCAACGTACACTATTTCAGCCTTCAAAAAGGCGAGCCGGAAGTACAACTCAAAAATCCCCCTTCGGGCTTGAACATCATAAATTTCATGAATGAAATCCAAGACTTCGCCGATACGGCGGCGCTCATCGAAAACCTTGACCTCGTGATCGGCGTGGATACGTCAGTCATTCACATGGCTGGCGCGCTTGCGAAACCCACATGGGTTCTTTCGCGTTTCGACGGTTGCTGGCGTTGGCTTTTGGATCGCGACGACAGCCCCTGGTATCCCACCCTCCGCCTCTTCCGCCAAACGCAGGCTGGCGACTGGGAGAGCGTCGTAGAAAAAGTGCGCGGCGAGTTGCTGGCCAAAGCGCTTGATTACAGCGTCAATTCATAGAGTTTTCTGCGCGGACGGCGCATACGCTCAATGTCGTCTCCGCGTTTGTCGGAATTTGCGAAAGTTTCGCACCGCGCGGACGCCCCTTGATTCTGACGCTTGTCATTACTACCTTCGGTTGATGCATCGGACGTAGTTTGAGGGCATGATTTTTTCGCTAAAGAAACGGCCTTGTTAATTCTTTTAGTTTCAAACAACAGATCCGCCGTTCTTTCATAAATTCTTCGCGCAACGCCAGCTTGGATTTTCTTATATCCGCTAGCGCCCAGAATGGCGGCCGATGCGGCTGAAGACATGCCGCCAACGGCGTAGCAAAGGAACGCCCCAAGCCCAGATCCGGGTTCAGTCGCGTGAACGAGACTATCCGCTCCCATGATAGAGATTACCGCGACGGGAAGCGTTGCGAGCAAAAACGGCAAAGTATTTTTTGAGAATTCGTTGCTTGATCTCGCATAAAAAATCTGCCTCCGGTTTGCGGCATCGCGGGCATTCTGAACGACGGCGAGATATTGTTCTGATTTGTCCGGATCGCCGCAAGCCGCGCATATTCGCTTTTCTATATTTTTTAAATGCTTCTTCTCTTTGATCCCCCTGAAATATTTGTATGCGGCAATGGACCCCGCAACAGGCCCGCCAAAGCCGGTAACGATCGCGCCTGCATATAAAAGAACCTGGCTGTAAAGATTTGCCGTTGAAAGAAACGACAGGCCAAAACACTGCAACAACGTAAGCGGAACCGACGCAATGAAAGCCGCGCTCCCTTGCGCGATATAGTGTCGTGTTTTGTTATATTGGTAAAACGTCTTTTTGTAATTATCTAATAATTCAAAGTTCATGTTTTACCTTATGCAAATAACTATGCTGTTCGAAGCGTCGAGGTCTGCTTCCGCTTTCGAAACGCCTAATATTATGGAGCGGGTGAAGGGAATCGAACCCTCATAGCCAGCTTG
>CAZVCG010000024.1:25083-30369 GCA_964626265.1 uncultured Rhodospirillaceae bacterium | reverse complement strand
GTCTGCTTAATCTCAACCGTCTACTGGTGGCTTAATTGAGTCTGGACCCTAGTAAAAGCAGAGTCTAAATTTTTGTATTGCAATAGTTATAATGCTATAAATATTAAGCGTTCTATTTTTAAGTGGGGTGTTTTGCCATGATAAAAATGCCAATTCGCAAAGCTTTTATTACCTGTTCGCTGGCGTTGCTGGCATCTACGCCGAGAGTCGCGTCAGCGTTATCGATTAATTTCGAAGAATATACGAAAGGGAAAATGCACATTGAGGATCAGATGACGTCCTCAAGTCTGCTTGAACTATGCAAACCCAAAACACCAAACAAGGCATATTTTTATATCCCACGCTATTTGAAGAAAACAGCACTGGGACGCCATTTAAGACGCATGAACTCTCACAGGTTTATGTTGGCCGCACAGGGCGTACCTGGTCACCGCTCCCATCATGAATCAGCCGTCATTCTTTTCCCCATCTTTCCGGAAAAGCCTGACCATGGACCTCATACACCGTTGTCTCCGCCTACGCCTGCGCCCGCGCCGGTTCCTGAGCCCTCCACGCTTGCGCTTCTTGCGACAGGCGCACTGAGTCTTGCTTTTTTTAAAAGGAAACTGGGCAATAACTCACAAAAAAACCTGGGTTAGTTTCCTGCTATTTATAACTTCCTCCCTTTCTGTAAATCAGGAATGGAATGGTTGTTCGCTCTGCGAAACATTCCGGATTCATGCATAAAAGCGATACAAAAAGCTTAGTTGGCGGCGAGCGAACCTGATCGGGATTTTTTTTACAGTTCGTATTTCGACACGAAATACAATTCGAGCAATAGTTTGTAAGGTTTACGCCGTTCGATTGCCGTGACGTCGGCAAAAAGTTGCGGTTTTTTGTGCCTGGCGTGCGCATATCCTACCGTCCACATCCCCACATCGCCACTGACAGCTTTTTTCTTGAAGCCGGAGCGCTCAAGTGAATTTTTCAACTTGCTTTCTTCGCGTTTAAGCTTGTTTATGTCCTTGAACGTTTTTGTGTCGCTCCATGTTTTGGTTTTCTTCTTAAGTTTGAACTTGGCGACAAAAGGCTTTACGGCATCGTTCATGGCCTCCTCCTTTACCTTCTCGGGCTTCGGCAATGCGCCGAGTTTCCAAAGCTCATTAAACCTTTCCAGTCTCTTTTTATTCCATGTCCCGTTTCTATTTACGTCATCGCGGATACGCTGAAGAGCCACCGCCCGCGGAAAGCGTATTTTTTTGTAATACAAAACCTGCTGGTCGAATTTGGCGCTGTTCATGGACATCTCCCGATCAATTTCGCTTAATTGCCGCATGACATAATGTCACGCGACAAGCAAAAGAAAAGGCCTCTTGCCGGAAAGCCGGAAAAAGGCCTTTTCAAACGGAAAATTCGAAATTATCGCGAATAGAACTCGATGACGAGGTTCGGCTCCATCTGCACGGGATACGGAACGTCGCCCATTGCGGGGGCGCGCGTAAACGTGCCCTTCATTTCCTTGTGATCGACCGTGACGTAATCCGGCACGTCGCGCTCGGCGAGTTCAGCGGCGGCCATAACGGTCGCCATCTGCTTGGCCTTGCCGCGCACTTCGACAACGTCGCCGTCCTTCACCTGATACGAAGCGATATTGACCTTCTTGCCGTTCACGAGGATGTGGCCATGGCTCACGAGCTGGCGCGAAGCGAATACAGTGCTCGCGAATTTCATTCGATAGACGACGGCATCCAAACGGCGTTCCAGCAACTGGATCAAGTTTTCTCCCGAATCGCCGCGGCGGCGCATGGCTTCCTGATAGTAGCGGCGGAACTGGCGCTCGCCGATATTGCCGTAGTAGCCGCGCAGGCGCTGTTTGGCCATGAGCTGTACGCCGAAGTCCGATGGCTTGCTGCGGCGCTGGCCGTGCTGGCCGGGACGGTAATCGCGCTTGTTCAGCGGGCTTTTGGGACGGCCCCAGAGGTTGACGCCCAAACGGCGGTCAATTTTATGCTTGGATTCAAGACGTTTCGTCATGACAGTTTATGTCCTTCTTTTAATGCGCCACATCATGTTCTGCCTTAAGCAAAATCGTTAATGCGGCATTGTTGTCCCGATAGTTCAGCCCTGCCCCAGAGGGGGAGGGTGACGGGACAGGTCCACCTTCGGACCGTCCGCATTCTCGGGAAGAGCGGGGGTTATAGCCATATGCAGGGTTAAGAGTCAAATATTGGACAATTTGACGTTAACCTTATTTCAGGGCATCACGAGCAGCGCCCAGAGGGCTATGGCGCCTGCCGCGATCCTGTACCACGCGAACGGCGCGAATCCGTGGCGGCTGATGAAGCCGATGAGCGTTTTCACGACGAAAAGAGCTGATAAAAAGGCGACTATGAAGCCCAAAACGATCATGTCCACGTCGCCATCCGTTAGATTCGCGTAATTTTTATATATGTCGTAAGCCGTCGCCCCCGCCATTGTCGGGATGGCGAGGAAAAACGAGAACTCCGCCGCCGCGCGCCGCTCGACCTTGAGCATCAAGGCACCCATGATCGTCGCGCCCGCGCGCGACACGCCCGGAATCATCGACAGGCATTGCACGGCCCCGATGCCAAGCGCCGTCTTAAGCGGCATTTTCTCGATATAGGCGATCTTGGGCTTGGGCGCATATTTCTCGACAAGCAAAATCGCAACGCCGCCGACGATAAGCGAGATAGCGACGATGATGGGATTAAACAGGACTTCCTTGATAAAGTTATGGGCCATGGCCCCGACGACCATGGCGGGCAAAAACGCGACCAACACCGCCAGTAAAAACCGGCGCGACCCTTTGTCGCTCGGCGCGTAAACCACGACATGCCACAGACGCAGGAAATAGACGGCGATAACGGCCAATATTGCCCCAAGTTGAATGACTATTTCAAAAACATGCCCGGGAGGCCCCTGAAAATTAAGGATCTTTTCCATAAGCAAGAGATGTCCCGTCGAGGATACGGGCAGGAACTCGGTCAAGCCTTCCACAAGGCCCAGTATGACGACATTAAGCCAGTCCATAAGCATGATGCGAATCTCAAGGAAGAATCAGAAAGATGCGGCAACCTACCTTTTTTGAAAGCCGTTTACCATACCGTATTAAGATTTCCGCCATACCTGCGGCTTTTTTGCCCCTCTATTTGACCCTCAAAATCAATCGTGTAGAGTGTCGCTCGATAGAGTATTAACAAGACCAAGGTGTTTTTGATGTCTAACAACGTTCCTTCCGCCCCTTTGACGGGCCAGCTTTTGGCCGGCAAGCGTGGATTGATCATGGGCGTGGCGAATGACCGTTCGTTGTCATGGGGCATTGCTCAGGTCGCGGCGGCGCATGGCGCCGAGTTGGCGTTCACCTATCAGGGTGATCCGCTTTTGAAACGCGTAAAACCCTTGGCGGAATCCGTCAAGGCCCCCATCCTCGCCCCATGCGACGTGACTGACGAAGCCAGCATGGACGCCTTGTTCGCGACGATAAAGGAAAAGTGGGGCGGTCTGGACTTTCTCGTTCACGGCATCGCTTTTTCGGACAAAAAAGAACTCGACGGGCATTATGTCGATACCACGCGCGAGAACTTTCTGCGCACGATGGACATCTCCTGCTATTCGTTCACGTCGCTCGCACGCCGCGCCGTTCCGTTGATGCCGAACGGCGGCAGCCTTTTATCGCTCAGCTATATCGGCGCCGAGCGCGTCATCCCCCACTACAACGTCATGGGCGTCGCCAAGGCTGCGCTTGAAGCCAGCGTGCAATATCTCGCTGTCGATCTCGGCGCTAAAAACATCCGCGTGAACGCGATTTCCGCGGGCCCCATAAAGACCCTGGCCGCCAGCGGCATCGGCGATTTCCGCTATATCATGCGCTGGAACGAGCTGAACTCGCCCTTGAAGCGCAACGTCACGATCCTCGAAGTCGGGCACAGCGCGCTTTACCTCCTGAGCGATCTTGGGTCAGGGGTCACCGGAGAAGTGTTGCACGTCGATGCGGGCTATCACACCGTCGGCATGATGGCCGTGGACGAAGCCAAGCCCATTTCGGAACTGATGAATCAATTCGCGGAACTTCCTTCGAACGGCTAGAATCTCATGGCCAGTAATTCCTTCGGCGACATTTTCCGTTTTACCACATGGGGCGAAAGCCACGGCCCGGCGATCGGCGTCGTGATCGACGGTTGCCCGCCGAAGATACCTTTGACCGAAGCCGACATCCAGCCGTGGCTTGACAAGCGCAAGCCCGGACAGTCCAGATTCGTGACTCAACGGCGTGAAAGCGATATCGTGAAAATCCTGTCAGGCACTTTCGAAGGCGTGACGACGGGAACGCCGATCAGCATGATCATCGAAAATGCCGACACGCGTTCGAAAGATTACGAGGCCATCAAGGACAAGTTCCGCCCCGGGCACGCCGACTTTACCTATCAGACCAAATACGGCATCCGCGATTACCGCGGCGGCGGACGCGCATCGGCGCGGGAAACGGCTTGCCGCGTCGCCGCGGGCGCCGTGGCGCGTAAAATCCTCGGCAGCCGCATCACAGTTCAAGGCGCAGTCGTCCAAATCGGTTCCCAAAAAATCGACCGCGCGCGCTGGAGCTGGCCGGAAACCGCGAACAACCCGTTCTTCTGTCCCGACCCCGAGGTCGAGTTGGAATGGTCGCATTACCTCGACCAGATCCGCAAAGACGGTTCGTCCGTCGGCGCAATTGTCGAGATCGTCGCTTCCGGCGTTCCAGCCGGGCTGGGCGATCCGGTTTACGGCAAACTCGACAGCGCCCTCGCCGCCGCGATGATGTCGATCAACGCCGTTAAAGGTGTGGAGATCGGCGACGGATTTGCCGTCGCAGCGCAAACGGGCCTCGAAAACGGCGACGAAATGCGAAAGGGCGCGGAGGGTAAACCGGCGTTTCTTTCCAACCACGCCGGCGGCATCCTGGGCGGTATCTCGACAGGGCAGGACATCGTCGTCCGCTTCGCGGTCAAACCGACCAGTTCGATTTTACAGCCTCGTAAAACAATGGACGTTCACGGCCAGGAAACGGAGACGGGCACGGAAGGCCGTCACGATCCTTGCGTCGGCATCCGCGCTGTTCCCGTCGGCGAAGCCATGATGGCGTGCGTTTTGGCCGATTCTTTGTTACGCCAACGAACTATTGTTTCAAATTAACCCTATCCGTTAGTATTGTATTTCCCTGTCCTTTTGCGGTAATCTTTACGTATAGAGGGGGAGGCAGCATCGCATGGCGCCACAAGACGTTCAAAAACCGTCCTATGACGAATGGAT
>CAZVCG010000024.1:17171-24999 GCA_964626265.1 uncultured Rhodospirillaceae bacterium | reverse complement strand
TTTCATGCCGGGCAACGAACGGCAGTTCAAAATGTCGCAGACCGTCGATCTTTTGCGACGCTTGCATACGATGACGGACGAAAACGACGTTCGCATGCCGCACGACGTTACGCCCGACGCGCAACGCGAAGACCGGATCGTTGCGGATCTTCAACCCGTATTCCGCGACGTTTTGCGCCGCCTTCCTGCTTGGTCGGGCGACATGCAGTTGCTGCTGAAATCGCCTTGGTACGATAAGTGCACCGGCAAGACGGCCAATGAGCTTTTTCGCGGGCCGGAAGACCGTCTCGCCGAAGGCATCGGCAGCGGCATGCCTGAGCACGGGCGGTTGCCTGAAGTCATTCGCGACCTTCTGGAACGCGAGCAGATCGGCGACTCGCGCGCGCCCTTTGAAGAAAGGCCGCTTGCCTCCCATGAACCGCTTCGCCGCGACGAATTGGCCAAGCAATGGGGCAAACGAAACAGCACGTTCCTGCGTTCGGCAGGCCGCGTCGACTGACAAGCGTCTGGAATTAACCATTAATATCCCGCATTTGATGCCTAAGGAACATTTGGGCTATATTGCGGCCTGAAAAGGCTGACCCCTAAATGCTGAACCCTGACCTCTGATCCCTGAGGATACGACATGGCAACAACTTATAGTCAACGCGCCCCCTTCAACGATTGGTGGTACTGGTCCGAATGTCTCGGCAAGCGTTTTCGCACTATCGCTGAAATCTATAAGGAAAACGGCGAGACCGAGCGCAGTGACCAAGCCGCCGCGTGGGCCAAGAAGCTCAAAGACAATTGCATGGTGCCCGTCATGGCCGCGCGCAAAGGCATGAAGACGGACGAAGAGAAAGCCAACGTCAAGGCTCTTGAAGAAGAAGCCATCGTTGCGGCCGCCACAATGTTTCGTGAAATCATGACAAACTTCCCCTTCATCTCAAGCGCCATTCAGGATTTCCTTTACATCGATTGGCGTGATTGCAAATGGGACGATCCGGAAGAAGATCAGGACGAGATGGATGAAGTCACCGGCCTTCCGAAGAAAAAGAAGAAAAAGACGGGCGGCGACCAGCGCGTGACCGAACTCTTCTGGGGTCCCAAGGCGCGTCAGGACGAAGGCATCCGCAGCGGCAAGGTCGAAGACGGCGGATTGCCCGGCATTTTGTTCAACCTTTTGGCGGCCGAGCGCGCGTCATCGAACCGTGCGCCAACGGATTACGGGCAGGTTCTCCAGGCTTCCGCCGTGCAGCAGTACATTGCCACCAACGTTCAAAAATGGGAACGGGCGGGCATTAAAATGAATCCAAAGCCGGGAGGGTCGATCTAGCGATCGAGGGTCAGGATCCAGCATTCAGGTATCAAGGATATTACCTTCGTGTGATTTTCTTTCCCCTGCCCAAATTTATCGCTAATGTTAAGGTTAAGGCTGTGTAACGCTCACTGAACGCCGACCCCTGATTCCTGAATACTGAACCCCTTATGCAAGATTCGCCCACCCCCAAGTTTGACCCCTCCATAATTCTGCATGGGCCTGAAGATTTCGCCGCGATGCGGCGCACCGGACGTTTGGCGGCGGAGGTTCTGGATTTCATCACGCCTTATGTCCAGCCGGGCGTCACTACAGGCGAACTCGACGCCTTGTGCGACCAGTACACGCGCGACCACGGCGCAATTTCTGCCCCTATGGGTTACCGTGGCTATCCGAAAGCCACGTGCATTTCCCCGAACCACATCGTGTGCCACGGTATTCCGGGCGATAAGCGCCTTGAATACGGCGACATCGTCAACATCGACATCACCGTCATTCTCGACGGCTGGTACGGCGACACAAGCCGCATGTACTACGTCGGCGACAACGTCAGCCTTAAGGCGCGCCGTTTGGTTGAGGTTACCTATGACGCACTGATGCTTGGCATCGCCGCCGTCAAGCCCGGAGCGACGCTGGGCGACATAGGCCACGTCATTCAGTCCTTCGCCGAGGAAGCTCACTTTTCCGTCGTGCGCGATTTTTGCGGCCATGGCCTGGGACAAGTCTTCCACACCGCGCCGTCCGTCCTGCACTACGGCAAGCCCGGCATGGGCGACGTGTTGCAGCCCGGCATGTTCTTTACTATCGAGCCGATGATCAACGCTGGCCGCCATGAAATCAAAGTCCTGCAAGACGGATGGACCGCGGTCACCCGCGACAAATCGCTCTCCGCGCAATTCGAGCATTCCATCGGCGTGACGGAAACGGGTTGTGAGATTTTCACGCTGTCGCCGATGGGTTACACAAAACCGCCGTATTAGCAAAGGGATCACGGATCGGGGATCAGCATTCAGGGAAACCAAACGGAGACGACATGAAAACATACGTCATTAAGAATATGGATCTCTGCATCTTTGTAAAATTTATTGAAAACAAAATAGCCTCTTTCCTGACCCCTGAATGCTGACCCCTGATCCCTCTTCTAAACCCCATTACACCGGTCATCGGCAAAGGCTTCGCGAGCGTTTGTTTCAGGCGGGCGCAGACGCGTTGCAGGATTATGAGTTAATTGAAGTCCTTTTGTTCGCCGCCATTCCGCGCCGCGACGTCAAACCGCTCGCCAAGCAGCTCTTAAGCGAGTTCAAAGACTTATGGAGCCTTGTCAACGCAAAGCCTGAACGCCTCACGGCCTTTGGCCTCAGCGAAGGTGCGGCTTCGCTCATCCTCGCCACGGGGGCCGTCGCCCTGCGCGCGCAGAAGAAAACCATTCTGGAAAGACCCTTGCTCGGCAATTGGCAGCGCATCGTCGATTACTGCCGCGCCGCGATGGGGCATGAAGCCAAAGAACAATTCCGCCTTCTTTTCCTCGACCGCAAGAACCACCTGCTCGACGAAGAAGTGCATCAGCGCGGCACCATCGATCATACGCCCGTTTATCCCCGCGAAGTAGTGCAGCGCGCCTTGGAAGTCGGCGCGGGCGCCATCGTCCTTGTCCACAACCATCCCAGCGGCGACGTGAGCCCCAGCAAAGCCGACATCGACATGACCCGCGCCATTGCCGACGCGTGCAAGCCTCTCGGCATTGCCATCCACGACCACATCATCATCGGCCGCAGTGACGTGGCGAGTTTTAAAAGTATGGGGCTTCTCTAAGACCAAACGGGCCGGAAGAAATACCAACCGAGGCCGAGCGTAAAGACATAGCAACCATAAACCGCATGTTCGATCGAAACCCATTTGAGCGAACGGTGTTCCGCATAGCTCATGGCGAAGATGACGCCTCCGGCTGTCGATAACAGCGGCCCGAACCAGTTATGAAAGACGATATGAACAAAGCCGAACAACAGCGCGTTCACCGCGATCAATATCACGGGGCGGGGCAATAAAGCCTTGTAACGCTCGAAAAAGAACGTGCGGCACACGAACTCCTGCGGCAGGGCCGACAGCGGCGGGTATAGAACCATCACAAGCGCCCAAAAACCCGGCCTTTCCAGCGGAAAGCGGAATAATGCCGCAGAATCGAACGCCCATGTCAAAACGAAAAGCGCAGACGCGATGAAAAGAAACCGCCGGACGGCCCTGCGGCGGCTTTCCTCCGGCCAGCCTCGCCCTTCCCAAATGCGCCGCCATGAAAAACGGGGATCGCGCGTCAACGTGACCAAGGCATAAGCGGTTATGATCCACAACGTGCCGTGGATAACGCGCCGCGATACCGGCACAAACCCGAGGATCAAAGGAATTCCAGCAAAAAGAAGGATCATCTCCGCCCAAAGCAGGGCGAATCGAACTTGGCCGGGCCTGTCTTCCGCTGTCATGCTGGCGGTTTTCGGCCACGCCCGCGCGATCAAGGCGGCAAGCGCGCGCGACGAATGCGAAGCCTTTCTCCAAATATTATTGAAATTGCGCCGCATGACGAAGCCTCTCCGTAAATGCGCGATTACTTGTGGAAGGCTTCCTTCACCTTCTTGAAAAAGTTTTCGCTGGCCGGATGGGTTTTGTTTTTCTCCGCCTCTTCCGCGAATTCCTTCAACAATTCCTTCTGCCGTTTCGTGAGATGAACCGGCGTTTCCACCATAAGCTCGACATACATATCGCCGCGGTTCTGGCTGCGCAAAACCGACATGCCCTTGTGCTTCAACCGCACCTGATGCCCGCTTTGCACGCCGGCTTCAACTTTCATTTCCGTCATCGTGCCGTCGATGGTCGGAACCTCGATAACGCCGCCAAGCGCGGCCTGTACCATCGGAATAGGCACGCGGCAATAAAGGTTGGCTCCCTCGCGCTGGAATAGCGGATGCGGCGACACGTTTACAATCACGTAAAGATCGCCGGACTGGCCGCCGTGCTGTCCGGCCTCGCCTTCTCCGGCCAGACGTATGCGTGTTCCCTCATCGACGCCGGGAGGAACGCTCACCGCCAGCGTGCGGTCCTTGCGAACGCGCCCGACGCCGTGGCAGTTCTTGCACGGATCCTTGATCACGCGCCCCGCGCCCTGGCACGAAGGACATGTGCGCTCGATGGTAAAAAAGCCCTGCTGCGCGCGTACGCGGCCATGCCCTTCGCATGTTTCGCACATAACCGGATACTTGCCCGGCGCCGTGCCTTGTCCCTTGCAGTCGGGGCACGGCGTATGGCTGAAAAGCTTAATGTTCTTTTCGACGCCTCGAAAAGCTTCTTCAAGCGATATGTTCAAATCATAGCGAATATCCGCGCCGCGCGGGCTTTGCTGTTGCCGGCCGCCGCGCCGCCCGCCGCCCAGAATCTCCCCGAACATCTCTTCGAAAATGTCGCCGAACCCTGCTGCGAAATCGAAGCCGCCAAAGCCCGCGCCTGCTCCATTGCCGCCGTTTTCGAACGCCGCATGGCCGAAACGGTCGTAAGCCGCTCGTTTCTGATCGTCGCGCAGCACGTCATAAGCTTCGTTGATTTCCTTGAACTTGGCCTCGGCGTCTTTATGCCCGCCGTGCTTGTCGGGATGATGCTGCATCGCCAGCTTGCGATACGCCTTTTTGATGTCATCCTGACTGGCTCCGCGTTGCACGCCGAGCAGTTCATAATAATCGCGCTTGGACATCACCCAAAATCCTCATTCGCCGCTTTAGGCAGGTCGGGTATCAACGCCTTGACCGCCAGCCAGTGCGCGCGGTTCATTTTCGATTCGTGCAGTCTAGCGATCGACTCCCATCCGGCCAGATCGCCTTCGGAGTTCGTCCACTTGTCATGAAGCGTCACCGACATGACAAAATCGAAAAGCAGGAACGTCTGATCGTAAATCCAGAACTCGTCAAGGTCATCGGCGAAAAACCCGCGCACGTGCCGGTATTCCTTGCGCGGCCCGTTCAACATGGACATGTCGATGCCGATCTCCTCACGCCATTCGCGCTCAAGGGCCTGATCGACGGTTTCGCCCTCTTCGATCCCGCCGCCCGGCAACTCAGGAACGCCGTTCGTCACCTTCGGCCAAATCATCAAGACGGCGGAACCCGTCGTCGCCAGCGCAAAAACGCCGCGGCGCGGCTTGATAACCGCGCCTTTGGAAGGAATGACTTCGTGCCCATGCCGCGTGTAAAACGGAACCTTTGGCGTCATCTTTGTTTGGTCCGTCTGGGGCATGGCGCAAGCATTCAGGGGTCAGGGGTCAGCATTCTCTCAGGGCCGCCGGATCGAAAATCAAAACAGGAGAAAGTTCCTGAACCCTGATCTCCGGTCCCTGACCCCTTTCAATTACTTCTTCTCGTCTTTGACTTCGACGAAATCGGCATCCACGACGCCCGGCTCGCTCGGAGGCGGTTCGGTGGTTCCGCCGTTCGCCCCAGCCGCATCGCCTTGGCTCTTATACATAGCCTCGCCAAGCTTCATCGACACTTGCGCCAGCGCGTCCGTCTTGCTGCGGATGGCGGCGGCGTCGTTGGAGTCCATGACGGCTTTCAAATCCGCCAAGGCTTGCTCTACGGCGGCTTTATCCGACGGCGGGATCTTATCCGCATTGTCCTTGAGCGTCTTTTCCGTCGTGTAAGCCAAGGCGTCCGCATGGTTGCGCGCATCGACGGCTTCGCGGCGCTGCTTGTCCTCCGCGGCGTGCGATTCCGCTTCCTTGACCATCTTCTGGATATCGGCGTCGGACAAACCGCCCGAAGCCTGAATGCGGATTTGCTGTTCCTTGTTCGTCGCCTTGTCCTTGGCCGTCACGCTCACGATGCCGTTGGCGTCGATGTCGAACGTCACCTCGATCTGAGGAATGCCGCGCGGCGCGGGCGGAATGCCGACCAAATCGAACTGGCCCAGCAATTTGTTATCTGCGGCCATCTCGCGCTCACCCTGAAACACGCGGATCGTCACCGCGTTCTGGTTGTCTTCGGCGGTCGAGAAAACCTGGCTCTTTTTCGTCGGGATCGTCGTATTGCGATCAATAAGACGCGTGAAGACGCCGCCGAGGGTTTCAATGCCGAGCGACAACGGCGTCACGTCAAGCAACAGCACGTCTTTCACGTCGCCCTTAAGCACGCCACCCTGAATGGCCGCGCCCACGGCCACGACTTCGTCCGGATTCACGCCGCGGTGCGGATCGCGCCCGAAAAGCTGCTTAACCGTTTCTATGACTTTTGGCATACGCGTCATGCCGCCCACGAGGATCACTTCATTGATGTCAGAAGGCTTCAGCCCGGCATCATTCAACGCCTTGCGGCACGGCTCGATCGTCTTTTGGACGAGATCGTCAACCAAGGCTTCCAGCTTGGCGCGCGAAAGTTTCACGCTGAGATGCTTCGGCCCGGCCTGATCCGCCGTGATGAACGGCAAATTGACTTCCGTCTGCATGGACGACGACAACTCGATCTTGGCCTTTTCGGCAGCCTCTTTCAGACGTTGGAGGGCCAAACGGTCCTGACGCAAATCGATGCCCTGATCTTTTTTGAATTCGTCGCAGAGGAAGTCGATGATACGCGCGTCGAAGTCTTCGCCGCCGAGGAACGTATCGCCGTTCGTCGATTTCACTTCAAAAACGCCGTCGCCTATTTCGAGAATCGATACGTCGAACGTGCCGCCGCCGAGGTCATAAATCGCCACGGTGCCGGCCTTTTTCTTTTCCATGCCGTAGGCAAGCGCAGCCGCTGTGGGTTCGTTGATGATGCGCAGCACTTCAAGACCCGCGATCTTGCCCGCGTCCTTCGTCGCTTGGCGCTGGCTGTCGTTGAAATAAGCGGGAACCGTGATGACGGCTTGCGTCACCTTTTCGCCGAGATAGGCTTCGGCCGTTTCCTTCATCTTCATCAATATGAAGGCTGAGATTTCGCTGGGACTGTAATTCTTGCCGTTAGCTTCGACCCACGCGTCGCCGTTGCCGTTCTTCACGATCTTGTACGGAACAAGCCCCATGTCTTTTTGGACCATCGGATCGTCGAAACGGCGGCCAATAAGACGTTTGATGGCGAACAGAGTGTTCGAGGGATTCGTCACCGCCTGACGCTTGGCGCTTTGACCGACAAGACGCTCGCCGCTGCCCGTAAAGGCGACGATAGAGGGAGTCGTGTTAGCCCCTTCGGAATTGGGGATGACCTTTGCCGTGGTGCCTTCCATGACCGCCACGCAGGAGTTCGTGGTGCCGAGGTCGATGCCGATAACTTTTGCCATGATCTTTATCCTTTATTTTCAATCGGTTGCCCTAACGCAACGCGACCGTATCTGAGGGGTAATATAGGGAGGATTTTCAAAGGTGCAATGGCATTGAGTTAGAAAAAAACAAACGATTCCTTGCCATTCCAAACCCTGTCTTACCTTGTTTCAAGCACCCAAAAGACAATCACATCAGGCCGAGACGAAAATCGCGGTTTTTCGAGAACCGGGGCGCAGCGCACATTCATTAAAGTACGTGAG